>SUVN01000016.1 GCA_015061985.1 Akkermansiaceae bacterium
TCGTAGCCGAACATGACCGGCTGAATGCCCGTGCCCCACTCCGCGACCTTGCGGCCACGGACATCGTAGCGGTAGCAGGAGGTGTTACCCTGTGCATCCGTTACCGTGGCGGGTAAATCATGCGCGGAGTCGTAGGCCGTGGTGGTCACATTTCCGGCGGCATCCGTGACCGTCAGCGTGCGTCCGGCGGTGTCCGTCACCGTGGTGGTCGTGTTGCCGCGACCATCCGTTCGGGAGTGAATCATCCCGTTGGCCGTGTAGCTGCGGGTGTTGGTAGTCGTTACCCCTGCGTTATCCGTCTGCGAGAGCGTAAAGCCATCCACCGTCACGGCTTCTGCGGTGATGTTGCTGGTAGGCAGGGTGTTGTAGCTCTTACGTTTCGTTCCGTTATGATACTCTACCCATTGCGTGGAAGTCAAGTTTCTTTCGTCAATTGTTAGTTTTTTGCTCTCCAGGGTATCTGACAGATTGGAAACGAGTGACTTCTGCACGCTCACCAGCGGATTGCCCGCTGCATTGTAACGGGTTCGGGTGACGGTGCGATAGATGCCATCCGTCAGAGCTTCCGCACCGTAGGCCATCTCCGTGACGGGTGAGTTCAGCGGCGTGGGCGAGCTGGACAGCGCGAGTGTCTGCTTCACCACATTGCCGAACGCATCATATTCATAGAGCGTGGCTGCGGTTTTCGCGGTATTCCAGCCCGTATCCTGATACTGCTTCGTGAGCTGCCCCTTGGCGTTATACTCGCTGCGGGAGTAGATAAAGCCGCCGTTCGCATTCGGTTGAGCTTGTGCCACCACCTGACCGAAGTCGGTCGTAATCGTCTGCGAGAGAATCGTGGTGTTATCCGCCAGCTTCACCGTCTCACGGGCGTTGTTGCCGTTGAGGTCATAGACATAGAACAACTCCCGCTGCCCCGTGCCGTAGAGATGCGCCACGCTGCCATCGCGGTTGCGGATAGTGATGAGCGTTGCCCCGGCGGGAGTATTTGTTAACTTGGGTGAGATAAGAGAAATCAAAATTCGAATACAAGAAGAGATAAACAAGCCCAAATAAACGAAAATATAAAGCCAAAAATGTGCAGGATGATTTTTAGTGTTACACTCTCATTTTTTTCTTTAATCGAAGATAATTCTTTAGAAATAAAATCGTCTGAACAAGGAATGCATGTGTTGTCTTTCAAAAGAATGTATTTGCCCCACTTAAAACGATAAATATTTTTAATAAAATTCTTTTTTACAGAATAGTATATGCTGTCGTTTAATAACATATGCATCCAATGGCTATTTGAATAGAAATGTTTTATTTGTATTTTTGATTTATCTTTGATGAATTTTGATTCGATGAGGCTCCAGGACATGACGCTTGTCAGTACATAAACAAAAAAGAAGGATAGATTCCTATTGAATCTTATATTGTCAGTCAGGTTTTCAACGGTGATGGGTATTAAAAAAGATATTATAAGTGAAACGATAAAAATAAATAGCATTTCTTTTTGGAAAAATATGGTTTTATTTCCATTAATGATTTCTGAATGTATGTTTTTATATAAGTCTACAAAATTTTCATCCTTGTATAAAATGCTATTGTTAATTTTTTCGATTTCTGTTTTCAATAATCTACAATGGAAGGAAGTTTGGTGTTTCAGAGAAAATATGCAAAAGTCCTTTTTTGTTGAAAAAGATAAAATGGATTTTTGGGGAATAATAATGTATTCAAAATTGCTTTTTTTGATTGAAATGAATTTTTTGTTTGCTGATGATAATTTCATATTTAAGATAAAGATCATTACACTTCCGTACCCATAATCATAGATTTGGATACGGAAGTAAATAAAGTTGTTTAGCTGTTTTTTATGTTAATTTAGGCTATTTCGAGCATATTGAAGCTGCACGTGGCCTTAGTCTATAAAATATTTTTAATATCCTAATTGATTGAATTAAGGTTGACTCATGTGGCCCTAAGCAACAATAAATTGCTGTATATTTTGTAATTTCTCTTAGTTTGGCAATATACTCGGATGTAATACATTCTATTGCTGCTGGCGTATCATTGTTTTTTATGTTTTTATATATGCAGCAAAGCATATTTTCTATATTTGACGTTAATATTACGTTTTCTATCATACATAAATACCAATCTTCCCCTTTTTTGCCAAGGCAAATATTTGATGTAATTGTATCGTATAAATCCCATAATATTAAACCAGCAGCTACCGCGCAACATGCTGATTGAATCCAGGATGCTCCCTTTATATCAAAGCCCTGAATTGGTTTGTTTGTCACATAGCAGAATAAATTAAGGCCTCCTTTTATTCCTATGATATCTCTTCCCAACCATCTGCCATCCATCGGATTATAATGGCGGTAGTTATAGTACACCAAACCGAGTTCTGTATCGTTGAACTCACTACTCCACTGGATAGGTTGGTAGACGCTGTTGGTGCTTTCCGTTACTTCACCATAGGGGGTGTAAGTGTAGGCGGTGCGGATGTAACCGTTTGAGCCGTAAAGCTCACAGATGTTTTTGGTTAAATCCCAGCCGTATGTGTACCAGGTGCCGTCCTTTTGGATGGCCAGGGGTCGGGTGGCTATCGGTTGGGTGGAATCCCAGGTGATGAGCCACAGTGCCGGGTGAGCGCTGCGGGTAAGGTCACAGCAGGCGATTTGCAGGTAGCCTCGGTAGAGGTAGCGCTGGTGGAGCGTGATGGCTCCGTCTACTGTTACCTTCTTGGTGGCGCGGCGGCCCATGTGGTCGTAGGCGCATTCTACCACGGTGTTGCTTTCCGCATTGGTGAAGCTCACAGGGCGGTTTTCGGCATCGTAGGTAATACTCCAGATACCTGTGGAGCTTTTCACCAGCGTCTGGTTGCCATCGGCATCGAAGGTGGGAGTGAAATCACCCACGGCGGTGTACTGATTCAGCTCATTGGCGGTATAGCTTGTGGTGATTTCGCTTTCTGTTGCTGTTTCTCTATTACCGATGTTATCGTAATCATAGGCATAATTATTGCCGTTGACTGTGGCGGACGTCAGCTCGCTGCGGTTGTTGTAGACGAAGGTGTCGTTCTTCACCGTGCCCTGGCGGGAGGTGTTGCGGGCGGTGGGGCGACCGAGAGAGTCGTAGCTGTACTGTCGGTTGGCGACCAGAGTGGAGCCGCGCTTGTAGGCCATGCCCGTGAGCAAATCGCGCTGTATTTCGTAGCTCTGCGTCAAGGTCATGTTGTTCGGCATGGTGAGCTTCTCCAGCAGGTGAGTGCCGGAGAGGTACTCATAGCTGAATTGCTTTTCCTCGCCGCCGTGGAGGAAGCCGGCGGTAGCGATGCGTCCGGTTGTGCCGTAGCCGGTGGTGACCGTTTGTTGCACCGTACCGTTCTTGGAGTAGGTGTAGCCCGTGGAGCGCCCTTTTTCATCGCGGGTTTCCGTGATGAGGTGGGTCACGCCGTCGGCTACGAGCGAATCGCTTTCCTGCTCGCCGTAAGCGTTGTAGCCGAGCGTGCGTACCCCTGCGGCATCTGTTACCTGTGTGAGTTGCCCGAGATGGTTGTAGCTGAAGGCTCGGGGTGTCGTACTATCGCTGTAGGTAGTCCCCAGCAGCAGGCCTCGGGCGGCTTCATAGGTATGCGTCTTGATGTTGCCTCGTGCATCCGTTTCCGTCAGCACGCGGTTGTAGGCATCGTAGGTTTTCACCACGGATGAGTTGTCCGCGTAGGTCTTGGCCGTTTCCATGCCGGAGGCATCGTGATAGCTCCAAGTGGTCGTATCGCCGTCTGTACGGTTGCTCGGGTCGGTTGAGACCGTTTCCGAGCCGGCGCGGAAAGTGGTGAGCGTGACCATGCGTTCGGCATCATCGTAGCCGAACATGACCGGCTGAATGCCCGTGCCCCACTCCGCGACCTTGCGGCCACGGACATCGTAGCGGTAGCAGGAGGTGTTACCCTGTGCATCCGTTACCGTGGCGGGTAAATCATGCGCGGAGTCGTAGGCCGTGGTGGTCACATTTCCGGCGGCATCCGTGACCGTCAGCGTGCGTCCGGCGGTGTCCGTCACCGTGGTGGTCGTGTTGCCGCGACCATCCGTTCGGGAGTGAATCATCCCGTTGGCCGTGTAGCTGCGGGTGTTGGTAGTCGTTACCCCTGCGTTATCCGTCTGCGAGAGCGTAAAGCCATCCACCGTCACGGCTTCTGCGGTGATGTTGCTGGTAGGCAGGGTGTTGTAGCTCTTACGTTTCGTTCCGTTATGATACTCTACCCATTGCGTGGAAGTCAAGTTTCTTTCGTCAATTGTTAGTTTTTTGCTCTCCAGGGTATCTGACAGATTGGAAACGAGTGACTTCTGCACGCTCACCAGCGGATTGCCCGCTGCATTGTAACGGGTTCGGGTGACGGTGCGATAGATGCCATCCGTCAGAGCTTCCGCACCGTAGGCCATCTCCGTGACGGGTGAGTTCAGCGGCGTGGGCGAGCTGGACAGCGCGAGTGTCTGCTTCACCACATTGCCGAACGCATCATATTCATAGAGCGTGGCTGCGGTTTTCGCGGTATTCCAGCCCGTATCCTGATACTGCTTCGTGAGCTGCCCCTTGGCGTTATACTCGCTGCGGGAGTAGATAAAGCCGCCGTTCGCATTCGGTTGAGCTTGTGCCACCACCTGACCGAAGTCGGTCGTAATCGTCTGCGAGAGAATCGTGGTGTTATCAGCCAGCTTCACCGTCTCACGGGCGTTGTTGCCGTTGAGGTCATGGACATAGAACAACTCCCGCTGCCCCGTGCCGGCGAGATGCGCCACGCTGCCATCGCGGTTGCGGGTAGTGATGAGCGTTGCCCCGGCGGGCGTGGTCAGCGTGGTCGTCAGACCATCTGCACTGTAAGCGGTGGTCGTGACGCGACCGAGAGTATCCGTGCGGGACGTGACCCGCCCCAGGATATCATAGACCATTGATTCCGTTGTAGTCATGGCACCTATATCGCGACGGGTGGTCAGCACGCGCCCGGCGGCATCGCGGGTATAGGTCGTAATCGTCTCCGGCGTGATGACAGTCTCACCGTCGCGCACCTCGGAGCGAATCGTCTCCACCAGACGGCGGGAGGCATCGTAGCCGTAATCCGTGCGCACGCCGTCCTCGTCCACCTCCCAGAGGAGTTCGCCCGTGCAGATATAGCCGCAGGAGCGGGAGCGACCGTTGTCGTGCAGCGTGGCGATACGGCGGTTCTGCGTATCATATTGGTGCGATTCCCCGGATGTGAGTGTCCACACCCCGGAGGAAAGCAGCAGGTAGGACTCCGAACGCAGCACGTTGCCATCCGCAGAGATATACTCCACCGAGCGGGTGGATTGCCCCGCCACGGGAGCTCCCTCTACGCGCGTTTCCGTTGTCACCGAATAGAGCGCCCCGTGCAGCGAAGTGGCGGTGTATTGATACCAGGTCTGCACCCCATTGGCGGCCTGCGACATGCGGGGGCGTCCGGCAGCATAGGGATGAGCATAGGCAGCGGTGTATGTCTCCGTGACCGTGAGCTGCGTGGTGGCGGGAGTGCCGGCCGTGGTGCGACATTCCACGCGTTCCACGCCGTCAGAAGTGGAGTAGGTGTATTCCTCCGTGCGAACCGTGGCAACGGAAGAAGCCGTGGCGAGCCTGGTGACGATGCGGGCGGGCTCCGAGCTGCGGGAAGAACCATCCGTGCGGTAGCTTGTCTCCGTGACGCGCTGCCCGGCAGCACCCCAGGGGGAAGAATCCTTCACCACGCGCCCGGCGGTGTCATAGGCATAGGTTGTCACCCCGCCATCGGGAGCCGTGCGGGTGATGAGTTGCCCCATGCGGTTGTATTCAAAGGTCGTGGTGCGGGCGAGCGGCGTACCAAAGCCCTCCGTGCGGCTCAACAGAACATCGCCTTGCGCGCCGGAAGCATCATAGACCTCCTGCACGCAGGAAGCCACCGCGCCGCCGCGGGAAAGAGTCGTTACCACGGAGTAGGTCCCTGCTGCCGCATCATCCGTGCGGGTGCGGGATTCCGTAATCAACGCATCACCGGAGCCGGAGGAACGCGACCATGTGCCGCCGACGGAACTCCAGCAGGTTGTGACATCCGGCATGCTCTCCGGCTGCTCCGCATCATGCTCCGTCACCGTGAGGGACGAGACCGTGGCATCCACCGCCACCGACACCGTGCGGAACGGAGTGCCCGAAACGGCATAGAGCGGCGACTCCGCATCCTGCGCCGGGGGCGTGACCTGCGCGGGCAGGTAGAACGAAATGGTGTAGCCGGAAGCATCCTCGCGCGGCAAAACCTCTGTGAGCCCATCCCATGGATTCCAGATTTGCCGGATGGCATCGGACTCCTCATCGCGCAGCACCACCAGATAATCAGCGGCATTTTCCGCAGAGAGCAGCGCGCCGGCGGGTGTCAGCATCCCGGCAAAAGAGCCATCGGAAGGCAGGAAGAAGAGCGCCGAGCCGTCCTGACGGGTGGCACGGATATACGCCGCACCGCTGAGGGAGCAGGCAGGAGCATCGAGCGACATCTCCGCCACAGCACAGAGTGTGGTGCGGGTGGAAACGGAAGCCCCCACGGGGAAGAAGTGGTTACCCGCGCCGCTGCACATGAAGTTGAGATAAGAATCCCCCTCATCCAGGCAGACAAGCTGATTGGCAGCAGCCCCGCCCTGCGGCACATGCAGCACCGTGGCCAGCGGATGGCGCAGACAGAGAGACTCAGGAGAAGCGAGAGAGGCGGCATCAAACGCACGGGCACGCAGCTCCAGCCGGGCAGAGGGCACGCCGGGCATGCCTCGGAAAGAGGCAACATTGCAGCTCCAGCTCATTTCCTGAGGAACGGAAGAGCGCCGCACCCCGCTGCCGGCAGAGGAAGACGAGCCGGAGGATGAACGCGCGCTGAATGCCGAGGGCGACAGATTCTCTGAATTGTCATTATTCTGCTGAGACGGACCGCCATCGTTATCGGAGCCGGAGGCACAGGTGCATTCGCAGGTACATTCGCTCGGCGGTTCGTTTTCATCCGGCACAATACCGATGATATCCGTAACAGGAGTAACCGAGCAACTGATGTTGGAAACATTGGCATTGGGCGGGTAATCGATATTGGTGTGGTTTGCTGTCACCAGATAATAGCCACCGCCGGGAATGGGAATAGAGCCGTCAATCTTCACTCCTGCTCCGGACGGACTGGTATACGACCCGGCGCCGGACACCGCAATCGTCACTTGGTCATCCACCGTGCCGGAAGCCACGAGCGCCGAAGCCCCGGCTTCCGCATAGACGATACGGATAGAATCGCGCAGACAATCCGAGGGGTAGGACGGGATGCCCTTGTTGTAGGAGAACGTCGCCGCCGGAAGCCCTGATGCCGCGCGGCCTGTGACGGCCTGCTGCACGCTGAAGTTGAGGGAACGACGAGACGAACGGGTAGTTTTATGCTGATATTTAGTCATAATTTTATTCATTCAGGGTTTGTTGATGTTGCGTAACTGATGTAACTCTGGCACAAAATTTCCTGTTTGGCAAGAGTCTACCTGAGTTCTTTATTTCGTTTGCGTCTGCGGAAAGAAAGAAAACAGCGTTTTATTATGTTTCGGACGGCCGAGAAACGCTTTCTTATAGCGCAGACGCAGATTACACTTCACTTCAACGGAAAAATAAATTAGAATGATTCCATGCAAAATGAGAGCCAGAAAAGCATTCGCATACGGGGAGCACGGGAACACAACCTGCGCGGGGTGGATGCGGATATTCCGCTGGGCGGCATCACAGTAGTGACCGGGCCGAGCGGGAGCGGCAAGACCTCATTGGCCGTCAACACCCTGTACGCCGAGGGGCAGCGGCGCTATGTCGAAACATTTTCTCCCTATGTGCGCCAGTTCATGGACCGCATGGACAGGCCGGATGTGGATGCGGTGGAAAACGTGCCTCCGGCCATTGCACTGGGGCAGCGCAATTCCGTGAAGAACTCCCGCTCCACCGTCGGCACCATGACCGGGATGAACGAGTACCTGAAACTCATCTATTCCCGCCTGTCGGTCGGGCGCGATGCTGAGGGGCGCATCATCCGCCCCGCCACGCCGCAGGGGGTCGCCGAGGAGCTGCTGCGAGAGCATCCCGAGGGAGAGGCACTGGTCTGCTTCGCTGTGGTGCCGGTGGGCAGTTGCGCGGAAATGGTGCAGGCTCTGCAGGGGCAAGGCTACCTGCGACTGCTGGTCGGTTGCGACGTGGTGCGGCTGGATAACATCACGGAGGAACAGGTCGGCATGGAACGCTGGATAGTCGTGCAGGACCGCATACGGCTGAAGCCGGATTCCGGGACACGCCTGATGGAAGCGCTGGAAACAGCCCTGCATCTGGGGCAGGATGTCGCGCTCGTTTCCCTGCGCGGCGATGACGGGTGGGGAACGCTCCGCGAATATCGGAGCGACTGGTATCCTCTGGCCGAACCCGTACCGGGGCTTTTCAGCGGCAATTCCCCACTGGGAGCTTGCCCGGAGTGCAAGGGCTATGGCCGCGCCATCACCTATGACTACCACAAAGGCATTCTGCCGGAAAAAAGCATCCGCGACGGAGCCCTGAAAATGCTCACCTCCGCCACCCTCTCGCTTTGCTACAAAGATTTTGTGAAAGCCAACAGGCGTTCCAAAGCCGTGCGAATGGACGTGCCGTGGCAAGACCTCACCCGCAAGGAGCAGGACTGGGTATTCTACGGCAACTGCGGCGATATCGACCCCTGGACCGCCTCTGACATGGGGCTGTGGTACGGGTACAAAGGCATTTTCGATGACATGGAGAAGCACGCCCACAAGATGTCGGTGCGTGTATTCCTGGCCTACTACCGCGTTTACAGCGTATGCCCCGCCTGTCAGGGCGGGCGGCTGCGCCCGGAAGCCCTGGCCTTTACCATCGGAGGGCTGACCGTGCCGCAGGTACAGGCGCTGCCCATGGACGAACTTTTGCCCTGGCTGGATGAGCATGTGTTACCCTCCGCGCAGGATGACCGCTCCCTGCAACAGGCCGTGCGCGAGCTGCGCAGCCGCGTGGCTTACCTCTGCGAAGTGGGGTTGGGCTACATTGCCGCCAACCGTCTGACCCGCTCGCTCTCCGGCGGCGAAATTGAGCGCGTGAGCCTCACCGCCTGTCTGGGCGCGGCACTCACCGAAACCCTCTTTGTGCTGGATGAACCGACCGTGGGGCTGCACTCCCGTGATACCGCCAGACTGATTTCCGCCATGCGGCGGCTGGCTGACCGCGGTAACACGCTGGTAGTCGTGGAGCACGAGGAAGCCGTCATGCGCGCTGCCGATTATCTGGTGGACATGGGGCCGGGCAGCGGAGCTTCCGGCGGAGAACTGGTGTATGCCGGCACTCCGGGCAACATCGCCGCCGCCCCGGAATCCCTCACAGGACAATACCTGAGCGGAAAACGCAGCGTTCCCCTGCCCGCCCGCCGCAGGAAACCACGCGGGCACATCCGCATTCGCGGTGCAGAGTGTCACAATCTGCACCAACTGGATGTGGATATTCCGCTGGGGGTCTACACCTGCCTGACGGGTGTTTCCGGCAGCGGCAAGAGTTCCCTGGCCTGTCAGGTACTCTACGGCAGCCTGCACCGCGATGAGCTGGACGATGAAGATGAGGTCCGCGTGCAGAGCATCAGCGGCATTGATTCGCCGGAAGATGTCGTGCTGGTGGACCAGAGCCCCATCGTGCGCACCCCCCGCTCCACCCCGGCGGTCTACATCGGCGTATTCGAGGACATCCGCGCCCTCTTTGTGGCCGAACCGGCCGCCCAGGCACGCGGTCTGAAACCCGGCTACTTCTCCTTCAACAGCGGAGACGGCAGATGCCCCCGCTGCGCCGGGCTCGGGCAGGAAAAGGTGGAAATGCAGTTCCTCTCGGACATCTTTGTGCCCTGCGCCCTCTGCCATGGCACGCGTTATACCCCGCAGGCTCTCACGCTCACCCTGCTGGGGTATAATATGGCAGAAATGCTGGCCATGGACATCGCCTCTGCGCAGAAATTGTTTGCCCGCGAGAAAAACGCCCGCGCCCGCCGCATTGCCGAGCGCCTGAGGCTTCTGGTCGAGGTCGGGCTGGGGCATCTGGGGCTGGGACAGCCGCTCAACACGCTCTCGGGCGGGGAGAACCAGCGCCTCAAACTCGCCCGCATACTGGTGGATTCGGTGGGAGACGCCCCCGGTGGCAAAGGCAAGCTGCTGATACTGGATGAACCCGGCACCGGGCTCCACTTCCGTGATTTAGAGGTGCTGTTGCAGGTGTTTGACCGGCTCGTGGAGCGCGGGAACAGCCTGCTGGTCATCGAGCATAATCTGCAGTTAATCAAATGCGCCGACTATGTGATTGACCTGGGCCCCGAGGGCGGCACCGGCGGCGGCAATATCGTGGCACAGGGCACCCCGGAAGAAGTGGCGACCGTGCCCGCAAGCTACACCGCCGCCTTCCTGGCAGCTGCACTGCGAAATGAACCCGCCCCCGTGGCCACTGCCGCAGAGCCGATGACGGATGCCGTGCCGGAGGGTGTCATTGCCCTGCGCGGCGCGCGCCACCACCAGCTCAAGAACATTGATGCAGACATCCCACGCAACGCCATGACCGTGGTGACAGGCCTTTCCGGCAGCGGCAAGAGCACCCTCGCCTTTGATATCATCTTTGCGGAGGGACAGAAGCGCTTCATGGACGTCATGAGCCCCTACGCCCGCCAGTTCACGGAACAGATGGAAACACCGGATATCGACCGCCTGACCGGGCTTCCCCCCACCGTGGCGATTGAACAGAACCGCACCCGCGGCGGCTGCAAATCCACCGTAGGCACCATCACCGAAATCTGGCAATTCCTCCGACTCCTCTATGCCAAGGTTGGGCAGCCGCATTGCCCGGACTGCCGCGTTCCCGTGGGGCGGCGTTCACCCGGAGAGATTCAGGCATTGGTGGCACAGGAGCTGGAGCAGAAGCCGGAATGTCTCATGATTGCCGCCCCGGTAGTGCGCAACCGCAAGGGGCATTATGCCGACCTCGCCCGCTGGGCAGCCAAAAAGAAATACCCATGGCTGCGGGCAGACGGGCAACTGGTGGCACCGGAGGCTTTCACGCCGCTGGATCGCTATTCCAACCACGATATTGATGTGGTGCTGGCAGAGCTGCGGGTGCAGGGCAACCGCATCAGCATGAACGGCGATGACTGCGACTTTGCCACGCTGGCAGAAACCGTCAGCCGCGCCCTGGAAATGGGGGACGGATTCATCCGGCTCATTCGAGGAGACGGCTCCACCCGACTGCTGGGCACGCACCTCACCTGCCCTGACTGCGGCAAGAGCTATGCCGCGCCGGAGCCTTCCACCTTCTCCTTCAACAGCCCGCACGGTTGGTGCACCCACTGCCAGGGACACGGCCGCATCAGCAACATTCGACTCAAAGACGAAGATAAGGAAAGCCGGCTGGAGCATGAGCTGCGATACGACCGAGAGGTGGAGAAAGCCGCAGCAAAAGAGGACAGCAGTACCCCCTGCCCGCATTGCAACGGGCACCGGCTCAATCCTTTTGCGCTGGCCGTCACGCTGTTCGACAGGAATATCGCTTCCATAGGAGAGCTGAGTGCCTCGCAGGCGCTTCAACTGCTCGAAACCTGGCAGTTTGAGGGGCGTGAGGCAGAAATCGCCCGCAACGTCATGGCAGAGATAGTCCCCCGACTCCGCTTCCTGCAACAGGTCGGGCTGGGCTACCTCTCCCTCGACCGCGCCGCCACCACCCTCTCCGGCGGCGAAACGCAGCGCATTCGCCTGGCGGCTCAGCTGGGGTCAGAACTGCGGGGCGTTCTCTACGTGCTGGATGAGCCCACCATCGGGCTGCATCCCCGCGATAATGAGCGCCTGCTTTCCACCCTCGAAACGCTGAAACAACGCGGCAACACCCTACTCGTGGTGGAACATGATGAGGAAACCATGCACCGCGCCGACCATATCATTGATTTGGGACCCGGTGCCGGCGTGCATGGCGGGGAAATCGTGGCGCAGGGCAGCTTTGCCGAGGTGGAGCTCAATCCGCATTCCGTCACCGGCAAGGCTCTGCGGCACAAGGAAAAACACCCCTTCTGCGGCAAATGGCTACCCATCAAGGAGGCCGAATGGCTGGAGTTGACGGGATGCAATCTGCACAACCTCAAGGATGTGACGCTGCGCATTCCCCGGGCGCGATTCACGGTGGTGACCGGTTCCTCCGGCGCGGGCAAGACCTCACTCATCTCCGAAACCCTTGCACCGGCGGTGCGTCATGCGCTGGGCGGCAGCATCAGCCGTGAGGAACGCGCCGCCTGGAAAACGGATAAGGGGCTGGATTCCGTCCGGGCGCTCTATCAGGTTGACCAATCCCCGCTGGGGAAAACACCGCGCTCCACCCCCGCCACCTACATCGGTATCTTTGATGAAATCCGCAAGCTCTTTGCCCAGAGTGCAGATGCGCGGCGGCTGGGATTCGATGCCGGGCGCTTCTCCTTCAACACCGCCGCTGGTAACTGCGAATCCTGCAAGGGAACGGGCTTCCGCAAGCAGGAAATGGACTTCCTGCCCCCCTGCTCCGTGCCCTGCGAAACCTGCCGAGGTGCCCGCTACAACTCCCGCACGCTTCAGGTGCGCTACAAGGGCAGGAATATCGCGGAGGTGCTCAATATGAACATGGAGGAAGCGGCAGAGTTCTTCGCCGGGCAGGCGCGTCTCGCAGACCCGCTGAAACTGCTCTGCGAGACGGGGCTGGGCTACCTGACCCTCGGTCAGGCCAGCAATACCCTCTCCGGCGGCGAGGCTCAGCGCATCAAGCTCGTCTCCGAACTCATCAAAGGCCGCCGCGCCGCGCTCACCGCCATCCGAAAGGGTCGCGCCCTGCCCCAGGACCTCTATCTGATTGAAGAACCCACCATCGGGCTGCATCCGCATGATGTCCGACTGCTGGTACAAGTGCTGCGCCGTCTGGTGGAAATGGGCAACACCGTCGTGGTCATTGAGCATAACACCGAACTCATCTGCGAGGCAGACCACATCATCGACCTCGGCCCCGGCGCAGGAGAGGAAGGCGGCACCATCGTTGCTCAGGGCACCGTCCGTCAGGTAGCCCGCAGCAAGGACAGCATCACCGCCCCCTTCATCCGAGCCGAGCTGGAGTAATACCCCCTCACTTCGCAATACTTCAGCCGCCTTTTCTCCTCCCGGAAAAGGCGGTTTTCCTGTACCGTGCAACCTACCCCGCCAAATGGAGCAATAAATAGCCCACCACCACCAAAATGGTCGTCTCATGCGGCCAAATTATCAAAACAGGCTTGCATGAATTAAGTTACGGTTTCTAAAGAATCAAAACACGACTCATAGAGCCGAGCAACATTCCCCTTGCCCGGAGGCAGCAATTCCGTAGCAGAACAGAGCACCCCACCGGGCTTGATTTCTGCTTTGCCCGGCGGAAATGGATTTCACACCTTTCAAATCGGAAAGCGTCGGGCTGCTGCTGCGTTTGACCTCCAGAGGGAAAATACACCCATCTTTCTCGATGATAAAATCTGCCTCCACCCCATAACTATTGCGGAAACAGCTCAACTTGGGTTGTCATCAACGGCGAATCATCCGGCGAAAAAAAGCGGGTGCCGGAAGAACCGTCACCCGCTGTCAGAATGATACTTTACTGCACTATCAGGCCTTAGGCGCGAGGGTGCGCTCGCCCTGTTTCCAGCTCCAGTCCCAACGGGAGAGGGAGGTGAAGCAGGCGGTCAGCAGATCCACGCTGGCCTGCACGTCTACCTTGTGCGCCATTTCGATACTCTGGTGCACGTTGCGGACAGGGATGGAGATAGCGCCGCAGATGGAGCCACCGCTCGTGAACTTCTGCATGGCACCGGCATCTGTACCGCCGGCGGAGAGAAGCTCCAGCTGGTGGGGGATTTCGCCCTCTTCTGCCAGAGCAGTCATGAACTTCACCATGCGGGGGTCGGTGATGAGGGTGCCGTCGTACACCTTGATAGCCGTACCCTTGCCCAGCTCGGTGCACTTGTCGTGTGCGCCGGAGCCGGGGGTATCAAAGGCGATGGTCACGTCCAGAGCAAAGGCGAAGGTGGGCTGGATGGACAGAGTGGCAGCCTGAGCACCGCGCAGGCCGACTTCCTCCTGCACGGAGAAGAC
This sequence comes from Akkermansiaceae bacterium, assembly GCA_015061985.1. GTDB lineage: Bacteria > Verrucomicrobiota > Verrucomicrobiia > Verrucomicrobiales > Akkermansiaceae > Akkermansia. The sequence continues at coordinate 14,178 of SUVN01000016.1, forward strand.
GGCGTAGAGGTCATAATCCGGGCGGTTGCCGGAGGCGATGATGGCACGCACGGCCTCAATCAGCATGAAGCAGCCGCCACGGTTGTCGATGCTCTTCACATTCAGGCAGTCGCCCATTTCCACGAGGTCGCTCACGCGGGTGATGGAGTCGCCCACGGACACATACTTGACAACCTCATCTTTCGGCAGACCGAGGTCAACTACATAATCGGTGACGGCGGGCATCTTGGTACGCTCCTCCGGGCTCATCACGTGAATGGGCTTCACACCCATGCAGCCGGGGAGGTCCTTCTTGCCATGCACCATCACGCGCTGAGCCGTCAGCGTCTTGGGGTCGAATCCGCCCAGAGGCAGGATGCGGATAAAGCCGTTATCGTCGATATGGCGGACAATGAAGCCGATTTCGTCCATGTGAGCAGCACACATGATGGTCTTCTCCGAGCTCTTACCCTTGATGAGGGCGGTCACGTTGCCGATGTTGTCCACGGAGATTTCATCAGCCAGCGGAGTCATCTCGCTGATGATGAGGTCACGGATGGCATACTCAAAACCGGGAGCGCCGGTAGCCTCGCAGAGGTCTTTGAAAAGCTTGATGTTCATGACGGGTAGTGTACACCTTTCCCCACCTGTTGGCAAGCGCAGAATAAGTACGCAGAAAGACGGCGGGAAAGAGAGAGTTACCGAACCAACAAATAGAATGGAGCATAGTAACAGATGTGGATTTTCTGTGTGGCTTTATGTATAATGCGCAGCCATGAAGACCACCCTATACACCATCCTGCTGCTGAGCGTCATGCTCCTGCAGACCGCCTGCGTCAGCCCCAAGGAAGTCGTCTACCTGCAAGGAGTCAATCCACAGGGCAGCGCCCTGAAACAGAGTTACCACACGCTCATCCAGAAAGATGACTTGCTGAGCATCAGCGTCAGCTGCCGCCAGCCGGAACTGACCGCCCCCTTTGCCGCAGCGGAAATGGGCAGCAGCAATGGGAGCACGGACAGGCGGCAAGGCTATCTGGTCAACTCGCAAGGCAACATCGTGCTGCCGGTCATCGGCACCATCCGCGCCGCCGGCAAGAGCTGCAGCCAACTGGGCAGAGACATTGCCGCCGCCCTGAAGAATGCTGACTACATTCAGGATGCATCCGTCAACGTCCGAATCCTCAATTTCAAGTTCTCCGTGCTGGGCGAAGTGAACAACCCGGGGGTTCACAGTGTGGAAGGCGAGCGGGTCACCATCCTGGAAGCCATTTCTCAGGCGGGCGACCTCACCATTGACGGGAATCGGGAAGTGATGCTGGTGCGGGAAACAGACGGAAAACGGGAAGTTGCCAAACTCGATTTGCGCAGCAAGGATTTGTTCCGATCCCCGTACTATTACATCCGGCAGAATGATGTTATCTATGTCTCCCCCTCTGACCGGAAAATCAACACCCGAAGCGATGCTGCACAATGGTACTCCTGGGGCATTTCCGGGGTCAGCATCATCCTTGCCATCATCGCACTTGCCTGCTAACCACCTTCCGCGCCAGACCATGAAGCCAGCCCCCCCGGAACATCCCCACACCGGCACCGGACAGCTGACGGCAGAAATGCTCTCAGGGCTATTCCGCCGATTCTGGTGGCTGATACTGTTGTTTGCCCTGCTGGGTGGCATGGGTAGTTATTATTACACAGCCGGCCAGCCGCAGGTGTACCGAAAGGTTGCCAGCGTCATGATGCGAGATGACAGCAACACCCGCGAGGAAGCATCCGAGCGCATCCTCCATGAACTGGGGGCAGACACCGGAGCCGCCAATCTGGCCAATGAAAGCTACATACTCAAATCCACGGCTCTCATGCAGCATGTGGTGGAAAAACTGCGGCTCAACATCAGCTACAGCCAACCCATTGGTCTGCGTCTGGTGGATATTTATAATCAAAGCCCGGTACAAGTGCATTTCGAGCGGGTTAATACTCCGGACAGCATCCGAATGCAAGTCATTCCCGTCAACGACAGAGAGCTGCGGCTGCGTTACACGGATGAGGGTATTCCACACGAAATCAGCGCACAATACGGGGAACTGGTGGAGATACCCCAGGCAACCATGCGCATCACCCCCACGGCACAGATGAGGCAAGAAAGCTTCGGCGAGCCGCTGCATGTCTGCCGGAACACCGTGCCGGACACCGCCAGAAGTCTGCTGGCAGCCCTCACCGTGACCCGACCCGACCTCAAGGATGCCTCCATGCTGGAAATCACCATAACCAGCGGGCATCCCGACAAGGCAGAGGATATTCTCAACGAGCTGATTGTTGCCTATAACCGCCACACGCAGGAAGAACGCAGCGATGCCGCCCGCAAGACCGAGCGATTCATCATGGCGCGGCTGCAGGAACTGGGGCATGAACTGGGAAGCGTGGCCGAGCGCATTCGGGAATCCCGGGAGAATCACCCCGCCACGCCACACGCCGAATCCATGCTGGAAGCAGATTTTCAGCTGTCGCAGAGTCTGGCGCAGGAGATATTCAATAAGGAAACGCAATTGAAGCTGGCCGAAACCATGGCCGAGGAGTTCGAGAGCAAGGCAGCCGACGGCTCCCTCCTCAACACGGCAGGCCAACTCACCGAAAGCATCGCTGACAAGGTGTCGCTCTACAACGAGGCATGTCTGGAATACGCACGCTATGCTGCCAGCGCGGGCTCCCGAAATCCCGTAGCGGCCGCACTGCGCGAAAAGATGGATTCCGCACTGAAGGCTGCGAGGCAATCACTCAACTCCTATTGCTCCGCGCTCAACATAGAGCTGGCAGAGCTGCAGAACAAGCAACGCGAGCTGGAAGCCCGAATGGCCTCCACGGCAGATGAGCAGCTGAAGCTGCAACCCCTGCTGCGGGAGCAAAAGGTGAAAGAAGCCCTCTACATGCTCCTGCTGACCAAGGAACAGGAAAACGCACTCGCCCTCGCCATCGCCTCCCCCACAGCCCGCGTGCTGGAAACCGCCCACGGCAGCGATGAGCCTATTGCTCCGCGCACCGCGGCCCTCGTGGCCGCCGGGTCTGCCGGCGGTGCCACCCTCTGCGGAATCAGCCTGCTGGGGCTGGGATTCCTCAACACCCGCATCAGAAACAAACACGATATGGAGGAATGCTCAACCCTTCCTCTTGTGGCAGAATTGCCCGTCCTTACCCGCAAGGAGCGCAAGCGCCGCTGTTTCATCCTCCAGGATGCACAATCCACCATGGCTGAATGCCTCCATATCCTGCGCAACAACATCGATAACTTCCTGCCCCGCCCGGAAGAGGGTGGGCACATCATCCTCGTCACCTCCACCACCCCTGATGAGGGGAAAACCTTCATCTCCGCCAATCTGGCGGCAACCTATGCCCGCACGGGAAAACGCGTGTTGCTCATCGATGCGGACTTGCGAAAAAAATCCCTGTCGCAAGCGCTGGACGGCAACGGCAGACGGGGGCTGAGCAACGTGCTGCTGCGCGAGGTCAAGGATGCGGGAGAAGTGCTCCACCCCCTGCCCGGCACCATGGGACTGGCCGGAAGGGCAGATATCCTCTACTCCGGAGCGAACGTGCCGGAACCGGTCACGCTGCTCACCCAGCCCCTGTTGGGAGCGCTGCTGCGCCACCTGCAAAGCCGGTATGATGCCGTCATTCTGGATGCACCTCCCTACGGGATTCTGGCAGACACCGACCTGCTGGCCGCCCAATCGGACATCGCCCTCTATGTCGTACGCGCCGGAAGAATCCAGCAAAGCCACATGCGGCGCATCCAGCATCTCACGCGCAGCGGCAAGCTTCCTCCCACCGCCGTGGTACTCAACGCCGTCAATTTCCGAACCGCCGCCTACAGCTACTACGGCTATGGATACGGGCACTATCACCACACGGCATCATGATACAGGCCATGCTCAGACTGTTCCGCAAACAATACCGCACCCGCGAGCTCCTGCCGGAGGCGTGCGATACGCACTGCCACCTGCTGCCGCAGGTTGATGACGGTATCCGCTGCCACGCAGATGCCCTGCGCCTGATTGCCGGAATGAAAGCCATGGGGCTGCGGGAATGCATCTGCACGCCGCACATCTCCCTGCGGTTCCCGCAAAATGAGCCGGTGGGGCTCCGCCGGCATTTTGAACAGTTCAGGGAGCTGGCAGCAGCATCACACCCCGATTTCCGGTTACACCTGTCTGCCGAATACATGATAGACGAGCGCTTCCCCCGGCTCCTCCGTCGGGAACAACTGCTCCCCTGGCCCGTTGCGGGCGATTCGCGACCGCATCTTCTGGTGGAAATGCCCACAGGGCAACTCCCCATGGGCTGGGCAGACACACTCTGCGATATCCGGGCACACGGCTACATCCCCGTCCTGGCTCACCCGGAACGCTACCATCGGCACCTGTCCGCAGACGATTTCCGGCGATTGCATCAGCTCGGCATTCACTTTCAGGGCAACATAGGCTCCCTCGGCGGTCTCTACGGCAAAACCGCCCGCGATCTGTGCCTGACCCTGCACCGCGAAAAGCTCTACTACCGGTGGGGCTCCGATGCCCACACACCAAACGCATTCGCCAAGCTTCCCCTGAACCCCTGACCCGACACCCCATGAAAACCCACCAACTACCCCCGGTTTCGCAACTGTACCAACACCACCTCAAACGACCGATAGAATGGCTCTGTGCCGTCATAGGCTTCATTCTGCTGCTGCCCCTGCTGCTGAGCATTGCGCTGCTGCTGTGGCTGATACAGGGCGGCAATCCGATTTTCCTGCAAACCAGAATCGGCCGCCACGGCATACCCTTCCGCCTCATCAAGTTCAGAACCATGAACGAGCAGCGCGACAGAGACGGAAAGCTCCTGCCGGATGAACAGAGAACGACTCGCATCGGCGCGCTGCTGCGGCGCAGCTCCCTGGACGAGCTGCCGGAAATACTCAACGTCATCAACGGCGATATGGCTCTCATCGGCCCGCGTCCATGGATACCGGAGCAGATGCAGCATTTTCCCCGACACACCCGGCAGCGCCGCATGAAGCTGCGCCCCGGTATCTCCGGGCTGGCACAGGTGCTGGGCAGAAACGACATTCCCTTTCGCCAACGCATCTGCTATGACCTGATATACCAGCGTCATCTTGCCCCACAGACCGATTTGTGGATACTGCTGCAAACTTTCAATAAGGTGCTGAAGCACGACGGCATTGAACAAACCCCCGAAGCCTTCCGCTCGCCCCGGAAGAACAACCTCATCTCATGAAACTGAGCATCATCACCGTCTGTTACAACAGCGTCCGTAACCTGAGTAACACCATCCTCAGCATCCTCCAGCAAAAGCACCGCAATTTCGAATACCTCGTGATTGACGGCAACAGCAATGACGGAACGCAGGAACTGCTGCATCACTGTGAGCAGTTCTTCGGCCCGCGCCTGCGCTGGATTTCCGAACGCGACAAAGGCATATACGATGCCATGAACAAAGGCTTGCAAATGGCCTCCGGGGATGCCATCGGCTTTCTGAACGCAGATGATGTCTATCACCACCCGTCGGTGCTGGACACCATAGATAGCACCCTCTCCCGGCATCCGGAAGCAGATGCCGTCCACGCCAACCTCGATTTCATCAACGCGCAGGGCCATATCACCAGGCACTGGGCGGGGCATGCCTACCGCCCCGGGGCATTTCAGCGGGGATGGATGCCGGCGCATCCCACCTTTTACTGCCGCAGGAAATGCTTTGAGCAATTCGGCACCTTTGACTGCAACGCCGGAACAGCTGCGGATTTTGAGCTGATGCTCCGCTTCATCGAAAAGCACCACATCCGGACCTGTTACATCCCGGAAAAGCTCATCGAAATGAGGATAGGCGGGGTTTCCACCTCCGGCATACGCGCCATCCTGCGAAACACCCGCCTCAATCAACAGGCTTTCCGAAAAAACGCCATCCCATACCCCTGGCACTACCCCGTCAGCCGTTTTCTGTCCAAAATATCCCTTTTCACTCGTGAAGCACCATGAAAATCGCTGAAATCATGCCCGTTTTGGAACTTTGCGGCGTCACACGCTTCGTGGTTGACCTCTGCAACCGGCTTGCGCAGACGCACGAGGTAGTGTTAATCGTCTTCTACCCTGTCAGCGAGAACGGCAGGGCGGGGCTATCGGAACAGGTGCGTCTCTTGGAGGCCGGGAAAAAGCCCGGCATCGACCTCGGGCTGCCCCGGCGGCTGAGGAAGCTGCTGCAACAGGAGCAGGCAGATGTGGTGCATCTGCATACAGCCTCTGCCCTGCAATACGCAGCCCTGTCCATCCTCAGCTATCGCAAAAGCCGCTATTTCTACACCCTGCATAGTGAAGCCGGGTTTGAAATCCCCTCCCGCCTCATCAGAATCATCACGGAATACACGCTGTTGCGGAGCGGCTTGTGCCGGGTGATTTCCAACTCTTCCTTTGTGGCCGATTCGCTGACGTTCCCGACCCCGGTCATCCCCCTCGGGCGCGATTTGCAGAAGCACCGGCTCTACGATGAAAACGCCCACCGACAAATGGCCGCCATCCGCCAACGGCATGGGGGCAGCATCCTGTTGCATGTATCCAACCTCACCCCGGTCAAGAACCAGCACATGCTCTGCCGGGTCGTACAGCAGATGAGCAACAACGGTGCCAACGTAGAGCTGGTACTCATCGGCAACGCCCCGGATGAAGCCTATTTTCGCCGTCTCATGCCACTGCTGAAGCATGAGCGGATTCACTACCTCGGGCAGAAAAATAACATCCCGGCCTACATGTCCGAAGCGGATTTCTTCTGTCTGAGTTCCCTGACGGAGAGCGGCCCGCTGGTGCTGATAGAAGCTTTTTTTGCCGGCTTGATTCCCGTCTGTACCCCCTGTGGGGATGTACCCAATAAAATTCAGCACGGCATCAATGGGCTCTGTGCAAAAGACTGCTCACAACAGGCCTATGAAGAAGCCTTACAGACCGCCCTCGACATGCCGGCAGAGCAACGTAGCCGCATGTCTGCCGCAAGCAAACAATCCTACGCCGCGTATTCCATGGACACCTGCGTAAAACGATACCTCCAACTCTTTCAACAAGAACCCGCATGACTATTATCCACATTGTTACCTCCTTCATGCCCGGTGGGGCAGAAATGCTGGTATGCGACCTGGCCAACCGTCAGGCAGAGACACATCGTGTCCACCTGCTGATACTCCACGGAGAGGGAGACGAAGCTCTGTTGCAACAGCTTGATACCCGCATCGGCGTTCACCGCCTGCACAGGCCGCCCCGCAGCCTCTCCCCGCGTTATATGCTGCGGCTTCATCGGCTGATGCAGCAGCTCCGGCCGGATGTGCTGCACTACCACCTGCACCGCAACCGGCTGCTCATCCATTACCCGGCCCGCCACATCATCACCGTCCACGGCATGCCCGGTTCCCGCTCCGTTCTCACCCATCTGGCGCTGAAACTGGCTGACAAGGTGGTAGGCATTTCCTCCGCCGTCTGCCAAAGCCTGAAAAAGCAATACAGGCTTCACCACACGGCCATGATACACAACGGCATCCACACCGAGCAGCTCACTCCGGCTCGCCATATTCACTATCCGTTGAAATTGGTCAATGTGGCACGTCTGGATCCTACAGACAAAGCGCAGGACATCCTGATACGCGCCATTCACCTGTTGAGGCTCCGCGAGCATCCCCTGCACTGCGAGCTGGATTTACTGGGTGACGGCGCGGGGCGGCCGATGCTGGAAGCGCTGGTACAGCAGCTGGGCTTGCAGCGCGTGGTGCATTTCCGTGGGCAACTCCCGCGGCAGGAAATATACCGCCGCCTGTCCGGCTACGATATCATGGTACACCCCTCGCGGTCAGAAGGATTCGGGCTGGCCGTGGCAGAGGGCATGGCCGCCGGGCTGCCGGTGCTGGTATCAGACTGCCCTGCGCTGGCAGAGGTCATCCGGCAGGGAGAACTGGGGGAATTGTTCACCACCGATTCACCGGAATCATGTGCCGATGCCATTGAATACATGGCCGGGCACCCGGAAGAAACACGCCACAAAGCGGCAGATGCCAGAGAATACGCGGCAGGGCACTATTCCGTGCGCGCCATGGCAGATGCCTATGAACGTCTCTATCTCAGCGTATGAAGCAGCATTCCATTGCGGCTACCGCCGCCACCATCGGCATTCTGCCGCTCATGCTGGCTCCGCTGGCGCGGCTGGACTTTCTCTATTACGGAGTCCTGCTCATACTGCCGCTGCTTCGTTTCCGCAGAGCCGAAAACGCATCGATTCTTCTGCTGCTGGGGCTCATCTGTGCCGGTATCGGGATTCTGCTCAATAACCCATTGCCGATATTCCGTCCGTGGGAACGGCTGGGCATGTTCGCGCTCCTGCTGGCCGGCATCGGGCCGCTGTTCGGCGGAATATATAATGCGGAACTGTCCCGGAGACTCTTTCAGCATCTCGCCGCCTGCTGTCTGATTGTCGGGGCATTGTCTGCCTGCGGTGCCGCCATCGGACTCAACCTCGGTGCCGGGCAATTTTCCGGGCTGACCCCACACTCCATGATTCTGGGGCCGGTGGCCGCCATCGGCTTTCTGTACGCCATGCATCGCATCATGCACCGCTATGCGGAATCCGGCACCATACCCATACTGCTTTTCATTGCCGCCGGGGCATGTTTCATCTCCATCCTGCTGGCCTCCTCTCGCTCGGCGCTGCTGGCAACGGGAGCAGGCACGCTTTATCTCATCCTGCACCTGCCGCGCGGCCGCAGCATGATGCTCCTGCTAGGCGGGCTGGGCTGTCTGCTGTTGCTCCCTTTTTCCGGGGAGCTCCTGGAGGGAATTCTTCATAAAATGGATTCTGCCCGGGAAGCCGGCAGCATCTTCAGCTCCCGAAGCGAACTTTGGGAAGACCGTTGGCAGGAATTCGCAGAGCACCCGTTCTTCGGCGTGGGCTTTGCCTCCCAGAGCATCATCACCTTTGACCACAGCCTGCAGAGCGGCAGCATCGAGCCCGGTTCGTCCTATCTGGGCTGCCTGTCCATGCTGGGACTGACGGGAACCCTGCCGCTGCTGGCGGTGCTTGCTCATGCGCTTCGGCGGGGGATGCAGGCCACGCCCTTCCCACCGCTTGCCGTCTGTGTCCTGATATTCTTCTGCATTCACATGATATTTGAGGGCTACCTCATCTCTGCCGGGAGCATCCTCTGCGTACTTCTCTGGAGCTGCATCTCCGCATCGTTAAACCCTCAGACCTGATTTTCACCATGGCCACTATCCTCATCTACAACATCAACGAGCCCTACATCCACCAGGGAGGCATGGAGCGCGTCACCGATTCGCTCATCCGCATGCTGCAACAACTGGGGCACCGGGTCAGCGTCCTCTGCCGCTATCACAACCGCATGGACGCCCCCTACCAATGCCCCTGCGACATCCACTATCTACCGACCGATGAAAGCAGCTCAAGCTACTATGAACAGCTTCTCGACACCGTCAGGCCCGACATCGTCATTGACCAGGAAGAAGGTGGCATCATCGGTGCACACGGCTTTTTCCGCAGCCGGAACCAGCTTCGCCACAAGGAGCAATGCTACATCGCCGTGCAGCACAGTTCTGCCGGGGCTGCCCTGCGCCATTACAGGCACTTCAAGCACAAAGCCATTCCCAACGCTGTGCTTTCCTCGCTCTACAACGGCCCGCTGCTCACGCTGAGACAACATCTGGCCAGACAACGAAAACGCCGTGATTATACCCTGCTGAACCGCAACTACGACAGCATCGTCACCCTCTCCCCCTCTGCGGTGACGGATTTTCTGGAACTCTGCCCGCACGGCGATAAGCTCTCCGTCATTGCCAACTGTACCCACTACACTCCGCCCGCAACCATTCCTACCAAAAAGAAAATGGTACTCTATGTCGGGCGCATGGAAAACCGGTCCAAGGGCGTTGATAAGCTCATCCGCATCTGGGCCAGAACGGAAGCCGATTTCCCCGATTGGGAACTGCACCTGCTGGGGGATGGGCCGGATCTGGAAAAGAATAAGGCCATGGCAGAGGAGCTGGGGCTGGAGCGGTGCCGTTTTCACGGTTGCTGCGACCCGGAGCCGTTTTACCGGGAAGCCGCCATCATCTGTCTGACCTCTTACTATGAGGGATTCGGCATGGTCTTGCTGGAGGGGATGCAGTACGGATGCATTCCTGTGGCATTCGACAGCTACCCTGCCGTACATGACCTCATTTCTCACATGAGGAACGGACTTCTGGTGCCGGCGTTTGATGAAAAAGCCTACGCCCGCAGTCTGGCCTCCCTGATGAATCGGGAACAGCTGCGGCGTGTGTTGCAACAGGCGGCAAAACAACGCGCAGAACAATTTTCACCGGAACGCACGGGACAACTCTGGCAGCAACTCATTTCCCAACTACTCAGGCACCGAACAGCATGAAAGTCCTCCATACCATTGATTCCATGCACCCCGGCTGCGGCGGTACCACCACCTGCACAGCGGCTCTGGTCAACGGACTCCGCTCCGCCGGTATCTGCACGGATATTCTCACCCGCTCCGAGCGCGACCCGGGCTTTTCGTCCATGCGGATTTCCACACGACTGCGCCGTGAATTACGTGGGAAGCGGGCCGATATCTATCACACTCACGGGTTGTGGATGGATGTAAACCACGCGACCTGCACTCACGCACAGCGACACCATACCCCCTGTATCATCTCCACCCACGGCATGCTGTACCCGGAGGCACTGCAGCGCCACGAGATGATGAAAAAACTCATGATGAAGCTCTTCCAGCTCCGCGATCTGGAGCAGGCCGCCTGTATTCACGTCACCTCGGAGCAGGAAATGCACCATGTAAAAAAAATCCTTCCCCGCAGCCGAATCGGCATCATCCCCCTGCCCGTAGCAGAACCTCCGCAAGAGCCGGAGGCCACCCCGCATCGGACATTCCGAGTCGGTTATCTGGGACGGCTTCATCCCATCAAAAACATTGAAAGTCTCATTCGCGCCTGGGGCTTGCTGCAGCTGCCGGACTCCGAATTGGTGGTGATGGGCGACGGACCGCAGGCCTACAGGGAATCGCTGCAACGGCTGGCGGGGCAAATCGGCGGCAACATCACCTTCACCTGCTTTCTGAGCGGACAGGAAAAATACGATACTCTGGCTTCTCTGGATGTGTTCTGTGCCCCGAGCCATCAGGAAAACTTCGGCATGAGCATTGCAGAAGCCTTACGCTGCGGCACACCCGTGCTGGCTTCCCGGCACACCCCGTGGCAATGTCTCAATGACCTGCATTGCGGCAGCTGGCAAGGCAACTCATCCGCAGAGCTGGCAGAGGGGCTTCTGGCCTACTATCGGCTTTCTGCTGACGAACGCAGACAGATGGGTAAACGAGGTAAAGAGTTCATTCGCCGGCAATTCAGCCCTGCCAGCATCGCACGCAGAATGCTTCGCCTCTACCAATACCTGCTGGGCGACACCAGCAAACCCGATTTTGTCCATGAATAAGCATTCCACCTTCTGCAACAAGCTGTTTCGCGGCTTCTGGGAATTGGCACGACTCCTGCTGTTCCGGCCGTTTCCCGGCCGCATCTTCCTGCCATGGCGGGCTTTTCTACTCCGCTTGTTTGGTGCGGAACTGGCACGGGGGGCAAATGTCTACGCCTCAGCCCGCATCCGCGACCCACGCAATCTGGTCATGGCAGAGGGCAGCTGTCTCGCAGATGGAGTCATCTGCTACAATGTGGACAAAGTCGTCATCGGACGACATGCCACCGTCTCGCAACGCTGCTTCCTCTGCACCGCCTCCCATGATATCGACAGCCCCGGACACGAGCTCATCACAGCACCCATCCACATAGGTGATTTTGCCTGGGTGGCAGCAGAGGCCTGCATCGGCAAAGGTGTCACCATCGGCAACGGTGCCGTGGTTGGTGCCCGCGCAGCCGTGTTCCGCTCCGTGCCACCCAAGGCAGTCGTGGGAGGCAACCCCGCCGTATTCCTCCGTAACAGAAAAATAGAATTATGAGATACCCCCAATCTACCCTGAGCGCCATTATCCTCACCTTCAATGAGGAGAAGCACATACGCCGCTGCCTGGCACGTGCGCTGGATTTCTGCTGCGAAGTATTCGTGGTAGACAGCTTCTCCACAGACCGCACCCCGGAAATATGCCGCCAGTTTTCCCGCGTCCGATTGGTGCAGCATGACTGGCCGGGCAATCAGGCGCAGCAGTTCAACTGGGCGCTGGGGCACCTGCCGCTGCGCACGGAGTGGATTCTGCGGCTGGATGCCGATGAATACCTGCTACCGGGAGAGGGAGAAAAACTTCTGCACCTGCTGCACGAACAGCCGAAAGATGTCACCGGGCTGGTTCTGCACCGGCTGCGCTACTTCCTCGGCAGGCACATCCGCTACGGCGGCACCGACAGGATTCCCCTGCTGAGAGTTTTCCGCAAAGGCTGCGCCCAATGCGAATACCGTGCCATGGATGAACACCTAGTCCTGACGAAAGGCCGTGCCATCTCCGGCGATATTGTCTTTGCGGACAACAATCTGGAACCGCTGGAAAAGTGGCTGAACAAGCACCTGAACTATGCGCACCGGGAAGCCGCCACCATGCTGCGGGAACATCATATCGGACACGAACTACCCCACCCGCTGCACCGAAAACGCCGCAACAAGGCACGCTATGACAGCTTGCCGATGTTCTGGCGCGCGGCGGGATATTTCGTCTACCGCTATATCATCCGACTGGGATTCCTGGATGGCAGGGAGGGCTTTCTCTGGCATTTTCTCCAGGCGTGGTGGTACAGAACCGTTGTTGATGAGTTTCTCTGCGAAAAATCACGTCAGGCATGAACCTGCTCTTCTCCTTCGGCAACCTCATACGTCCCACCAGAGGCGGGACGGAGCGGGTGACTGCCCTCATCGCCCATGGTTTGCAGGCTCGTGGGCACAAGGTCAGCTTCCTCATCACGGAAGAGCTCACCACCTCCCCGCTCCCGGTCGGTACCTATACCTGCGCCGGGCTGAGCCGGGAGGAAAAAGCGCAATGGGTGAACGAACTCTGTGAGAGGCTCTGCATCGATGTCCTCATCAACGAAGCGGGTACCAGCGATGACATCCTATTTCTGAACCATGAGCGATTAACCTATCCCTGTCGTATCATCACCTGCATTCATTTCGACATCACGGGCGATTTGCAATACTTCTACCGCAGCCTGGATATCCCGCTGAACAGTTGGAGAAATCTCCTGCGTTGGCTGAAACTGCCCTTCCTGAAGCGGATGCACACAAGAAACCGCCGCAAACGCTACCGCTACCTGCTGCAACATTCCGATGCCGTTGTCGTGCCGGCTCCGGCGCTGGTGCAGCAGTTCTTCCTCTTTACCGGAGCCCACCCCAGCACGCGGGTGCGCTGCATCCCCAATCCGGCGGTATTCGCCCCGGAAACGGTACGGGATAAGGAGCCGTTGGCCTTGTTTGTCGGCAGGCTGGTACCGGGCAAGCATGTTGACCATCTTCTGGATGCCTGGGCGGCCTCCGGGGCAGAACGGAAAGGGTGGAAACTGGCCATCGTGGGAGAGGGTGGCCAGCGCCCCCGTCTGGAGAAGCAGGCAAAGCGTCTGCGCCTGCACTCTGTATGCTTTACGGGCAATCTGAACCGACCGGATGAACTGTACAGACGGGCAACGCTGCTGATACTGCCCTCGGATTACGAATCGTTCAGCATGGTGGTGCTGGAAGGGCTCTCATTCGCCTGTTTCCCGATTGTCTATTCCTTCCCGGCCCTTTCCCAGCTGCTGATAAGGCCGGAGTGGGGTATTGTGCTGCCCCGTCATCACCGGAAAGCCCTGACGGCCGCCATTCAGGAAGCCATCAGCCGACATCTGACCAATCTTCCGCACCAGAAGGACATCCACAAGCACCTGAAACACTTTGCCCTGCCCATCATCCTCAATCAATGGGAACAACTCATCGCCCCTGCACCATGAAAAACCGTATCATGCAATTCCGCACGCTGGTGGCACAAGTCCTGCCGCGTCACCTCAACGTGGCCGCCTGTGTGGCCTTTAACCGAACACGCCCCATTCACGCCAACTGGGGAGACGAACTGAACTATTACTTCCTGCCCCGGCTCTTTCGCAGAGCCGTCTGCATCAGCGATTATTCCTGGCTGTGTCGATTCGGACTACAGCGTCAATATCTCATGATTGGCAGCACCATCGGGCTGAAATGCACCCGCCGTACCGTCATCTGGGGTGCGGGGGTACTCTCCGGCGATTCCCCACTGCCGGAAGCACCGGAAAAGGTGCTGGCGGTGCGCGGTCCCCGCACGCGACGCTATCTGCTGAGCAAGGGGGTGGACTGCCCGGCGGTCTACGGTGATCCGGCATTGTTGCTGCCCCGGGTATACCGTCCCGCCAACATCCGTCGCAAACACACGCTGGGTATCATTCCCCATTATCAGGATATGAACAGCGATGTGCTGCGGCGCTACGAGATGTTCCACCCCGGCTGCACCATCATCAATCTGCGCCACTACAAGCACTGGACGGATGTGATAGATAGCATCTGCTCCTGCGAGGCGATTATCTCCTCCTCGCTGCACGGTCTCATTGCCGCTGCGGCCTATGGGATTCCCCATGCATGGGCCGTCATTTCACCGGGCAGCACCATCGGCGGCGAATTCAAATTCCGGGACTTTTTTGAATCCGTCGGGCAGGCACAGGTCGATTGTCATCCCCTGCAGCGCGCAGAATCCGCGCTTTCCGATTGGAAGCCCCTGCACTGGGATGCCGCCCCGCTGCTGCAATCCGCCCCCTACCCCATCGCACCATGTCCCGTGAACTGAAAGCCGGTATCATCCTCAATTACGTCTCCATGGGTATCAACCTGGCCATGGGGCTGCTGCTCACGCCGCTGATTATTTCCCGACTGGGAACAACGGAATACGGCATTTTCATGCTGGCCAATTCCGTGATTGCCTGGTTGGGTATCACGGATTTCGGGTTGGGTGCCACCGTAACCCGCTATGTGGTATCATACCGCGCCAAGGGGCGTTTTGTGCGGCAGGCGCATTTTCTGGGGCAAGCCGTCATGCTGTTCAGCCTGATGGGGCTGCTGGCGCTGGCGGCAGGTATCATCTGCTACCTGTACCTGCACGCCCTTTTCCCCGGACTGGGTGAGGACAGCCTGCACTTGCTGCGGGTGCTCTTTCTGATTACGCTGGGCAACTTCGTGCTGGCGTTCCCGCTGCGGCCTCTGGCAGCCATGCCGTCTGCCTGCCGACGATTTCTGGCACCGGGGCTGGCGGGGCTGGTGCAGGCACTGCTGAATGTGGGGCTGACGCTGCTTCTGCTGCACTTGGGAGGGAAAGCGACCGCCCTCACCTGGCTGGCTTTCGCACTCAACCTCGGGCTGATGCTCTGGCAAACGCATTACGCCGTCCGCACTCTGGGGGCACGCGTTCTGTTCCGTAAACCGGATTTACGGCTTTATCGGAGCATGTTTTCCTTTTCGTTCTGGGTGATGCTCAACCAGCTCATGGATCTGCTCTATTGGCAGATTGGCACCCCGATTGTGGCACGGCTCTGCGGGCCGCAGGCGGTGGTGTATTATACGCTCGGGCTCTCCTTTTCCCGGTATTTCATGATGGCCTCCACCGCCATTTCCGGGGTATTCTCGCCGGAAATCATGCACCGTATCGACAGCCGCGCCACGCCTGCCGAACAGACCTCGCTCATGATTCGTGCCGGGCGGCTGCAGCTCTGCATCATCGGGGTCATGCTCACGGGCTTCTGCCTCTTCGGCAGGGAGTTTCTGCGGCTCTGGGTGGGCAGCAGCATCGGCGCTCATACCTCAGAGGTCTGGTGGGGAGCCCTGCTGGTTCTTATCCCGCTCATTCTGCCGCTCAGCCAGAACACCGGGATAGCCATTCTGCAGGCGCGGCATCTGCACCGGGGGAGAGCCCTCATTCTGCTGGCAACGGCTCTTGTCTGCGTCATTCCGGGCTACCTGCTCACGCAGCGGTTCGGCGCTCCCGGCATGTTCTGCGGCACGGCTCTCTCCCTGCTTCTGGGGCACGGGCTGCTGCTCAATCTCTATTACTCATTCCGCGCCGGGCTGGAGATGCAACGCTTTTACCGCGAGGTATTCCTGCCCGCCCTGCTCCCGCTGTTTCTCTGCGCGGCAGGCGGCTGGGCCATTCCGGTGTTCATCCCCTGCACCAACTGGGGAATGCTCCTTTCCCTCTGCGGCGGATTCACCCTGTACGCCTCCATCGTGTTCTTCCTGCTGTACCTGCGGCGGGAAGAACGCCGCGAACTCTTCCACCTTTTCCGACCATGAAAACGCACTACGATTTCGTCTTTCTGACGAACACGCCCTCCTTCTACAAGCTGAATCTCTGCCGCGAGCTGGCGAAACACCACTCTCTGCTACTGGTATTGCTGGGATACGGAAGTGAAGCCGTCAATCAGGTTCCTGAGCGCGAACCGTTCGACGTGGTTTTTCTGCATGAGGGGGACTTGCACCGCCGCAATCCTTTCCGCGTGTTCTTCCGTCTGCTGAAGCTGATGCGCCGCATCCGCGCCGGGCGGGTTCTCTTCTCCGGCTGGTTTGTGCCGGAATTCAACGCCTATGCGTTCCTAAGCCCCCGCAGGAAGAATGCCCTCATCTGCGAATCTTCTGTGCTGGATTGCTCCCTCTCCGGGATGAAAGGCCTCATCAAACGCAGCATCATCAGCCGCATGAGTGCCGTGCTTCCCTCCGGCATCCCGCACCGGGAGCTCTTTGAACGCGCCGGGTTCAGGGGGAGCATCCACCCCACAGGGGGGGTAGGACTCATCCGCTACACCCCCCGAACAAGACGAAAAACAGCCCACCGACCTCTGCGTTATCTGTTTATCGGGCGACTGATAGCAGTCAAGAACGTGGTAGCTCTGGCCCGGGAATTCCAACACAACGGTAAGCCGCTCACCATCGTCGGCAGCGGGCCGCTGGAGCCGGATATCCGCCGACTGCATGCCCCCAACATCACCCTCACCGGCTTTGTCCCCAACGAACAGCTGCCGGAGATTTTCCGCCGGCACGACATCTTCATCCTGCCCTCTCTCTATGAACCCTGGGGACTGGTGGTAGAAGAAGCTCTCTACCACGGTTTGCCCGCCCTGGCCTCACAACACGTCGGCTGCGCCCGCGATTTGATTACCCCGGGCGATACCGGCGAAATATTCAACCCGGAAGAGCCGGATTCTCTCACCCGAGCCATGCAGCGTATTGAGCATCAGTACGAGCATTATCAGGACAAGGTACACGCCATTCCCTGGGAGCAACGCAAAAAGCAGCAGATACAAGCCTATGTAGAATTAGGCCATCGCTAAAAACGGCTCGTTAAATGGTAATTTGAAGGGCAATGGACAAAGAACAATGGACGAAGGAAAAGTCATGCGAGCAGAGCAAGCGGAATTCTCCACCTTGTCCATCGTCCATTTCACTTTGTACATCCCTGCAACTTCCCATTTGCCCCCCGTCAATAGCAGAACTGCCGCCGCAATGACCTCTACGGACAACTGCAAGACTAACGGGACAGAAAACCTTGTTCTCGTTTCAATGGTACATTTTTTACATTGTGGTTCCGCTCTGAAAAAGCGCGAACCATCTCATACTAGCGTCTCTCTTCTTTCGGATTATCCGCTATAGGCTCCATCATCAGATGGATAAGCAGCCATGCCAGCGGCACACCATTGACCAGGAAAAGGTACTCATACGGTATACGATAGCGTATGTTATTGTAAAAATCAATTATTTTCCCCACCATACACACCCTATCAGCAGCATGAGTGCCACGGGAACGGCAGCCAGATAAATACAATAATAGTCCGTCCCTATAATAAAGAGGGCTATTGTGAACAGAGTCAGCTCGGCCAGCACCAACAGACCGGCCATCGGAAGCCCGCAGGAAGCTCGATATGGTCGCCACTTCAGGTGACAATAGAACAAACGTATCACCATGCACCACCAACAGCAGACAAACCACCCCATCACCGTGCAGAACACATTGATGGCCAGAGTTGTCGTGGCGGTATGCCCATCTGCCCCATAAAGTCCCACGGTCAGGTATCCCAGTATTGCCATCCCGGTACCGGCAGATAGAATCAGCACAGCGGGCAACAGCACAAGAGAGGCGAGAAAATACACCCCCGCCCAGACTGCATGCCCCATGTTCCATTTGCTCTCTACAAATAGCGCCAGTCTCTCTGCCCATGTTAATTGATTCCGGCAATCCGTTTCCATTATCCACCTCCTTGCTTACGCGAACACATTTCCAAACAATCTCGTTACTTCCGGGGGGCTTTCACCGTGGACGCTTTATCCGGCAGCTCAGCATAGCGGGCATCCATGG
This sequence comes from Akkermansiaceae bacterium, assembly GCA_015061985.1. Lineage (GTDB taxonomy): Bacteria > Verrucomicrobiota > Verrucomicrobiia > Verrucomicrobiales > Akkermansiaceae > Akkermansia. Next base: position 32,584 of record SUVN01000016.1, read on the forward strand.
CATTATCGCCGGGATAATCACGAACAAGGCGTTGCAGGTACTCCCGGGCAGATGCATCCCCGGCAGAGGCCATGCGGAACAATGCCTCCTTGCAGGACCACACAGGAGAACGTCTGCCTGACCACAGGGCGAACACCCTATCCTGCTGAGCCAACTCCTCATCGGTCAGTGCCATGTCCTCTTCCAGCAGCTTGGGAGACTTCGGCATACATTCAGCGAAAAAAACAGCCAGCATGTATAAAGAGGCAGGTTCAGCAACAGCCGACAGACGTTGGTGCAGCGGACTCATATCAGACTCAGGAGCAAGGCGGCATCGGCAGTACAAGTCCCAGAGTTCGCGCTGCAGTTTCATGCAATTTTCCGGGGCTTTTTCCACCGCAGCGTTATGCTCACTCATTGCGATTTTCCTATCCCGCATAGCGATATCAGACTGCTCAGGTGGCAGGCCCTTAGCAGAACTCAACAGCAGCAAAAAGACGAAGACGCGAAAGGACATAAGTGTTTCTTGGATTAAGGCCGCTACTCCCCCACCGCAAGGCACAGGAGCTGCGATCAATACTCTCAAACAGGGCGCAGAGAATCCAATAATGCGGCGAGATTCTGAGAATCCACCTCACTCAATTGGGGGCTATCTTCTTCATCCTCGACAAATTCAGCCAAATGAATCCGTCTCCAATCGGAAAACTCATCGTATTCCGAATCAGAATCGGAGAATTTATCGAGGCTGAAGAGCTGATATTGAGCCGGGGTCATGCAGCGGAATGCTTTTCCCGAAGCGATACAGATGGGATGGAATACCAGCCACGGAGCTTCTGCCAACAGGGCATCCACCACGCGCTCGCTGAGAAGAAGGTAATTGCTCGGGAATTGAACATCCGGTCGGAAGCCTTCAGAAAGTCCGCAGTATTGCATGACATCACAGGCGGTGTCGAGCCTATGGCGGTCATCCAGCAGCAAGGGCCATCGGCGCTGGTCACACTCCCAGCCAATGGTCAGCACCACTATCTGCGAATCCACTCGGTCTGCCTGCGTTTCCGGAGGAGGAGGCAGCAGATACCACGAGCCTTCTGCGGTATATTCACCCTCACCGAATGCATAGGCTTTCACAGGAACGGGAGCAGGAAGCCCGCACGAGGGGAATTGATACAGAATCTGCATGAGCTTTTCGGGCCATACCCAGGCATCTGCAAAACGCGGTAGATTGTCTTGTAAGGGATAAATGGGTTGGGGGCCCAGCGGACGCTGAGCCCCCGTCCCGAAGTTGAAAGCTATTGCAGGAGAGCATTCTGCCGTCCAACTCTCTGTTATGGTTGAAATGGTACCGGCTCCGGCATCGGGATCGCCGTCAAAAAGTTCCGTGACGCAGTATGTATCGTCATAGTCATACCGAAGAGGGAACTGCCGCATGGCAGTCGCCCTGTATGCTACCATATAGTAGCCACTCCACGGCAAATGCCGGGAATAGATACTGTCCAGTATATTGCCACGTTCTATCAGGTCGGTGCGTATCTTGTTCATTGTTGAGGTAAAAGGTGTTGACGATCAGATTGTATCAAGACGCATGAACCAATTCACAGTTGGTTAACTGACAGGACACATTTCCCACTGCGAGCAACGATAAACCAATTGATACAAAAACAAGTTTCAGCATCTTAGTCGGGCGAAACAAGATAGCAAAGGAGAAAGGGAGCATGGCGTTGATAGTACGACAACTCACTAAAAAGTCAAGAATTTTCAATATGTGGACACCAGCGAAGGTATTGTTACCATCTTGCCGTGCAGAGAAAACTCCCTGCACCGTGGCCTTGTTTCTAAACACTCAAAACTACGCCCCCGTGATGAAAAATAAGATTTGATTGTTGACTAACGTCTGCTCTGTGCTATACTCCAAGATGAAGAGGCTACATCACAACAATAGCCCGAGATTACAGTGGACGACGATATTATTTGCACGGAAAAAATCATTGCGGACAGAAAGACATTCTATATCGACCTCAAGGCCAACGCCCGGGGACGAGTGGTACGCATCACGGAGAAAGTGAGCTCCAACCGGGATCGCATCATGGTGCCCGCCGAGATTCTGGATGACTTCATCGCTGCGCTGGAGGACATCCGCAAGGCCAACAACGAAGAAGCCTGATATTACAGGATTAGCCCGTTCTTCCGCACGCACGCCCTGGCTTGCGTGACATATTTTGTGGAATTTTGAACGGAGTTTAGGCTGGACAAATCACTTTCGTTGAGGTTAAATAAGGCCGATACCGGGTGAAGTGTGCCCGATTCCCCATTTATATAACAAACAGAGCATTATGAGAAAAATCAAGGTACTGAAACTGGGTTGGGAGTTCCCGCCGCTCATCAACGGCGGGCTCGGTGTGGCCTGTATGGGCATCTCGAGAGCTCTGGCCTCCAAAGTGGAGCTTTCCGTCATTGTTCCCAAGGCTGCGCCGGAGGCCGCTTATGACGGCTTTTCCCTCACCGGCATTAACACCCTCAAACACGAGCAAATGGAAACGCTCGAAGAGGGATATACATACGAGAGTTTCTCCGTGGTCGGCAAAGCTCCGATTAATCTTGATCCCTACGCCTGCGAAGAGGGGACTCCCGGCAACATCACGTTCACGAAAGAAGGCAAGCTGCTCTTCTCCCGCGTGCACAAGGCCGATTTGGAACTGTTCACCGGAAAGGAAGACCTCTATGCCGGCGATTTGGCCCGCAAGGTTATTGAGTTCTCCAAAATCTGTGCGGTCATGGCTCGCAACTACGATTTCGATGTGGTGCACGCACATGATTGGATGACCTATCTGGCAGGTGTGGAAGTGAAAAAGGCCACAGGTAAACCGCTGGTGGTGCATCTGCACGCTTCCCAATTCGACCGCGCCGGCGCAGATGCCCGCGGGTGGATTTACGACATTGAGAAATACGGCATGGAACAGGCTGATGCCGTCATCCCGGTCTCCAAATACACGGGCACGGTGGCTGCCGGGCACTACGGCATTGATCCCGCCAAGATTTTCCCCGTCCACAACGGCGCTGACCCGGTACATGTCTTCCACAGCAAGAAAAAGTTCCCGGAAAAGCTCGTGCTCTTCCTCGGACGCCTCACGGCACAGAAAGGGCCGGAGTTCTTCCTGCAGATTGCGGCCAAGGTGCTGGAGCAGACAGACAACGTCCGCTTCGTCATGGCCGGCACGGGCGAGAAGCTCCGCCAGCTTATCGAGACCGGAGCTTTCCACGGAGTGGGCGACAAGTTCCACTTCACCGGTTTCCTCAACAAGCAGAAAGTCAACGAGCTGCTCTCCATGACAGACGTGTACTGCATGCCCTCCGTCTCCGAGCCTTTCGGGCTGTCTGCTCTGGAGGCCGCCCAGTTCAACATCCCCGCCGTCATCTCCAAGCAGAGCGGTGTGGCAGAGGTCATGAAGGGCGCGCTCAAGGCCGACTTCTGGGATGTCAACATGATGGCCAAACATATTGTAGACCTCATCACGGATGAGGAGCTCTATAAGAAGGTGGCGGAGCAGAGTGCCCAGGACATCAAGAACTCCAACTGGGAAACAGCAGCCGACAAGATGATTCGCGTGTACAAGCACGTCCTCGGCTGGTAACCCCTTATCCCCGCAGAAAAGGATATGAACATCACCCTCACCTTTCACGCTCATCAGCCCAACCGACTGATTCCTTACGACTTCTTCAAGATTGGCGAACACGCTTTCTATGAAGATGACCGTATGAACGGGCGCGTGCTCAGCGAGGTGGCAGAGCGCTGCTACCTCCGCGCCAACAGCATGATGAAGCAGCTCATCGAGCTGTCTGACGGCAAGTTCAAGTTTGCCCTCGCCCTCTCCGGTGTCATTCTGGAGCAGGCGCACTATCACCGCCCGGATCTCATCGATTCTTTCCGCGAGCTGGCCGACACCGGCTGCGTAGAATTCCTGGCGATGCCCTACTACGCCTCGCTGGCATCCCTCTACTCTACGGAAGAATTCGCTGAGCAGGTAGAGGAGCACATGGACCTCATCGAAAAGCTGTTCGGGCAGCGCCCCACTGTTCTCTGGAACACGGGCATGCTCTATTCCAACGCCATTGCCGCGCAGGCGTATGACATGGGATTCGAGGGCGTGATGGCAGACGGTAACAGCCGCATGATGTCCAACCGCCACACGAACGACCTCCAGTGCGCACCCCTTATCGCCAAGACCAAGACGATTATCCGCAATCGTCACCTCTCCAACGATTTGGCTAACCGCCGAACCGACCCGACCTGGAGCGAATACCCGCTCTCACCCTACACATTCGCCGGCTGGCTGGCGCAGCAGCAGGGACAAGTGGTCAACCTCTCCATGGACTACGAAACCCTCGGCGAAAGACAGGCCGACACCACGGGGGTCTTTGAGTTCTGGCGCACCATGATTTCTGCTGCACTCTTCAACGGCGAGACATTCATGACACCCACGGAAGCGGTACGCGAGTTCCCCTCCGTCGGCACGATTGATTGCCCCAACCCCATCACCTGCTCCACCTACGGTACCACCACCCACTGGAACGGCAACGTGATGCAGCAGGAGGCCATCAAGAAAATCTACGATTTGGAGAAATCAGTCAAGGCCAGTGAAGACCGTGATATGATTCACGTGTGGCGCAAGCTGCAGAGCGCTGACCACTTCCACTACATGGAGAAGAGTAACGGCTTCACCCCCTACCCCTCTCCCTTTGATGCCTACATCTACTACATGAACGCCCTTGCCGACCTCCAGGTTCGAGTCAAGCGAGAGGCGGAACTCATCCACAAGGCAGGCAAAGTCACGACAGCCTGATTCACAACTCTTTTTCTCTGATACGCTCTGCCATCTGCCTTCTGATGGCAGAGCGTTTTGCGTATCGACAAGTAAAATACATCCGACTGTTCCTGTGAAAACAGTTCTTTTGCTTGCGTTGACGCAAAGTGAGTGGTATAGTTATCGGCGGTAAGTACTATTATATACGACAAAGGCATGAAACGTACACTCGTTAAGCACGCACTGGCAAGCGATACCCCGATGGAGGTCATTCTGGTGGAAGGTTGGGTTCGCACGCGACGGGATTCCAAAACCTTTTCGTTTCTGGAGGTGAACGACGGCACAAGTCTGGCCTCGATTCAGGTGGTGGCCGATGCCGGAATTCCCGGCTATGAGGATATCGCCCGCATGGGAACGGGGGCATCAGTTTCCGTGCAGGGGCGGCTCGTGGAAAGCCCCGGCAAACAGCGCTGGGAGATTCAGGCAACGAGCGTCCGGCTGGTAGGCAACGCCCCGGAAACTTACCCGCTGCAAAAAAAAGGGCATTCCCCGGAGTTCCTGCGCAGCATTGCCCACCTGAGAGCCCGCACCAACCTATTCGGCGCGGTATTCCGCACCCGCTCCCGCATGGCTGCCGCCGTCCATCAATTCTTTCTGGAGCGTGATTTCGTTTGGATTCACACCCCCATCATCACAGCCTCCGACTGTGAGGGCGCGGGCGAGATGTTCCACGTCACCACGCTTGACCCGCTGGCTGACAACAAGAGCTACGACAGGGATTTCTTCGGCAAGGCCGCCAGCCTCACCGTCTCCGGGCAGCTGGAGGGCGAGACCATGGCCTGTGCTCTGAGCAACATCTACACCTTCGGCCCCACCTTCCGCGCCGAAAACAGCAACACCTCCCGCCATGCCGCCGAATTCTGGATGATTGAACCGGAAATGGCATTCTGCGATTTGGAGGGAGACATGGACGTGGCCGAAGCATTCGTCAAACACATCGTCAATACCATGCTGGCCGATAACGGCGGTGATTTGGACTTCTTCAACAAATTTGTTGACAAAGGCCTGCGCGCCCGTCTGGAAGCCGTGGCTCAACAGCCTTTTGTTCGATGCTCCTATACGGAAGCCATTGATATCATGCTGAAAAGCGGTGAGAAGTTCGAGTTCCCGCCGCACTGGGGCATGGATATGCAGAGCGAGCATGAACGTTTCCTCACGGAGAAGCATTTCAAATGCCCGGTTATTGTGTACAATTACCCGAAAGAAATCAAGCCCTTCTACATGCGACTCAACGATGACGGCAAGACCGTGACGGCCATGGACGTGCTGGTACCGGGCATCGGCGAGCTCATCGGCGGCAGCCAGCGTGAGGAACGTCTGGAACAACTGGAGGCCAATATCGAACGCATGGGGATGGATAAAGCGGGCTATGAATGGTACTGCGACCTGCGCCGCTACGGTACGGTGCCGCACGCCGGATTCGGTGTCGGATTCGAGCGCCTTATCATGTTTGTGACGGGCATTCAGAACATCCGCGATGTACTCCCCTACCCGCGCACCCCACGCAACTGCGAATTCTAAGCCTCAGACAAACGCATCAAAGCCATGAAAACCAGGATGGAAGAGTTTGAGGAATGGGGGACCGAGGTCATCTTCGGTCGCGCCAGAGGGTTTCGAGCATGGATGATGCGCGGAGTCCTGCGCTTTGCTTCCATTTTCTTTTACATTCTGGTCAAGACACGTCTTTTCCTCTTCCGCCGCCGCATCAAGACGGTGCATTATCTGGGCACGTTCGTGGTCAGCGTCGGCAACATCACCGCCGGCGGCACCGGAAAGACCCCGGTAGTGGAGTACCTCTCCCGCACCCTGGCCGAGCGTGGTCGCAAATGCGCCATTCTGACCCGTGGTTATAAGAGCGCGGATTTGGATGAGCCGCAGGTGTGGCTGGACAAAGAGGGATGCCGCATCAAAAAGCTTCCCAAAATTGCCAGTGATGGTGTCACTCGCTATCTTTCACCGCTTTATGCAGGTGACGAGCCGTTCATGCTGGCACGCAATCTGGACGGCGTTGCCGTGCTGGTTGATAAGGACAGAGTGAAATCCGGTATCTTCGCCATCGAACAGCTGGGCAGCAACACCCTCATTCTGGACGACGGCATGCAGTACCTCAAGCTCAAGCATGAGATAGACATCGTGCTGGTGGACTGTGGCTTCCCCTTCGGCACAGGCTCACTGTTGCCCCGCGGGACGATGCGTGAGCCGCGCACCAGTCTCAAACGCGCCAGCTATATCATTCTGACCAAGAGCGGCGGCAAACCGCAGGACGGGCTCATCGCCACCATCCGCAAGTACAACAAGGTGGCCGATATCATCGTCTGCAACCACGCCCCTTCCTATCTGGAAAACATCTTCACCGGCGAGCGTCAGGAACTTTCCTTCCTCAACGGCAAATACGTGGCCTGCATGAGCGGTATCGCCCGCCCGGAAAGCTTCGAAGGGCTCGTGGAAGGACTGGGTGCCCATGTTGAAATCCGCCGCCGCTACCCGGATCACTACTGGTTTGACCAGGAAGAGCTGGATGCCTTTGTGGAACGCTGTGCCGACCGTGCCATGGACCTCATCGTCACCACGGAAAAAGATGCCGTACGCTTCCTCAAGCCGGGCGAAATGGATGTACCCATCTATTTCCTGCGCATTCAGATTGACATCGAACAGGGGCAGGAATACTGGGATAGGATGATTGACCGCATCTGTGATTTAGGCAAGCCTCAGCCCCAACCGCAGTGGGGAGACGTGCTCTGATACAACTATGGCTCCGGCACCCACACATCCCATCGACACGAAAGGCCACCCCATCATCCTCATCGGATTGATGGGATGCGGAAAAACGACTGTGGGAAAAATGCTCAGCAAACGCACCGGCATGCCCCTGCTGGACACGGATGCCATCATTGAAGAGCAGACGGGGCTCAGCATACCGGATATCTTCCGAGAGTACGGAGAAGCTCATTTCCGTTCCCTAGAGACAGCTCTGCTGCGCTACCTCCTGGAGCAGAAAATTCAACCGGCACCGGTCATTTCCACCGGCGGCGGCATTGTCGTGCGCCCGGAGAACCGCAGTATCCTCCGCCAACTGGGATTCACCGTCTGGCTGAATGTTTCTGTGCGAACGCTACTGCATCGCACCCGTTTATCCACCAACCGCCCCCTGCTGCAATCTCCGGACAGGCATGACATTCTCTCCAGACTTCTCTCCGAGCGCCGCCCTTACTACCGAGAGGCAGCACACTACAGGCTCAACTCCTCCCGCATGGACATTCCGACTGTCGTTTCACACGTCTGCCACAGAGCCGAGCGCTTCTTTGAGCGTTTTACACCGAACGAGCCGAATAATACACCATTGGTTTCCGATGAGAACATCATCGGATAAAAAGGTTGGCGTTTATGCTTTTCTTTTGGTGCGCGTGTGGTAGAATACACGAACAGGATTCGGTACGCATGCCTCTGACTCATCGAACAGCTTTCGTTACCCTTTTCAGTGCCGCCACATTCGCGGCGCTCTGTCCGATAATATCCTCCTGCACCAAATCACCTCAAATCACCGTCCCCACCCTCTCCGTCAGTCAAGCAAAACGAATGATGTTCCATGCGGTGAAGAAGGATAACCCGCGCATGCTGAAGCGCGCATTACAAATGCAGCCGGACGTCAATCAGACGGATGAAAGCGGCTATACGCCCCTGCTTCTTGCCACGCGCTGGGGCAACAGCGACTGCGTCAAGCTCCTGCTCAATGTTCCGGGGATTGATGTCAACAAAACCGTTGATGACGGCGAAACGCCCCTGTATAAAGCAGCTGCCGGAGGACATTCCATTTGTGTCCGACTCTTACTGCAAGCACCCGGAATCGATGTCAACAAGGCAGAGAACACATACGGCTGGACTCCGCTCACCATTGCTGCCATCGAAGGGCATGAAGACTGCTTCCGCAGACTTCTCCGTGCGCCGGGCATCAACATCAACAAGAAAGACCTGTATGGGGTCAATGCGCTTTTTCACACAGCGTTCAACGGCTACCGAGACGGAGTCCGGCGATTGCTTCGCAAAGGCATTGACACCACGGCCTACGACAAAGTTGTTACAGCCATTTTCCGCAATGATGTTGCGGAAGTAAACCGATATATTGCAGAAGGCTACGATGTGAACTCGACAGGACTTTACCGCATGACACCCCTGCTCTGGGCCTCCGGGCTCGGCCGGGAGGAATGTGTCCGGGCTCTTCTGCGCGCAGGAGCAAATGCATCTCCCCCGGGCTCAGATTCCAGGACTCCCCTCATCCGCGCAGCCTCATACGGGCATGAGGGATGTGTCAGACTTCTGCTGTCAGCACCGGGCATCAATCCCAACCAGACCGATGAAGACGGAGAAACGCCTCTGGGACATGCGGCATATGCCGGACATGTTGATTGTCTGAAACGACTGTTAGATGTACCGGGCATTGATGTTAACCATGCCAACAATATGGGAGAGACTCCCCTTATTCTCGCCGCCTGGCAGGGCCACAGCGATTGTGTCAGACTTCTGCTTGCACACCCGAAAATTGACCTTCAAAAAACTGACAGGAACGGACACACGCCACTGAAGATAGCCCAGATTTCCGGTAATGAAGAATGCGTACTCCTTCTACAGCGCACAATGAAATAATCTGATACTCTGCAATGACAAGCAGAGCTCAACAGGACGCCTGTCCTCGCCTCCTTCTGTTATACTCATTATAGAATAAACAGCACAATTGAGAAGATATTGCCCGCGTGCTGTCAGGAATTGAACAGGGCGCGGGCAAACTGTGTCAACAGACAGGGAACTAGCTTGAAAAATAGCCGTCCGATGTTAAACTCAGGGTCAAACTTACATCATGACAACACAGGAATTCAACGAGCAGATTGCGCAGAAATCCACTTGGGTGAGCGCAATAAAACGCGAAATGTCCAAGGTGGTGGTGGGCCAGCAAGCGCTGGTAAACCGCCTGATACTCAGCCTGCTCTGCAAGGGGCATGTGCTGCTGGAAGGCGTACCCGGGCTGGCAAAAACCCTCTCCGTCAAAGCGCTCGCGGGCACGATGCAGGCGGCGTTCTCCCGCATTCAGTTCACGCCGGACTTGCTGCCCGCCGACTTGCTGGGCACCATGATTTACAACCCGGAGGAACGCCGTTTCAGCGCCAAGAAAGGGCCTGTGTTCGCCAACCTCATTCTGGCAGATGAAATTAACCGCGCGCCCGCCAAGGTACAGAGCGCCCTGCTGGAAGCCATGCAGGAGCGTCAGGTGACACTGGGCGAAACCACCTATCCCCTGCCCAATCCTTTCCTGGTGCTTGCCACCCAGAACCCCATTGAGCAGGAGGGGACTTACCAGCTGCCGGAAGCCCAGCTCGACCGCTTCCTGTTCAAGGTGATGGTGGATTATCCCACCCGCGATGAGGAATTGCAGGTGCTGGAGATGATGAGCCGTACGGATGCGCTGCCCTCCACCACCCCGGTGGTCACGGTGGAAGAGATTGATGAGTCCCGCCGTCTCATGAATGCCATCTTTATCGACCCTGCCGTACAGCGCTACATCGTGGACCTGGTGCGCGCTACCCGTATGCCGGAGAAAGTGGATCGCCATCTGGAAGGTATGGTACGCGCCGGAGCATCTCCCCGAGCCTCCATCAACTTTGCTCTGGCAGCCAAGGCACTGGCCTTCACGCGTCAGCGCAGCTATGTGACCCCGCAGGACGTGAAGGATCTGGCACACGATATCCTGCGCCACCGCATCCTGCTGTCCTACGAGGCGGAAGCCGCCAACAAGACCAGCGACAACGTCATCGACAGCATCCTCTCCAAGGTTCCTGTTCCGTAAACCAAGCACCTTTCCCCGGCTGTCATGGATAAGACGCAGGAAATCATGCAGCGCGTGCGACGCATCGAGCTGATGGCACGCAAGCTCACCACGGCCACCTTTGCCGGGCAATATCGCTCCGGCTTTCGTGGTCAGGGGCTGGATTTCGATGACTTCCGCGAATACATCGCCGGAGACGAGCCGCGCTTCATCGACTGGAAAGTAACGGCCCGCACGGGAACTCCCTATGTGCGAACTTTCCACGAAGAGCGCGAGCAGGTGCTGCTGCTGGCTGTGGATGCCAGCGGCTCCATGAACTATGCCAGCGCCGGCGTGAATGACACCAAACTAGAGTACGCCGCCCTGCTGGCAGCGGTGCTTGCCTACAGCGCAGCACTCAATGGTGACAAGGTAGGCCTGCTGCTCTACGGACGCAAACCGCACTTTCACCTGCCCCCGGCCAAGGGGATGAAACAATGCCGACGCATCGTGCGCGAAATCCTCTCTGCCCCGGCCGCAGGTCAGGATGATACTATTGATGCCATCGCCACAGAGATACTCTGTACCCAGCGCAAACGTGCACTTGTGTTCATGATAAGTGATTTCCTGGCTGCACCGGATAAAAAAGCCATCGGCAAGCTGAACTTCCGGCATGAGCTGGTGCCCATCTGCCTGAGAGACCCGGCCGAGCTCCAACTGCCGGAAGCCGGCGTGGTGCGCTTCCGTGACCCTGAGAGCGGAGAGCTTTATGAAGCCGACCTCTCGGATGAGGAACTGCGGGAGGAATACACCCGCGCCATCATCGCCCATGGTGCCGAGTGGCGACAAATTTTCAACCAACTCGGCATTGATGCGCCGGAACTGAAAACGACCGACGATTTTATCCCCGCCCTGCGCAACCTCTTCCACCGCCGCAGCCGCAAAATCACCCGATAAACGCCATGCACCCCACAGCTCCGAATATATTGGAAGCCATTCCCGAACTGGAAAAAGACATTCCTGTTGAGTCGTTTGCGGTGCAATCGCTCGGGCAGATACTGCTGATTGTCGGCGTAGTGGTGGCGGTCATTCTCGGCGTGGTTCTCTGGTTGATACTACGGAGACGCAAGAAGCTTCCTCCTCCTCCCGGCTTGTTGGACAACGCTCTGGCTGCCCTTCAGGCGCTGGAGCAGAGCACTCCGCCGCTGAGGGAATGCAGCCTGCGTGTCTCCATGATTCTGCGCACCTATCTGGCCGGGCAGACGCAAGACCCCGCCCTGTTCGAAACCCATGAGGAGTTCAGCCGCCGTATGGACAGCCTGTCCGCCGTTCCAGCGGCCTGTCGCGAGCAAACACGCGAGCTGCTGGAATCTCTGGCAGAATACAAATACGCCGGAGGAGAAAAGCAAGACCCCCTTCAGGTGAATGCCATGGTCACGCAGGCGCGTGACCTGCTGCACCGCATCCATGAAACCCAGGCGGCAGAAGCCGCCGCTGCCAAAAAACGGTCATGATGCACCTTCTTCCCATCCTTGCCAACGCCGCGCCGGAAGCCACCCGCGAGTTCACCTTCGCAGAGCCGATGTGGCTCTGGGGGCTGATTCCGCTGCTACTGCTGTTGATACTGCGCCGCCGAAAAGGTGCTGTGGCAGCTGTCATCCACCCGGCCATCCGCTTTGCCGTAGACAGAGTTAAGAAACCCTCCACCCTGGCGGGGCGAATCGGGCCCGTGCTGATGACCCTGTCCGCTGCGGCTCTCATCATCGCGCTGGCACGCCCGCAGTGGAAAAATGAGCACACGGAGCAGACCGTCAGCGGTATCGACATCATGATTGCCTGCGACCTCTCCGGCTCCATGGCCAATCAGGACATGCTTTTCATCACCGAGGATGAATCCGGCCGCAAACGACGTGTAGCCGTTGACCGTCTCACCGCAGCCAAACACGTCATCAACGAATTCATCGCCGGTCGCCCCAATGACCGCATCGGGCTCGTCGCCTTTGCCGGCAAGGCCAAGCTGTGCAGCCCGCTCACGCTTGACCACGCCATTGTTGCCTACATCATCCGTGAATTCTACCTGGGAACGGCTGATCCTTTCCGGGGAGAACGCCCCGGCTATATCTCCGAGGACGGCACCGCCATCGGTACCGCCATCGCCTCTGCCGCCACGCGACTCAACGAACGCAAGGAGACCAAATCCAAGGTCATCATTCTGGTGACGGACGGCATGAGCAACCGTGGCTCCATTACCCCAACGGAAGCCGCAGAACAGGCCAAGGAACTGGGTATCAAGATATTCACCATTGCCATCGGCATGGATAAACGCCTTTCCAACTACACATCGAATGTCGATACCTTTGATGAAAAAACGTTGAAACGCATCGCCGATATAACGGGAGGCAAGTTCTACCGCGCCAGTAGCGGCGCGAGTCTGCAAAAAGCCTTTGCCAACATCGACAAGCTGGAAAAAACCGATGCCAAACGGCGCACACTCATCAGCTATGATGAATTATTCCCCTGGCCTCTGGGCATCTCCCTGCTGTTCCTGACCCTCGGGGTTCTGATTCACTGCGTCCTTCCTAAACCGGCCCCCTAATCCATTCTTTTTCCGACTATGAGTTTTCTGTATCCGAATGTACTGTGGCTGCTACTGCTACCGGCACTGTTAAGTGTTGCGGCTCTGGTGCTGCGCCGTAATCGAGGGCAAGCCTGGCGCAAGCTGGTATCTGCCGCGCATGTGGATGCTCTGGTGGTACGCCGACCGCTATGGAATCGGGTGCTCCCTGCCGTGCTGGCGCTTCTGGCTATGGGATGCATCATTCTGGCGCTGGCTCGCCCCATCAACGGCTATCGCGAAACCAGCGCCACGGATTCCGGGCGCAACCTGCTCATCGCGCTGGATATTTCCCGCTCCATGGAAACCGAGGATGTGAAGCCCTCGCGTCTGGAGGAAGCCCGAGCCGCCGCCTACGAGCTCATCAATGCGCTGCCTACGGATAAAATTGGGCTCATCGTCTTTTCCGGCGAAGCGGATTTGGTGGTACCGCTTACCTATGACCACACCGCGCTTCGCGATGCACTGGAGCAAGTAAACCGCGGGTGGGCCGGAGCCGGCGGCACCAATTTCGGCCTCGTGCTTCGCAAAGCCATGCAGGATTTCAAACGCAGCGCACCGGAGGGGACCAATGCGCTGGTCATCCTCAGCGATGGTGAAGACACGGTTGATTCCTCCCTTGATATAGCAGAGGAAGCAAAAAAGAGCGGGTTACTGGTTATCACGGTCGGTATCGGCACAGAAGCCGGCGGAGCCATTCCTGATGCGCAGGGTGTGAACGGGCTCTGGCAGGATGCCAATGGAAAGCATGTCATCAGCAAGCTGAATCCCAAAGCCCTGCAGGACTTTGCCAAAGCTACGGGCGGCAGTTTCTTCGCCATGACAGCCAATGCCAATCTGGCAGAATTTGCCCGAAGCGCGGTGCAGAAGCTTGACCGACACGAGGAGGCACACTCCATCACCAAAACGCCCAATGACCTCTTCCGCTATTTTGCAGGAGCAGCGCTCCTGTTAGTCATCATCGCCATTCTGACCCGCACGGCATGGAAAGCCCCCGGACTTGTCCCGGTCATTCTGCTGATGACTTGCATCTGCCGGACGGAATCACTCGCCGCTCCCTCTCCGGAAAACATCGGGCACTATCAAATCGGTCTGAATTTGCTGAGCAAAGAACCGGATAAAGCTAGAGAAGCATTCTCCCGCGCCCTGCTGGATGAAGACACGGCGCTGCAGGCCGCATCACTCTACGAAATCGGCAATATCAATACACAGGCAACGCTGGATGAGTTGCGCAGCCTCTACGAGTCACCGACAGATGCCGGTGATGGTGCAGCGCAGCCCCGAGCGGAAGAATTGCAACAAATTGTTGACTCTCTGAAAAGTGACATCACCGCCTACCGAGATGCACTCTCGATTCAGCCTGGGTTGAAACCTGCCCAAACCAACCTCTCCCGCATGGAAGAGTTCATCAAAAAGCTGGAAGAAGAGATAGAACGATTGAAACAACAGCAAGACCAACAGGATAAGCAAGACCAGCAGGACAAGCAAGACCAACAGGACAAGCAAGACCAGCAGGATAAGCAAGGTCAACAGGACAAGCAAGACCGGCAGGACCGGCAGGACCAGCAGGACCAGCAGGACCAGCAGGACCAGCAGAACCAGCAAGACCAGCAAGACCAGCAAGGCCAGCAAGACCAGCAGGACCAGCAAGACCGGCAAGACCAACAGGACAAGCAAGACCAACAGGACAAGCAAGACCAACAGGACAAGCAAGACCAGCAAGACCAACAGGACCAACAGGACAAGCAGAACGAACAAGCGAAGGCCGCGGAAGAGGCTCAGCAAGAGCTGAGCGATGAAGAAAAAGCCCGCCAGAGGGCAGCCTCAATTCTGAAAATGCACATGGACGAGGAACAGGGCTCTCCCATTCCCCATGCCAATGACAATGTGCGGCCTCCCGCAAAAGATTATTAAAATACCCGAAAAGCACCATATTCAGCAACATGAACCGCATAGCACGCCTTACATTCATTGCCGCCGCACTCCTGCCCACAACATGGGCAGAGGTGGTACCCATCTGGTCCACCGGGGTGGCGGTTCCCGGGGAAAAAGTTGCTCTCTACCTCGTTGATACAGAGGTGGGCGACGATGTTTTCATGATGGACAAGCGTCCCACGGTACAGCAGGCAAGACTGGAGGTACTGCAACCCCAGGCAGGGGCCAACCCGCAGGACCCCAACAGGGGTATGGTGGAAGTATTCCCCATGACTGTTGTGCCCGACCGCGAGGGCGAAATCCGCATCAGCGATGTGGAGGTGACCTATCGGAAATCCGGCAAGAAACAAACGATAAAAATTCCCGCACTCCCGGTTGTTTCCACAGCAAAAATCAAGTGGAACAACGAGCCTATCCCATTCGGAACGCTGTGGCACACAGAATTGACGGATGGCTATGTGGACCAGACGGTTCGCACCTACGTGAAGTTTTTCCTGCCCCGCAGCTGTGACATTCCCATGCCCCCGCAGATGCAGGCCGTCGGGGTAAAAGTCGGCAATTTCCAGCCGGCCATTCAAGGAGTTGTTGCCGTCGTTCAAAGCGGAGTTCTGGGCAATACAACCACGGCTTTTGCGCGTGGGGAAAACTGGCGTACAGTCAACTACGTCGGCAATCTGACTCCGTTCCGCGAAGGCAATTCCGATATCGCGGGCAAGGCCATCATCACCCAGCAGCAGGGATTCTTCAGCGTGGGTCAGGCAGAAGCAGACTTACCCGTCCTCAGCATCGGCGCATTACCCCTGCCCCCCGGAGCACCGAAAAACTTTGCCAATACCGTGGGGCAATATAAAGTCACGGCAACGACCAAAGCCACCCATCTGGCCATGAATGAGCCGGTGGAGGTGGAAATCACCGTGCGGGGTAGCGGTAATCCGGAGCTGTTGGAATGCCCGGAACCACAGGATGCAGCCGACTGGAAACCCGTTCCCGCCACTCGTAAACCCATCCTTGGGCCCAACGGAGAGGTTGAAGCCATGGTATTCAGCCGACTGATGCGCCCCACGGCAGAGGTGAGCGCCATTCCCTCCTTTGCTTTCGGTTACTTTGACCCGGAATCCCAGACATACCGGCAGGCCGCTTCCAAACCCATCGCGCTTCCCTGGCAGAAAACGAACGCATCCGGCACCGGATTCGTAGCATCTGCCGAAGCCGCTGAACCACCGCCGGCAGGGGAAGTACCCGTGGAAGAAATGACGGATATCTACGGCATTCTGACCCCGGATGAAGCAAGTCTTCACCATCCCTGGCCACTCTGGGTTTGGAGCCTGCTGTACCTGCCTGCGTTGGGCATTCTGCTGGGGGTTTTGATTGCTGCCCTGCGCCGCCGCATCGCCGCCGGGGCCGCTGGGCGAGCCACGGAACGCGAACTGCGTCGTCTGGCAGCAGAGCCGGATGGGCTGACCTTCCTGCGCAACATCGGTGGTTTCATCGAAAGTCACATTACCCCGCAACAGATGACACCGGAGCTGCACGCCATTCTGGAGCGCCGCGATTCCGAGGCATTCCGTCCGGATGCAAAGACATCTCTTTCTCCGCTGGAGCGTGAAACCATGCTGAAGCGCATCCGCAAGGCGCTGGCGACAGCCTCTGCCACCGTCACCATGCTTCTGCTGGCGCTGCTGCCCGCACTGCATGCCGCAGATACGCCCGCAGATGCCTATAAATCAGGCCAATACAGCGCAGCTCTGGAATCCGTCCGCAGCAGCAATGATAGCGCTGCACTGAAATACTACAACATAGGCAACTGCCTGTACCGCCTCGGCAAACCCGGAGCTGCAGCTCACGCCTACTACTGCGCCCTGCTGGAAGCTCCCGGATTCAAGGAAGCCCGCGCCAATCTGGCCTTCATTCAACGCAAGGAAGGTGCCATGCTTCCCGGTGGTTCCATGACGGATGAAGCCTTCACCCTGCTGAGCGTTCCGCAGCTCGGCGTGGCCACCATTGCCTGTACGGCGGTGCTGGCTCTGGGAATCGCCCTGCTGATTGCCCTGCGTGGGCACCGCAAGCCATGGGTACACACCGTAACAGCCGTTGCAGCGCTGCTCAGCCTCATCTGTGCGGCAGACTGGGTGTATTACACCACCCGCGAGACACCCGATATCACTGCCCTTCCCCCGGCTGATCTGGCCTGCGTGCTGAATGCCACAGCTCTGCGCACCTCTGCCGATGCTTCCGGCTCTGCCATCGTGACGCTGACACCATCCACGCCCGTTCATCTGCTGCTCACTCGCGGCTCCTGGTGCTACGTGGAGCTCTTTTCCTCCGGCACTCGTGGCTGGGTAAGCAAAGATGCCATCCAATCCTGTGCCCTCAAGCCATAAAGCCACCCGCTAGTTCATCTGCCTGCTGAAACACCTGTATGCCGCGCCGCTCTGCGTCTTGAACGCGACAAATAAATGGAGATTGGCGTGGGGAGAACAGCGGAGCTGGTAAAACCTATCCACTCCGAGGATAACGAAATTACCGCAGAAACAGCAGCAATCAATTACATTTTCAGCGAAATCTATTTTGGGACTCATTTTTTCCAAAGTAGAAACTTGGCAAGAAATGAGAGAAGAAGAAAAGAAAAAGGTAAGTAGAGTTAATGCCTGTGAAGAGTAAATACTATGGGTGCTTGGAATAGGCAAAGCGCCATCTCGACATGCATAGAGTAATCTGAATCGAGAAATAATCCTCAAGAGTTTTCGCGAGATATACTGTATTCTCTTCAATCGTGCTGACTTGAGTTCCAATATCCCTCTTTCTTTTTTAATTCGAGGAGTCTGGGAATGGCTTCATGTGATAATTGTTATTCTATGATTTACAAAATCATCGGAACTCATGATTATATACACACACGTATAGGAATTGCCCGCCGTGCATTTTCGTGCTAATATACGCGCATGACCCATAGTTTTGAAGATGCCGTTAACGCCATCATGCGAAAGCACGATGAATACGCACCGGATGCATACGATTTTCTTCGTCAGGCTCTGGACACTGCGGTCCACCAATACAAAAAAGATGAGAAGAACAGGCATCTGACAGCAGAAGAGCTGTATATGGGCGTTTGCTACCTTGCGCTGGAGGAATACGGGCCGCTTGCGCGAGCCGTGCTGCAGTACTGGGGAATCAACGATGGCCGGGACGTGGGCCAAATTGTGTTTTATCTGATAGAAGCCGGAGTATTCGGTAAACAGGAGGACGACAATATCGAGCAGTTCTACCGCTTACCAAAACTCTCCGGTATGCTGGATGCCCCCTACCTGCCCCAACACTGCGCCTGATTACAACTCTCCTTTATACCATGAAAACGGAAACGATGAGTGGCTCGCAACTGCGATGGCCGGCCGAATGGGAACAACAGGAGGCCGTCTGGCTGTCGTGGCCACATCGGCAGGATCTCTGGCAAGGTGGTCTGGAAGAACTGCTGGGGCGCTATGCCGAGCTTGCAGCGGCCATTGCGACACAGGCAGAGGTACGCATCAATGCGGCAGCCCCCCTGCATGCCGCTATACGCCGACTGCTGGAAAAACACGGAGTAGAGCGTTTCTGCCTGTACAATCACCCGACCAACGATGTCTGGTGCCGCGACCATGGTGCCATTTTCACCCGCCGTGCCGATGGCGGCATGCAGCTCGCCAACTGGAAATTCAATGCCTGGGGTGGCAAATTTGCCCCGTGGGATTTGGATGATGCCATCCCGGAGCGCATGGCGGAGAGTCTGGGGCTGCCGCAGCTGAAAAGTCGGTATTTTCTGGAGGGCGGTGCGATTGAGGGCAACGGCGAAGGGCTGCTCATCACGACAGAAGCCGTGCTGCTGAACCCCAACCGCAATCCCGGCTGTACCAGGAAAGAAATGGAAGAAGAGCTACACCGCATGCTGGGCACTACCCATGTATTCTGGCTGGGTCAGGGAATTGAGGGGGATGATACGGACGGCCACATCGATGACATGGTGCGCTTTGTCAATCGAGAGGCCGTTGTTTCCATCGTAGAGCCCGATTCGCACTCCCCGCACTACCGGAATCTGGCTGAAAACAATGAGAGACTTCAGGATTTACGCACTCCCGACGGCAGCCGTGTGGAAATCATCCCGCTGCCCATGCCGAAACCGCTCGTGGCTCAGGGATGGCGGCTGGAACAACTGCCGGCCAGCTATGCCAACTTCCTTATCTGCAACGGCGCTGTCATCGTGCCTGTCTTCATGCAGGAGAAAGAGGACGACCGCGCACTGGGAATCCTGCGCGAATGTTTCCCCGGAAAGCAAGTCATCGGCATCGATGCACGCCGTCTGGTCATTGAGGGCGGCGCCATTCACTGCATCACTCAGCAGCAACCCTCTGTCTGATTCCTTCCCCCCACCCGAAATCGAGTAGGGGGACTTTCGTCCCCCTCTCACACCACCGTACGTGCGAATTACCGCATACGGCGGTTTCCAATCAGCGTTTGAGGAGTTGATAAAACGAGATATATCCCTCTGCTCGTAGCCAAG
>SUVN01000017.1 GCA_015061985.1 Akkermansiaceae bacterium
AAAAGTCTCCGAAGGTGCCCAACTCCCTAGCAGAAAGGGGTGTGGGGAAGGGCGGCAATGAGCCCTTCCCCACGTAGCGTGGCATAAAATTTCACCTTTTTCATTTTCATAATTGACTGCCGGGGCTAATATTCCGCTCGCTTACGCTCGCCGACTGCCCGACAACTTCCCATTTATCTACCGATGTGTCTATTTCTGCTGTTTAGCTATTTATCGAACGCTATACTAGGACGCAAACAAAGACAAACAGTCTGACTCAGACTGGCGCTTGGGGCAGGAGGGTGGTATGCTGGTGCTTATCATGGGATTTGCATCAATCATAACTGCCGCCGGGGCTCTGGCGAGCGGTGCGGTTCAGGCCGCCGCTCAGCGCCAGCAGTCTGCCGCCTACCGCGATGCCGCCGATAACCAGTGGAAGCTGGCTAATCGCACGGCTGAGGCCATTACTAACACCGCGCTGGAGAACCAGCGCCGCAGCGAGCGCAATGCCCGTATGCAGCTGGCAGAGGCTCGTGCCGATGCGGCTGCGGGCAACTTGCTGCAGGAGGGAAGTGTCATCCGTCGCGAGCAGGATTTGGCCACTCGTCTGGAGGATGAAATAACCAACAGCACCAACGCTGCCTTGCAGGAGGCAAATGATACCCGACTGCAGGGCTGGTATGACCGCCGCAGTCTGCTGCAGCAGGCCGGAACGGCGCGAAGCAACAGCCGCGTCTCACTGCTCAGTGGTGCGGTGGGTGCACTGGGGGCTCTTGCTCCCGGAGCAAGGTCAGAGCAGTAGGGTTATTGCAAGGCCGCTGCGGCCTGATAAATGGCAATACGGACAATCAGCGCAAACAGCATCCCCCAGGTAATGGCGATGGTGAGTCGGTGCTTGGGGGTGAGCCTGCGGTTGCGGGTCAGCCAGAAAAAGACAAAGAACTGCACCAGCGCCGAGATGGAGGCCGCAGCCGTTGTGTTGAAACCCACCTTGTCCAGCAGCAGGGAAAGGGGCAGCAGAAACGCTGCGGCACAGTCACTCAGTCCGCCCCCCGCCAGCCAGACCACCACCCCGCTGGGGATGACAATGCAGAGCAGCAGGGTCAACCGTGCTGCCTTACTGTAGCGTTCCTCCTGTGTCGGTATATACATGGTGTGGTCATATCATGCCGCACGAACCGCCGATTGTCAAGGTATTTGAACTTCATGTCACCTTGTGCGGAAAAGATGAGGCCGGATGTTTCGCCTCCGGATTTTTGGCTTGCCAAAGCTGCCGATTATGCTATCCTGCGGTTAGAATCAACAGCACCTGCGCGAAGATGATCAGATTTGCCTCTACGGACTGTCGGCGTGAAACCGGGAATATCAAATGGGATTTGCAGGGGCCGCTGCCTTTCGGCATTGCGGACATGGATATAGAGTCTCCGCCCTGTGTGGTGGATGCCCTGCAGCAGCGACTGAATCACCGCTTCTATGGCTATGCCTTCATGACGGATGAGCTGCGCGAGGCCATCGTTGCCTACCTCAAGGATAAACACGGCGTTGCTAATGCCGTCCCGGAGTGGCTGCACGCTTTGCCCGGCTGTGTGCCGGCGTTCACGCTGGTGGCGCGTACGGTCTGCAACCGCCCTGAGCATGAGGTGCTGGTGTGCTCACCTTCTTATCCTCCTATGCTGCATTGTCACGAGGATGCCCGTTGCAGCCTGCTGACGGTGCCCTATGTGTACCGGAATGACCGCTGGGGCTTCGACTGGGAGGCCATGGAAGCCGCCGTGTCACCCAACACGAAGCTCTTTCTGCTGTGCAATCCTCATAACCCGCTGGGGCGCGCCTGGAGTCGTGAGGAAATGGAGCAGGTGGCTGATTTCTGCGTGCGTCACGACCTCATCCTCTGTTCCGATGAGATTCACTGTGATCTGGTGCTGGATGAAGATTTGCGCCACCAGTGTGCCCTTAACCTGCCGGAGAATGTCCTTAATCGCGTGGTGATGCTGAGCGCACCCAGCAAGACTTTCAACATCGCCGGTATCTGTTTCACCTATATGGCTGTTCCGAATGCGGAGCTGCGGGAAGCCATCCGCAAGACCCAGGGACACAGCCTGCCCACGTTGAACGTGTTCGCCTATGCGGCTTCGCTGGCGGCCTATACGCAGGGCTGGGAGTGGCACGCGCAGCTGTTGCAGACACTGCGCCGCAATCGGCAGACCGTGGTGGATTTCATTGCCCATGAGCTGCCCATGCTGCGCACCCGTCATCAGGAGGCCACCTACCTGGCCTGGATTGATTGCAGCGCTCTCGGTGTGGATTCTCCGCACAAGTTTTTCCTGGAGAAAGCCGGGGTCTATCTGGACAACGGTGCCAACTTCGGCGATGCGCAGTGCGTGCGCCTGAACTTTGCCACCTCGCCGGAGCTGCTCATGCTGGGGTTAAACGCCATGAAACAGGCCGTTCTGGAGCACCTGCCCCGGCCGCACAGTCAGAAATAAAGGAAAATTTAAAGGACAAAGGACGAAGAACAATGTCTGATGGAAAAGTTCGGCAGGCTTTCGGTTTGCAGTAGGGCAAAAAGTTGGTTGCAAGGCGTCGGTATGCGGGCAAAGTGAGCCGAAATTTGTCTTTGCCCATCGTCCATCAGACTTTGTACTTCCCGTTACTAAGCGAGAATGCCCGCTTTTTTCAGCTCCTCGGCCAGCTCTTCCACTGCCTCCATGCTCAGCACGTTGCTGCTGATGGTGATGGTGGTGTCCGGGGATTGGATGATGATGGTGAGCCCTGCAATTCCTTGGAGCTGAAGCTCCTCCAGTCTGGCTTCTGTCACATCGCTCCAGCGGATGCTTTTCGTGCGGCGCAGCAGCCTGTGTTCACTCACGCCTTCGGTATCAATGCGGTAGCGCAGCATGATATAGTGCAGTGCCCAGATGACGGCACCGCCCGCCGCCACAGTGGCCAGAATGCTGCGGGTGGATTGCGGCTCCGTACACCAGACGTAAATGGTGGCAGCCACCACCAGCAGGGTGATGGCTGCATACATGACAGCGTTGGCGCAGTGTATGGTTCGCGGTATCATGCCTGAAGCGGGGCTGCTGCGGGAGCCGGGGCAGGAATGGTGCGAATCTGCTGCGGGGCAATATCCGTATAGTCGTTGCCGGGCTTGGGACGATATTTCACGTCAATCGGGCGCACATAGCCGCCGCGGTTGTAATCCTCCACCGCGCGGGAAATATACACCGGCATCCCGAACTCCGAATGCTCGAACAGCTTGGCCGCCACGGCGTAGGGCGTGCGGATGCAACCGTGCGAAAGACGGCGCCCGGCGATGACCTTCCCACCGTGGATGCCCACGCCGTCCCAGGTGAGACGGTGCCAGTTGGGCATGCCGGCTGCGCTGAAGGTGGCACCTTCCGGCAGGCCTTTGGAAAGGTCTGCATTGGAATCGATGGTCTTGCCCTGGGCATTCACAAATCTGCCGTAGCGGTTGGATTTGTGGTCCTTGTCCTTTTCCATCACACGGAATACGCCGGTAGGCGTTTCATGCCCGTTGGTACCGGTGGATACGGGCCAGTCCAGCGCCACTTTGCCTTCCACATAGAGGCGGGCGCGCTGCTGGGGAATGCAGATGACGATTTTGGAGTTGCCTACGGTCAGACGGTTCAGCAGAACGTCATCTGAATAGGTCTCCATGGTCTTGGGATACGCCGGCTGGGCAACAAAGTGCTCATAGGTGCCGGCGGGGTAGGGATTCTGGTATCCCGGAACATTTTTGTTGGGCAAATCAAGCGGGTTGATGGCTGTCGGCTGCACAAAAACGAGCTGCTGCGGCACCGGTTGCTGGCCGGCCGGGTACACATTGGCTCCGGCCGGATAGGGCTGCGGTACGCAGGCTGCCGGAAGCAGGGCTATGAGGGCGAGGGAGAGACGGGCTGTGTTCATGGTTGTTTCTGGGTGGGAAGATTAAGGGTGGCTCCGGCTCGCAATTTATCAGCTGTTTCCGGAGTCATGCCATTGGCATTCATCAGGAATTCGGGGGAGATATTCAGCTTGCGTGCGATGCCATACAGCGTGTCCCCGGGTTGGATGGTGTAGACTGAGCCCGAGGCCGCAGCAGGGGCGGGAGCCGTTGCTTGCTGCTGCGGTTGTTGTTCTGTTACTGTGGTAGCCTGCGGTGGCAGGATGACCGAAATCGGCTCATTTCCGGCGGGAGTTGATGTCTCTGCCTGCTTTTTCGGAACCATTGTGCGGCGGGGGGCTGCCGGGGGCGTAGCTGCTCCGGGAACGGGAATCAGCAGCTTTTGGTTAATCTGCAGCGGCTTGTTGATATCCAGCTGATTGAGCTTAATGAGCGTTCTTGTGGATGTGCCGTGGCGACGAGCAATGGCCGTGAGCGTGTCGCCGGCAACTACCGAGTAGGTGGTGTGACTGACTTCCTGCTTCGACTGCTGACCGTTTTGCCCGAAAATGTGTGCAAAGAATCCGGGCTGCTCCTTGTCGCCCTGCGTGCTCTGAGCCCCGAGTACGGGAGTCGGAGAGGGCAGGGGTGTTCCTTCAACAGGAATCAACAGCTTCTGGTTGAGTTGCAGCGGCTTGTTGATATCCAACCTGTTGTACTCAATAAGTACCTTAGTTTTTGTCTTGTGACGTGCGGCAATTCCGCTGAGGGTATCACCGGCCACCACGTTATAGACGATGGGCTGTGCAGGTGCTTTTACCTCCGGCTGCGGCTCCGGCTGTTTCTGTGCAATGGGGCTGCCGGAGTCGTTCTGCGTCGCGATTGTAGGCGGCAACGGTGCCGGAACTGGTGCAGAGGTTTCAGTCGGGGAAATCGGTTCCGAGGCCGGAATATCCAGCGCTCCTACACCCCTGTCCACAAACACACTATCGTCCATTGCCGGGGTGAACTGGTCACCAATCCAGTGAAAGTCCGGTTTTCCATTAATGATGCGGCAGGAGGGCAGAGCCAGCGCGGCCGCACTCATCAGAATACAGGAGGTTGTGAATCGGGGGTGCATGAGCGTTGTCTGGGCCTGCGTTAGCGGCGATTGCGCTTGCCGGATTTCTTGCTGCTCTTTTTGCCGGTGGACTTAGCCGGAATAGTGAGCTTGCGACCGGCCTGAATATGGTCAGCCTGCTTCTTGGTCATGTTGTTGGCCTTGAGCAGTTCTTCCGGAGTGATGCCGTAGCGGGAGGCGATGCGGGAGATGCTCTCGCCGCGTTTTACCGTGTGAATGGTGCTCTGCGCGGGCTCGGAGGCTTTTGCTGAGCTTCCTTTGGCCGGAATGGTGAGCTTGCGGCCGGGTTGGATGCGGGCGGCCTGCTTCGAGGTGAGATTATTGGCCTTGAGCAGGGCGGCGGTGCTGATGCCATTTCTGGAGGCAATGGAAGAAATGCTGTCGCCGCGCTTCACCGTGTAAGTGGTTGCTTTGGCTTGCTCTGCAAGAGCTGCCTTGGAACCCTTGGGATAGTACTTCACCTTGATAATCTGACCGGGGTAAATGAGGTCACCCTTGATATTGGAGTCCTTGCGAATCTGAGCCACGGTGGTGTTGCTTCGCTTGGCTATCAGGGTCAGGTTGTCGCCCGGGCGTACCTTGTAGGTCACCACAGTGGGCTCCTTGGGCTTCTTGATGCTCTTCTTCTCCTTGGCGGTGAGCTTCTTGATGTCAGCCGTGCTGCGACCGGGTTTCGTTGCGGGCTTGGGCTTGGCAGGTTTCGTGATGGCCGCAACCGTTTCCTGCGTCACGGGGCTTTCCGCAGCAGTACCCGGGATGGGTGCCGGTAAGATGGTAGCACCCTCTTCTGTGGTGATGGGGCTGGTATCAGAATCCACTACGGTGTCGTCCTGTGCCAGCTGGGGCTGGTTCTGAGACGTAGCACTTGCTTCCGGTGCATCTGCCACCTTGATTTCGTCATCCGGGAAAGAGTGGTCAGTATAGGCACCTGCGGGAATCTGTTCTCCGTCTTCGTTATCCTCCAACAGCCAGGGGGGCAATTCGCCGTCTGCTACTGCCATTTCACTCATCGGCATTGCCTCCTCATAACCACCGGGGTAGTCATTCTGTGTCTGCTGGCAGGCGGTGAAGGCCACCATCATGCCGGCACCTAAACTGAGAATGCTCAAAGATTTTTTCATACCCGCTCAGGGTATCAGATGTGCCTCCTGATTGCAAGCCTTTATCATGTCACGCCCCTTCTGCTTTTGTGCGGAGCTTTTTATGTGGCATTAGAACCATTTTAACTTGATTTTCCCCGACAAAGATGATATTTCAGAGGAAACGCTGCGCGTTCGCGCGGGCGCTCTTTACCAAACATACACACACAACAGTTATGAAATCACTCAAGGGAACGAAGACGGAGGCTAATCTCGCGGCTGCTTTTGCCGGCGAGTCTCAGGCTCATACCAAATACCTCTACTACGCATCCAGAGCCAAGAAGGACGGCTACAATCAGATTGCAGAAATCTTTGAGGAAACGGCTCGCAATGAGAAGGAACACGCCAAGCTCTGGTTCAAGTTCCTGCACGGCGGTGCCATTCCCGATACGGTGGCCAATCTGAAGGATGCTGCCAGTGGTGAGAACTACGAGTGGTCCGATATGTACAAGACCTTTGCCGAGGAGGCTCGTGCTGAGGGCTTTGATGAGATTGCCACTCTTTTTGACGGGGTCGCCGAGGTGGAAGCCGCTCATGAGAAACGCTACCTGAAACTTCTGGAAAACGTCGAGGGCGGGTTGGTGTTCTCTCGCGACGGTGATCAGATTTGGCAGTGTGGCAACTGCGGCCATCTCATGATTGGCAAGGCTGCTCCTGAGGAATGCCCGGTGTGTGCACACCCCCGTGCTCACTTCCGCATTGCTGCCATGAACTACTGATGCCTGCCGACCATGTGGAAAGCAAATAAGGGTGCTATTCTGGCGCTGTTGCTGGGCTTTGTCGGTCTGGGCGGGGTGTATTTATACCTCTCCGGCAGTGATAAACAGCTGGCTGAGCAGGTGCTTTGTGCCGGTATCTGCATTCTGCTTTTCGTGGTTGCCTCGGTGAATTGGTTTCTTGCGCGGCGCGGGATGTAAAGGCATCCTTCCGCTTCTTTTCTGCGGCTGTCGGTGGTGTTGCATCGGCAGCCGCATTTTTTTCGGCCATGAATGAGACGAAAAAAGCCGCTGCCCGGAATCGGGACAGCGGCTTTTTTCATACAGGGAGGGGAAAGGGGGAATTACATCTTGAACTGCTCACCCAGATATATCTTGCGGGTTTTGGGGTCCTGTGCAATTTCCTGCGCATTGCCTTCCTTGATGACGTGCCCTTCGAACAGAATGTAGGCGCGGTCAACAATGCCGAGAGTCTCGCGCACGTTGTGGTCGGTGATGAGGATGGAAAGTCCGTCCGTTTCGCGCAGGGAGGCCACGATGTGTTGAATGTCCTGCACGGCGATGGGATCCACCCCGGCGAAGGGTTCGTCCAGCATCAACAGCTTGGGATTGGAGGCCAGCGCCCGGGCGATGGTGAGACGGCGCTTCTCTCCGCCGGAGAGCTGGATGGCCTGGCTCTTGCGCAGCTTGGTGATGTTGAATCGCTCCAGCAGCTCGTCGGCCTTGGCTTTTTGTTCCTTGCGGTTCAAGTCCTTGCGGGTTTCCAGAATGGACATGAGGTTTTCCTCGACCGTGAGCTTGCGGAAGATGGATTCTTCCTGCGGCAGGTAGCCCATGCCCAGGCGTGCACGCAGATGCATCGGCAGGCCGGAGACATCCCTCCCGCAGAAGTTGACGGTGCCCTCATCCGGGCGCACCAGCCCGGCCACCATATAGAACGAGGTGGTTTTGCCGGCACCGTTGGGGCCGAGCAGGCCGACGATTTCGCCGGATTTGACCGTCAGGTTGACGGAATCCACCACCTTGCGCTCCTTATAGGATTTGCAGAGCCCTCTGGCCTCGAGAAGTATCTCCTCCATATTACTTTTTCGTTGGTTTGGAATTGTTCTGCTTGTTTTTGGTTGTCTGCTCTTTGAGCTTTGTCACCTGGGTATCGTGCTTCTCGCCGGAGATGCGCACGTTGTTCTTCTTGTCAACATGCACGGCCGCCCCTTTACCGGAAACGATATGTCTGTTATGTTCGTTTTCCAGAATAACCTCCCGGCCTGTCAGCGATTTCATGCCGGTCTTGCCATCGATGGTCAGGCGGTCGCCGGAGGCACGCATCATGCGGTTGTCCTTGTCCTTGGTCAGCAGCATGACATTGCCGTTGGCAACGGCATTCTGAATTCCCGCCATCTCGTCATTGGCATCTGCGTTCGGATCCATCGTTAACTGAATGAATCCGGTGCACTGCATGGAGCCTTTCTCCGTGCGCACGGTGCCGCCGGAGGCCGTGTGAGCCGATTGGACACCGATGTAATTGAACGAGTGCTGCCCGAATACCTTGCTGTCGGCATCATCGCCCGGCAGGAGGATGGCAGAGAGCGGCCCCTTGGTTGTGATGATGGCAGAGGGGGCTTTGATGGTGACTCCGCTGCCCGTCTCAATGCGGTTTTCTGCGCGGATGAGCATCATGCTGTCGGTGCCGGTGGCTGTCGTGAGCCCGTCTTTCCCTTGCAGCGTAGCGGAAATGTCCTTGCCGGTCAGGAGAATGTCGCCGTTCTCCTTCAAATTCAGCACGGGAGGCGTGTCGCCCGGCGTGGCCACAATGCGGTTGTTCTCATGCACCATGACGGCAGGGGAGTCGCTGCTGCCTGTCAGCACAGCAGAGCCCTTTTCCATATTGATGACGGCGTGCTCGCCTGCCAGAGAGCTGATGACCTTGTCGCCGTCCATTCGCTTGCCGCGCACGCTGCCCTGAGCGGTGGCTGTCGTGATATCGCCGTATTCGGTAATGGCCAGATTGGGCAGACCGGGCTTCTTTTCCTGTTTGGCTGTTCCGGGTTTGCGAGCCAGCTCCAGCTGCACCGGGCCGGTGCAGGAGAAGTCCAATTCGGTGTCTCTGGCTGTGAATCCCTTGTCTGTGGAGATAGTGCCCGTTTCTGCATGGAAGACGATGTAGCCGCCGGATCGGAACGTGCCTTGCACCGGGGCTGCGTCTTTCTTTTGTGAAGGTCTCTCGTAACTGCCGTGAATATCGCTTCCCTTCAGCTCGATATCTCCGTTGGGCAGCAGGAAAACGCCTTCATTGGCATAGAGCACGTTGTGGGAGCCGTAGGTCAGCCTGCAATCGCTGCCTATCACGCTGCAAGCACCGGTCTCGCCATTGTACACCAACTCATCACCATAGACGGTGCCGGGCAGGCTGCCGTTCACACCGCCGGTTTCTGCAACAACATTGCCTTTCGCTGTGGCGGCGCTGATGCCGTTGAGCCGCATGCCGGTGAACTGGCTCATGAAGCCGCTCTTTGCCGGGGCTGTGCTTTCACCCGGAGTGAGAACGAGGCAGAGCGAATCCGTGCAGTTCAATTTGCCGTTCGGGTGGGTCATTTCTACCGCTCCGCTCAGATACAGACTGTGTTGTCCCGCATGGTAGAAGGCGATTCCATTCCCGGCGCGCAGGGTGGATTTACCCTGCTCAGGAGAGGTATAGGAAATGAAGATTTCCTTGCCCTCAATCAGGACGTTGCCGTCCTTATCTGCCAGAATTCGGGCAGGTTCAGTATCCGATGGCGTGGCCACCAGCGTGTCTTCCCCGCGTGTCAGCACAATCGGTGCCTCTCCTGCCGGGGAGAAGAGAATGATGCGGTTGTCCACCACATTGGCCTCGGCGCTGCCCGTTTCGATGTGCATCGGAATCTGCGGGGGCGCTTCCTGCGGTGCGGGCTGCGGGGTAGCCGCGGTTGCCGCAGGCTTGCTTGCCGGGGCGGCGGGCTTTGTCTTGGGTGCAGCAGGCGTTGTGTCTGCCGTTGGTTGGGCTGCCACTGCGGCGGCCTTCTGCGGAGCCGGTTTCGCTGCATCGTTTGGCTGCTTTTTCGAGCCGTTCCCGCTGAGCTCTTCCAGATGCAGATAGAGGCTGTCTCTGGCATGCAGGGTCAGGCGCGTGTCACGCATGCGCACGTTGCCGACATACACCAGTCGCGATGTCTTGGCATCAAACAGAAGCCCGCAGTCGGAAACGATGACGGCATCCCCATTCGGCGATTCCGGTAACTCGGTGGAGTTGCCGACCGGCGGCAGGGAAGAATGGAAGAATTGTAACTCCTTGGCTACACCCTCTGCTGATTGTTGCCAGCTGTGGATGATGCCGCGCGCCGAGTCCACCGCCGCAGGAAGCCATTCCGGCGCGGATGCGGTATAATCGGCGGCACAGACAGCGGGGGTCAGCAGCACCGTGATGGCGGCAAGACGCTTCATGAGTGTCGATTCAGATTATTTTCCGGTTTTGTTAAGATGCGCAGCCGAGATGGTGGTGCGTACCGGGCCGATGACAATGCCCCGCTGCGACTCACTGTGGTACAACGCCTTGGTTCCTTCTGCCGTGAATCGCTCATCCTCCAGCGTCACTTTCCCGGTGGTGAAAGCGTGCTTGGTGGTGAAATTGTACTCCACGCCCGGCGTCTGTGCAACGGTTGCTGCGCCCTTGTCATCGAGGAGGCGTACGTTCACTTTCTGAAGCTTGACGGTGGTGCGGGAGGCAACGGTCATCTCTCCCGCGCGCATCAATGCGGTCACCTTGTGCGCTTCATAGCGGGGGACGGTAATCCCCTTGATGACGCTGCCCACCGGCAACAGCTGCAGACCGGGGAATTCCCCCGGCCCGACAGCGTCAGACGGTAATTGAGCGTGTGCGGCAGCACACATCAGGCAGGCGGTAACAACTGTCAGCAGGTGTTTCACGTCGGGGAAACGGCGGTTGTTCAGCCCATCTGGGCGTATGCCTTGCGTACCAGCATCAGGTTGGTCAGGATGCGCTCCAGATCGTGCAGGTATACCTGGTTGGGACCATCGCTCATCGCGTTGTCCGGATCCTTGTGCACCTCCATGAAGACGCCGTCAATGCCCACCGCCATGGCCGCATTGGCCAGCACGGGTGCCAGATCGCGGTCGCCGCCGGTGGCACCGCCCAGACCGCCCGGGCGCTGCACGGAGTGGGTGGCATCAAACACCACGGGGTAGCCGAACTGCTTCATCCAGTACATGCCGCGCATATCCACCACGAGGTTGTTGTAGCCGAAGCTGGTGCCACGCTCGCAGAGCATGAACTGCTCGCAGCCGAAGGCCACCATCTTCTCGCAGATGTTCTTGCAGTCCCAGGGAGCCAGGAACTGGCCTTTCTTCACGTTGACGGGTCGCCCGGTCTTGGCACAGGCTTCCAGCAGGTCACTCTGGCGGCTCAGGAAGGCCGGCACCTGCAGCAGGTCAACGAACTGGGCGGCGTACTCCGCCTGGTCTTCGGTGTGTACGTCTGTCACCACCGGCACCTGCAGCTCCTTGCCGATTTCGGAGAGGATGCGGCAGCCTTCCTGAATGCCCGGGCCGCGGAAGCTCTTCACGCTGGTGCGGTTCGCTTTGTCGTAGGATGCCTTGAAGATGAAGGGCACACCGACACGGGCGCAGATTTCTTTGATGGAGCGAGCCATTTCCCAGGCAAAGTCCTCGTTTTCCAGAGAGCAGGGGCCCAGCAGGAAGAAAGGCGTTTCGCCTCCGATTTCGACATTCTGAATCTTGAAAGACATAGTAAAAGTTTTAGTTATGTTGATATTATGCCCCATCCGGCGGGACAAGTCAATTTGAAATTGTATTTTTGCACATCCGAACAGGCAGAAAATGAAAGAAAAGCTTAAGAAAGCACTTTCTTAATTCCGGATGAGCAGGAGGCTTACAGGGTTGTAGAGCAGGGATTTGAGCCGCGCGGCAATGCGCCCCGCCACCTGCTGACTCATGGTGGTGGCGGCGTAGAAGGTGTATTTCAGGCAGAAGCTGCTGATGGCCTCGTGCCCGGCGCGAATGTCCTCTTTCGGGGTATTGCCTCGAATGACCAGAGCAAAGGCCGGGCGGGTTCCGGCGGCTACTATCTCCGCCACTCTGTCACGGCTGGTTTTCGTGTCGCAGATGATGATGTGGGGCGCAAATCCCTCCGGCATGGCGGGTGCTTTGGCGATTTCGCGTGAGAGTTTGTAGATGGTCTTTCGTGCGGCATCCGCAATGGCGGCCACCTTCTGCCCGCTGTGTTCAAACAGCAGCACATTCACCTGACCGTCGGCATCCATCCACTCCGGTTGCCCGGTGCAGGCCCGTACCACGGCGCGCACGATATAATCGAAGAGCGAATAGCGGTTCTCCAGCAGCTTTTCGCATTGCACGGCAATGGGCATGCTGATGGCCGCCAGGGCAGACATGTCTGCCTCATCGTCAAAAATATGAAATCCGTCCTTTTCCGGGCGGGTGATACCCAGACAATTATCTGCCATGGTGGTTTCTCCCTTGCCGCGCGGGGCAGGCGTTGTGACATCTGCCGCCATGATGCGTCCGCGCGGGCCGCTGCCGCGCAGGGTGGCAGGGTCGATTCCCTGTTTCAGACACAGTTTCTTGGCGAGGGGAGAGATGAGCATGGCAGAATGAAATGGCTGGTGGAAAAGAGAAAAGCGGGTGGAGGAATCTTCTTCCTCCACCCGCAGCGTGGAGGTGGTTCAGTCAATCATGACGGGCTTCAGGCCTCGTAGCGGAGCTCACCGTCAATGATGGTCTTGAGTACATCGTACTCGCCGTCCAGCAGGACGAGGTCAGCCGTGTAGCCGGGCTCAATCTTGCCAAGGTCATACAGACCCAGAGAGCGAGCCTGGTTGTAAGAGGTTGCCTTCACCAGCTCGCTGAGCGGTTTGCCGGTGAGCTCCTGCACATTGCGCAGACCCTTGGCATAGCGCAGGGTAGAGCCGGCCAGATTGCCGGATTCCAGGCGAGCCACACCGCCCTTCACAATGATGGGCAGACCGCCCAGCTGGCCGGGGCCGTCCGGCATCCAGGAGCATGCCAGAGAGTCCGTCACCATAATCATCTGGGAGATGTTCTTGTTCTGGAAGGTCAGCTTGAGCATGTCGGCGCAGAGGTGAATCTTGTCGCAGATAACCTCGATGAGGATATCCTGGTCAAGCATGCCGGCACCCACCAGACCGATTTCGCGGTGGTGCTGCGGGCTCATCTGGTTGCAGAAGTGCGTCAGGTGCTTCAGACCGGCGGCCTTGGCCTTCATGAAGTCGGCATAACCGGCGGCAGAGTGACCGGCAGAGCAGGTGATACCCGCAGCGCTGGCCTTGGCGATGAAGTCCACCGCGCCGGGCATCTCCGGAGCCATGGAGATGAGCTTCACCGGATAAATATCATTGAGCATGCTCACTTCCTCATAATCAGCCTCGCGCACGAAAGCGGGGTTCTGGGCACCGCACTGGCGGGGATTGATGTAGGGCCCCTCCAGGTGCACACCCGGGGTCTTGGAGCCATTGGGGGATTCGGCATACTCCTTCACACAGCGGCAGACATCGGCCAGCGTGTTGGTGCCCAGCGTCAGGGTGGTGGGCAGCCAGGTGGTCACACCCTCCTTCATTTTGCAGTCAGCGATAGTGCGGATGCTCTCCACCTTGCAGTCGCAGGTGTCGCAACCACCGGCACCATGGGAGTGGATGTCGATGAAGCCGGGCATCAGCATGTTGCCGCCGGCATCAATGACCGTGTCGGCCTCAGCCGTTTCACCGGGCATCAGCACGGCAGCAATGCGCTTGCCGTCAATGAGGACGGACCCGCCGACAATATCAATGCCGGGGGAGATGATGTGTGCATTCGTGATGAGTGTTTTCATGATGTTGTAGGGGAATATAGACCGAAGTCTTGTTTCTGCCCCCATTCTACCCGCACACTGCAGCCGTTTCAAGGCAAAAACTGGTTCACCACGCATTTTCTTCTCCTGAATTCGCTTGACCCGGACTCGGTGAGCCATTACTATGGCTCCGGGCTGATTCTGGCTTGGCAAATTTTAACCTTCTGAGATGATGACGGAGATTTGGTGCGTAGTTTTTTTTGTTGTTGGCGGGGCATTGGGCTTTTTTGTGTCTCGGCTTCGGAGTGTGCAGCGGCTGGCAGAGGCGCAGATGGAGACAGAGCGCCTGCGCGTGGAACTCTCCGGCCTGCAGCAGCTGCGCGATGCGGAGTCGGCTCAGACCACAACCCTGCGGGATGATTTCTCGCGCCTGCAAGGGGAGTATACCCGCACGCTGAGCGCTCTGGAGCGCCACAAGTCCGCGCTGGAGGGCGAGCAAAAGCGCTATCAGGAGGAAGCCTCCCGCCATGAGGAGCTGCGGGAGCAGCACCGCCGCCTGCAGGCAGAGCATACAGAGGCCCTCACCGCGCTGGAGCGCAGCCGCACCGCGCTGGAAAAAGAACAGCAGCACCGGCAGGAGGAAGCCGGCAAAATAAAGGAAATGCAGGATAAGCATTTTGCCCAGTTCCGCAACCTGGCCGGCGAAATCATGGAGCAGAACGCCGGCAAGCTCAAGGACACGAACCGAGAGAGCATGGACGGCCTGCTCAAGCCGCTGCGCGAACAGCTGGAGAACCTCGGCAAAGCCGTCACGCACACCAACGAAACCGCCGCCGGCAACAAAGCCTCGCTGGAATCTGCCATCAAGCTCATGATGGAAAAGACAGAGAGCCTGGGCCACGATGCGCAGAACCTCACGCTCGCCCTCCGCGGCAACACCAAGAAACAGGGCGATTGGGGAGAGATGATACTCGAGCGCATGCTGGAGGAATCCGGCCTCCGCAAGGGCGAGGAATACTTCGTGCAGGAAAACCACAAGACCGAGGACGGCCGCGACGTGCGCCCGGACGTCGTTATTCGCTTCCCGGATGCCCGCTGCGTCGTGGTGGACTCCAAAGTATCGCTCACCGCCTACGCCCTGTACGCCGCTGCGGAAAAGGATGAAGACCGGAAAAACCACCTCGATGCCCACGTGGCCTCCATCCGCAAACACATCGAGGAACTGGCCGGCAAGGATTACTCCTCCATCGTAGAGGGCACCATCAGCTACGTGCTCATGTTCATGCCCAACGAAGCCTCCTACATGGCCGCCCTGCAACACAGCCCGGATCTGCCCATGGAGGCTTACCGCCGCCGCATCATCCTCATCAGCCCCACCAACCTGCTGATGGCTCTGCAGCTTGCCTACAACCTCTGGCAGAAAGAACGCCAGACCCGCAACGTCGAGAAAATCTTTGACCGTGCCACCAAGCTCTACGACAAAATGTGCCTCGTTCAGGACAGCCTGGAAAAAGTCGGCAAAGGCCTCGAACAGGCACAGAACGCCTACTCCAAAGCCTGCGACCAGCTCTACCGCGGCCGCGGCAACTACGCCCGCCAGCTGGACGACCTCCGCCAGATGGGCATCTCCCCCTCCAAACGCCTCAAACTCTCCGACGCCGACGAGGTGGAGGAGTAGCACATCCTTTCCCGATCTGGTCGGAAGAAAAAGCTGGCTTTCTCTATGATGACAGGACCTTGATATGCTGAAAAAGCGTTTTCATCAATCTCTTCGGAACAAAAATATCGACTACGGAAAGGGGCGATTTTTTGTGACGATTCAAGTTGCACACAATATGTCCGTATTGGGGGCAATTGTAGGCGATACAAGCGTTTTGAATGAACTGGGTGAAGGGGTGAAGCAGATACTTGAGGAGCTGCCGCTCAAGTACCCCGAGATGGTGCTGGGTTAGCATGTGATTATGCCCAATCATGTCCACGCGATTATCATCATCAGACGCAAACCGACAAACAAGGAAAACCATCTCGGTTTTCTTGTTGGCCGTTTCAAGGGCGCGACGGCGTTTTTGTACGGTAAGATGAAACGCGACGGCCTCGTGCCGGACATCGGTGAGCATCTGTGGCAATTCGATTATTGGGACGATTTGATTTCAAGCGAAGATGAGTTTCGGCACTATGAGTGCTACATCCGCGATAATCCGCGAAATTGGTCCCGAGACCGTTGGGGTACAGTGACAGCGCATATGCTGGGGGTAGAGGGGCTTCTGAATCGTCCGAAGCTTGCTTTTGTGGCATCTCAGGGATTTCCGGCATCTGCTCTCGCGCCTCGATGCGTAGAGGCGTTGAAGCGCGGGACCTCTGTCCCGCTCGGTGAGGATGCGGTGCTGATTTCAACCTTTACAAGTGCGCAGGAACGAGAGGTGCTTCACCGCGCCTTGGCGAAAAAGAGAAGAGTCATTCATGTGTGCCCTCAGGGGATACCTCCGGAGGAGGAACTGACCGCTGACCAGAAGTTAGCCTTGCAGGAAAAGCGACTCTTGTTCATCTCACCACAACCGAGTGGTTCACGATTGAATAAAAAAGTGGCAACATGGTGCAATGAATATGTACTTCGGCAGGCGCAGGAAGCCTGGGTTGGTGATATCTCTCCCAACGGTATGTTGTCCACGATGATTGACGCCCTGATAGAGGAAGTAGGAGGAAGCTGGACTTAGGTCCTGCCCTTTCTGAATACCACTCCTCCACCTCCCCGTCAGTAGTGGCGAACAACGCTTGCCTCTAAGCCTTCCCGAGAAGGATACAGCGCTTATGCTCCAACTCCATTCCGTCAATTAGCCATTTGAATGCCTGCGCTTGCCAGCGAACACCCTCTTTTTGATGCTCTTTTACTTCTACTGGAACTTCACTTTGTTGTTCAATTTGCCATATCAGGATATCGCGGTTGAGGTCAATGCTATTGCGCGCCCGTTGCCAATTGCGGGATTTGACATCCGGCATCAGCTCCGTTAAAGTTGCTTTCACCCCGAAACTTTGCCATGGAAGCATTTGTGGCAAGAAATCGCAAGCGCTTAT
The DNA here is from genome assembly GCA_015061985.1 of Akkermansiaceae bacterium. GTDB lineage: Bacteria > Verrucomicrobiota > Verrucomicrobiia > Verrucomicrobiales > Akkermansiaceae > Akkermansia. The sequence goes on from SUVN01000017.1 coordinate 16,769, forward strand.
AAGCTGTTTCAATATATCCTCCGGTGATTGGGGGACGTTCATTGGTGTGTGATTCATGAGGTGTGGGTGGCTTTGGGTAATCATGCGGCGATGTGAAAAAGGTTTAGCGTTTACTTGCGGTAGCGGTTTCGGAACAAGGAGCTTATGCTGCTTAGTGTGTTACTAAACCGTTCGAGCGGGGTACGGGAAAGGGGACATTTCATCATAAACTTCGCAAGAGGTGAAAAATTGCTGCGTTCAACAGCCTCCTTGACCATTTCTGCTTTAATTCTGTCAGTATTATTATCTCGTGTCATGAGGGTATTATGCCGCCTGTTAATGAAAATGCAACCTAACTTTCCAACAATTAAAGGGGAGTAGGAAGCTGTTTACTTATCCGTAGGAAAATATGAGTGAGGAGAAGTTTTGATGTAATGCGGTGTGTCACCAAAAATCTAACAAACACACTTTAAGCTCGCAGAAATGCCTGATGGTGTGTTAGAATGCTGCCGTGTGATAGTTGGCTCGTTCATAAGCGAGTGCGGTACATATTTAATTTTCGATATCATGGTTACAGGCGAGTTAAAGAACAAGGTAGATGCCATTTGGGAAACGCTGTGGACGGGTGGCATTTCCAGCCCTATTACAGTGCTGGAGCAGATTACCTATCTGATGTTCATGAAGTTGCTGGATGATAATCAGCTCAAGGCTGAGGCCAACGCCAATATCCTTGGCGTGCCTTTGACCAATAAAGTGTTTGGCGATGGAATCTGCGTCATCAGCGAAACACCACGCATTGAAACGGATTACCGCAATCTGCGCTGGAGTGTTTTCCATCACATGGAGCCGGGTGAAATGCTGGAGAATATACGTAACTATGTGTTCCCTTTCATCAAGTCGATCGGCCAAGGTAAAGATACGGCTTTCAGCCGCTACATGAAGGACACCGTCTTCCTGATTCCCACCGGTAATGTGTTGGTCAAGGTTGTGGATGGTATTGATGCGCTGGACATGAATAATAAAGACCTCATGGGCGATGTTTATGAATACTTGCTGAGCAAGATTGCTGCTTCCGGTGAAAACGGGCAATTCCGCACTCCTCGCCATATTATCGATATGATGGTGCAGCTCATGAGGCCTACCCTCAGGGACAAGATTCTTGACCCCGCGATGGGTAGTGCCGGATTCTTGCAGCAGAGTTGTGCTTATATCAGTGCGCACCAACGTGCCGAGTTGATGAAGACTCAGAACATGGCTTATTTCAAATCAGGACTTTTCTCCGGCTATGATACAGACCAGTCCATGCTTCGCATTGGTGCAATGAACATGATGCTACATGGCGTAGAGAAGCCGAATATTCAGTATCGTGACTCGCTCTCCAAGGAGAATTCTGAGCGTGACTGCTACTCGCTCATTATGGCTAATCCGCCCTTTAAGGGCAGCGTGTTTAAGGAAAATATCAGCAAGGATTTGACAGCTCTTTGTTCTACCACCAAGACAGAGCTGCTTTTTATGGCTCTTTTCACCAAAATGCTGACAGTCGGCGGGCGCTGCGCTTCTATCGTGCCGGACGGCGTACTCTTTGGCAGTTCCAAGGCGCACAAGGCTCTGCGCAAGGAGCTTGTCGAAAATCAGCAACTGAGAGCTGTCATCTCTATGCCCTCCGGGGTCTTTAAGCCCTATGCCGGTGTATCTACAGCCATACTTATCTTCACTCGTACAGATGCTGGAGGAACAGATAATGTATGGTTCTACGATATGAAAGCTGATGGCTACAGTCTTGACGATAAACGTACGCCAATCGAACAGAATGATATCCCCGATATTATTGCACGCTTTGAAAATCTTGATGCCGAAACAGCAAGAGAACGTACCGAGCAGAGCTTCTTTGTCCCGAAGCAGGAAATTGTAGACAACGACTATGACTTGAGCATCAATAAGTACAAGAAAACAGTTTATATCCCGGTCGAATATCCCCCTTCTTCGGAAATCTTGGATAATATCGAGAGGTTGGAAACGCAGATTCAAGCTGAAATGGCAGAGCTGCGCAGTTTGCTGGAACGACAAATCTGACTTTGTAGGGGTGTATGAAGGTAAAACTGGGAGACATTACCAAAATAAAAACAGGTAAATTAGATGCCAATGCTGCGTCTGATGATGGGGAGTACCCTTTTTTTACATGTTCCAGAGACCCATTAAAAATCAGCTCCTATTCCTATGATTGCGAGTGTGTATTGGTTGCGGGCAATGGAGATTTGAATGTAAAATATTACAATGGCAAGTTTGATGCGTATCAACGCACTTATATTATTGAAGCTAAGCTGCCAGATGTACTATACATGCCCTACTTGTACTTTTTCATGGAAAAGTACGTAGTTGAACTTAGGAAATTAGCAATAGGAGGGGTAATAAAGTACATCAAATTGGGCAATCTCACAGATGCTCTAATTGAGTTACCAAGTTATGAACAACAGCGTACTTTAGTTGAACGCTTGAGGAAAGTAAAATGCTCAATTGATAAACGAAATGAACAACTCGCCAAACTGGACGAACTCGTCAAATGCCGATTTGTCGAGATGTTTGGGGATTTATCGGTGTACGAAGAAAAGCCATTGAATGATGTGTGTTCATTCATTGATTATAGAGGGAAAACACCAGTTAAGGCAGAAGCCGGTGTCCCTTTAATAACGGCTAAAAATGTAGGAATTGGCGTTTATTCATATGAGCCACGAGAATACATAGATTCAGTTATTTATGACTCTTGGATGACTAGAGGATTTCCTCGTGTAGGCGATATATTATTTACCACAGAAGCGCCATTAGGTCATGTGTGTCGCATACCCGAAATGAGCGGTCGTTTCTCAGTTGGGCAAAGACTTATAGTGATACAACCTGACGCTCTTTTACTGGATTACGATTTTGTATCCTTTATCCTTCAATCGCCTGATTTTCAAGAGAAGGTGTTACAGAAATCGACCGGCTCAACGGTGCGAGGGATTCGTTCCAAGGAATTGATAAAATTAACGATTCCTATACCTCCTTTGACTCAGCAACAAACCTTCGCCGACTTCGTCCACCGCGTCGACAAATTACGCTTTGTCATCCAGCAATCCCTTGATGAGACTCAGAAGCTTTTTGATAGTCTGATGCAGGAGTATTTTGATTGACCTTAACCTAAAACCATAGTAAAAGAGAAAGACATGGACGACAACTTAGCTCAGGACGGAAATGTGGGAGAAGTGCAAAAGAGCTATGAAGAAGCAGTAAGTGCCATTAAGAATGCCATCCTGCTGCAACAGGTTAATGCTGCTCGACAGGTTAATGCTGTACAGCTTACGCTATATTATAGTGTTGGGAAGTTTGTATCGGAAAACTCCAGATCAGGCTATTGGAAGAAAGGAGCCATTGACTATATCAGCAGGCGGCTGCAAGAGCAGCTTCCGGGGTTGAGAGGTTTTTCGGCCACAAATATCAAGCAGATGCGCTTGTTCTATGAGGCTTGGTCGGGTTATGGAGAGAGAACGCCTGATGAGACTCATGGGATTGAAAATGCGTATGTTACAAAATCGTCAGACGCGTCTGACGATTTGGCCGGGGCCGGGAATAACACCATGCGGCTCAGGGATTATGGAATGAGCACAGAGGAGTTCAATTCCATATCATTCTCTCATCACTGTGCGATATTGAATAAGGTAAAGAAGGTGCCCGAACGTGTTTTTTATGTGCGATTAAGTGCAGCGGAGCGACTTTCTTTATCTCAACTAAAGTCCGCCATAGCCAGCGATACCTACAGCCATCTGGGGCAGATGCCTAATAATTTTGTGCAGACTCTCAGAGATTCACGCTCCGCATTGAAAGCCGTAGAAATGTTCCGCGATGAGTATTTGCTGGACTTCATCAATGTGGAAGAACTTGGCGCGAGGGACAAAGAGGATATTGACGAGCGGGTGCTGGAAAATGCCATTGTACACAACATTCGTGATTTCATCATGACCTTTGGTCGGGATTTCACCTTCATGGGCAATCAATACCGCATCGAAGTGCACGGCAAGGAGCATTTTATAGATTTGTTGTTCTATAACCGTGAGCTTTCGGCACTCGTGGCTATTGAGCTGAAAACCGGACCATTCAAGGCGGCGTATTTGGGGCAGTTGAATATGTATCTGCAATTGCTGGATGATTATGTGCGTAAGCCTCAGGAGAACCAGAGCATAGGCATCATTTTGTGTTCGGATGCAGAAAAGCCCTATGTGGAATATGCCGTGCGAGACTATGCCAAACCGATGGGCGTAGCGGTATACAAGACCCGGGATGAAATGCCGGAGAAGCTGCGCCGCGCTTTACCCAGCATGGAAGACTTACGTAAGCTTTTGTAATAAACTTCTCTACACCTATGAATCGGGAACAGGTACAGACCAAGCTCACACAGATACACTCTGCTGCAAATGCCGGAGACAAGGCTCGATTGAGCCGGGAAATGCTCAAAGAACTCGTGGAGGGTATCTATCAGCATCTCAACATCAAGCTCCCTAAAAAAGCAACTTTGCTGGAGTTGATAGACAACTCGGTTGTTGTCGACTTTATCAACGATGCAGATGTGATACAGGCCATGCACTATGTGCGCATTCTGGGTATGAATGCAGAGCATGAAGTGCGCATACGCAAGGCAGAAGCTCAACTTGCTGTTGAGAATATTTCCGCCGTGGCTGAACTGATTGAACACCGAGAGCATACCCCTGACATTCCCTACCGGAAGCCGCCTTACATGAGCGAGGCAAATACGCGCAAACTCTATATAGATTTGTATCTGCGAGAGGCCGGTTGGGAGGTGCTTGAGAGTGAGAATGTGGCTCAGCCGAGCATGGCCGGAATTGAAATAGAAGTAGAAGGCATGCCCAACGCAACAGGTTTGGGCTATTGCGATTATGTGCTCTATGGGCGGGATGGTAAACCCCTTGCTATCGTAGAAGCCAAGCGTACATCCATATCCCCGGAGAAAGGCCGCCACCAGGTGGATTTGTATGGCGAATGCATGAAGAAACGCTATGGCTACAAGCCTGTGCTCTATTACACCAACGGCTATACCACCAAGGTAATGGACGGCCTGTACCCGGACAGGCAAGTGCTGGCATTTCATACGCAAGAAGAGTTGGAGCTGATGCTCCATAAAAGAGGGCGCACCGATATAACGGATTTCACCATTAACGATGACATCACGAATCGCCCTTACCAGAAGATAGCTATTACTCGACTTTGTGAGAAACTTAACAAGATGCAGCGGCGTGGCTTGCTGGTGATGGCAACGGGGACGGGTAAAACGAGAGTCTCCATCTCATTGGTCGATATTCTGACGCGCAACAACTGGGTGAAGAATGTACTTTTCTTAGCAGACCGCACCAGTCTGGTGCATCAGGCCAAGCAGAATTATGCCAAGCTCATGCCGAATACGAGCATCTGCGAATTGTCCGGCAGGGAGAAGCCTGACTACAATGCTCGTCTTATGTTCTGTACATATCAGACGATGATTAACTACATTGATGCAGAGGATAAGCGGTTCAAATCAGGGCGTTTTGACCTTATCATCATTGATGAGGCGCATCGCAGTATCTTCAATCGCTATGGTTCCATTTTCAAGTATTTCGATAGTTTGCTCGTGGGGCTGACGGCAACCCCCAAGAACGAGGTGGATGCCAATACCTACAGCTTGTTTGCTTGCGAATCGGGCGTGCCTGACTCTGATTATTCATTGGAGGAAGCCATAGATGAGCATTATCTGGTGGGGTACAAAGTCATCAACCGCACCTCGCTTTTAATTTCCGAAGGTATTGACCCGAGTAAATTGACGCCGGAAGAACGGGAACAATTGGATGATTACTTTGCCGAGAGGCGTTTGCCCACGCCGGATTTCAATGTTCCCGGGAATGAATTGTTCCGATTCCTGTTCAACAAGAACACCTGCCGTCAAGTCATTGAGGAATTGATGACTCTAGGCTTGAAGGTAAATAACGGAGAGACTCTGGGCAAAAGCATCATCTTTGCTTACAATCATAAACATGCTCAGATGATTGTTGATTGTTTCCATGAGTTGTACCCTGATTATCCGGCGAATACCTGTCAGCTGGTGGATAATTATGTACAGAATGCTGATAGTCTTATTGAGCAATTTGATACCAACTCAGAGTTCCGTATTGCTGTATCGGTCGACATGCTTGATACAGGCGTTGATATCCCGGCGGTTCTTAATCTTGTGTTCTTCAAGAAAGTACGCTCTAAGATAAAGTTTGTGCAGATGATTGGACGAGGCACACGACTGTGCGAAAATATTTATGGCCCCGGGCGCGACAAGAGCGAATTCTACATTTTTGATTATTGTGCTAACTTTGAATACTTCAACCTCTTACCTGAGGGAAAACCAGCTCAGGGCAGCCAGCTTAGCCTGACTCAGAGACTCTTTACCTTGCAAGCTGATATTCTTTATGGCTTGCAAGATATTCAATATCAAGAAGACGAATGGTTCAAAGGATACTATGATGAACTCAAGGAAGAGCTTCATCGTCAAATAGGCGTTATTAAATCCCACAGCAACCGCATACAAGTGCGGGCTGAAATGCAATACGTGGATAAGTTCTACGATTGGGAGAACTGGACGGCTCTTACGCCTGTAGCATTACAAGAGCTCAGAAAACATATTGTCCCGTTACTTGATTCCGGGATTCAGGGACATCCCCTCTCTCTGGCCTTTGACTGCCGCATGTTGCATGTAGCATTGGCTCTTGTATGTAGTGGTGACGTGAAGGAAGCGGCGAAAGATGTGAAAAAAATCCGTGAGGTTGCGAACTATTTGCTTACGGAAAAGGCTTCTATTCCGCAAGTCCTAGCAAAAGCGGCCGACTTGAAGATGATTGTCGGCAATAATTTCTGGCAATCACCATCAGTACCTGAGCTTGAGAGATTGCGCCAAAGTTTGCGCGAGTTGATGCAGTTCTTACAAGGAGAGGGACGAGCTCAGTACGATATCGATATTATTGATACTATCAGCGATGGACCGGGCGTTGACGGTACGGCTATCGACATTCGCACTTATCGGCAAAAGGTTATTGACTACCTGATGGAAAATATCAATAGCCAAGTGATTAGTAAGATTTACAACCTTGAGCCAATTAACGAGGAGGATTTGTTGGAACTCGAACGCATTTTGTGGCACGAACTTGGAAGCAAAGAAGATTACACCAAAATCAGCGACCACGAAAATTTGGCGGCTTTTGTGCGGAGCCTTGTAGGACTTAACCAGAACGCTGTTAATGAGAAGTTTAGCGAATATCTGAATGATAACACATTCAACTCCATGCAGCAGGAATACATACGTACTATTATTAACTATGTGCGTGTAAACGGCGATATGGTTAAAAGTGATGTGGTGAATAAAGAGCCGTTCAATAACTATGACCTTATGGAGCTTTTTGGTGCACGATATCAGACTGTTATTCAGATAGTTAACAAGCTGCACGACCCCATAACGGTTTCGGCTGCTTGAGCTCTGTATGATTTTCATGGTATATTACTCCCTCAATGATTGGGAGATATACCATGGAAGAGTCATTAGTCAACATCATCAACGAGATGGCGGAATACTTGTCTATTCCGCAAATGAAAAAACTGCAAGAGGTGCTGGTGAAGCACCTTGGTAATGGCGAGTCTGCTAAGCCGTGCAACACATCCAATGAGGAATATCTGACGATGTTTCTCAATGCCAAAAAGCTTGAGGGTTGTTCTGAACGGACTATCAGTTACTATCGAGTGACAGTTCAACACTTTTTGAGTACGATCTCCACACCAATACGCCGGATAAGTACTGATGAAATAAGGCAGTATCTTGTCGATTATCAGTCTCGTAACAACTGCGGTAAAATCACAGTAGATAATGTGAGACGCAATATGTCCAGCTTCTTCTCATGGCTCGAAGAGGAAGATTACATCCTAAAAAGCCCGATGCGCCGGATCCACAAAATTAAGACAAAGGTGGAGGTCAAGGAAACGATATCCGATGAGAATATTGAAAAAATGAGAGATTCTTGTACGGAACTGCGTGACATTGCTATCATTGATTTACTTTATTCCACAGGTATGCGCGTAGGAGAGTTGGTTAACCTTAACATTCAGGATATAAATCTGGAACAGCGTGAGTGTGTGGTATATGGCAAGGGTGACAAAGAGCGGCGCGTATACTTCGATGCCAAAGCGAAGATACATTTACGGGAATACATCAATAGCCGCACAGATGAAAAAGAAGCTTTGTTTGTATCTCTGTCAGCACCGCATAATAGACTTAGGATAAGCGGTGTTGAAATGCGCTTGCGTGCATTAGGGCGAAAACTGAATCTGCCAAGAATACACCCTCATAAGTTCCGGCGCACCATGGCTACTCGTGCCATTGATAAAGGTATGCCGATTGAACAAGTGCAGAAAATCCTAGGGCATTCGCAGATTGATACTACTCTACGGTATGCCATAGTTAACCAGACCAATGTTAAAACGGCACACCAGAAGTTCATGGGTTGACAAATCTGACTTTGTAGGGGTGTATGAAGGTAAAACTGGGAGACATTACCAAAATAAAAACAGGTAAATTAGATGCCAATGCTGCGTCTGATGATGGGGAGTACCCTTTTTTTACATGTTCCAGAGACCCATTAAAAATCAGCTCCTATTCCTATGATTGCGAGTGTGTATTGGTTGCGGGCAATGGAGATTTGAATGTAAAATATTACAATGGCAAGTTTGATGCGTATCAACGCACTTATATTATTGAAGCTAAGCTGCCAGATGTACTATACATGCCCTACTTGTACTTTTTCATGGAAAAGTACGTAGTTGAACTTAGGAAATTAGCAATAGGAGGGGTAATAAAGTACATCAAATTGGGCAATCTCACAGATGCTCTAATTGAGTTACCAAGTTATGAACAACAGCGTACTTTAGTTGAACGCTTGAGGAAAGTAAAATGCTCAATTGATAAACGAAATGAACAACTCGCCAAACTGGACGAACTCGTCAAATGCCGATTTGTCGAGATGTTTGGAGATCCAACTTTAAATCCTTTTAACTGGAAAATTGTTCCTCTTTCATCCATCATAAGAGGTAACGCAAGCAACGGATATTTTGCCAAAAGAGAAGAATACTGTCAATTGGGAAACGTACAAGTCCTTGGAGTAGCAAATGTTGTAAATAGAATGTACTCGAGCACATATAATCTTCCTAGAGCAAAAGCAACAGATAAGGATATTAAAAAGTATCACATTAAATACGGGGATATGCTTTTCTGTCGCTCTTCACTAGTAGCTGAAGGGATAGGTAAAGCTTCTATCGTTCCTCCAAACATTCCCAAAAACACCTTATTTGAATGTCATGTAATTCGCATTTCGCTGGATTTGTCTCAATGTGTTCCCGAATATATACAAGTTCTATCAACTGATTTTTACTTTAGGAAGCAAGTAATTGCACAGTCCAAAACCGCAACTATGACTACAATCAGTCAAGATGCTATATTAAAATGTTGTGTTCCATTGCCTCCTCTAGAATTACAAAAAGAGTTTTTGACTTTCACTCATCGCATCGACAAATTACGCTTTATCGTTGAAGATAATCTTTCATTTCCTTCTCTAGTCGGGGCGTTCTGCATCGTGGAGGTGGGGGATAAAAACGAGTGAGTCTATGACGCACTCATTATCAACACTCATTTGCAAAATTCGGACGAACTTGGGGCGTTTTGATCACATTTTGGGGACTTGAGGGGGTGAAAATCGGGAAAAATGGCGTGCAGATTCCCGAAAATCGGGAGTCCTGAGTTCCCGAATTTCGGGAATAGCGCTGCCGGGGGGCGAATTTTTGCGCCGAGGGGAGCAGGGGGGCAGCCCCGCCTCATTCGCCGCGCAGGGCTTTGATTTTGTCGCGGAGGACGGCGGCGACTTCGAAATCGAGGCGGGCGGCGGCTTCTTTCATCTCTTTTTCCAGACGCTTGATGAGGGCGGCGGTGTCTTCCTCGCCTTCGGCGGCGTGGAGGGCGGTTTCGGTGAAGTCGTCGTAGTCGTCTGCGTCGTCCGGGGTGTAGAGGCGGAGGGTGGATTGGTCTGCGCGGGCGACGGTGTGGGGGGTGATGCCGTGGGCTTCGTTGTAGGCCTGCTGGATGGCTCGGCGGCGGTCGGATTCCTCCACCAGACGGCGGATGGAGTCGGTGATGACATCGCAGAAGAGGACGCATTCGCCGTGGACGTGGCGGGCGGCGCGGCCTGCGGTCTGGACGAGGCTGGTTTCGTTGCGCAGGAAGCCTTCCTTATCCGCATCCAGGATGCAGACGAGGGAGACTTCCGGCAGGTCGAGCCCTTCGCGCAGGAGGTTGATTCCCACCAGAATATCGACTTTGCCGGAGCGGAGTTTGCGGAGGATTTCCACGCGCTCGATGGCATCCACATCTGCATGGATGTATTCGACGTTCAGCCCGATGTTGCGGAGGTAGTCGGTGAGGTCTTCTGCGGTGCGTTTGGTGAGGGTGGTGACGAGGACGCGCTCGCGGACGGAGACGCGTTGGTGGCAGAGCTCGATGGTTTTGTCTATCTGCCCCTCCAGCGGGAGGAGGGTGATTTTCGGCTCCAGCAGTCCGGTGGGGCGGATGAGTTGCTCCACGATGAGGGGCTGGCCGAGCCCGCGCGGGTTGAAGCTCTCTACCGGGGCGGAGGAGGGGTGCGGCGGCACGCGCAGCTCTGCGATGTTGTGGAAGAAGACGCCGCTGAAGTCATCCGGCGCGGTGGTGATGGCCTGGCTGGCTTTGCGGCTGCGGGCGTGGGTGTTGCCGCGTTTGGCTTTGAGGATGGGGATGTAGGATTTGTTGCCTGGCACGCAGTTCACGTATTCGAAGGGGCCGGGGGTGGCGCTCAGGTAGAGCAGCTGGCTCTGGCAGTTCATGAACTCGTCGAAGCGCAGCGGGCGGTTGTCCAGCGCGGAGGGCAGGCGGAAGCCGTGGTCGATGAGCACTTGCTTGCGGGAGCGGTCGCCCTCGTACATGCCGCCAATCTGGGGGACGGTGGCGTGCGACTCATCGATGATGGTGAGGTGGTCGAGGGGGAAATAGTCCTGAAGGGTGGAGGGGGTGGAGCCCGGAGCACGCCCGGCGAGGTGGCGGGAGTAGTTCTCGATACCTTTGCAGAAGCCGATTTCGTTGATGAGTTCCAGGTCGTAGTCCGTGCGCATCTTGAGCCGCTGGGCTTCGATGAGTTTGTTCTGCTTTTCGAACCACTCCACGCGCTCTTTCAGCTCTGCGCGGATGGAGGCGATGGCGGGCAGGCGTTTTTCCGGCGAGGAGACGTACTGTTTCACCGGGAAGAAGAGGTAGCTGTTCAGCCGCTCGCGCACGCGCCCGGTCACGGCATCGATGAGCGATATGGCCTCAATCTCATCGCCGAAGAACTCCACGCGGATGGCCTCGCCGTCGCTTTGCGCGGGGTAGATTTCCACCACGTCGCCGCGCACGCGGAAACGGCCGCGGTCAAAGTCGTAGTCATGCCGCTCAAAGAGCAGCTCTGCCAGGCAGGCAATCATGGCATCGCGGTCAATCTCCTGACCCACATGGATGGAGAGCGTGAGGTTGCGGTAGTCCTCCGGCGCGCCCAGACCGTAGATGCAGGAGACGCTGGCCACCACAATCACATCCCGCCGCAGGAGCAGGGAACGCATGGCGTTGAGGCAGAGTCGGTCAATCTCCTCGTTGATGGCGCTGTCCTTTTCGATGTAGGTGTCTGTGCTGGCGATGTAGGCCTCCGGCTGGTAGTAGTCGAAGTAGGAGACGAAGTATTCCACCGCGTTGTGCGGGAAGAAGCTCTTGAGCTCGGAATAGAGCTGGGCTGCCAGCGTTTTGTTGTGGGAGAGCACCAGCACCGGCCTGTCCTGTGCGGCGATGATGTTCGCCATGGTGAAGGTCTTGCCGCTGCCGGTCACGCCCAGCAGGCACTGGTGACGGTTCCCCGCCTCCAGCGATTTGAGGAGTTTGCGGATGGCCTGCTCCTGATCGCCGGAGGGTTTGTAGTCCGTTACCAGTTGAAAGATGCCCATGGGGAGGTGTCAGTGGCGGTGTTGTTCGATGTCCTGCACCAGCGCCGCAGTGGCGTGCTCCAGCAGCTGCACCACGTGGTCAAAGCCGGCCTCGCCGCCGTAATACGGGTCGGGCACCTCGCGGTCGGCGGCATCGGCGGGGAACCAGCGGCTCATGGGGATGACTTTTGCTTTCTGCTCTGCGGTGCGGGCCAGGTGGAGGATGTCCGCGCGGTTGCTTTCATCCTGCGGGATGATGAGGTCGAACTGCTCAAAATCTGCCTGGCAGAACTGGCGGGCGCGGTGGCCGCCCCAGGCATATCCGGCGCGTTGCAGCGCCGCGAGCATGCGTGAATCCGGCTTGCTGCCGATGTGGTACGAGGCGGTGCCGCAGGAGTCTGCGGCGATGCGGCCCTGCGCCCCGGCATGCTGCACGGCGGCGTTGAACAGAATCTCCGCAGCAGGAGAGCGGCAGATATTGCCCAGACAAACGAATAAAACCCGGAAAGGCGTGCCTTTTCCGTCAGTTTCAGGTTGACCGCCGCTGCTGTTTCTGCTATTAAGATACATGACGCACACCAGATTAGCACAGACTCATGAATATTGCACGCCTGAAATCTGACCCCGAGATTTTTTACTCCCTCCAGGGCGAGGGTGCGCAGGTGGGGACTCCCGCCGTGTTTCTGCGCCTTGCCGGGTGCAACCTTTCCTGCACCTGGTGTGATACCAAGCACTCCTGGGGGGCAGGGCTGGAGCTGCCCGTGGCCGATGTGGCCCGGCGATTGCAGGAGTACACCTGCCGCCACCTGGTGATAACCGGGGGCGAGCCGCTGCTGCAGCAGGCAGAGCTGGAGCAGCTGCTGGAGCAGCTGCCGCCCGATTATGTGGTGGAGGTGGAAACCAACGGCACCGTGGAGCCCTCCCGCGCGCTGCGGCAGCGGGTGGACTGGTGGAATGTGTCGCCCAAGCTGCGCCACTCCGGCAATGATGCGGGCGCGGCGCTGTGCTTCGATGCGCTGGAGACCTTTGCGGAGATGCCCAATGTGTGGTTCAAGTTTGTGGTGCAGGGGGAGGCGGATTGGCGCGACATCGACGCGCTGGAGCTGCCGCTGCATCAAATCATGCTCATGCCCTGCGCTGCCACTCGTGCGGAGCTGGCCGCCGCCCGTCCCGCCGTGGCAGAGATGTGCCTGCAACACGGCGTCCGCCTCGGTGAGCGTCTCCACCTCGTCCTCTGGGATACCAAAAAAGGAGTCTGAGGGGGAGTTGCGAATGACGAGTTGCGTGTGACGCATGAACAATTCGCCGTGCCGCCGCGCAGGGGAATTTCGATTACTCTGAGCCGTTGTTGGTTGCTCATCTTGCGAGCAGAGTTTTTACGCCTGCTCATCGTGAATCATCCTGAAACGGTTGAATCATATCAGCTCTCGTATCATGCCTCCACGTAGCCGATGTAGGGGAGGTTGCGGTACTTGCCGTTGTAGTCAAGCCCGTAGCCGACGAGGAAGAGATCATCGCAGTGGAGCGCGCAGAAATCTGCCTCGAACTGCACATTGCGTCGGCCGTTCTTGTTGATGGCCACGGTGGAAGCCACGGAGTCGGCACCGTTGGCATACAGCGTATCGCACACCTCCTTCATGGTGAGCCCGGTGTCCAGCACATCGTCAATCACCAGCACGCGCTTGCCCTTGCAATCCGGCAGAGCGCCCTGCCATTTGAGCTTGCCGGTGCTGTCCATGCCCTCGTAGCTGGAGATGCGGATGGTCTGCAGCTCGAAGTTCGGGGGCAGGCAGCGCAGCAGGTCAGCGGTGTACCAGATGGCACCGTTCAGCAGGCAGAGGGCAATCACCGGCTCATCGGACCCGAATCGTTCCAAGATTTGAGCGGCTATATGTTGAATAGATTCCTGAATCTGCTCAGGCGTATAGAGAGTATGAATGTTCATCGTTCTACCCACCGTGGGGGATGGAGTGCTTTTGTTATGTCACCAACGTGATGCGCAAAGGATATACTAAGCAGGCTGAAAGGGCAAGCCTGTATGTTATCTTGGTATAGGGTTGGCAGAAATTCGGTATCGTACCCGGAATCAGCCCCATGACCACCTGAAGCAGCTGAATCGGGCGATACCTGCCGCGTAGCAGCGTAATCTGCGCCAGCACCAGTATCACATGGATGCAGATGAGCATTCGACCCACGGGCAGAAGCTGTAGCCCATGTCACCGGGAGTGTCGCCCGGCACAAGGTGCGCCACGAGTGCCCGGCCGGTGATGGCATCCGTGCCCAAATCCACCAGAATGGTGAGGCAATGCTCTGCAAATACGTTTGTCCTGTTTGTGAATTTTGGCCTTGCGAATGTGTCAATTATCTGCTAGTATGAACCGCAGTACAGGTGGGTTTCGTCTTCTTCGTGAAGTAGCCATTCGTCTGGGCGGTAGCTGTGTTCATGTAGAAGGGTATTCATTCAGAGTCTCATATTATATCATTCGTTGAGAAGTTTTCATGTTCAACATCTTTTCACTTTTTCGTGATGCCGGGAATGATGGGGGTGTCCGTAGTGTACGTCGCGGGTATATCTCTGATTTGCTCCTGGTGATTTTCGGGCTGATTATTATCGGAATCATGGCGTTCTGGATGTCGGCTGATACCATGGACGGGTTGTATCGGCAGGTGCGCTTATTGATAGCTGCTGTAGCGGTAATCATTCTGGGCTTTGCTTTTCGTCTGCCGGGACAGCTCAATTTCCGCCGAATACTGCTGCTGATGGTGGCGATTATATTACAGCTTTTTTTAACGATTGCGGTCAATTCGCTTTGTGGGAATATTCCGGGGTATAATGCGGCAGGTCAGGCGCTTTTGTGGATGCCCTATCTGCTGGCACCTACAGTACTGGGTGTGATGGTAGGTCGCCGTCTGGGAATTTACGCTGCTTTGTGCTGTACGCTGTTCGGTTATTCTGTATTTCCGGAAAATACACCGACTGCGGTGCTGTTTAACTACGGGGCAGTATGTTTGCTGGTGGGTGTAGTGGCGGCAATAATGAGTGGCCGCGCGCATAAAAGAGAGAAAATTCTTCAGACTGGTCTTTTGTCTGCCGGGGTGGTGATGCTTGCTGTGTTCGGTCTTGTGGGACTTCAGGATTCTTCTCTTGAGAAAGAAATGCAGCTGAGCTCTTTCCGCAATGGATTTCGATTCTCTGCATTTGTCGCTGAGGTGGGGGTGACGGTGGCGGTGAATTTTGTGCTGGCTGCATTCATTGGAGGTGTCATACCCGCGTTGGAGCGAGTTTTTAACATTTCGACTCCCATTACCTGGTTGGAATGGGCAGATATGAACCATCCCCTGCTGAAAAAACTCCAGATCGCCGCGCCCGGTACCTTTCACCACAGTCTTGTGGTACAGCGATTGGCTGAGGCTGCTGCCGAGGCCATCGGAGCAGATGTCACACGTGCAGGTGTTTGCGGCTTGTACCACGATATCGGTAAAATTGAGAATCCTCAATATTTTGCGGAGAATATAGTTGATCAGAGCCTCACTCCGCATGCTGATTTGACTCCGGAAGCAAGTGCACGCATCATTACCGGTCATGTGACAGATGGGGTTGAACTGGCAGAGAAATATGGTCTGAATATCCGCATTGTTAATGTTATTCGTGAACATCACGGTGTGTCAACAGCTTATTTTTTCTACCGCAAGGCTCAGGACATGTACCAACAAGAATTGCAGAAGTTTGAGGAAGGTCTCATCGATACCTGCCCGGAGGAGGTGGATATCTCTGTGTTTACCTACAAGGGACCTATTCCTCAGACGCGTGAATCCGGCATCGTGAGTATGGCCGATGCGGTAGAAAGCGCCACTCGTTCCCTTCAGCATCCCACAGAGGAAGATATTCGTTCTATGATTGAAGGTATTTTCCGCGGGCGAATTCTGGATGGTCATTTGCAGGATTGCCAACTGACATTGGGTGATATTGCTGTGATGAAAGAAACCTTCTTCAACACCATCCGCACCATGCACCATAACCGCATCTCCTATCCCAAGCCAAAGGTGGATGCTACGCTGGCGCTTGCAGATAAACGTCAGGCAGAAAAAGAAAAAAAGAGCGAGGAATGAAGCAGCAGTTGCGCAGCATCTGCATGATTCTGGGTTTCCTCGTGGGCTCTGTCTTTCACGAGGAACTGGGGTTTCTGACCCCCATTCTTCCGGTGGGAATTGCCATCATGCTTTCTATTACCTTCATAGGGATGGATACATCCCGACTCAAACCCCGCCGTAAGCATATCTCCGTATTGTTCTCCATCTACGCTATCGCTATGGTGAGCTGGTATGCTGTGCATCTGGCAGGATTTCCGTTGTTGGCAGAGGCTCTTTTCTTTTGTGCCGCCACTCCCATTGCCTCGGCCAGCCCCATCATTGTGAGCCTACTGAAGGGAGATGTGGAGTTCAGCACCACCGCCATGGTTCTCAGCCAGGCCGTGTTTTCCGTTCTCATGCCGCTCTTACTGCCTCTGGTGGTTCAGACGGCAGAAATCAGCTACGGTGAGCTGGCGCTGCTCTCTGCATCCCAGATTGCTACGGTATTGGTGGCACCCGCCGTCATAGCTGTATTGCTGCGGTGGGTGTATCCGCCCTGTCGAGCATGGTCGGCGAAACTGCGCGATGTCTCGCTGGGTATCTGGGTGTTCAATCTGGTGGTCGTGGCCGCAGCAGGTGTGGAGCGCCTGCACCGTGCTCAGACCTCACTTTGGGACATGTTGCCCATCATGCTGGCGGCAGCGCTGCTCTGTGCATTCTGTTTCTTTTTCGGCTATCGGCTCGGCGCTCCCAACCTGAAACGTGAATGTTCCCAGGCATTGGGGCAGAAGAACACCATCCTCTCCCTCTACATGGCAACTCAGAGTTACGCCGCCCCCATGGCCTATCTCGGGCCGCTTATTTATGTTTTTTGTCACAACATTGCCAACGCTGTACAGCTCTCTCTGGCCGCACGGGAGGAAAGGCAAAGTCGGAAATAGTCGCCTGTGACAGTCTGAGGTTGTTACCAAAGAGAAGTTAATACTTTCTCACAGTAAAAAGGACATTTAACATTGGGAATGGAGCAGAGCAGTGCTCATAAGCCCCGTATCCGGTCGGGAACCGAACCAATGTTGGTAGGCGATGGCACCCTGCCGGAGCAGCATGCCCAGCCCGTCTGAAACGGTGCAGCCGCGTTCTGCTGCGGCGGCTTGCAGGGGGGTGGCGTGGGTCACAATGTCGTACACCAGCTGCCCGGGATGCAGCCGGGCGGCATCCAGCGGCAGCGGGTCGCCCGCGTGCAGCCCCAGACTGGTGGCGTTCACGATGAGGTCGGCAGATTCAACCGCCGTGTGGAAATCCGGGGAATCAAAGGTGAGGGCCTGCAGCTCGCCTGCGGCCAGCGGTTGCAGCAGGGCTTGCAGCGCCTCCAGCTCCGGGCGGGGGCGGTTGACCAGCGTGAGGTGGCGGCAGCCGGACAGAGCGCATTGGCAGCAGAGGGCAGAGCCCGCCCCGCCGCATGCACCGAGGATGACCACGCGCAGCTCCCGCAGGCTGCGCCCGCACAATTCCTCAATGGCCCATTCAAATCCGGGGCCGTCTGTGTTGAAACAATGCCAGCCGTCTTCCCGGAGTACCAGAGTGTTCGCAGCACCACAGAGCGTTGAGAGCTCATCTGCCTGAACGGCGGCGGCAAAGGCTTTTTTCTTGAAGGGAACGGTGACGTTAACCCCGATGAAGCCACGCTCTGCCAGCAGTTCCAGCAGAGTCTCGAACCCACCCTCTTCCAACCCGGCCAATAAGCGTACGTAGGTGAGGGCTTTGCCGTCCGCGTCCAGCGCGGCCTGCTGCATCTGCGGGGATTTGGAGTGGGCAATCGGGTTGCCGATGACTCCCAGCCGGATGCGGGAATCCGCAGGCAGCGCAGCAATGTCTGCGAATGTATAGACCGGGAGCATGGAAAGAGTTACGAATTACGAAGTACGAAGTGCGAATTTGAAATTCCGCTCGCTTGGCTCGCCGGTTAAATTCGAACTCGTCATTCGTAACTCGTAATTTTATTCGGGGTTACTTGCCCTCGGTGGCACCATCCTTGCCCACGCCCTGCACGATGCAGGTCTTGACAACTTTGATGACGGTGTTGGCGGCAATTTCCAGCTTCACGGTGTCGTCCTTCACCTCGCGGACGATGCCGTAAATACCGCCGTTGGTGATGACCTTGTCACCGGGCTTGAGGGAGTCCTGACGCTCCTTGAGCTCCTTCTGCTGCTTGCGCTGCGGACGGATGACGATGAAGTAGAAAATGATGATGATGAGACCGAAGGTAATCAACATGTTGAAACCTTCTGCACCAGCGCTTTGCTGGGCAGCCTGTGCGAGTACGATACTGTTCATGATGGTATTTCGTTTGCTTGGTAACGCGCGATGGCGCTGCGTTTGAAGGCAGCGAATTCACCGGCCGCAATGGCGCTTCGCGCTTGCGCCATGAGCCGCAGATAAAAGTGAAGATTCTGGAAGGAGAGAAGCCGCAGTGCCAGCATTTCTCCCGCGCGGAAGAAGTGGCGCACCGCCGCCTTGCTGAAGCGGGTCACGTGGGGATGCCCCTCCGGGTCTAACGGGCTGTCATCTTTTTCCCAGCGCTTGTTCTTGATGTGGATGGGGCCGTCCGGGGTCATGGCGATACCGTGGCGAGCCAGACGCGTGGGCATCACGCAGTCAAACATATCTACCCCGCGTTCAATCATTTCCAGCAGTTGGGAGGGCGTGCCCAGTCCCATGGCGTAGCGAGCCTTGTTCTGCGGCAGCCAGGGGGTGGAATTCTCAATGGCTCGCAGCATCTCTTCCTCCGGTTCGCCTACGGATACACCGCCGATGGCGTAGCCGTCGAAATCCATTTCCGCCAGTTCCTCTGCACAGCGGCGGCGCAGGTCGGCAAACACAGAGCCCTGCACGATGCCGAAATGCTGTTGGAGGCCGTTGCCGCTGCGGGGTTGGTGCTCATCTACCCACGCCTTGCAGCGCTTGGCCCAGCGGAGCGTCAGTCCCAGTGATTTTTCAGCATATTTGCGGTCGCAGGGGTAGGGCGGGCATTCATCGAAGAGCATGGCAATATCACTGCCCAGATTGGCCTGTATCTCCATGCTGCGCTCCGGGGAGAGCATCATGTAGGCACCGTCAATGTGGTTGCAGAAGCGCACGCCTTCTTCCGTAATCTTGCGGAGTCTCGCCAGACTCCACACCTGAAACCCGCCGGAATCCGTCAGCATGGGCCGATTCCACCCGGTGAAGCGGTGCAGCCCGCCCAGCTCGCGGATGGATTCATCCCCCGGTCGCAGGCAGAGGTGGTAGGTGTTGCCCAGGATAATCTGTGCGCCCAGTGCTTCCAAGTCTTCCGGGTGCAGGGTCTTGACCGTGCCCTGCGTGCCCACGGGCATGAAAATCGGTGTGGGCACATCCCCGTGGGGGAGGTGCAGGGTGCCCAGACGCGCGCCGCTGGGATCGGTGCTGTGGAGTTCAAAGGACATCGTTACGGACGTAGCGGGCGGAGAAGATGGGCTTACCCATGGCTTCCCACTGTTTCTGGAAGTCGGTTTTGGGGTAGAACGGGGCGTTCCACTCCTCACGGCGGAAGAGCGGCGAGGCATCCATGCGCTCGCATACCCAGATGAAGTATTCCTCGTGGTCGGTTTTGAAAAGCACCTCACCGCCGGGTGCCAGCGCCCGGTGCAGCACGGGGATGAAAGAATCCTGCACCAGTCGGTTCTTGTGGTGTTTTTCCTTGGGCCAGGGGTCGGGGAAGAGGTAGTGCAGGCGGCTGATGCTGCCCGGGGCAATGAGCCATTCCAGGAAATAGCGGCTCTCCACCCGCAGCCCGCGCACGTTGTTCAGCCCGCGCCGCGCGCTCTCATTGCACACCTTGCGGATGCGACCCAGCAGTCGCTCCACCCCCAGAAAGCGAGTTTCCGGGTAATGCTCCGCCATGGCCAGCAGAAAGCCGCCGTCGCCACAGCCCAAATCCACTTCACACGTCTCCCCCGCGCCGAATATATCCGACACGTTGTAACGCGCAAAATAATCCTCCGGAACAAAGGCCGTACTCATCGCCACGCATTGTACCCAAGCCCTGCCCGAAAGTCAAAACCTTATTCCGGCGGAATATGACATGAGCGAGTACATGGGGGACACCTCTTTCACGTGTAAACTTTCACGTGTAAACTTTCACGGGGCTCATGCCCCTTTCACGCGCAGCTTTCACGTAGGCGGAGTCGCCTTACACGTGCGCCCTGTGAACTTTTACGCACAGCATTCATCTGGTTTCGCAGTTTTCCGGAGAAAACGCTTGCAATCATGCAATTTTGCGCTAAACTTTGAGAGAAATGGAAAGCATTCTAGCCAATCTTTCTTTTGAATTTGCCGTTGCTGTGGTCAAATTATGTGACAACATAAAAAATCGTCCGATTCTGAAAAATCAGCTCATTAAATCGGCAACCAGTATAGGGGCTAACATTCGAGAGGCGAATTACGCATATAGCCGGGCAGAGTTTGCTGCAAAATTACAGATAGCACTAAAAGAATGCAACGAAAGTCAATATTGGATAGAGCTGATGGCTGCTACTGACGGAATGAGCAAGGAGCAGGCAACTCTTCTACTGAACTCCTGCGGGACTATTCGCTATAAGCTGATTCGTTCACTAAATACGGTAAAGAGAAATGGTACGTGAAAGCTGCGCGTGAAAGGGGCAAGAGCCCCGTGAAAGTAGGTACGTGAAAGCTATCGCGTGAAAGGGGCTTGCGCCCCATGAAAGCTGCACGTGAAAGCTATCGCGTGAAAGTTTACACGAGATTTCTGCCGATGCCCCAGAGAATGGTGGCGGCGGCAAAGAGTTGCAGGAGGATGCAGTACGCGCGGCTGCGTGGCTGAGCCGCTGTTTCCGGGTGGAAATAGATGCGCCAGCTGCGGATGTATTCCGTGAGCAGGATGGGCAGGGCGGCGATGATGAAAGGATTGAAGCGCAACGCTGCCCACGGCTCGCCGCTGATGAGGGCGCGGAGTGCCCGTGTGCCCCCGCAGCCGGGGCACTCCAGCCCGGTGAGCCTGCGGAAGGTGCAACCGGGGGAGATGCTGCCCACCAGCTCTGAGAGCTGAAGAGGAAACAACAGCATCCCCGCAGCCAGTACAAGTAAGAGTACCGGCGGTGCCAACCTCCACAGCCAGATGAGGAAACGCTGCATGCAGGGCAGAGGTTTATCTGCCTCCGGGGATGGAGTCGAGCGCTTCTTTGATGATGTCGTCTCTCATTTCAACCGGCACATCGTCCAGTTCATCATGGAGCTCGCGTTGAAGTTCCTCGTGGATGGACTGCCGCAGCTCCGGGTTGTTCCGCAGCGCTTCTTCAATGAGCGGGTATGAGGCGATGGAACCGATGAAGCAGATAAGGAAGAGAACTGCGACGCTGACGATGGAAACGATATTCCAGCGCAGCGCCCATTTGGAGGCGTTCTGTGCTTCCGGCAGCCTGTTGGCATTGTACAGGGAGTTGACCTGACAGGAGTATACGATGGCGATGATGCCGGTTGGCGGGCAGCAGAACAGCGTTGTCAGGATGGAGAATACCAGATAATTGCTCGGGCAGGGAACCTGCACAACGGGCGGGGGCGGGGGTGTGTCTTCCATGCTGTTATTCTGCCACAGCCCCCGATTGTCGTCAATAGATTTTATCGTTGCTCCACTTTTTTTGAGATTCGCGTAACTTTCTGAGCAGAAGTTTGTGCGTGTGCTCCGGCAGGTATCCGGGAGCGAGTAGTTCCATGCCGACATCATCGCGCAGGTCTATCCGCGCGGTCAGCAGGGTGCAGGCACACCATGCCACGGCCATGGCGGCATAGTAGGAATCCTGCGGCACTTCCCGCAGGGCTCGGATGACATGCGGTGTCCACCGTGCATCTGCAGCGTAGTAATGATTGAGCATGACGATACCGAAGCGCGCGGTGAATTCCTTTTCTGAGTGCAGAAAGGACGACTCCAGCCAGGGGAAGACCGCATCGAGGTGGTCGCGCACGAAGCGGCAGGTGGCGCAGGCAGAGTCGCAGAGGCTCCAGTTGTTGAGGTTGGGCTGCTCCTGTTGCAGATAGCGGAGACGTTCGGAAAGGGGGGCATCTGCTGCATAGGCGGGTAGCATGGCCCGCAGCAGAAGCTCTTCAAACGACGCATCGGCGGCGGCCGGTGTTGTCAGCAGCTGCCGCCAGTCACCCGCGGCATATTGCCGGGCCAGCTTGCGCAGAGCGGGCAGACGGACACCCAGCAGACGGGTTTCGCCGGGAATGAGGCGGGCGGCGAAATCTCGATAGGCGGGTTCTGCCAGCTGGTGCAGGATGGTGATGAGCTGTCGGCGGGGCATGCGATTAACATAGCATGCCCCGCCGGAGGTATCAAGTTAATAGGTGAAATTCTGAGAGAAGAAATCGCGCGCGGCTGCCGCGCGGACATCCCGCAGATTCAGGTAGCGCGTGCGCAGCAGGTTGCTGTCACGATGCCCCATTTCCTCCTGCAACTTCAGAATGTTGTGAAAATGCTTCAGGTGCATACTGGCGAAGGTATGGCGCAGGGCATCCCGTTGCCATGGCTTCAGACTGGATGTGTCGCGCAGGCGCTGCCAGAGCCGAATCCAGTTGCGCGGGGCTATCAGTTCATCGGTCGGGTGCTTTTCCGCTGCCAGCACCAATGCGCCGCCGCGCAGCGGGACTGCCCGGGCTCCGCCTGTCTTGCTGGCGTGGGATTCCACGTAGACCATTTTTTCTGCCGGGTCGATGTCTCCCCATCGCAGTCGCTGCACCTCGCCGGGGCGGATGCCGCACCAGAGCATCAGCCGTACGGCGGCGTTCATGCTTCGGAAATGCGGACGGTTGCACACCTTGACCAGCAACCGGATTTGGGGCATGGTGAGGATGTTGATTCGTTCTTCCACGATGGGTGGGTTATTGATGCACTCTGCGGGGTTGCGTTCGCACCAGCCTTGTCTGCGTCCGTAGGAGAAGATGCTGTGCAGGATGGTCTGCGCCTTGCGGTAGACATGCGGACTGTGGTTGAACAGCTCATCCATCATCTGGCGGCAGCGCGGGGCGGAGATATTGCGCAGATTGCAGCTTGAAATATCCTGATAGCGCAGCATTCGGTTGGTAAACGACCGTAAATCGCGCCGGGTGCTGGGGCGGCGGTGCTGCCGCGCCTGCAGACTGGCAGAGATAGCCTCGCGGAAACTGACGCTGTCTTCCTCCGCCTGCACGCTGCGGATGCCTGCCAGCATGATGCGTCGGAACGCATGGATGATGCTCAGCTTGTCATTCTGCGCAAGCGCGGCGTTTTCGGTGAATTCCATGAATAATCGGAAGATATCCGACTCGTTGAGAACGAGCGGACCTACTCGTTGGGGTGGTGGTGTTGTGTTCATGCAATTTGTTAGATTATGCATTCCTGCGGCATTTGCAATCCGAGAGTGCAGAAATTGCTTCAGAGAGCATGCCGCGAAAAGGGGAAATAACGCTTGCCCGCGCCCGCGCGTTGTGGTAGACTATGCGGCGTACACAGTTATGAACACGGAACTTCGTATAGCCATTGGTTCAGACCACAAGGGTGTGGATTTGAAGGAAACCGCAGTGGAATTGCTGCGCGGCTGGGGATTTGAGGTGGAGGATTTGGGTCCGTTCACCAAGGAGGCCTGCAACTACGCAGAGTATGCCAATGCTGTCTGCAAGCGCGTGTCAGACGGTCGCGCCGACCGTGGTATTCTCATCTGCTTCTCCGGTCAGGGTATGGGTATAGCCGCCAACCGTTGGAAAGGTGTTCGTGCCGCCATCTGCCGCAGCCCGCAGGATGCCGCCCTTTCACGCCAGCACAATGATTCCAACGTGATATGCCTTCCCTCTGCGTTTGTTTCTACGGATGTGGTGGATGATATCCTGCACGGCTGGTTGGCAGCGGAGTATGAGGGCGGTCGCCACGTGGCGCGCCTGGTGACGGCTTCCGGTTCTCCGCTGGCGGATTCTGACCCTGAACTTGCCTCTTATATTGAAGAGGAGCGTCAGCGCCAGCTCAACAACATCGAGCTGATTGCCTCAGAAAACTTTGCTTCCCCCGCGGTGATGGAGGCACAGGGCTCCTGCCTGACCAACAAGTATGCAGAGGGCTACCCCAATCGCCGTTGGTACGGCGGCTGTGAGGTGGTGGATAAGGTAGAGCAGTTGGCCATTGACCGCGCCAAGGCTCTCTTCGGCTGCGATGCCGTCAACGTGCAGGCTCACTCCGGTTCTCAGGCCAATATGTCCGTGTATCACGCCTGCATTAACCCGGGTGACACCATTCTCACCATGGATTTGGCCTGCGGCGGTCACCTTTCCCACGGCTTCTTTGCCAATTTCTCCGGCAAGCAGTACAAAGTGGTTCATTATGGTGTGAATCCCGAGACTGAATGCATCGACTACGAGGATATGGCTGCCAAGGCTCGTGAGGTGAAGCCTGCGCTCATTCTGGCCGGTGCTTCTGCCTACTCCCGCACCATTGATTTTGCCCGCATTCGTGAGATTTGCGATGAGGTGGGTGCCATCATGTTTGTAGATATGGCTCACATTGCCGGCCTGGTGGCAGGTGGGGCTCATCCCTCCCCCGTGCCCTATGCCGACTTTGTTTCCACCACCACGCACAAGAGCCTGCGCGGCCCGCGCGGCGGTCTGGTGATGTGCAAGGAGAAGTGGGAGAAGAAGCTCAACAGCGCTACCTTCCCCGGGCTGCAGGGTGGGCCGCTCATGCATGTGATTGCTGCTAAGGCCGCCTGTCTGGGTGAGGCTCTCAAGCCTGAGTTCCGCGAATACGCTGCTCAGGTGGTGAAGAACTCCAAGGCCATGGCAGCCAAGCTGGCTCAGCTGGGCTTCCGCATTGTGGCAGGCGGTACGGATAACCACTGCTTCCTGGTAGACCTCAGCAGCAAGGGTATCAACGGTGCTGAGGCTCAGGTGGCTCTGGATAAGGTGGGTATCACGGTGAACAAGAACGCCATCCCCTATGACAAGGGTACGACCAATAAGCCCTCCGGCATCCGCATCGGTACTCCCGCTGTGACGACTCGCGGCATGAAGGAGGACGATGTTCGCAAGGTGGCAGAGTTCATCGGCCGCTGCCTTGCCATCCTGGCGGCACAGAAGGTGTGCGAGACCCCCGGTGCCTACGATGCCCTGCGCAACGAGGTGACGGCGTTCAACAAGAACTTCCCGATGCCGTAAGGAGTCTGAAAAGGACGATTTCCAACAAAGCAGCACCGCGAATAGGTGCTGCTTTGTTATTTTCTGTAAAACGGTATTTTCGCTTGCCAAACGGGTGGCAAACTGGCATCATATCCGCATGATTCGTTTTGCCTCACTCGCCGCACTTTTTCTGCTGATTCTGGTAGCAGTGGGGGGCTCCGGTTGCCAGCAGCAGGGCTCAAATCGCTACCTGCGGACTCCGGCCGCCGTTCGTTTTAAACCGGTACGCTCCCCTGTGATGTTGCGTTCCGTTTCCCGTCTGGCGCGTGAGGTCAATATCAAGGTGCGCATCATGCCGTCCAACGCCCCGCAGCGCCGTGGTTCCCGCCGCCTGCGTCCGACGTTCATCACCATTCACAGCACGGCTAATCACTCATCGACGGCCACGGCCATGCAGCATTCCCGCGCCCTCTGCCGGGGTGCTTTCACCAACCGCAGCTGGCATTTCACTGTTGACCAGTTCATGTGCGTGCAGAACCTGCCGCTCAAGGAAACCGGGTGGCATGCCGGTTCTCCCGCCGGTAATCACAACTCCATCGGTATCGAGATGTGTGAGTGTGAGAACAGAGGCCACAACCACTTCCGTACCTGGGATCGCGCAGCCAAGCTGACGGCGGTGCTCATGAAGCGCTACGGTATCAACCTGCGCCGCGTGGTGCCGCATTATCACTGGACACGCAAGAATTGCCCCATGCCCTTGCTGACCAACGGTAAGCCCGGCCCCAAGTGGGCGTGGTTCCACTCCCGCGTGGACTACTACTTCCGCTGCATCAACAACGGCAAATCCTTCCGTTGATTCATGTGTCCGATGGATTCGCTTTACCCGGAAACACCCCTTGCAGAGCTCGCCTGGTTAAACCCTCGCGAGCTTAAAGCTTTGCAGGCGGCAGAGCTGAACTGCGTGCGGGATGTCCTGCTGCGCATCCCCCGCCGCTATGAGGACAGACGCCGCTCCGGCGCGGATATTGCATCGCTGGCCTCCGGGGAAACGGTCTGCCTGCGGGTGCATGTATATGCCGCCGCCTGGCGCTTTTCCTACAAGCGTTATTTCGAAGTCTCTGCCGGGGCAGAGGGTGACCCGCACGGAGCGCGGCTGAGTCTGCGCTGGTTCAACATGCCCTATGTGGCCAAACTACTGGCCGTGGGGATGAATCTCTATATCTATGGCAAAGTGCGGGAGTTTGCCGGAAAACTGACCATGACCAACCCGGATTTTGAGGTCATGGAGGATGAGGATGCCGGACACCGGCTCATGGTGGCGGCCATGGGCGGTCC
The DNA here is from genome assembly GCA_015061985.1 of Akkermansiaceae bacterium. Classification (GTDB taxonomy): domain Bacteria; phylum Verrucomicrobiota; class Verrucomicrobiia; order Verrucomicrobiales; family Akkermansiaceae; genus Akkermansia. The sequence continues at coordinate 43,409 of SUVN01000017.1, forward strand.
TCGTATGCCCGCAGCGGAGCTTTCCTCCGGCGGTGAAACGGTGCATACGGGGCGCATTGTGCCTGTCTACCGCAATATCTCCGGCATGGCAGCGCGCAGCTACCGCAGCCTCGTGTGGCGCATCCTGGAGCAGCTCTCGCCGGAGGTGCGCCCCGCAGGCTACGATGTGGCACCGACCTATCCCTACCGTCAGGCCTTGCTGGATGTGCATTTCCCGGCAGAGGATGAATTGCAGCGCAAGGCTCGCCTGCGCTTTGCGCTGGAGGAATGCTTCCTGTGCCAGTTCCGCGTGGCGTGGCGGCGGAAACGCTCGCAGGGTCATCCGGGGCAGGTGACCGCCACCTGCGATGCCTACATGCACGAGCTGCTGGAGCATCTGCCTTTCCGGCTTACGGAGGCACAGCTGCGCTGCGTGCAGGAAATCCGCGCGGATATGGAAGCCCCCCGGCAGATGAACCGCCTGTTGCAGGGGGATGTGGGCAGCGGCAAGACACTGGTGGCGCTCTGTGCCATGCTGCTGGCGGTGGGCAGCGGCAAGACAGCGGCTCTGCTTGCGCCCACGCAAATCCTGGCAGAGCAGCATTACCGCAATTTCTGCCGCCTGTTGGAGCACACGGATGTTTCCCTGTCGCTGCGTACTTCCGGCAGGGCAGATGATTCGGATTTGTCTCTGGAAGCAGGCTTTGCTGCGGATTCAACGCCGCGTATCATCGTCGGCACGCATGCGCTGCTGTATCCCGGCAACCGTCCGTCCAACCTCGGGCTTGCCGTGGTGGATGAACAGCACAAGTTCGGCGTGGAGCAGCGCGAATCCTTCTATGCCGCCGGGGAAAATCCGGATGTGCTGGTCATGACGGCCACCCCCATCCCCCGCACCCTCACGCTCACCCTCTACGGCGATTTGGATGTCTCTGTCATCGATGAACTCCCCGCCGACCGCGGCGAAATCATCACCGCCATGCGCCGTCCGGGCAATATGAAGAAAATTATCTCATTCATGCGTGAGCAGCTGGCAGAGGGGCGGCAGATATACATCGTCTCCCCGCTGGTGGAGGAGAGCGAGAAAAGCAGCCGTGCCTCCGCCGTGTCGGAACTGAGCCGCTGGCAGGAGATTTTCCCGCAGGAGAACATCGGCTTGCTCCACGGTCGCCTTTCCCCGGAGGAAAAAGATGCGGTCATGTCCGCCTTTCATGCCAACGAAACCCACATTCTGGTGGCCACCACCGTGGTGGAAGTGGGGGTGGACGTGCCGAATGCCACCATCATGCTCATCAACAACGCAGACTCGTTCGGGCTTTCTCAGCTGCACCAGTTGCGCGGGCGCATCGGACGCGGGCGGCACAAGAGCTACTGCATTCTCCTCTCCGAGGCGAAACCGGGTGAGCCCGGGCATGACAAACTCATGGTCATGTGCCGCACGCTCAACGGCTTTGAGATAGCGGAAGAGGATTTCCGACTCCGTGGCCCGGGGGATGTGCTCGGCACGGCACAGAGCGGACTGGGTGCCGTGCGCTTCCCGGAGTGGCTGGCAGATATGCGGCTCATTCACCGCGCCACGCGTGATGCCGCCGCCATTCTGGAGCGCGACCCGGAGCTGTGTCTGCCGCAGCACGCCCCCCTGCGCGATCTGGTGCGCTTTGAGGCTGAGTCACGTGTAACGAGCTGATGTTTGCCTGTAGGAGGCTCTTTTCAAGAAATTTAACTTTTTTTCAGAAAAAGCTTGCAAAGTCAGGCAGATTTCGATATAATGCTCCCGCACTCGTACTGAGAGAGCGAAAATGCGAAGTTAGCTCAGTGGTAGAGCACATCCTTCACACGGATGGGGTCATAAGTTCGAATCTTATACTTCGTATCGAAAGCAGCACCGATTTGGTGCTGCTTTTTTTGCGACAGGGCAGAAAAAGAATTTGCGCGTCGCGTGAGAATATATTACTATATCGGCATGAAGATTTCCCAAATTGCTGCACTGCTTCTGTGCGCGGGTGTGCTGAGCTCCTGCGGTCTGTTTAACGCGGAGGAACAGGATTACACCCCGGAGTATCTGCGAGAGGATTCACCCATGGATCCTCCCGGCACGGCAGAGGCGCGCGCTGCGCTGCGCGCCAAGCTGGTGAAGGAAGGCGCTTTTGCCCCTGGCGAGCAGCTGGAGGTGCAGCAGGGGAAGGTGTTCCTGTTCTATCGCAATCCTGACCACAGCCATGATACCTCCGGCCGCATGGTAGATGCCGCGACTGCCCGTATCATTTCCTGCGAGGGGCTTTACTATTTCGTTGAGACGGACGGCGGTAAGAAAGGCTACCTGCGCGAGACGGATTTGGTCAGCCCGATAAAGACGCTCATTTCCACACAGATTTCTGCACAGGACGAACTCTTCCCCGGTGGCGAAATGCCTGCGTTGCCCGAAAACTGGGGCGAGGATGCCGCAAACGCGCCCCACGGTGCCCAGAAGCTCATGACCAACACTTCCGGGCGTACAGTGGTTGTGGTGAAGAAGAAGTCTGACCGCAGTGCCGAGTTTGAAGCCCGCAAGAAACAGTTTGAGGAAAGCGCGGGGCAGAGACTGGGCGGTACACCTCAGGAGGGAGATGGTTCCACGCTGCCTGACCCGGCCTCTGTCCCCCTGCCGGAACCCACGGGCGGGGAGCATAACTGATGCCTAATCCGGCATACCGTGCGGAGGTGGAGCGCTTTCTGCTGTATCTGGCAGCAGAGCGGGGGCTGAGTGTGCACTACCGGGAGTCTGCCCGGCAGAGCCTCACCGCCTTTGTGGATTGGTGTGCCGAGCATGAGTGGGCGTTGGACAGCATTACCCTGGAGCGGTTGACGGAGTATCGTCGCCACCTGCGTGAGCGGGGGCTGTTGGATTCCTCTATCCGCGTGGCAACGGTGCATCTGCGCATCTTTTTCCGCTACATGCACCGGCGGCGCGGGCTGCCCACCGACCCGGCGGCGCTGCTGGAGAGCGGGCGGATGATACGTAATATCCCGGAGACGCTTTCCGCAGAGGCGGTGAACCGCCTGCTCAGCAGCATAGACCCCGCCGATGTCCCCTACGGATGCCGCGATAGGGCCATGCTGGAGATGCTCTACGGCAGCGGCCTGCGCGTGAGCGAGCTGGTGAACCTGAGCCCGGATCGGGTGGATTGGGATGAGGGTTACCTGCGTATCACGGGCAAGGGCAACAAGACCCGTTTCGTGCCGCTGGGCGGGGTGGCGGCAAAGGCGTTGCGCTGTTATCTGGAGCATGCGCGGCCAAAGCTCCTGCGTGAGGGCCGCCGCGCTACAGTGTTGTTCTTGTCTAACCGTGGGCAGGCACTCTCCCGCGACCGCATCCTGCAAATCATCAAAAAGCGAGCCAGGGAGGCCGGACTCCCGGAGAACGTATACCCGCATATCATGCGCCATTCCTTTGCCACGCACCTGCTGGAGAATGGCGCAGACCTGCGCGTGATTCAGGATATGCTGGGCCATGCCGACCTGGCTACCACACAGATATACACCCACGTGGAGCGCAAACGCCTGGTGAACACGGTGCGCCGCTTCCACCCGCGCGGCAGACGCGCGGATTAGGGGATGATTTCACCCTTAGGTAACAGAAGTGAAATTCTGCCCATTCGGGCAGAGTGAAATCCGGCGTGCGCCGGGTGAAATCAGCTCATGCGAGCCGGTGAAATGGCTCGCTTTGCTCGCAGTGATGGAATTCCGCAGCCCTTTGGGCTGCCATTCTTCATCACTACCGCCGCGACGGCGGTGATTCAGAGCCCCGTGGGGCGATATAAGTTAGCCCGGGTGTGGAGCCGCGGCAGCGGCGTAACCCCGGGGGGATTATATCAAAATATAGGTGAACCCCGTCAGGGGTGGCATAATGCGTCACATTGAATTATTGAGTTTTCATTGCCTCGTATCCGTATCAGTGCGCATGAGTCCATTTTTTTCAAGAAAAAGGATAAATTCATCATACGCTGATACTTTTTTATGATGTTCCTTTTGATTTAAAATGTAGCTTGTGACTATTCCTTTATTTGATTCGCTTACTGAAAAGACTCCATAACCGGCCTGCCAGGAAAAATTCTTATATTGAGGATTTAGGCCTTTTATCCATCTACTTGAATTTGCCTTAATTGCCCTGACAAAATCGGATAAACTTATAGTATGAGGTAATGATGTCAAAATATGTATATGGTCCGGTCTGCCTCCTACAATGTATGCCGTTCCTGAATTTGAACGAATAACACCGCCTATGTATCGAAATACTTCCGGTAAATCGTTTTCATCTATTGGAGTCGCAATGTTTTTTATATGAAAAATAATGTGTAGGTAAATATTTGAATAGGTGGCCCTCATGCAAATATCACTGTAGCATCCAAGTCTCATAATGTCAAACTGAATCATTGGACTAATTTTGCATTCTGCGTTTGGTCTGACCCTCCGCATTATGTCACCCCATGCGGGGTTCCTGTTTGTTTGTTACGTTTCCCCGAGGTTACGCCGCTGCGCGGCTCCACCCCGGGCTATTATATATCGCCCCTCAATCGGGGCTCACTATTCCGCAGCCCTTTGGGCTGCCATTCTTTTTCACTACCGCCGTTCCGGCGGTAATTTCGCTATCCTCGCAGAGTATAATTTCGCTCATGGCAACAGCCATGAATTTCGCTGCCCGTCAGGGCAATTTCGCTATTGAGTATCAGAAGTGAAATTCTGCCCATTCGGGCAGAGTGAAATCCGGCGTGCGCCGGGTGAAATCAGCTCATGCGAGCCGGTGAAATTGCTACGCTTTGCTCGCAGTGATGGAATTCCGCAGCCCTTTGGGCTGCCATTCTTTTTCACTACCGCCGCAAGCGGCGGTAATTTCACTATCCGCTGAGCGGATAATTTCACTCTCGCCTTAGGCGAGAATTTCACTGTGCCGACAGGCACAATTTCACCCTTAGGTAACAGCAGTGAAATTCTGCCCGTTCGGGCAGAGTGAAATCCGGCGTGCGCCGGGTGAAATCAGCTCATGCGAGCCGGTGAAATTGCTACGCTTTGCTCGCAGTGATGGAATTCCGCAGCCCTTTGGGCTGCCATTCTTTTTCACTACCGCCGCAAGCGGCGGTAATTTCACTATCCGCTGAGCGGATAATTTCACTCTCGCCTTAGGCGAGAATTTCACTGTGCCGACAGGCACAATTTCACTTTTACTCTCTGTAGCGGATATGCTATGAATACCGCTGATGCAGAGTGACTGGTATTTTAGACCTTGTATGCTTTTGCTTCAATATTGTTCTGACACGTACGAATGGAGCTGATAAGCATGCGTCGGATTGACCCCGCTTCCCTGCGCAGCTCTTTTGCTTGTTCTGCTAATTCCGGACATGTAGCAGCGAGAACATGAAGCCAATATTCCGTTTCGTGACATTCTTTGAGCGCTATTTTTAATTTGTGAATAAAGTCTGTAGGGCTTTCTGCATAATCAGCTTCATGAATATTTGCACCTATGCTTGTGCCGGCCCGAGCAAGCTGGTTTTTCAAAAACGCTTTTTTATCAATTACATCATATAGACATACTAACTTAACAGATAATTGCAAAGCATCCTGTCGGAGTTTTCCTCTTTCCATATTCGTAATAGTATGGAAATGACCGTCTATTGTCGAGAAAAATGAGCATGGGAGTGGCGTATTTACTCGTAAAAAGTGAAATCCTGCCCATTCGGGCAGAGTGAAATCCGGCGTGCGCCGGGTGAAATCAGCTCATGCGAGTCGGTGAAATTGCTACACTTTGCTCGCAGTGATGGAATTCCGCAGCCTTTCGGGCTGCCAGTCTTTTTCACTACCGCCGTTCCGGCGGTAATTTCGCTATCCTCGCAGAGGATAATTTCGCTCATGGCAACAGCCATGAATTTCGCTGCCCGTCAGGGCAATTTCGCTATTGAGTATCAGAAGTGAAATTCTGCCCGTTCGGGCAGAGTGAAATCCGGCGTGCGCCGGGTGAAATCAGCTCATGCGAGCCGGTGAAATTGCTACGCTTTGCTCGCAGTGATGGAATTCCGCAGCCCGCAGGGCTGCCGAACTCTATCACTACCGCCGTAACGGCGGTAATTTCACTATCCGCTGAGCGGATAATTTCACTGTGCCGCAGGCACAATTTCACGTTGCACAGCAACATTTCACTGCGCCGTCAGGCGCAATCTTCACGCGCACTTCTCCCCCAACCGGCAATACCTGCTTGCCCAATAGATTTTGGCCGTTTCTTCACTCGGCAGGTTCAGATACCGTGTGCGGAGCAGCTCCGTGCTGCGGTGGCCCATCTGGAGTTGCAGTTCGTGCAGGTTGCGGAAGTGGGCGGCGTGGTAGCTGGCGTAGCTGTGGCGGCAGATGTCCTGCTGCCAGGGGCGTGTCAGGCGGTTCCAGCCAGCGCGCTGACGCACCGCTCGCCAATGGTGCAGCCAGCGCGGCGGGCAGATGTGCTGCGGGGCAGGGGCTTGTGCTGTGCTCAGCAGTTGCAATGCGGGACGCAGTAGCGTCACGGGGCGGGCCCCGCCGGTTTTACTGTGTTGCGGGGCGATGTTGACCCGTTTGCCCGGCAAATCCACATCTGCCCAGCGCAGCCGCGCCACCTCGTGTGGGCGAATCCCTGCATAGAGCATCAGCCCCACGGCGGGCAGACAAATGCCGCCCTTGTATTCCCGCGCCGCCTGCACCAGCTGCTCCGCTTCCTCCGGTGTCAGAATCGGCACCGTCTTTTCCACCACGCGCGGGGCTTCCACCCGCGCCACCGGGTTCTCGCTGCACCACCCGCGCTTCATCGCCGTGGAGAACACCCCGCTGAGCGTCAGTCGCGCCTTCTGCCGCTGGCGTGGTGTCTCAAAAGCCGCCTCAATATACGCCGCGCATTCTGCCGCCGTGATGCTGCGCACCCGCCGCCGCGCCAGCCCGGGGCAGCGTTTCATGAATCGCCGCGTCACATAGCGGAAATCGCAGAGCGTCCTGGCTCGGCGGTGTTTCCGTGCCTCCAGCGCAGCTTCTACCGCCTTGTCAAACGTCACCGTTCGTTCCTGCCGCTTCAGCTCCTCCTCTCCCGCCGCAATACACCGCAGTGCCCGCTTTACTCTCCCTCTCCCCGCCCGGACAGCCGCACAAGCCACCTGCGCCGCTTCCAGAAGGGGCAATTTCGTGCTTTTCAGTAGTGCTAAAGCTGCTGTTTCATCATCTGTCTGTGCTATTGTATTCATAAGTTCGTTGCGAATTTGGAATTCGTAAGTCAAGCACAATAACCGTTATTTGTAAATAGTTGAGCGGCCTGATTTTCTTCATGCCCCTCCAAGTTGTCAGAACGGGAGAAAAA
>SUVN01000018.1 GCA_015061985.1 Akkermansiaceae bacterium
AATAGGCATTGCATCTGATACTTTTCACACTTTCTGCTGACTGAGCAGCAAAAAACAATAGGCGAAGGTTCTCGTTCAATACCTTAAACTACAATAATCTCTGGGTACATCGCATTTGGAATGCGATGTACCACTTCCACAGAACGTCGGCATCATGCCCACAACGGGTATCCACTCCAAACACAGAAAAAAAGGCTCCCTGTTCTGCACAGGGAGCCGGAGAAAAACAGGCTGTTTGCTGCATCAGAAGACGAACACCGTCATGAAGCCCCAAATGAACTCCGCATCCGTGTCGTAATAGGTGGGGTTCATGATGGCCTGCACGTGGGGTACCACTTTCATGTATTCATTCACCTGGAAGCTGTAAAGTGCCTCCACCTGGTGCTGGCGTCCCTCGTAGTAGCCGCCGTCGCTGTTGCGCTTGCCCTTGAAGAGACCATAGGAAAGCCCGCAATAGTCCTGCGGACGGCTCGGGCAGAGTTTTGCCTGCGCGCCAATGGCGATGCCGAAGGGCTCCGTCACGTCATCGCGGAAGCCGTAGCCCGCGCGGCTGTAGAGGGTCAGCGCATCGGACTGCTTGTACTCAATGCTGCAGGAGAAGCCGCCGCTGGCATGCTTCCCGGAGGCATTGCCCGTGGAGCGGTGAATAAAGGGAGAGAAACGCAGGATGGTCTTGCCGTCGTTGCAGATATGACCGTACTCTGCCGTGGCCAGATAGCCATCGGAAATGCTGCCGCCGAAGGGATTATCCCCGGGGCCGGCGGTGTTGCGGGAGATACCGCCGATGATGTAGTTGCGGTCATCAATCTGGTGCATGGCAATGGCGCCCAGGTTGTACAGCGTTACCGGGTTGGTGAACGGACCGACAAAGCCCGTGTTGTTGAAGCCGTGATAGCCGCTGGCGGCAATGCTCACGCAGTCAATATAGTTGGACAAATCCACAATACCGGCGGTGAACACCGTGCGCTTGTTGTTGCGGAAGTGCATCAGCATCGCCTCTGCCACCATCACATTGTGCGGACCCTTGGCGTTGTTATGCACACTGTGCGGAATGCCGAAGAAGCTCGTATAGTACGTATCGCTCTGGGCGGACTCGCGGTCAAGCCCCCAGCAGCTGTCCACCTCCAGACGGAACCAGGTACCGCCACCGACAGAGTCCTCAATCAAACGCTGTTGCAGCTGCAGGGAGGCCATCAGCAGATTGTTGTGATTATTCACCCCGGGCATGGCACCCTCCGTATTCCACAGGTTGTACGCCACATTCAGATTCCACTGCGTGCCGTACTTCTCATCCATGTAGCGCTTGTACGGGCGGGAATTCTCATCCGTAGGCAGCAGGAAATAATACTCCGTCCAGTTAAAGGAATCCGCAGCCAGAGCAGGCAGAGCCATCAGCCCGGCTACCATCGTCATCATCAGTTTCTTGAGTTTCATAAGTGCAAAAGTCAACCGCGCAGACACCGCGCGCTGCAACAGCCTAACATATAGCCGCGCACATAGCAAGTACAAATGACAATGTACAACGGAGGAATGAAATTTCTCAATCCCCCGGAATTCATCCGGCCAACAATGCGACCAGCAGGAACACCGGCCCCCAGATGCGGGCAAGCCAGCGCCAGCGGGCAGAATGGTAGTGCGTTACCCTGCCCGTATCGTCACGCCGGATGGAACAGGAGGCAAGCACCTGCCACTCGCTGCGCTTCACCACCAGTGTATACAGCCTCAACAGCACTTCCAGCACCATCGAGCCAACCATGTAGCAGAGTGCATACCCGAGCAGAGCAGGTTCCGTTGCCCCCGGCAGCTGTGTGGAGCCCCAGATGGAACCCAACATCAACCCGATGTAACTCAAGCCATACCCATACACCACCACACGGTCGATGCCGGAAGGCGAGCCGACGGCGGCCAGCTGCATCAGGCATTTTTTCTCCCGCTCTCCCGGAGTCAGCAGACAGTCCACCAGCAGCCAATGCAGGATTTCTTTCAGAAGACTCTCCATAGTGCGTTGATTCCGCAGAAATATAGCAAATTACGGCACTCGGAGCAAGGCAATTATCTTCAATCTCAAAAGAATGAAATGCGCGTGTTTCTCCCAACCGACATAAAAAAAGGCGGCAGCCGCAGCTGCGAGCCATCCCCTTGCGGATGCGCACACAGTCGACGACTGCCGGATATGTTGAGTAAATTGACTTATCTCTTATCTGTCATTCGGACGTACACATCACTTCCGACGGCGACGAGCGGCAAGAGCCATCAAGCCCAGCAGACTCAGCGTAGCCGTTGTGGGCTCAGGAACTGCGACGGTGTATACGTTATCTCCGGAGCCATAAACACCGGTCTTCACAGATGCAGTGCCAAAGACTGCCTCTGCCGTTTTGCCGGAACTCTCCGCCACGGCAAAGTCAATGTCAATTCCTGCAACGTTGGTCACCTTATCGAGATTCAGCGTTATCGGGCCTTCCATGGCCTCCAGCTCTTCCAATGCATTTTCCGTGAAGAGAAGGCTAATGGACGCGTCGCTCATATCCACGCCATCAGCAACAGACAACATGGGGAGGTCTTCTTCTCCGTCAAGAGAATACAGCATCGGCTGATCCATCAGTTCAGACAGGCTGTCAATCTCAAAAATGAGTTCGCCGTTAGTGCCGAAAGAGACCTCGGTACGCTCTCCGATGACGACAGTCTCGCGCACCGTCAGAGAACCATTAATATACAGACCAAGGCCGGCATTTACCTCCAGACTTGTAATTTCCGAATTACCACCGAACCTGACAGCTCCGAATGCACCGCCCTTGGGATACCCATCTACCGTACGAGTCGGCACATCAACCGCCGAAATATCAATACGGGCGGTCTCATCTGCGTCTTCGGCAAAGCCTATTTGAGAAAAAGTCAGAGCCTGGGAAGGGCTATTGACTCGATCACTCGGATTATCCTCACGCTTAAAGGTCTGTGTGCCGCTCTCCACAACAAAACTCGTAGCACTGATACCCCCGATGAAAGTGTTATCACCCTTGGCGGTAACATTCCCCTGGAAGTTAATATTCTGGCCGGAACGAGATGTAAACGTGTTCCCTCCATTCAAAACGACATCTTTGGTAAACTTGATGGAACCGGAGGTATAATCTTCTGCTGTGAAGCGACAATTGCTTGCCTCTACCGTCCCATCAAAGAACATGGAACCGCTGCGCGCGGCATTGCCCGTCTGACCATGGACATAGGGATCATAGCCATTTGCGGTCGTAAATGAGCTGTTCGTTGCCGTAAGATTGTTCTTAAAGCGCATTCCATACCCACTACCGCTCGGTTTCTGTTCACAGGATGTGGAGTAAACAGAGCCGTCAGTCTCTGTTGTGTTTATCGAAACTGATGTAGCATCGGAAATCACCGTCTCGGTGACAACCTCAGCCCAGACTGATGAACTCATCACCAGTACCAATAGTGCAGATTTGTGCATTTTCATGTGATTATTGCTTGGTTTAAATTGATTGCAACATGGAAAGAGCCAATGGTGCATCGCGAGCATATCGCATTTTAAATGCTATATGCCCAATCAGCGTTGAATGATAAACAGTAAGACGTTTTTAATGATTTTTTTTGACACCAAAAAAGTAGGTTTATTAAATTGTTTTATTTTCCATTTTTCCGGCATTATAAATCAATTTTGCTGGACATCGCATTTAAAATGCGACACTCGCCGACACGCACCAGCACAGCAGGAGTCCGCGCAAACAGGCGGAAAAGGTCGCGACCCCACCCACGCCCCAATCCACCAACAGCCCGTGCAGGATTTCTTTCAGAATGCTCTCCATAGCGCGTTGATTCCGCAGAAACATAGCAAATCACGGCACCCGGAGCAAGGCAAGTACCCCCCAATCCGCAGAATTTGTATCCTCTTATGCCGACATGTGCATGTTTTTGCCTTGATAATGCGTTCAGATATGTATATAATACTCCCGCGCCGAATTATAACCATTATAAAACACGACACAAGATGACTGCAACACATACACCGATCGGAATCCGCCGTCAGGCTGCCAGCCTGGTGAAACGCGCCGGGGTCCGCATGACGCGCCAGCGCCACGTGGTGTTGGAAGTGGTACTCAGCTCCTGCGACCACCCAACAGCAGCCACCATTTACGAGCGCTGCCGCCAACACCTCACCGGCATTTCCCTGGCCACTGTCTATAACAGTCTGGAAGCCATGACGGAAGCCGGTATCATCAACCACCTGCATTTCGACAATGGGCCTTCACGCTACTGCGCCAACCTCGTGCCGCATGTTCACATGCAGGATGAGGTGAATGACCGCGTGATAGACGTGCAGCTCAAGGAAGGGCTGCGCCCGGAGGATGTTTTCGACCTTCCCGAGGGAGCCCGCGTCTGCCGCATGGATGCCTGCCTGCACGGCTTCATCCCGGATACTGTCCAAACTGTATAATATGAGTCTGATTATCAGAGATCTGCACGCCCGCGTCAAGGATGGCGCGGAAATCCTCAACGGCATCAACCTCGAAATCCCCAAGGGCGAGGTGCATGCCATCATGGGCCCCAACGGCTCCGGCAAATCCACGCTTTCCAAGGTGCTCTGCGGGCATCCCGCCTATGAGATTACCGCCGGCAGCGTGGAAATGGATGGTCAGGACTTGCTGGCCATGTCCGTGGATGAGCGCAGCCGCGCCGGGCTTTTTCTGGCGTTCCAGTACCCGGTTGAAGTGCCGGGGGTGAGCAATGCCAACTTTCTGCGAGCCGCGCTGGAAGCCCGGCTGCCCAAGGGTGAGGAGATTAACGTGGTGGATTTCTACAAGCAGCTGCGAGGCCGCATGAAAGAGCTGGGGATGGATACCAAATTCACCGCACGCGCGGTGAATGAAGGGTTCTCCGGCGGCGAGAAAAAGCGCAATGACGTGCTGCAGATGATGATGCTGGAACCCACCTACGCCATTCTGGACGAAACGGACAGCGGGCTGGATGTGGATGCCCTGCGCGTTGTCTCCGACGGCGTGAATGCCATGCGCGCACCGTTCCGCAGTTTCATGGTCATCACCCACTACAAGCGGCTGCTGGACTACATTCGCCCGGATGTGGTGCATGTGCTCTACAAGGGGAAGATTGTCCGCACGGGCGGCTTTGAGCTGGTGGATTACATCGAGGCGCGCGGCTTCGATTTTGTCAGGAACGAGGAGGAGTAACTGCGATATGGACGAGTCTGTCGAATCGCCGTTCCAATTGGACACGCGCGGTGAGTTCTCTTTCCCGGAGAACCACAAGTACGATGCCGGCTACGGGTTGACGGAAGCCACCATCGACTACATCTGCGATGCCAAGGGGGAACCGGACTGGCTGCGCGAGTTCCGCAAGGAGGCCCTGCGCAAGTTCAATGAGATGCCCATGCCCTATCACTGGGCTCCGGAGGGTATCCGCAACGTGGATTTTGACTCCTTCCGCTACTATCTCTCCCACGGCACCACGCCGCGCAAGAGCTGGGACGAGGTGCCGGACGAGGTGAAACGCACCTTCGAGCGTCTGGGTGTACCGGAGCAGGAACGCGCGTTTCTGGCAGGGGTGGATGCTCAGTATGACTCGGAGACCGCCTACAACAACATGCGCGAGGAGCTCAGCAAGCAGGGGGTCATCTTTGTGAACTCCACAGAAGGGCTCAAGGAGTATGAACACATCTTCCGCCCCTGGTTCGGCAAGGTCATCCCCGTGGGTGACAACAAGTTCTCCGCGCTCAACCACGCGGCGTTCTCCGGCGGCTCGTTCATCTATGTACCCAAAGGCGTGAAACTGCAACAGCCGCTGCAGGCATACTTCCGCATCAACTCCGCCAACATGGGGCAGTTTGAGCGCACCCTCATCATTGCCGATGAAGGCGCGGAAATCATGTATATGGAAGGCTGCACCGCCCCCATGTACGACAGCTCCACGCTGCACTCCGGCGTGGTGGAGCTGGTGGCGCTCAAGGGCGCGAAAATTCAGTACGTCACCGTCCAGAACTGGGCCACCAACGTGTACAACCTCGTCATCCAGCGCGGGCTCGCCATGGAGGACGCAGAAATCCGCTGGATTGACTGCAATCTCGGCTCCGGGCTCACCATGAAATACCCGGCCGTGGTGCTGCAGGGGCGGCGTGCCCGCGGTGAGGTGGTCAGCATCTCTCTGGCACATGACGGTCAGGTGCAGGATACCGGGGCCCGCATGATTCACGCCGCTCCGGAAACGACCTCCAACATCGTGGCCAAGTCTATCTCCATTGGTCAGGGGCGGGCCAGTTATCGTGGTGAGGTCACCGTGCTCAAGGGCATGCAGGGCTGCAAAAACAACACGGAATGCGATGCCCTGCTCATCAATGCCGCCAGCAGAACGGATACCTACCCCGCCATCACCGTCAATGGCAATGCCTCCGCCGTGCAGCATGAGGCCTCCGTCTCTCAGGTGGATGAAGAAATGCTCTTCTACCTGCAGCAGCGCGGCCTCACCCGCGCCCAGGCCATGAGCCTGGCTGTCAACGGCTTTATCAATGATCTGGTCAAGGAATTCCCCATGGAATACTCCGTGGAGCTCCGCCGACTCATCGACCTGGAAATGGAGGATTCCATCGGCTAACCCCCCAGCACCGCAACACTATGGATTTTCCGCAGAACATGAGCATGGAAGAAGCATTCGCCCTGGCAGAAGCAGAGGCAAAGCTTCAGCAGGCACTCAGCGAAAGCCGGGAGCGGTTTGACCAAGCCGCCCTGCCTGACCGACTGAATGAAGATTGGCGATTCGGGCGCCCGCATCGGCACGCCGCCGCGCTGGCAGAGCTTTTTGACACCCCCTCCTGCGGCGAAGCTCGCGTTCACCGGGCAGGAGAGTGTGCTGTGCCCGTTTCCGCAGAGGACGATGACCTGCGGCAGACGGAGATGCTGATGCCCACCATCGGCTCCGATGCCCTGCTGGGGCTGCACCTGCAGCAATTCGGCGCAGGCTATGCCCTCTACATCGAGGAAGATACGAAAGAACCCATTGTTCTGGAATACTCCACGGACAGCTTCTACGCGCCCTCCACCTATATCATGGTCGCTCCCGGTGTGAAAGCGGAAATCGAGGAACGCCACACAGGAAACGCTGCGGAAGCCGCCCTGTTTGCCACCCGCAACATCCATGTGGCAGAGGGAGCACAACTGCGTGTTTCCCTGCGCAGCAGCGGTTTTGCCCGCCACATGAGCATCACCAATATCCAGAACCTCGGCGGCCGTGTCAGCCACCTCACCCAGCATGCGGCCAACGCCTGGACGCGCGAAGAAACCGTGGCAGAAATCTATGCCGCCGGAGAAGGGACGGAAACCAGGCTTTACTCTGCCAATCGGCTGACCGGCAGTGAGGTGCTTGACCAGCACACCCGCCAGGTTCACCATGTGGGCGGTGCTGCAAGTGACCTGCTGTACAAGAACGTGGTGGGCGACAGCGCCACCGCCGTCTTTGCAGGCAACATCTATGTAGCATCCGGAGCTCACCATACAGATGCCTACCAGAGCAACCGCAACATGCTGCTGAGCGAGAAAGCCACCATCCATTCCCTCCCCGGGCTGGAAATTCTGGCAGACAAAGTGCGCTGCTCCCACGGCAGTGCCTCTGCCCCCATGGATGAGGAACAGCTCTTCTACCTGCTCTCCCGCGGTATCCCCCGCCAAGAGGCACTACAGCTGGTTGCAGAAGGCTTCCTGGCAGATGCAACCAACCGATTCCACTCTGCCTCCGATAACGACTGACCCCTCACCCACACCGATGAAACGACTCCCCATCCCCGAATACGTCATGGCGCTGGCACACGTGGCCGCCCTCCGCTCCGAAGACCCATTCCGCAAGGTCGGAGCCGCCGCGCTGGACAAAGACAACCGCGTCATCGGTACCGCCTACAACGGACTCTTCCCCGGCTTCACCGCCCCGGAAGGCTTCTGGGACTCCCGCGAAGAGCGCCAGAAATACATGCTCCACGCAGAAATCAACCTCTGCAGCCTCTTCAAGCGCGGCGAGGCAAAAGTCGTGGCCTGCACCACCATGCCCTGCACCTCCTGCATGCAGGCCCTCTGCGCCCACGGCGTCAAAACCATTTACTACGGAGAAGATTACGCCGCCTCCAAAGCCCCCCAAATAGCCGCCATGTACGGTGTCGAGCTCATCAAGGTAGACGACTACCCCCTCTCCCACCGCTTCCCGCTTACGGTGGATAAATGAGGCATTACCATCCCGGCAAATTCAGGCGATATTTTCCACGCGACAAGAAGCTCAGATACCCCATATCCCGGAGGTATTGCAGCTGTTGGCGAATTTTAGGGCAGATGTGGCGATTTTTCGGATGCAATGCGGCCAGATACGATTCAAAGCGGTAGAGGTCATCCAATATGAACTCTTTTTTACCGAGTTTTTCGATGCAGCACATGACATCCAGCAGCCAACCACGAAGCTGAGAAGAAGCCGTATTTTTCAGGAAAGAAGTTGCCTCATAGGACTCCATCACCTGTTGTCTGCTCTGTTCTTCTCCATGGCGAATGTAATAAATACGCCCGCTTGCCGGAATCTGCCGCAGCAGGATATTGCAGCCGACCCACCCGGCACGCTTGGCAGTAGGCTGCAAAGGACGACGTTTTTCAATGATATCCGGAGTAAAATAGTGGGCGGGCACCGTAAAAAAGGTGTGTACACGAACCCCATCATGCCCTAAGAAGAAAAATGAGGGAGCGTTTTGACCGTTAATTCGCGAAATCATGGTGTCGTAAGCGCCATCTGCCGCCTTGGTCACAAATCTGCCTTTCTTACTTTTCAACTCATAATCAGCCGCACAGGAGGGACAAAAAAAATCTGCAACCGGTTTATTGGCGGTGTACCGCATCAGGTCGCCTCCGCATGCGGGACAATACGCCTGAGCGGCAACCCACGGTTCTGTCATGACACGCGCCCGCTGGCTGCCTGAGCAGTAGCCTTTTGCCAAAGCTATGGGAAGTTCCGGCTGCATAACCTTTTCCGTATACTATCACTTGACAAATTCGGCGTCAAGAGAAAGTTCCAGATCGAAAACCTCGATATTTGACTGAATTTCCTCTAAATTCTCCTCTACCGCCACGCGAATAAAACGTCCGCACCGTTCCTCCTGCGTATCCAATCGACGCAAGCGCCAGCCTTCCTGATATTGACTCACAAGGCTGCGTTGTTCTTTTTCAGCTGCAGCCAAAGAACGATAGGGGGATTGACAATCCAACGAAACCTGACCGTCTGCATCTACAATAACACTATGCAAAATGTATATTTTCATAAAATGAGAAGTCTGCGTTTGTAACGCTTTTAAGTTGTATGGAATATGCCGTTATAGTTGGTAAAGGAACAGATTTTCACTTGCCGGAACATTCCTCTATCCGGGCCGGCGTAAATGAGAGCGGGTGGTAGCGAGTCCGGCACAAACTTTGAGAATTTCTCTATGTTGTTCACCATGGCAGAGGTAAATGTCATACCTGATTTTATTTCGATGGGACGCGGGCATCTGGCTTCCTCCAGAATGAGGTCGATTTCAAAGCCCCTGGTGTCGCGGAAAAAAAAGAGGTTGGGTCGTTTGCCGATATTGAAGCGATTTTTCAAAGCCTCAACAACGACCATATTTTCGAAGATGTTGCCCAGCAAAGGATCTCGCCCAAGTTGGGAGGGTGATTCGATGCCGAGCAGACAAGGCAGCAGCCCCGGCTCTGTAAAGTAGATTTTCGGAGACTTGATAAGGCGCTTTCCGTAGTTATTGTGGTATGGATACAGAGTGAAGATGATATATGAAGCTTCCAGCACTGATATCCACTCGCGAATGGTAGAGCTGCTTACTCCTGCATCTGCTGCAAGAGAAGCCAGATTCAGAACTTGCCCCACGCGGGAGGCGAGCAGCTTGAGAAATAACTCGAATGCATGAAGATTGCGTACGTTGACCAGCTGGCGCACATCTCGTTCCACATAGGTGCGCAGGTAGTCTGCATATACCTGACCAGGCTCCAGATTGTATTCAAACACCCGTGGGAGACAACCGCGAAAAAGTATCGTGTCGCGATCATCCCGTATACCAACCGAGCCTAATTCCTGTAGTGACAGCGGTAATAAATCCGCTATTCCATTACGACCGGCCAGAGATTGGGTGATGGCTTGCTGCAGTTCCATCTGGCGACTCCCGGTGAGTATGTACATACCGGGGCGTTTCTCCTCATCCACTATTCCTTGCAGATAACTGAGCAATTCCGGAGTATTTTGCACCTCATCAAATATGCAGGGAGCTTTGTGCATCTGTAAAAAGTGCGTGGGGTCTTCGCGAAAAAAACGGCGTTCGCGTATATCCTCCATGCTCACATAATCAAAACCAGGGTATAAATGCCGCGCCAATGTGGTTTTGCCTGATTGACGTGGTCCCGCAATTGTCACAACGGGGTACATATCCATCAGTTTTTGTATATGCGCACTTATAAGTCGTGGTATGTATCCTAGGGGCTTCACGTAGAAGATTATATGCAAAATTGTGTAAAATGCAAGATTAAATCGACGATTTTACACACTTGTTCATAAGTAACTCATATCCAATGGCGTGAGAGCGGACTATTCAGTTTATAGAACAATAACGCGATTATAGCGGTTATTTAAGAAGTTGAAGAAGTTCCTCTACGCTGAGGGTCTCAGCGGCGGCGGGGGAATCGGTGAGGACGGAATCGACAAGTTCGCGCTTTTGTGCGTGGAGTTCCAGGACGCGCTGCTCGATGGTATCGGCACAGACGAGACGGCAGACGGTGACGTTTTTGTCCTGCCCGATGCGGTGGGCGCGGTCGGCGGCCTGGTCTTCCGTGGCGGGATTCCACCATGGATCCAGCAGGATGACATAATCCGCAGCAGTGAGATTGAGTCCCACGCCGCCGGCTTTGAGCGAGATGAGGAAGAAATCAGTCTCTCCCTGCTGGAAGATATCCACCAATGTGCTGCGGGTGGCGGTGGGTGTGCTGCCGTCCAGATACAGGTAAGAGAAGTGTTCTTCCTCAAACAGACTGCGAACATGCTCCAGCACGTCGGTAAACTGGCTGAAGATGAGGGTGCGGTGTCCGCCGGCCTGCAGCTCAGCAGCCAGTTCCCGCAGGGCTTCCAATTTGGAGGAGGTGGTCAGTCCACAATCCGGCACTCCCAACTGCGGGTGGCAGCAGAGACGGCGCAGGCGGGTCAGATGCGCCAACACGCGGAAGCGCTCCGTCTCACCGCTCATTTCCTGCAAGGCCCGGCGGCGCTGTGCTTCATACAGGGCGCGTTCTTTTTCAGAGAGCTCCACCTGCAGCACCTGCTCTAGTTTTTCGGGCAGCTCATCCAGCACATCGCTCTTGAGGCGGCGCAGAACAAAGGGGGAGATGAGACGCCGCAGCCGCGCCGGGCTGTCTTTGAAGCGGGAGAGGAAGCTACTGCGAGCACCCAGGAAACCGGGGTTAAGGAACTCCATGAGGCTCCACAGCTCCAGCAGATTGTTTTCCAGGGGTGTGCCCGTGGCTGCGATGCGGTATTTTGCCGTCAGGCGGCGAGCCTGCTCGGCGCGCTGGCTCCGGCTGTTTTTGATGGATTGTGCTTCATCGAGCACGACGGTGTTCCAGGAGATGCCGCTCAGGGCATCAGCCTCGCTGACCAGCAGCCCATAGCTGCAGACCAGTACATCCCGGGCACCGAGTTTTTCCAGCAGCTCAGTGCGCCCGGTGTTGCGCAGTTGGTGCATTTGCAGCGTGGGGGTGAACCGCTGTGCCTCCCGCACCCAGTTAGCGCAGACAGATGCGGGAGCAAGCACCAGGCTGGGACCCTCCCCGGCCTTGGCCAGCAGGACGCTCAGGATTTGCACGGTTTTACCAAGCCCCATATCATCTGCCAGGCAAGCACCGATTCCGGTGGATATCAGCTGCATGAGCCAACGATACCCCGTGAGCTGATAATCGCGCAGCTCTGCGCGCAGAGCACGCGGCAATCTGCTGTTGCGGCAGGAATCCAACTGTTCGCGCACACGCTGCACGGGGGCTTCCAAAGCGGCCGGGAGAGCGGCTTCCTGACGGGTGCTCGCCAACAACGCAACGGCGGCGGGCGACAGCTCCAGCGTCTTACGTGCCCGCCCGCTCTTGTCTGCCGGGGGCAGCAGGGTGCTGAGTGTTTCCAGCTGACGGGAGATGGAGCGGGTGAGCCGCAGGAATTGCCCCTCTCCCAGGCAGATGTAGGAGCCGCTGCGGTTCCGCGACAGCTCCAGCAGCTCCGTAAACTTCAGAACCCGAGTCTCATCCACCCGGACATCACCGCCGACGTTCAGCCACCGCTCAGCGGTTTCCCCCACCTGCAGGTTGAATGATGAGCCGGATGCCAGCGTGCAGAGGGAAAGAGACTGCCCCTCCGGCCAACGCAGCTCGATGTTGTCCTGCCCGTAGTCCTGCAGCTCGGAAAGGATATCCAGCGCCGTTTCCGGGTCATCCACCTGCCAGCTGACGGAGTTGCCGATGTGGTAACGGAGTGTAGGACAGGCTTTCAACAGAGAAGAAAGTGCCTTTTGCTCCTGTTTCAGATTGCGGTGCAGGAGGATTTTTTCCTCTCCCCTGTTCATCACCAGAGAGCTCTCCCCCTTGCCGGGCACATGCAACGCCGCCCCGGCGAAGGCTTCCACGCTCAGGGTTCCCAGAAAGCTGCCCTCACGCCCGCTCAGCAGAGCCACGAGCTTTGTGTCCGCCTGAACTTCTGCCAGATTAGCGTGAGCGATGCTCAAATCCCCCGTCAGCCGGAATTGAGAAGAGAGTGCCGACAATGCCTCCGCAACGGACTGTTTACCCTTGGCAGGCAGAACCAGCTCCCCCTTGGTTCCAAACTTCCCGATGAGCTGCCGCAGTTTTGACTCTGCGGCAGAGGGCATTTGCAGCCCGAATTTATCCTCCCCCAAATGCAGCAGGGTAGGATGCTCACAGGCGGTATCCGGCAGAGAAATGGCACAGGCCTCTCCCTTTTTGCGGATGTTCAGGCGGGCTGAAACCGGGGTCAGCGAGATATCGCGGTACTCCCGCTTCTCCCATTCCACCCGCAGGTGCGGATGCCCACAGAGTTTTTGAACCGCCGATGCAGGAATATAGTAATACCCGCCGTCCCACGATGACACATAACGTATCATTGTCACCACGGCAGCATCCTGCGCGGTCAGGCAGGCATCATATTTTCCCTCTTTCAATGCGGCCAGTCCGGCTTTGCGTCCATCGCTCAGCTTTCCTTTTTTCGTGCAGGAACGGTAAATGGGGATGACTTCATGAACCACCCCGTCACCGAACAGTTCAATTTCCCAATCCATTTGACCAACGGCGCGTTTGGATTCCGATGAGTTTTCACCGGCAATGTCACGCACAGCTTCCAGAAACTTTTCCAGCACCAAATCATCCTGCCCCGTAAAAGAACGGAGACCGGGAATGGACACCAAATCCGAGCGGGAATCCACGATTCGCTGCAGCTCCTCCCGGGTCTCTTGCGGAATGCTGCCCTGCCCCAGCAGGATGGAGGCCATGTACCAGGAATACAGGGTCAGCCCCCTTCTCTGCAAGGTGATACAGGCGGCTGCCGCCATGGCCGTATCTTCCGGAGAGAGTTCCATGGTATCGGGATGTGCCAGTGTTGCCAACAGTAGGAAATAACTGCCGATGGGGTACTGAAGAAGCGACTCTTCGTCACCGCTACGCTCGCCCTCCCGCAGTAACAGCATGCCCTCTACCAAGCTGTACAGAGAGCGTCCATACGCAGTGGAAACGGCATAAAACACACTCTCATACAATGACTTGACGTTAGCTTTATTAACTGTATTGGCAAGCGCGAGTATGGGAGTCAGCATGATGCTCACAGCTGAAAAATGCAGCAATTCTTTCTGTGCTCCGCGCAGAGCAGTCCAACGTTTTTTGTCCGTCCATTGGCACAGCCGAACAGCCAGATTCCGCACGGTCACGGGTGCTGCTTCCTCTGCCGCCAGCGCACGAATAGGAGCCCACTCTCCGCGTTGCAGGCAATGAAACACAATGGAAAACAGCAACTCTGCATCTGAGGAAGTGCGGCAAATGCGCTCCACCGCATCAGGTGCTTGGAAGAAATCATCATCATTCCGAGAACTCAGGCAGCTCAGCAAGGTGTTATCACGGAAAGCATTGTCTCGCATTTCCTGCGGCTGCGAAGAAACGGGTTCAAGATGATTATTCAGCAGACCGTAATACCACCTCCTCACTTCCAACGCAGACATGGAAGAATGAGATTGAATCCGAAAATCCAGCAAATCCGGATGCTGTGCGTTTTCACGCAGAATCCGGTATGCCAACGCATGCTCTCCCCGCAAACGCAGGATGCGACACAAATAATACGGCGAGAGGAAATCCGGTGCTTCCGGCGGCATCAGCTGCACCTGCGCCCAATGCATTCCGGCGTACATTACTCCTATACGTTGTCTGGTCGGACGGGACGTGCTCTTTTCAACCAAACATCGACTCCATTCCTTTACCTTCTCCAGAAAGAGAGAAAAATACGCATCTTCCAGCCACCTGGCAACCTTGTCCGCCTTCGGCGGCTCTTTTAGTGAATAATAAGGCTTCGCAAACGTTACCACCTCCCTGTCCACCAGCATCTCCACAATAGATTTCAGCTCCTTCTGCTTCCATCCCTCTCCCCAACAGGCATCTGCCAGTTTCCGAAACGGCAGCTCCGGGCACAAGCCCAGCGCAACCAACACCGGCACCCCCCACCGCAGAGCCGCAGCACTGCTGCTTTCCGCATACCCGCAATCTGCAGCAATCAAGCCCACGAGCTCATCGCTCATCTCTATCACCGGGGGAAATCCAAATCGCGCCATATCCGCAGGTATCTTACAGAGAAAACAGAGCTATTTCAATCACTTATTTTGTCCTATGACGCCCCCAACACGAAAAACGTCATCATTTCAAATTGACACATTTTTACATTGCGGTCAGAGCGTTATGGTGATATATGAGCTTCATCTTTTGTTCTACCATGAAATTTTCAACTTTCCTTAAGCAATATCTACTCCTCTCTCTTTGTTCTGTTTCGGTATTGGAGGCAGAGTTGCTGATACCCGGAGAGGATGGCGGGCCGCATGCCAACAAGGTGATGGTGTTCGATGGCAGCCTGAATTTCTGGGCGAATGATTTGTATGGATTTCAAGCCGGAAAAGAAGTGGTGTTTGAGAATGCCGGAACGGTGACGCTTGGTGATATGGTAGCCCCCAAATCGGTGCTGGTAAAAGGCGATGGAGTCACTGTCTGGAATGGCATGGGGCAAATCACAGGCGAGACATCAGTAGTGAAAGAAGGCTCCGGCACACTGGAGATGAACGCAGTCAACTCCCACACGGGAGGAACACAGATAAAGAGCGGTACGGTGAAAGCCGGAGGCATCGGGTCATTCGGCAGCGGAGTGATTGAACTCACGGGCGGCGTTCTGGATTTGGGAGGGTTCGAAATCAACAATGAGATTCAGCTCAGCGGAGGCAAGTTAACGGGCGCGGCATCTATCAGTAACCAATTGATATTCAAGACAGGCTACGACATCCGGCATAATATCGCAGCACGCGGGGTTCAGATAGAGGACGGTTTACAGCTGAGCGTTGCCGCAGGGGCGACGCTCACAGTAGAGGAAGAGTTGGAACTGAAAAAAGCCCGAGCGCTGGATTTATCGGACGGCGGCGGATTCCGTGGCAAGCTGCTGGTGGAAGCGGATGGCATCCTGAAGCTCAGCACCAAAGGCAGCACTCCGATAGCAGCGGGCAGCACCTGGCATCTGAACGGCGCAAGCGTCAGCGGGAATCTCTCCACAGCTCAGGTAATCAAGACCGCCGTGCGCACCTCCACGGCTGGCACAACACTTCGCATCAGCGGGAACAGTCGTATTAACGGAGCGCTGACACTCAACGGCGGCAGCCTGCAGTTCAGCGATGCCGCCGCCACGCTGCATGCCGACACCGTGGTGCTCAGCAATGCGACAACACTGCACTTGAATACAGCCCCTACTGTCGGCAACAGTCAGACATTCCTGACCTATAATCGTCTCCTCAGCGGGAATGTGACGGATTATTACGACTTTTTCGGTATCAACAGCGAAGAATATGAACTGACGGTGAATGCTCAGAGCATGAGTCTTTCACCGGCGAAGCCGATACAGCAGCAGGAAACGCCTCCTGCTGTTGAATCTATACCGCCCGCCGATTCTCCAACGGCCGATGAGCCCGATACAACGCCTGTTGCCCCGCCAGGCGGCAACCCGACGGATGACGATGATAGCCTGCCCGATGCTCCCACGAATCCCGGCCCCATTATCCCCGGAGCGGATGATAACGACAACAGCGATTCCTCCGACACAGAACGGCCGAACACACCCGATACAGACGACCCACATGCCCCGGTCATTGATACCTCCGGAGATACCCCGGATGACCCTCATAACAACAAAGATACGGAAACCGAGGACGATAACAGCGGTGAAGCTGATGCCGATACCATCCTGTCGCCCGAATGCGGGACAGCGTTAAGTCAGGCATCCATGCAGAGCGCATGGGGCTCTCTGTTTGCCTCCCATGCTTTCATGAACGCCGTGCACGATAACAGCCGCAGCATGGAATCCACCACATGGGCGGCATTCTACGGTGGCCTCATGGAATGCGCCGATGACGGTCATGTACCCGGCGGCGAAGTGAGCGCCTACGGGCTCGCCATAGGTGCAGCAGCGCATCCCGGACAACGCACCCAACTGGGGCTGGCTCTGGGAGCCTCGCTGGGCAGCATCAACGGCGAGAGCTTCGGAGAGCTCGACCAGATGTCTCTCCACGCAGCAGGTTACTTCCGTCACTCCTTCCTGAAAGACGATTCGCGCTATCACCTCCGGCTCTACGGCGCATTCGGAGTCGGGAGAACGGAGACCGACCCCGGCATGTACTCCGGGCTGGAAAACTGGCATCATAACAGCGTCATGGCACAAACCCGCCTCAGCTGGGGCATGAGGCTTTCCCAATCAGTCATCTGGGAAATATACGGAGGTACCGATTACTACCGCGGCAGCGACTTGAGAGCGGATGACGAGGAAATCCGCGGCATCACCAACCTGCGAGGCAGCATTGGCAGCGGTATCGCCTGGGTAACGGAACAGGCTACCCTCTACGCAGAAGCGGAGTTCAACGGAGATGCCATCCGCGACAACCCGACCGCCACTATAAACGGCAACACCTACCGCACGGCAGAGCCGAATCGCTGCGGATTCACCCTCCGCTGCGGAGTCCGCCTGCAACCGCAGGACTCGCAGCGCAGCATCCATCTGAACTATGCTTTTGAATCCCGCAACAACACCTCTGCCCACGTTATCTCAGCAGGCTTCACCAAAATATTCTGATATATGATATAAGACCCGTTCACAAGCACACACGGCATCATCCACAGGAAAAATGTCTGAGCGGGAACTTGACCGTATGGGGAAATTCTGGTAGTGTGTGGGGTGATGATGAAGCGAATCATGAGTTACCTGCTGGCGGGAGCAGCGGCGCTGGTGCTGTGCGCCTGCAACCGCGAGAATCCTGACAGCAGGGAAATCCGCATGGGATGCTTTCCTAATGTAACGCATGTTCAAGGGCTTGTGGCCAGAAACATGAGCCGCCATGGGCAGGGGTGGTTTGAGCGCTACCTGCCCGGCTATACCCTGCAATGGCACACTTTCAATGCCGGGCCGACGGCGATGGAAGCGCTGTTCGGAAAGACAGCGGATGTGACCTACGTAGGCCCCAGTCCGGCGCTGAATGCCTACGCCGTGGCCAATGGGCGCGAAATCCGACTGCTGGCGGGAGCTGTCAATGGAGGAGCGGCGCTGATGGTGTCACCGGAGAGCGGAATTCACTCCCCGCAGGATTTCAAGGGGCGTAGCATTGCCACCCCCCAGCTGGGCAATACGCAGGATGTTTCCTGTCGCGCATGGCTGCTGAAAAACGGGCTGACCTGCACTCTGGAGGGCGCAGGCGACTGCCGTGTATCACCCACCCCCAACGCGATGCAGCTGCAACTCATGAAACAGGGTGATATCGATGCCTGCTGGACCGTAGAGCCATGGGTCACTCGTCTGGAAATCATGGCCGGAGCCAGAATCATGGTGCAAGAGCCGCAGGTAGTCACCACCGTACTGGCGGCACGCACCGGCTGGCTGCACCACCACCCACGGGAAGCAGAGGCGCTTATCCGAGCTCATAGAGAGCTGACGCAATGGATTATCGACCACCCCGATGAAGCGAAAAAACATGTGGTAGATGAGCTCAGCGAACTGATGCAGGCCCCCATGGATGCAGAGATTGTAGCACGCGCATGGGAGCGGCTCAGCATGACCACGGAGATAGATATCCCCGGGCTGGAACAGTTTGTGAAAGATGCCCGGGACACCGGGCTGCTGGACAGAGTCCCCCCGCTGGACGGCATGATTTACACCCCCAACTCACAGGAACCGTGATGCACGATAAATTAGACAAGGAAATCAACGCTTTCCCCACCGCCAAGCTGAGTGTGGAACACGTCTGCAAGGACTTCCGCACCCGCAACGGTACGGTTCGCGCGCTCGACGACGTGTCGCTCACCATCAATGAGGGCGAGTTCGTCTGCTTCGTCGGCCCGAGCGGATGCGGTAAATCCACCCTGCTGAACATCATCGCCGGGCTGGAAAAACCGGACAGCGGACTGGCACTCATCGACGGCGTACCCATTACCGGGCCGGGGCGTGACCGCATGGTCATGTTTCAGGAGCATGCCCTCTTCCCCTGGCTGGATGTCATCGGCAATGTCATGTTCGGGCTCAAGCAGAAACCCAATCTCACGGACAAGGAGAGGCTGGAGGTAGCCAAGTACTACCTTTTTCTGGTCAAGATGGACAGATTTGCCCACTCCAACATTCACGAGCTCTCCGGCGGCATGCGCCAGCGCGTGGCACTCGCCCGCTCACTGGCTCCCAATCCCAAGATTCTGCTGATGGATGAGCCTTTCTCCGCGCTGGATGCCATGACCCGCGAACGTCTCTACGGCGATATTCAGGACGTTTGGGAAAAGCGCCGCAAGACCATCATCTTTGTTACCCACAACGTACGCGAGGCCGTCTGTCTGGGCAGCCGGGTGATACTCTTCTCCCCGCATCCCGGGCGCATCCGCGAGCAGTTCCCCGTTGCTCTCCCCCGCCCCCGCAATATCAATGACCATGATTTGGCAGACCTCTCCATGCAGATAACCTCCGCACTGAAAGGCTACACCGCCGCCGAATCCGATTAATTTTTCCCGCATCATGAAACGTTTCCTCATCTCGCTGATTTTCTTCATTCTGCTCATTCTGGTGTGGGCGGGGTGTACGGGTGAACTGGCATTCCTCGGTCTGAATGAGAGCCTGTGGTCACCCTTTGTTCTGCCATCCCCCCAAGTGGTGGCGCAGTACCTGTGGGACAACACCATCAACGGTAAAATCCCACTCTCCATGCTCATTACGCTGCGCCGCCTGCTCATTGGCTACGCCATAGGGCTGGTGCTGGGCGTACCGCTGGGTATGCTTTCCGCACGCTTCCGCAGCGTGAGCGACACGCTGGGAGTGCTGGCACTGGGCTTACAGGCTCTGCCGAGTGTGTGCTGGGTACCGCTGGCCTGCATCTGGTTCGGGCAGACGGAGGCAGCGCTGCTCTTCGTGGTCATCATGGGCACGCTCTGGAGCGTGCTGCTCTCCACACAAAACGGCATGCGCAGCGTACCGCCCATCTACGCCCGCGCGGCCCGAACCATGGGTTCAAGCCCCCTGCATACGCTGGTGTTTGTCACGCTGCCGGCCTCCGCGCCCTTTGTGGTAAGCGGCATGAAACAGGGCTGGGCCTTTGCCTGGCGCTCCCTCATGGCAGCAGAAATATATGTTTCCGTGGTTTCCGGCTTTGGTATCGGTCAATACCTGCACTATGGGCGTGAGTTGCAGCGCATGTATCAGGTCATCGGCATCATGTTCATCATCATTCTGGTGGGGCTGCTGGCAGATAAAATTCTCTTCTCTCCTGCAGAGGCATGGCTGCACCGCCGCTGGGGTACGGATAAGGAGTAAGGACCATGAACTGGATTGATGAACTGAAGAACGTGCTGGGCGATTGCGTCCGGACAGATGAGGCTACCCTGCAGGCACATGCCGGGGATAAGTGGCATGCCGCCGCACTGCCGGAAGCCGTGGTGCTGGCCACCTCTACGGAGGACGTATCCACGGCCATGAAAGTGGCGCATGCGCACGGCATCCCCGTTACCCCGCGCGGTGCAGGAGTGGGCTACGTGGGCGGCTGTGTGCCGGTGAGAGGAGGGCTTGTCATCTCCACCGCAACCATGACCCGCATTCTCGAGGTGAATCCCGCCGATGGCGTGGCTGTGGTAGAAGCCGGGGTACTCACCGCTGACTTACAGGAGGCATGTGCGCGCAAGGGCTGGTTTTACCCACCCGACCCGGCCTCCCGCAAGGAATCCAGCATCGGCGGCAACATCGCCACCAACGCCGGCGGCCCTCGCTGCCTGAAATACGGCGTTACCCGCGCCTATGTGCTGGGGCTCGCCGTAGTGCTGGCAGACGGCAGCATTCTCACCTGCGGCGGGCGCACCCACAAGAACAAGCAGGGCTTCGACCTCGTGGGGCTCTTCTGCGGCTCGGAAGGCATGCTGGGCATCATCACACAAGCCACGCTGCGCATCATCCCGGCACCGCCCGCCCGCGCCGCGCTCCATGCCTCGTTTCCCCGTTTTGCGCTGGCCGCGCAGGCGGTACAGAACGTGTTGCAGGGGGGGCATCTGCCCTGCGCGCTGGAAATTACGGACGCATTCACGCTGGCTGCTGCGCGGCGACACCTGGGTCCCGGTGTTCTTCCGGAGGCGGCACAGGGGCATATCATCATCGAAATTGACGGCCGCGCGGATGCCGTTGCCGCTGAGCTGTCCGCCATCGCTGACATCCTGCGGCAGACCGGCGCCGTCGATATCGTCCCGGCTGTGACCGAGGAGGAAGTGGAAGCCATATGGCAACTCCGGCGCGAATTTTCCTACAGCCTGAAAGCAACCGGGCTCACCAAGCTCAACGAGGACATCGTCATACCCCGCTCTCAACTGGTGGCTCTGGTGGAGTTCTGTGAAAGCATGCAGAAAGAGACCGGTATTCCCGTGGCGTGCTTCGGACATTCCGGCGACGGCAACATCCACACCAATATCATGGTGCTCAAGGATGCTGAGGGCAACGACATCCGCCCCCCGGCAGATGCGCTGGTCAACCGACTCTTTGAATGGGTGGTTCGCCACGGCGGCAGCATCACCGGCGAACACGGTATCGGCCTTGCCAAAGCTCCATGGTTTGCCGATGCCATCGGTCCCGTAGCCATGCAGCTGCACCGCACCATTAAGCAGGCACTTGACCCCACCGGCATCCTCAACCCCGGCAAGATGGGAATGTAAGTTACCGCTTCCCCGGCTTCCAATCCGGGGAGGTACGTCCGCCGCCACCCGTGTAAGGCTCCAGTGAGGTGGGGCGGTAGGTCTCCGGGGTCATCAGACGTTGGAGAGGTATCGTTACCTCATCCTCATCGATATATCGGGCATAGGGGCTTTCATCCGTCCAGATGAATGACAGGAACGGGTTGACCTTTGTCTGCACCGTGGCCGCAGCCGCTTGATACCCCGGTTTCTCTGCCACAATCCCCAAATCCCGGCGCTGGTCTATCTCCATCGTCAGGTTACTGGTGCCCACCTCTTTACCGTTGAGCGTAATCAGCGCCCCGGCGGGTTCCGTTTTGATGGTAAACTCCTTCGTACCATAGCAGGACACCAGCCCCGAGGCCACCCCCACCAGCATGAGATAATGCACCGTCTTCATACTCCTGCACTCTACCGCACGAATCTCTCACATTCAAGCTTTTTCCCGTTGCAGGACACATTTTCAGGGCATACGACCGATAATGGCAGATTAACTTGAATAACAGGCAGAAAGCCCCATACCTCGCGCCATTGCTGTCTCCACAAGAAAACCGGATGAATGACAATTCTCACCCGTTAAATCAGCTGCACCTATCAACAAGGATTGATGTATACAAAGGAAAAGGTGGCATGCAAATGCACACCACCCATTTCAACGGGAATATTTGAGAGGTTACGCCTCATCGGCATCCCCGAGCAGCTCAGTCATGAGGCCATCGGGGTCGGTATGCACGGACTCGCGGGTGGACAGATTCTTGAGCTCCACCTCCGGATATTCGGAACCGATGACGACGGCATAGCGAGCGCCGATTTTCTCTGCGCGCTTAAGCTGGTTGCCCATCTTGGCAGGCGACAGCGGCAAATCAACCCGCACCCCGGCATCACGCAGGGCAGAAGCCAGCGCGAGCATCTGTGGGCGCATCTCCGGCGCCGCCAGCACCAGGCAGACATCACAGGCGTTGGGCTTGAGCGCAGCATCTCGCAGGGCGCGTGCAGCGGGGCAAGCCTCTATCAAGTGAGCAATGACGGCATCGCCCATGGCGAAGCCCGTGGCAGGCATATCTACCGCACCGTTGGAAAGCGTGGCGACAAGCCCATTGTAACGGCCACCGCCTGCCACGGCACGGAGGCTGCGCCCCTTATCAAAAATCTCGAACACCAGCCCGGTGTAATACGCCAGACCGCGCACCACGTGCAAATCCAGCTGCACATACTCTGCCAGTCCGCGAGCCTCCAGCTCCGCCAACACGACATCGTAGCGGGGAGAACACCCGGCCGGAGGATTCTGGATAAAGGCCACGAGGTCTTCACGCTTCATCCCGAATGCATCCAGCTTCTCCTGACAGGCTTCCGGGCGGTCACGCTCAAACTTGTCAATCACGGCCAGGAAATCGCCCACGCGCTCCTCCGCCACGCCATTCTCTGCCGCGTAGCGCAGCCAAACCTCGCGGTCGCTCACCCGCACCACGAAATCCTCGGAGGTGAAACCGAACTCGCGCATGCAGTCAATGGCCAGAGCTATCAGCTCCGCATCAGAGCCCTCCCCTGCTTCGCCCAGAATATCAGCATTGAACTGCACGAACTCGCGCAGTCGGCCTTTCTGCGGCTTTTCGTAGCGGAAGCAGGAACCAATCTCAAACCACTTCAGCGGCTTGGTATACTCGCGCTGGTAGGCGGCGGCAATTCGGCCCAGAGATGCAGTCAGCTCCGGGCGCACCGTGATATCGCGCTCGCCCTGGTCGGTAAAACGGAACAGCTGGGTGGGCAGCTCGCCGCCGCTCTTTTTCAGGTACAAATCCGTCGCTTCAATCGTGGGGGCTTCCCATTCGACAAAGCCATAGCGATGCGCCACGCGGCGCCACGTGTTGAACAGGTAATTGCGGAAAGCGCATTCCTGCGGTGCAAAGTCGCGGAACCCCGGCAGCGGCTGAAAACGTGCATCTGGCATAGCTTAATCTGGTATACTGAAAATGTGTTACGCCGCTCATTATACCCCAAACTCGCCGTCAGGCAAGCGCAGAACTCCCGCAAGACACGAAAAAGGCCTCCGATGATACCGGAAGCCTTCTCGAAAATTGCCGCAAGCAGCGAGGATTGCTTACTTGGCGCGGTAGTACTGGTAGTGAACGCGCTCGTCGATGGCAAGAGCCTCACGCACCGTGCGGATGACGGTGGGCTCAGCCTCAAAGGCGAAGAGCATGTACTGACCGAACTTCAGGTGGTCAGACTCATAAGCGAACTCACGACGACCCACGTTGGTAACGCCGGAAACCTTGGCGCCGGCAGCCTCAAGCTGCTGCTTCATGGCGGCGGTCAGCTCATCGAGGGTGGCAGAGCCCTTCATGTTCAGAACGATCAGTGCTTCGTACTTTCTCATAACTATCTGTTGTGTAAAATGACTTGCTTGCGCAGTTGCGGTGGCATAGGATGCACCTTTTTGGCACAGATTGCAAGCCTAAAGTGTGTTTTGAAGCAAAAAAAACGTATTTTCTTTTTTTCTCCCCCCCCCTAATGCGGTAACGAAAAGCCCCGGCCGAAACGGCCGGGGCTGCAAAAGGCGTTTATCGTAACCTTAAATGAGCTTGAGACGCACCAAATCCTGGGTGTCGATGAGACCCACAGGTTTCTTATCGGCATCCAGCACCACAAGGTCGTCAATGCGGCGGTCGCGCAGAGCCTTCACCGCCACGATGGCCAGCTTATCTGCCTCCACATAGACCGGGTTCTTCGTCATGATATCGCGCACCGGCAGCGTGCCGCAGGAGGGGTCTTTCTGGTAGGCGCGGGCAAAGTCACCGTGGGTGAATACACCGGCCAGAGAGCCGTCCTCATGCACCAGAATGCAAGCGCCCACGCGAGCCGTGGACATGGCAATGATACAATCCATGATGGTGGAGGCCTCCGGCAGTTTGGCAAACTCCGTACGCATGATATCGCTGATACGGGTGAGCAGAGCACGACCGAGCGAACCGCCGGGGTGGCTGCGGGCAAAGTCTTCCTTTGTGAAATTCTGGGCCTCCAGCAGTGCCATGGCCAGAGCATCACCCATCACCAGCATGGCGGTGGAGGAGGATGTGGGCGCCAGATTCAGAGGGTCAGCCTCGCGCTCCACATGGGTATTGAGCACCACATCGGAAAGCTGAGCCAGCGTGGAATTCGGCTTACCCGTCATGCCAATGATGGAAATATCAAATCGCTTGAGGAAAGGCATGAGGGTGAGCAGTTCCGCCGTCTCACCGGAATAGGACATGGCAATGCAGGCATCGCCATCCTGCACAATACCCAAATCGCCGTGCAGAGCATTCATGGTATCCAGCACCACGGACGGAGCCCCGGTGGATGTGAGAGTAGCGGCAATCTTATCACCAATCAAACCGCTCTTGCCCACGCCGACGATGATAATCTTGTGGCCGGAATTAATCGCCTTACGCATGGCCTCTACGGCCTCATCAAAGGAGTTGTCGAGCTCGTTGCCAATAACCTTGAGAGCCTCGATTTCGTCCTCGAATACCTTTTTACCGCGAATGATGTGGCTAATCATAATTGTAGAGAGAAAAGTGTTTCAGTACTCTCAGTCTAGCACACAGAGGCATGCGCTGCAATGAAAAAACGCTTCTTTGCGTGGAAAGTTGCGAAAAAGGGAGCGAATCATGGTCAGAAATCAAACATGCCTTGCTGCGAATTCCTGCGGGAGGAAGCCGGGGACGGAGGCTGCGATTCAATCCATTCCATCAGCAGGGCAACGATGGCAGCCTGTTCCTCCGGCACCAGCTCTCTGCCCTGCGGGATACCATGCCACCGATGCAGGCAGCCGCGACAACAACACGCGCAGGCATGCTGTGCCTTGAACACGGGATGCCCGCGCATGGGTGTCTGGTGACCGTCCCGTGCAGGATGGGCCGGTGCCAGACGCTGCCGTACAAAATCAGCCGCGTGGGAACGAATCGTATCCATGCCCACACGCTGAATGTAGGCGACATCATCCGCCGCCAACCGGAAACGGCGGCGAAAATCGGATTGCATCAGACGGGGCAAAGGTGTCAGCATGAAAGAAAAAAGAAACCGCCGAGCCGGAAGGGCACTGGCGGTTCCGAAAAAGGATGATGTTACGGGAACAATCAATTGTTCACGCGGCCCAGGTACGTGCCGTCTTCCGTCTTGACGGAGATACGCTGACCGGGATTGATGAACAGGGGCACCTGCACCACCAGACCGGTGGTCATCGTGGCACTCTTGTACACATTGTTAGCGGAATTACCCTTCACACCCTCGGGGGCTTCGGCCACTTCCATGGTGATAGCGGCAGGCAGCTCGATGGAGCACACGATTTCATCGGTGAAGAGCAGCACGTAGGTCTCACCCTCGATGAGGTAGTCCTTCACGGGCTCAACGATATCCTCGCTCACGCACACGTCCTCGTAGGTCTCCGTGTTGAGGAAGTGGTAACCCATACCGTCCACATAGGAGAACTCCATCTCCTCACGGCTGAGCATCACACCCTCCAGGAAGTCGTTGGAGGTGAGGCGCAGGTTGTAATCCTTCTTGGTAGCAATGCTGCGGATGGTCATCTGCACGTAGGAAGCCATGCGGGGAGGAGTCTTGAGCTGGCTCTCACGCACAACGCAGATATCGCCGTTGTAATTCACGGCGTGACCTTTGCGAAGCTGAATAACGGGAACTTTTGCCATAGCGCGTGGAGACTAGCAGAGCCCCGCGCTTTAGTCAAGCTTTTTCTCATTCGGTAATCCGTACTTGCAGCAATACGTGTGTGTTCACCATGATTCATTCAACGAAAAAGCGACCAAACTGCCACCCGGAAGTGCACGTGCGGTTCGACCGGGCTGATGGGTTCTGCAGCCGTACACGGTGCGCATGCCTCATTCTCTATCATTCCTCCCGTCACCTTGATACCTTTATCCCCACGGATTTCAAGAGCAGGCTGCACCTGCTCCGCCTGCCCCGGGAGCGCTTCGCCGATGAGCCGATCTCCCCACCATACATAGTATCCGGGAGTCGCCCCCGTAAGCGTCGGCTCTGCCACATACGCCACGGTCACATCCACAAGATTACCCATTTGCCCGGCACAGAGCATTTTGTCACAACCCCAGCGAATACCACAGTCCAGCACCTGCACATGCCCGCTGCCACAAGTCATTTCCGCCAGTATTTCCCCGCAGCAGGATTCCTTGGGAGACGGCATATCCAGCTTCATGCGGCAGGTGAATCCGGCAGATTCAACCTGTTTACTCCACGCCTTGCGCAAGGGGGAATGCGCAGCTTTGTTCACCACCTCTCGGCGAGGCAACCCCGCCGTCGCCCCCGGCCAGCCCAGTTTCTGTGCCACCGCCCCTGCAATGAGCAAATCGCCCTGCGGCGAGGGGTGCAGGTGGTCAAATGGTTGCAGGAAAGCAGGCACCGCCACGCCGGGTTTGTCCGCGCGGGTATAATCCCGCAATGAACTGCTGATATCCACGAAAATGACACCCCGTGATTTGGCCCATCGGGCATATTCGCGGTTGAAGTCCAACACCGCCGCAAAATCCGCCGCCGCCGTATTGTCCGGTTGAATCGTATCATGCCAGCCGGGTATGCTCAGCACCACGATGTGGGCCTTCGGGTTCGCCCGTCGCATCGCACCGATGATGGTATCCATATCCCCGCCTTCTCCCAGCATATTCCTCTTCAAACGCTCCAGATTATCCCCGGCACCAATACCGCCGCGAAGGGCATTTTCACCCAGGGCATCATTGGTGCCGATGAGAATGAAGAACATATCCGGAGTCTGCGTGGACGGCTCGATGCGGTATTTCCCGGTGTAGGAGGCATCCAGCCCCAGCCAATCAAAGATATTGCTGTTGCCCAGACGACCGGAGGTATTGCTGCGACCGGCAATCTCGTATGCCCGCTCACTGCACATCGCCGAATGGCGGTTATTGAACGCCACCCCACCGTATTCCGTCCCGGGGACAATCCCGCGGCTGTGATTGCCCACATGCACACCCACCACCTCAAAGCTCATCCCATTATCCACCCAAAGCCGATGCAACGGCCAGCGGTACGAGCCTGCCCCCACGCCATGCGTGATGGAATCCCCCACAAACATGACCCGCTCCGCCCCCGGCAAAGATGAGGCAGCCGCAAGCACCGGCAGCAAGAAACGAAACAACATCATGCTTCTCCGTATACAGAAAGAGGTGAGATTTGTCAACGTAAAATTTCCGATTCTCCATCGGTCAGAAGCCCACAGATATAGTGCACATCATATCTGTTTTTTACCGGTGTAGTGTGACAGTTAAATGCTGTTGGAGCCGGTCAATTCCCTTGTATCGGTAGCAGTCGTGTGCTATCATCCCGCAAGAAATCATTCTTCTTTCATGAATAAAACATTCCTCAGCAGACACTTACTCATTGTAGTGAGTCTGTGTTGTCTGAATAGCTGCATATACTCGGATTTGGGCCGCACTATCGGCAGCATAGGGACAGAAATACCCCGCATTGTCCCCAAGGCAACCACACCGCAGAAAAAGGATGTCTACATAGGAAGGCTCTATCGCATGGGGCAGCGTTATTTCGTAGAACTTCCCATGGTATGGGTTCCGGAACGGCGAAAAGGATATGAGTATCTCCCGGTTCTGACTATCTCCAAGGATACCTGGAACAGCATCGAAACTTACAATCGCCCCTATACCGCCATGGAACTGAACCAATACAAGCCAACTCCCATTTATTTTGAAGCCACCAAACTCTACACCGGCCATGACCCTTTTGGTAAGGATTTCATCACCCGTTTCAAGCAACGAGACAAGTACGGCGCCCTTGGCATCGTTTCTGCGGAACTGCAACCGGCAACGGATTTCGACCCGAAAAAAGCAGAAAAGATGGGGCTATACGGCATAGACGGTGCCCCGAACTGCATCGGTCATCTGGAAAAACGCCACACGGCAGTCTACACATACTTACAGCCCGTGCAAATGGTGGCGCGTGTTATCGATATCCCGCTGAGTCTTGTTCTCATGCCACTCAGCACTCCCATCATCATCAGTGCCTATGAGGCAGACTGGGAATGGGCTGTCCCTTATTGGGATTACAGCCGCCCTTGCAGTATCCCTCTATTACCTCTTTACCCCAATAAAAAAGAAACCAACTAACCCCGGAAAGCCCGCACAGTTCAACCCAGGCAGGTTGAGCCACAATGGGAAAAGAAGCCCTGCTCACCCCTTGGGAACAGAGCGCCCCTCCGCTTCCAATCGGGCGCGGATGCCGTCCAGAAAAACCTTTTCGAGCGAATTGCGGGCGGGGGAGCAGGATTCCCAGGAATCCCCGGCCACACGCTGCAGCTCAGCCAGCAGCTCCGGGGTGGGATTGCGGAGGATGACCTCGCTGCGTCGGGTATCGCGGGTCAGCTCATCCATGGAGCCCTCTGCTATGAGACAGCCCTGATAAAGGATACCCACACGGTCACAGATTTCCTGCACCTGTTCCAGCAGGTGAGAGCAAAGGAACACCGTCATCCCGCGCTGCTTCAGCGCCAGAATGATATCCCGAATGGTGCGAGAGCCGATGGGGTCTACCCCGGCGGTCGGTTCATCCAGCACCAGAAGGCGCGGCTGCTGCACCAACGCCTGCGCCAGACCGATGCGTTGCAGCATGCCCTTGGAATAACCGCCCACACGACGCTGTGCCGCTTCTGTGAGGCCCACGAGCTCCAGCAGCTCCACCGTCCGCTCTCGCAGCACTTTGCCGCTCAGCCCGCAGAGCTTGCCATAGAAACGCACCGTTTCCTCCCCGGTCAGGAATTTATAGAAATACGGATTTTCCGGAAGGAAGCCGATTTCGCGGCGGTTGGCCGCCGCCGTGGCGGGCAGACCAAACACGCGACAATGCCCGGCATCCGGCGAGAGCAGCCCGACCAAGGCCTTCATGATAGTACTCTTGCCGGAGCCGTTGGGGCCAATAAGGCCATAAACGCCGCCCTGCGGGATTTGCAGACTCACACCTTTCACGGCATACACACCGCCCCTGCCCCAGTGGCCGGGGAAGCTCTTGTGAATCTGCTCAATCTCGACGGCGTTCATGATTCGGGAGATGAAACTATCAGGCCTCGCTCATGAGACGCAGCAAACGCGCGGTCATCTCGATACCCTTCTCAAAGATTTCCACGCGCATATTTTCATTGGGCGAGTGGATGCGGGCATCCGGCAAATCCAACCCCAGCAGGAGAGCATCCTTGCCCAGCACCTGAGAAATCTCGGCAATAATCGGGATGGAACCGCCCTCACGCACCAGCACGGGCTTGTTGCCGAAAGTCTCTTCCAGAGCACGCTGGGCGGCCAGTCCGAAATCGGAGTTCGGGTTGCTCAGGTAGGCAGCACCGGAATGCTGGCGGGCGAACTCCATCCGCACCCCGGCCGGGCACACCTTGCGGAAGTGAGCCTCCACGCAATCCATCACCTTCTCCGGGTCCTGCCCCGGCACCAGACGGCAGCTCATCTTCGCAATGGCGTGCGTGGGAATCACCGTCTTGGAACCCTCCCCCTCATAGCCGCCGGAAATACCATTGAGCTCAAAAGTCGGGCGGGCATACACGCACTCAGCCCCGGTGAAGCCGGTCTCCGTGCGCAGGGCATCCACCCCGGTAAGGGAGGCCAATTCGGCATCGCTCATACCGGGCACGCGGCGCCAGCTTTCCTTCTCCCATTCCTCAATGTCGCTGACCCCCTCATAGAAGCCCTCCACCGTCACATGATTATCCGCATCATGAGTGGTGGCAATCATCTCGCAAAGAGCCGTGATGGGGTTATTGACCGCGCCGCCAAAGAGGCCGGAATGCAAATCCATGGCCGGGCCGCTCACCTTCAGCTCAAAACAGCAGAGACCTTTCAGGCCGTAAGAGAATGAGGGAATTGTGGGAGCCGCCATACCGGTATCGCTCACCACAATCACATCACAGGCAAGCTCCCGCTGAATCTCCGGGCGCTGCATGAAGGCAAAGAGGCTCTCGCTGCCGCGTTCCTCCTCACCCTCCAGCAGGAAAATCACATTCAGCGGCAGAGCGCCATCCTCCCGCAGCACCTTCTCCGTGCCCAGCAGCAGCGCCATAATCTCGCCCTTGTCATCGGAAGCACCGCGGGCATACACCCGGCCGTCACGAATTGCCGGCTCAAAAGGAGGAGTCTCCCAGGCAGCCACCGGATCCACCGGCATCACATCATAGTGACCATAAATCAACACCGTGGGCTTCCCCTCCACCTTCGGGCTGTGAGCCACCACAATCGGGTGAATATCCGTCAGGTGTTTTTTAGCATCGAACCCCAGAGAGCTGAGCTTCTCCACCAGAAAATCCGCGCAACGCTCCACATCCCCCGCATGCTCAGCCTGAGCCGACACACTGGGAATACGCAAAAAGGCAAACAATTCATCCAGATGCTTCATACCCGCCATTCTACACCCGCGCTCTCCCTTTGGCAAGCCCTATTCATGTGAGTCATCTGTCAACAAAAACGCACTGCACGGAACATCGTTCCCTTGCAGTGCGTTTAAGAGGCGGGAGTGGGATTTGAACCCACGAATGTCGGTTTTGCAAACCGATGCCTTAGGCCACTTGGCTATCCCGCCGTGTTGCGGTTGCGGGCTGAATATACACGACCCACCCCGCAGAGTCAAGCAATTTTTTGAAGTTTTATATAATCATGACAATTTTGGCCACGCGGGCTGCCATTATTGAATCTCGCCGCGTGCTCGCAGGTCCGCATTGATGGCATCCAGGATGGACAGCTCCGGGCGGAAATTGGCATCGTGGTGGGAGGAGCGGATGAAGGGGCCGCTGGCTACGTGGTGGAAGCCCTTGGCGAGCGCCACCTCGCGCAGTTCATCAAACATCTCCGGGCGGATGTAATCTATCACCGGCAAATGGCGAGCAGAGGGGCGCAGATATTGTCCCATGGTGAGGACGGTGACGCCGTGTTCCAGCAGATCATCCATGGTGCGCTCAATTTCCTCGCGCGTTTCGCCGAGCCCGAGCATGATTCCGCTCTTGGTCACGACCATGCCGGGTGCCATCTGCAGGGCGCGCTGCAACATGTGCAGGGAGCGACGGTACTGCGCACGGAAGCGGACAATGGGGGAAAGGCGCTCCACGGTCTCCAGATTGTGGTTAAAGATATGCGGGCGGGCATCCATGACCAGAGAGAGGGCATCCTCATTGCCGTTAAAGTCGGAGGTCAGCACCTCTATGACGGTCTCCGGACAGCGGCGGCGGATTTCCCAAATGGTGGAAGCTATGTGTGCGGCAGCGCCATCCTTCAAATCATCACGCGTCACCATGGTAATGACGGTGTGGGTGAGTTTCATGTGCTCCACGGCCTCTGCAATCTTGCGGGGTTCCTCCGGGTCCAGCGGCGCGGGTTTCGCCGTGCGCGTGGCACAGAATCCGCAGGCGCGTGTGCAGACATCACCACAGGCCATGAACGTGGCCGTGCCGTGGCTCCAGCACTCACCGCGATTGGGGCACATGGCTTCCTCGCAGACCGTGACCAGGGCGTTGTCCTTCACCAGGTTCTGGACGTCCTTGAATACCCTGCCCTTGGGCAGTTTGACTTTGAGCCAGGAGGGTTTGCGAGCGGGTTTATCTGTCATAGCGCGGAATGTTATACTCTGAAATTCAGGAATTGCAAGTACAAAAACACCCGCGCGGCGTAGAAACGCGGCGCGGGCGGTAAAAGGATGTGTCCTTTCCCCGGTTTAGCGGGAGTAAAGTTCCACGATGAGCTGCACGTTCACGATCGGGGCGATTTCCTCTACGGAGGGAACGCGGGCAATCTTGCCGGTGAGCTTGGCTGCGTCAACCTCAATCCAATCGGGCGTGGTGGCGTTGGCAGCCAGCTCCACGTAGCGGTTGGCGAGAGCCTGAGAACGAGCCTTGGCAGCAACAGCCACCACGTCACCCGGCTTGCAGGAGTAGGAGGCGATGTTGACCTTGCGGCCGTTCACGGTGACGTGACCGTGGGAAACCATCTGGCGAGCGGCAGCACGAGTGCTGGCGAAACCGAGACGGTAGATGACGTTGTCGAGACGGAGCTCCAGCAGCTGCAGCAGGATATCACCCGTCACACCGCGGCGACGGCTGGCTTCCTCATAGTACTTGCGGAACTGACCTTCGAGCACGCCGTACATGAAGCGGAGCTTCTGCTTTTCGGCAAGCATGATGCCGTAGTCAGACTTCTTCTTGCGGCCGGCGCGGGCACCGTGCTGACCCGGAGGGAAGGGACGACGGGCAAAAGCCTTGCTGGCACCGAAGAGCTCTACGCCGAAACGACGGCTGATCTTAGCGGTAGGACCTGTATAACGAGCCATAATGTTTGTAATCTTTCTGGGTTAATGGAATTAGGCGCGACGAGCCTTGGGAGGACGGCAACCGTTGTGCGGAATCGGGGTCACATCAGCGATGGAGGAAATCTCCAGACCGATGGCCTGCACGGCACGCACAGCGGACTCACGACCGGAACCCGGTCCCTTCACGCGAACCTCGACCTCCTTGAGGCCGTGGCCCATAGCCTGACGGCAGGCATCCTGGCATACTACCTGACCGGCGTATGCAGTGCTCTTGCGGCTGCCCTTGAAATTGAGCTTACCGGCGGAGGACCAGCCGATGACGTTGCCCTTGAGGTCGGTCACGCTCACCACCGTGTTGTTGAAGGTGGAGGAGATGTGCACGATACCGGTGGTAACGTTCTTGCTGCCCTTAGCCTTGAGAATCTTGACCTTATCGTCGTCATCTGCAAGACCCAGCTCGGCAAAGATGTCGCGGCGACCCTCCGGCTTCTTCTGCTCAGCGGCAGGAGCGGCGGGTGTCTCCGTAGCGGGAGCCTCAACGGCGGGAGCCACGGTGTCTTTCACTTCTTCCTGGATGGTTTCTTCAGCCATGTTCAGTTTTTCTTTTTAAGGGTTTACAGATGATTACTTCTTGGCGCCCACAGTCTTCTTGCGACCCTTGCGGGTGCGGGCGTTGGTGCGGGTACGCTGACCGCGAACGGGGAGACCCTTGCGGTGGCGGATGCCGCGCAGACAGTTGATGCTGGTCAGACGCTTGAGAGCCATCTGCTTCTCACGACGCAGGTCACCCTCGATGAGGATGTTGTTGCTGGTGATTGCCTGCACAATCTTGGTCAGCTGAGCGTCGGAAAGCGTGCCCGTGCGCAGATCCGGAGAGATACCGGCCTGCTCAAGCACCTTCTTAGCCGTGGAGGGCCCGATGCCATAGATGTAGCACAGGGAGGCCTCAACGCGCTTCTCATTGGGTATTTCGATACCGAAAAGACGAGCCATAGTGGTGTGTGTTTCTTATTCGTTTGTTCCTTCGCTGCCTTCCGACAGCGCTTTTGACGCGCCGATTCTACTCTCTTTTTTGCTTTTGGCAAGTAAAATTTCATCCATTTTTACAACTTTGGGTAAATTTGGGATTTTAAGCTGTTCGAATCGGCCATACACGCGCGTGCGAGCGTAGGAGGGTATATAGGACGCATTTTGGGCTTGCAGAGGCAGGCAAGGGGGCGTATACTCCCGGGGCTATCATGGATTTTTCTACCTTAAAACACCCGGAACAACCGCCGCAGGCCACCTGGCCCACCCGCCTGTGGGGATTGGGGATTGTGCTGCTGGCGCTTGCCTTTGCAGCAGCACTGCTCACCTACAACAGAGGTGAGATGGGCTGGATTGTCTTTAATCCCGTGGATTCGGAAGCCGCTGCAAAAGTACCCTGCACCAATGTACTGGGGACTGTCGGTCTCTACATGGCCGGATTCTGGTACTGGCTGTTGGGAGCAGCGGCCGTATACTGCATGCTTCTGCTGAGCATACTGGGCTGCTGCATTCTTCTGTTCCCGAGCCGTCGATTCGCCGGGCAGGTTGTCGCCACTCTCTGCATGATTCTCTGCGCCTGTGCAGCCCTCTCCATTCAGCCCTATATCCTGCGGGAATGGGCTGCTAACATCGGTATTGACAGCGTGGGCGGCAAGCTGGGGTATCTGGACGGCAGCTGCGTGGCCGAGCCACTGATGGGACGGGACTGGGCATTGACCCTGTTCATCTGTGGGCACGGTCTGGCTCTCATCTATTTTGCACGCATGGGCTTCATCGAGTTCTGCAAGGCATTCTGGGCAGACGTGAACAACATTGCGGATCGCATTCGCGCGCGCCGCGAACGCCGCCGCAACAAGATTCAGGAGCTGCAGGACAACTGGCAGCAGCACCGTGATAAGGTCAGGGAGGAAACCCAGAACCCCATCTTTAACCATGCGGCACCGGAAGAACCGATGCAGCCCGAAGCCCCCCGCCCCGTTTCGCGGGATTATGCACAACCCAT
Source organism: Akkermansiaceae bacterium (assembly GCA_015061985.1). Taxonomy (GTDB): domain Bacteria; phylum Verrucomicrobiota; class Verrucomicrobiia; order Verrucomicrobiales; family Akkermansiaceae; genus Akkermansia. The sequence goes on from SUVN01000018.1 coordinate 34,891, forward strand.
GCCCCGCCGGGAACAGGCTCCCCAGCGCCCGGTGCGGGAACCGCTGCAGATTCCGCCGCGTCAGGCACCCCTGCCGCCGAGGCAGAACTCCGGTATCGCCCGCAACATCACGCGCGAGCAGCGCACGCGGCATCTGGATGAAGAACCGCCAACCGAGCTGGCAGCCGATTTTGACAACCATTTTGTAGCAACCCCGGAAGCACCACGCCGCCGCCCGGTACCGACAAGCAGCCTGCCCGGCATGCGTGCTGCCGACAAACCCGTGGCATCTCCCGCCACCGAACAGGAGCCTAAACGCGAAGTTCGGACTCCGCAGCCGGCCCCTCGGCGCCCCCGAGACCACCGCGACACCCCGGCTGCCCGCAGTAACGGGGAGGAGCGCCACAACAACCTGCTGGACCTCATGGGACAGGTAGAGGAAGCCATTGAGCTGAGCAACGCCCCCGGTGCCACGGAAGAACAGGAGCGCGAAGCTCTGAACCTGGAGAAAAAATCATCCGGCAGTAAACTTACCGACCTTTTCCGCCGAGGCAAGCGAGCCGTGACCGGCCGGGATGAACCGGAAGAAACGGACATAACCCCGGCGAAACCCGGCATCAAATTCCCGAAATCCCCGGCGAAAGCAGCAACCATCAATAATGTTGACCGCCGCCCGCAGGAAGCGGATTACCCGCTGCCGCCCTACGAGCTGCTGGACTACAAGCCCGTACCGGCAGAAGTGACGGAAGCCGCGGCCGAGGAGATGCAGGATATGCAGCAACGTATCATCGATACGCTGGACACCTTCAAGATTGCGGTAACGCCCGGGGATATCACCCGCGGCCCCAGTATCACCCGCTATGAGTTCTTCCCCCCGCGCGGGCTGCGCGTGAACCGCATTGCCACGCTCAACAAGGACCTCATGATGTCCACCCAGTCCAAATCGGTGAACATTCTGGCCCCCATTCCCGGCAAGGCAACCGTGGGTATTGAGCTGGAAAATGCGCAGAAATCCCCCGTTTATCTGCGCGAGCTGCTGCAATCGGATGCCTTCAACAATCCGAAGCTGCGCATCCCCGTCGCCCTGGGTAAGGACGTATACGGCAACCCGGTCATCGGTGATTTGGCCGCCATGCCCCACACCCTCGTTGCGGGTACTACCGGTTCCGGTAAATCCGTCTGCATCAACAGCATGATTCTCTCCATGCTCTACAAGTTCCGCCCGGACGAGCTGAAGCTCATCCTCGTTGACCCCAAGATGGTGGAAATGCAGCCCTACCGCAAGCTGCCGCATCTGGCCTGCCCCGTGGTGACTGTGGCGGCACGCGTCATCGGGGCACTGCGCTGGGCGGTCAACGAGATGGAGCATCGCTACAAACTCTTCAGCCAGGTCGGAGTCCGCAACTTTGAGGACTTCAACAACCGCCCGCCGGATGAAGTGCAAGAGCCGGAAAAGGAGGAAATCGATGAGAGCTATGTGGACTATGATGCCATCGACCGCATGGAAAGCGAAATTCTGCGTCAGGCGGATGAGGGGCGCGAGCTGACAGATGAGGATCAGGATGAGTTTGACTTCGAAGAAGAAGAGCGCATCCCCACCCGCCTGCCCTACGTGGTTATCATCATTGACGAGTTGGCCGACCTGATGGTGATGGTGAAGGATGATCTGGAAAGCAACATCGCGCGCCTGACCCAGAAAGCCCGTGCCGCCGGTATCCACCTGGTGGCGGCCACACAGACCCCCCGCGCCAACGTGGTGACGGGGCTCATCAAGGCCAATATCCCCAGCCGCATCGCGTTCCGCGTGGCCAGCCCGCTGGACAGCCGCATCATTCTGGACACCACGGGGGCAGAGAACCTGCTGGGCGCAGGTGACTGCCTCTTCCTGCCGCCAGGCGGTATCTCCAAGATGACCCGCGTGCAGGGAGCCTGGGTATCGGATCGGGAGATTGCCTCCATCATCCAGCACTGTGCCTCCCACGCCAAGCAGAAGTTTGAGCAGGGAGTCACCGCCGAGATGAACAACAGCGAGGGTGCGGGCGACGGCGGCGGCCGCATCGGCCCCAAGAATCTGAGTGAAGAGGACTCCGAGCTCTATACCCGCTGCGTCAATCTGGTCATCACCTCCCGCAAGGCCAGCACCTCCATGTTGCAACGCCATTTCAGCATCGGCTACGGCAAGGCCGCAAAAATCATGGATATGATGGAAGCCAACGGCATCATTGCCCCCTCGCAGGGCTCTGCCCGCGCTCGAGAGGTGCTGGTTGACCCACCGAATTAACACGCTGGCACTCCCCTGCCCCGCTCCGGAAAGACATGCTTCAACCAAATTGCCTCCGCAGGTTACCCTGCGGAGGCTTTGAGCACAAACTATACTATCACCTCTATATGATTACAATCACTCTGCGCACTGAATCTTGACGAAGGCTTCCTCCTGCAGACGAGTGGCACCACAGGCGAACTTGGCACGAATCTGGAGGGCTTCATCCAGGTCATCTCTCACGGAGAGCTTCACCTTGAAATCATCCCAGATTCCGAACTGAGCACGGCTCTTGACCCAGGCCAGGCAGGAGCGGACTCCACCGACAAGGGGCAGCTGTTCCGTGCGGATGATGCGGAAGCCGAGGAAGGTATCAATCTTCCCTTCAGCCAGTGCACGCACGGTGTTGTAATCGTAGCTGGTCACCTCCGGCTGCTGCAGCAGGGCGTTAATCTGGCTGCCGGTACAAGCCAGCACCAGCTCATCGCCATAGGCGCGGCGCTCATCGCTCCAGGCCTCTGCCTTCTGCAGCATCGTCAGAGCGTGGCGCAGCTTACCAACGGTCAGGTTGCATTCTGCCGCAGTACCGCTGTCCACGTAGTCCGAGGCAATCACCTGAGACTCCGGGAAAGCCACGGGCTGCGTGCCGTTTTCGCCGATGTAGGCGGTGCCCAGAAAGGCATCCAGCATCACCTTATCCATCGTGCGACCGGCGGCAGAGCGCAGGCTTTCGATAGTCTTGCTGACCGGCACATCGATATTGGCAAGCTTCTTGGAATCAAATTCATCGAAGCCGATAGCCTTGGTATAGATGTGCGGGAACATGACACGGCGCGTGGTCGGTGCCTCATCCAGCACGGTGGAGCCCATGCGCCCGGTCTTCTCCGTAAAGGAAAGGAGACCGTACTGGTCAAAGGCAACCATCTTGCCGGAAAGCCCGGTTTCCACGGTGACATACTTATCGAGACGGGAGGCTTCCTGCTGGAGGTAGGACCCCCACTTCTCGGAATACTTAATCTGGTAGTTCTGTTCTATATCTGCCATTTTTTATAAGGGTTGTTGTTTGCGGCAAAACGGCTGCTGTGGATTTATCCGTGTGAGCATGCACCCGGAGTCCGGCCGCGCGGCTCATGTCGCCGGTTTCGTCACCTGCCACGGTGTCAAAATTAACAGCTCCATGTGCTCTCGCCGTATCTATTCAAGCACATTTTCCGCATTTGTCACTCACTTAGCAGACATTTTTATTTCATGCCCACCCGGGAGCTCTGCACATCAATGCATTATAAAGCAAAAAAAACGCCTCCCTTCCTGCATCAAAGCGCTACATTATCCTTTCTCGCTCTCCTACCGGTTCGTTTTTCCAATATTCATACGCCTGCTTCACCTGTGGCAGGTTCAGATAGCGCGAGCGCAGCAAATCGGACAACAAAATCCGCACTCATCATCTGTCGCAGAAAATGCAGCATTTCAGATAGCTCCGGTCTTTGTGCATCCCAGGCTAACTCTTTTGCCATTTCCGGCATCAATCTTGCTATATAGTTTATATGCCGGAGCAAGCCTTGGATGATATTCTTTTCCGGTTGATGAGTCCATGGGCAGAGAGGGTCAGCATTCCAAATGCTGATGCAAGTCTTATCTAACGGTTGCCTGTGTTTTTTTGTTACATTGTCAGCCATATACAACGATCCGATTGCGCAGACAAGCCTGTTGCAAATGCTTTCTCATCATTCCACCTAAATTTCTGTTATGTATAGATAATAAGTGTGTTATTAGCTAAATGCAGGGCTACAGCATTTGGAATGCTGTAGTATTGAGTCTGACGGTGAATATGAAGGGAATCCACACATCCGGGGTTGGGCGAGACCCAGAGTTATCAGATAACGAACTGATTAGGCGGTTGCTTTGTGGCGATAAAGTGCTTTTGGGGCAATTTTTGGCTAATGACTGTTTTCCTACTTTCTGTAAATTTGCGAATGACTATAAGATTTTGAAATTAGAACCACAAGACATACTTAGTCTGGCATGCAAACAGATGCTGGAATCCAATATGAGTTTGGTTCGCTCATACAATCCGCAGCGTTGGAGTAAGGCTCAGAAAGAGGGATATCATCAATTCAGCACCGCAATTGTGGAGCGTAAGAATTGTTTCAAAAATTATGTACTGAGTATGGTTAAACGGCGCTTGGGTAAGTTAGCAGCAAAAGCCTCGATAATGGTGGGCGACGGCAAGCACATAAGATCCCATGACGGCATCTCTTGTATTAACCTTGATAACGAAAACATCAAGGCTGCAGCAAAGAACTTGGAGGATTTGCAGGTATCTTTTCAGACAACCGCTTTCGATTTGAATCTGATGCTTACAGCTTTGCCGGAACAGCAGCGCAACATTGTCGTTATGTACAAATTACAGGGCTATACCGCCAAAGAAATAGGAGATATATTACACATAGATGCATCAATAGTTTATAGCGAAACTGCAAAGGCTATGCAAAATCTTAAAATAATCGCTAAATCAAAGAATTATGCATGTAGATGACATAGTACTGTTGCGCATAGCATTTCCTAAGGCAGACGAACCGGTGGACGAAGCATTGGTGCGCCATGTCATGTGCTGCCGCGAATGTTGGGAGCATGTTCGCCTTATGCGAGAAATAACCAATACACTACCCCAACTGAGGGTGGGGCAATTGCCGAAAATCGGGAGCAGATTGCCTACGGATTCGGTAGCGGCCAATCATGATAAGGCAGAATACACAACGCCCGGTTCGAATGGGGATGTTTTGCCTTCTGCCGCGATGAATGATACCCCCCCAAGCACAGAAAGTTATTTGGACTCAGATTCTGAAAATTCCTGGAGAATAAACTCTGATGATGAAGAGGGCGAGATGTTGCCCAATTTGCCGGAGTTTGCGCATGGAGAATTCGATGAAATAGAATAAATTTGACGTAGATTAAGAATTTTCAAAAAAATTAAGGCAAACCCGCCCTATTACAGAAAGTATATGAAACATGATTCAACACATCTTCAGGGGATGGTAAATTCCCAAGGTCAGTATCAGCCCCAAGGCCACGGGGTGGAAGTTTATGTAGACTCTAACCGGGATGGCGTTACAGATACAGTCATTCACCATGGTGCGGATGCGCATACGCGCGAGGTGCTTGATACAGATTACGACGGAAAGTTCGATATGATTATTGACCACGGTTCTTCATTTGATAGCTCCATAGCCGTGTATCTGGATACGGACGGCGACGGACGAATGGATTTGATGCAGGAAGATTCCAACGGTGACGGCGTTTGGGATCGACAGATGTCGGACTCAGACGGCGACGGCATTTTTGAGTAATTGACTATTTTCTTAACCTAAAACAATTAACATATAACTGAAATGAACACAGAAAATACAAATACGGCAGAAAGCACAGCAGCAGAAATCGAGGATGTTATTGTTGCAGTGAATGGTAATGGTGAAGTTGAATCCGTGCTGTTGACAGACAGCGATGGAAACAGCGCGCTGCTCATCGATGCGGACAATAACGGGACTTCGGACTTGTTGCTTGAGCGTGAAACACCGGATGGTGACGGTTATATGGCGTATCTGGATCTGGACGAGGACGGTACATTCGATGTTGCGCTGGAAGATGAGGACGGTGACGGAAAGTTCGACTCCGGGGCATTCGATTCTGACCGGGACGGTGTCTTTGAATCACCCATCAGCGATGATTTTTTAGCCTAAAGACGGAGGCGGCATTTCACTTACTACGAATATTCTTATGATCAATCATCTAATTCCGGCAAATAGTGTTATTCTTACGAAGCCTATAGCTGACAGGGATTTAATCACCCTTTCTCAGTCCCTGTCCTTTGTAGACAACCTGGTGTACGGGCGAGTACTGCTGCGGCAGAAACTGGCCAATCTCGTGCTGGGGCTTGGGGAAAACATTCAGGCTCAATATGATGAAGTCGGCAATCTGGTCAATCGGACGTTTGAAAACAGCCTGCTTACGGTGCATGAAACACTGTATGGCCTGTTGTTGCTTACCGGGCATGAAGAAGCAGTACCGCCGCGCTTCCGCACCCCCCGCTACAAGGTGACGGAAGATTTTATTGCTACGCAGCTGTCCAACGGAATCCTGACATCGGCTGAGCTCTATACCATCTGGGGGATGCTGCGTTTTGTGGCCGGGGAATACGGCCCCACCTGGCAGAAAGAATTGCGCTCTCAGCTGTCCATTGACGAGCAGTTTGATTCGGTGATATCTGCTGTATTGGTACAGAAAGCTTCAAACTGGACTTACCGGGTAGAGAATGACCGGGAAGCCGTGTTGACCCTGGAGGCATATGTCACGATTCTGCGGGCAGTTGTGACGGCTGTGCGTCCTATCCTGAACCGCCGCGTGAAACTCAATGGCCTTTCAGCAGCCTCATTCCAGAACGACATTGACCGCGCACTCGCTCAAAACTTACTTTCCAAGTTCAATGTGCTGGGATTTTTAACCGGAAAGGTTGTGGATACCTTTGTCCGCTGGCAGGTCATCAATATCAAATCCGGCGGTATCTGCGTCAACGAACATTCTCAGCCCGCACTTTATCAGGTAGTAAAAAATGTGTGTGAGGTGCTGTGCATGGAGATTCCGGATGTGTACATATACGACACGGCCGGCGGAGGTATCAATGCATATACCACCGGCATAGAAAAACCCATCATCGTGTTGTCCCGCATGGCGGCAAGCGTGTTGGATGAGCATGAGCTGGCCTACATCATTGGGCATGAATGCGGCCACATCATCTGCAACCATGTGAAGTATCATATCATCATGGATATCCTCTCCTCCAATCTCTTCCCGGGAGGAGAGCTGGCACAGGTGCTTGCCCTCGGTCCCTTGTTGAGTGCCTGGCACCGCCGCAGTGAGCTGAGTGCCGACCGCGCCGGACTTCTGGCATGTCAGAATATGGAAGCCGTGAAGCGTGCCATGCTCAAGATGATGGGGTCTCCCTTCGCGGAATACCAGCGTTTGCGGACATCTACTCTGGTGGGGCAAGCCATGGATTTCCAGAATCTTATGGATGAGAAGGCACTGGATCGCACCTTCAATCTGTTGCAATCTGCAACGCTGACACATCCCCGTATGGTGTTCCGCTGCACAGAGCTGCTTAACTGGCTCAAAACCGGTGATTATCAATTGCTGCTCAATGCCACAGCAGAAGAGCGGGCGGCTATCGCCTCCCGGAATGCCTTGCCGGAGACAACTCGCGCGCAGAATGATGTGATTGCCCGCAAGCTGGCAGAGTGGGCAAGTGCATATTCGAAACGCCCCTTCCAGGAACTGCTGAGCGGGGCTCGGACTCTGTTGCTCAGCCAATCATCGACAGCTATGGCACCGTTCAATACCATATTCTCGATTCATACGGAAACCGCACAGGATTCTCAGGATCGGAATACCTATATCTGCAGCCTTATCATACGCTTTGTGGATGCAGCCGGTCCCAAGGAATACTCTACGGAAATCATGTCTCTCAGCTGGTTGGAACTTCCGTCTGAGGCGCAGGAACACTTCATGCGAAACGGTAGTGATGTGAGTTATCAAAACGACATTTACCGTTATAGCGCAAATTAATAGACTTATAATATAACACCGAAATACTTCATATGTTCGTTACTCTTTCAATCTTTGCGGCAGCGGCCGCTATATTCTTCTGGCAGGAAATTGCAGGCTTTCTTGTCAATACTTTCCTCCCGTGGATTCGTGAGCATGTCGGCTTCATGTACTCTGTTGTTTCAAGCCTGGTCGTTTGGCTCAACAAGGGTGTTGTTCGCGTGCGCTCATCCATCGCCAGCGCATACAATTGGATTAAAACCAATATGTTACATTGCTCCACCAAATATGAACTGGATAAGGAGGGGAATGCCTATTCCACCACGGTAACAGTTATTAACGATAACGGTAAAATTACCGGAACGGAGGCTAAAAGGGCCATTTCCAAATGGGATATGCCTCAGGATGTTCTGGTGGAACTGACTCGCAATGCTCAGGCATCTACCATTGACAACAAGTCAGTCATTCTGAATAAAGTCGAAGAACAGGCAAAAAAGGATCTTATCACGCTTTCCGCTACCAATTGATATTAACCCATGAATGAGAATATTTTAATTATGGCTGAAGAAACAGGAATTTCGATGAGCACCGTCATCATCAGCTCTCTGGTAATCGGTGCTGTGGTGCTGGCCGGAATAGGGTTCAAACTTTATTCTGACAAAGTGCAGCGCAATCTCAGAGCCGGGTTTTACCGTCTGCTGGCAAAGACCTTGTGCGACTTTTTCAACAAGACCGTCAGCCCGGAGCAGCCATATACGGAGGCTCAGTTGGAGCAGATGCTTCGCTCCGGGAAACACGGCGGCGCTGTGCCCGAGCTTAACATGGTAAAGCTGCGCATATCTGCCTCTGAGAATAAGCATTCCTTTCTGGTGGAAATTCTGGTGTATCGGGGCAAAGAACTGTCTACCCTCCGTTTCAACAATGTTTCCTGGATTGATCTTCCGGAAGATATTCAGAGCAAGACCATACAAGCAGCCGGTGAGACTACGGAGTACCTGCTGTTAGATTAAACATAAACTATCAGACAAACGATGGAAGAAATACTTATAGATGTCGGCGAGTTCCTTGTTGATGCGGCATTTGCCGCGGTTGTGGGTGTAGCGGCGGGAATTGTTGCTCAGTTTTTTATCAGCAAATACCGGGAAACCATATATGGGTGGGTGGCATCCCGCCTGAAAGGGCATCCCGGAGTGCAGCGTGTTGCCCTCCGCGCACTGCACAGCAATTATCAGGCTGAGCAGGCAATCAGGGTCAAAATAGGCAATGCTGTGTATGTGGTAACACAGATGCTGGGCATCAAGAGTGGCTCGCAGGCCGTTGTCATGAGCGATGTCAAGGTGGATGCACCGGCATCGGTTGTAACCCGGGAGCTCACTCCGGAGGAACTGGCTCGGTATTCGTCATATGCCTTGAATGTTTCCGCATCTGATACAGAGGAAACGCTGCTCAGAAAGGGGCTTGTCCCGGAAAAAGTGGCACGGGGCATGGGAATTATCGATAAAAAAGGAAAAGTCAAGGGATTACATGAGGTGTGCAGTCAAGAAAAGGTTCAGGAACTGCTGTATGCATAATTCCCCGCTAAACTCTTCATGGAAAATATGAATACACCCCATTCTCAATCAGCAGCTACGGATACGGAAAGTCTCCTTCGGCACGGTTTAGATCCGTTGCAGGATGATGATGATATCAACGATACCATCACCATTGCTCCGAATGAGCGTGATGCACAGAGTGCACACCATACTGCGTCTCCTGCCCGTCCGGTCGCAGCCGTGAGCTCTGCAGACAGTAACGGGGCACCTGTTGCTCAGCCCCCGGCAACTGCCGCACCGGAAGAGAAAAAGACGGAGCCGGGAATGCAGTTTAACCTGTCCGTTCCGCTTTACAGTCTGGAAGATGTTGTGCTCAATGCAGATACTCGGGAAAAGCTGGAAACGCTGCTCACCCTTATCCGCAAACATGATTTCATTTACTCTGTCTGGGGATTGAGCTCTGTAGATCCCGGTGGTCGCTGTGTATCGGTGAACTTCTACGGACCTCCCGGCACGGGTAAAACCATGTGTGCCATGGCTCTGGCTCATACTTTCGGCAAGAAAATCATCGATGTGGACTACGCAGAGCTGGAATCCAAGTATGTGGGAGATACCGGCAAGAACATCGAAGCCGCCTTCCGTTTTGCCAAAGAGAATGATGCCGTCCTGTTCTTTGATGAAGCAGACTCCATACTGGGTAAGCGCATGAGTCAGGTGACACAGGCTACGGATCACGCAGTCAACACCAGCCGGGCGGTAATGCTCAAGCAGCTGGATCATTACGATGGTATTGTCGTCTTTGCCACCAATCTTGCGGAAAACTTTGATAAGGCATTCTCACGCCGCATCCTCTCACATATTGAGGTGGGGCTGCCGGACGCGCCCTCGCGCCGCATTCTCTGGCAAAAGTTCATGATGCCCACCGTACCCGGCAGCGCAGAGGTAGACTTGCAGCAGCTGGTAGAGGCTTCAGCAGATATGAGCGGCGGTGACATGAAGAATGCTTTTGTGAAAGCCTGTTCTTTGGCCTGTCTGGAACAACAGCCGAAGCTGAGCACTGAGCACCTGCTGGAAACCATTGCTCATGTGAAGAAAGCTAATCATGATGTCAGCAGCAGCAGCACCCCCTCCGTTCGAGCACTTAGCACCGAAGAAATTAATGAAATCGTTAATTCTAAATAAAATCCTGACTTGTATGAACTTTTTCTTTCGGAAAAATAATCGGCGGACTGAATCTGCGGAATATCCTGAATTCCGCGAAGTTCCTGCTGAAAAGGAAGCACCGGCTGCGCCGATGCCACCCGGACAGAAACCACCAACGGACGAGAAGAAAAATGACGATTCTTCTGCCCGCTTCAGTGCGCGAACTCCCGTGTGCAGCTTTGACCGCCTTATCCTGGCTCCGGTGGTTCGCCACCGCATAGATGCCCTGCTGGCGCGCATCCGCCACCACCGCATGCTCTATGAAGAGTGGAATCTCCAAAAAATAGACCCGCAGGGACGCCATGTTGCCGTGAACTTCTACGGTGCCTCCGGTACCGGCAAAACCATGTGTGCCGAAGCTCTGGCTGCGGCCCTCGGAAAAAATATCATCGAAGTGAGCTACGCTGAGCTTGAGTCCAAGTATGTGGGTGAAACCAGCAAAAATATCCAGGCTGCTTTCCGCGCTGCCACGGAGCAGGATGCTGTACTTTTCTTTGATGAGGCCGATTCTCTGCTCGGCAAACGCCTTTCCAACGTTTCTCAGGCAAGCGATCATGCGGTCAATACCAGCCGTTCCGTCATGCTCAAACAGCTTGATGCCTTTGAGGGTATCGTGGTCTTTGCCTCCAACCTGGTGGAAAGCTTTGATCGCGCCTTTGTCCGCCGCATTCTGGAGCATATTGAACTCCCCCTGCCCGGCTCTGCTGAACTGCCTGTTCTCTGGCAGCACTTCATCGTACCCCGTATCACCGGGAGAGACGCGCTGGACTGGGCACGCCTGTCAGAAATCTCCGCCGGGTTCAGCCCTGCTCTCATCCTGGATGCCGTCAAGCTCGCCTGCGGTCGCGCCGTAACGGAAGCCGGTGATTCCGCTGAGCCGCTTCTTACCATGGCTCATCTGGAAGATGCCGTTGCGCAGATTGCCCGCGCCCGGGAAGTGGTGGGCGTGCATGGGAAGGGAAATAGATGAGATAGGGAAAATCGTTGTTTAAAGATGCAACGCAAATCGTTACGTGAAGAAAGCATCGTAAGTAAGAAATAGTATGAAGAGCAATATGTTAAAAACCGTGGCGGCATTGGCGGTGCTGTTCATAACCGCCCAACCGTCCATGGCGGCAAATTTGGTAAAAGGTGCACAGGCTGTCGGCCGAGCCATCAGGAATGTCGGTCGCGGAACAGTCTCTCAAGGGGCGGACGATGTCGCAGCGCGCACACGTACCACTACACCTCGGGCGGCTTATCGGCCTCGGCAGACACATTCACCCGTATTCGTCATGTGTCAGACATGCAGGGGCGCAGGAAGAGTCGTCATGTATGATGCGTACGGTTCACCTGTTGTCAGCCTGTGTCCGGCATGCGGTGGTGCCGGTGGTTATTGGCAGCAATAGAGTATCGATCAGCTCGCAGACAAGTCATGGCACATCAGATGTATAAGCAACGCAATGTAAGGGGGATAGCCACCGCAGCACTGGTGGCGGTGGTGGTACTGTTTGCATTCAGCTCCTACATGTCGCATCACTTCGGCGGTTGGGGCTGGGCCGCACTGCGCGCCTTTGCGGAAGCCGCCACCGTGGGGGCTCTGGCAGACTGGTTTGCAGTGGTGGCACTGTTCCGCCATCCTCTGGGAATTCCCATACCGCATACTGCGGTGCTGGTCAGGAAACAGGACTCCATTGCCAAATCCATCGCTGATTTCTTTTGTGACAATTTCTGGGTAGCTGAGCAAGTGCGTGCTCGCGTGCTTACTCTGCAGCCGGCATCTGCCTTTGTGCAAGCAGCCGGGCAACAGAACGGAGTCCTGACCTCTCTACTCACCGGCTTGCGCCGCACCTTGGTCGAACAACTCAGAAACCGGGCCGTTATCTCACAGCTTAGCGATGTATTGACCAAACTACTACCCTCGTTGCCATTGGCAGATGCCGTGCGGGGGCTCGTGCGAGCGGTGGAGAAATCACAGCTCCCCTCTGCAGCGGTGGAAATGATGGTGAACGAAGCCGCAACCTACGTCAATACCCACCGCGCTGATATCCGGCAAGAGGTGATAGCCTGTTTTCGTGCGGCCAAGCCGAGCGTCGGCAAAGGAGCCGGTGCCGTCGTCGGAGATATTGCCGGTTTTGTTGGAGATGTTGTCGACACCGCCATATTGCCCTTCCCGGATATCGATTCCCGGCTCGCATCGGGGAAACGCAGCTTCTTTGGCAACGTATTGGAAAAAGTTGCCGGCAACGCTGCTCGCGGCGTGGGCGGAGTAGTGGATAAAGTGGCAGACGGCGGACTCGACCTCGTTGCAGATATGGCCACAGATGCCATCTGCAAATATGTGAACACCGTGAAAGCAGAACCGGAGCATTCCTTGCGCCAAAAACTGGCAACAGCTATCCGCGACACCCTCTCGGCCGTAGGTAACGGCACTCGCTACGGCGAAGAGCTTGCCGACGCGCTCAATTCCCTCACAGTACCGGCTGTTGATACCATACTCCGGGAACTGCCGCAGCTGCTGGAAGATTCTCAGGGGCATCCGTCCGATTCGGAAGATAAACTCCTGTCAAAGCTTGCTAACGGCTTGCAGGAAAACCCGCAACTTGCCGCCACATGCAATGAAACCCTGGCAAACCTCGCCGCCGGCTTTGTCTCCAACACCCGTGATGCCATCGCCATAGAACTGGAAAACACCATCCGCTCCTGGGATATGAACACCATGGTTACCAAAATTGAGGAACATGTCGGCAATGACCTCCAATACATCCGCCTCAACGGCACCTTTGTTGGTGGGCTTATCGGTTTGTTGATTTTTGCCATTACTAACATAATAGTATTGTTTTAAGGCTTAATCTAGCTCTTTAAAAAAAAATATAACTTTATAATAATTACACCTGTATGCTTGAATACCTCATCGCTGTGGCAGCTTATCAAGCATGGCGACACATGCGTAACAAAAATACAAGTACAAATACAAGTACAAATACAAGTACAAATACAAGTACAAGTACAAATACAAGTACAAATACAAGTACAAATACAAGTACTAGAACAAGCACAAATATTCCTGAAATAAACATTTCGACACCTCAGTCATTTACAGAGAATACTTCTCCGAACCAAGTAATTTATATAGAGCCAACGATAAATGAAATCCGAACCATAGCCATAGATTTAGGTACCAGCAACACGCAGATAGCGTGTCTGGATACAAAAGGTAATGCCAAGAATATAGGAGAAATCATCCCTACTGTCTTATTTGTAGACAGAGTCAACCGCAGGGTTTGCATGGGTGAGGAGGCTTTGGTTCGGTATGGGGAGGCGGCTCCTGATGATAAGACGGCGGTTGATGCGGCGAATGATGCCGATGCTCGGTATCTGGAAGGTTTCAAACCGGAATTATGCGAACGCCGGGTCGGGGCAGATGAACTCACTACGCTGATAGGGCTGAACGATAAGCCCATGACGTGGCTGGAGGTGCTCACTGCCTGTTTTGCCTACCTGCGGGAATACGCACAGGAGAATGAGTTTGCCGGAAATGAGGTGAAGGGTGTGAGACTGACACACCCCGTGAATTTTCCCAATACGGAGCTCTACCGGCAGGCTGCGGAAGCCGCCGGATTCACGGAGATTTCCTTCATCATGGAGCCGGAGGCAGCGTATCTGGGCTACAATGACGGGGGACAGGAGCTTGGCTCTAATGTGTTGGTGTTCGACATGGGCGGCGGCACGCTGGATGTGGCGCTGCTGCAGAAAGCGGCAGACGGCTGGCGGATTCCTCATGCTCCCCTGCGCCTGGATACGGCGGGTGTGCATATTGATATGG
>SUVN01000052.1 GCA_015061985.1 Akkermansiaceae bacterium
GTCTGCCCGAGGACGGGCAGACAAGAACCCGCGTCCGCCCCCCGGCCCCGGCGATGCCGGGGTAAACGGCGCAGAGGTGTCTGCGCCGCCGGGGTCTGAAAAGCCCACCGGGCTTTTCAGCCTCATCCGTGCCGCCTGTGGGCAGGGTCACTTGACGAGGTGGTGGGTGGAGAGCCGGCAGCTGCGCAGACAACAAAAAAGGATGCCCCGGTGGGACATCCTTTTTTGTTGTACACGAAGCGGACGGGGCTCGAACCCGCGACCTCAGCCGTGACAGGGCTGCGCTCTAACCAAACTGAGCTACCGCTCCTTGCCGTTGTTGCATCTGCCTTGCAGCAGGTGCGGATGGATTATATAGGGGATGATGCGTGAAAGCAAGACTTTTTTTGAAAAATGGCAAAAAAAGGGGAGAAGTCTTTATTTCTTGTTTTTCCGCATTGACATGAGGTGTGAAGTTGGTAAACTGTCGTGGTTATGAGTATGAGCGAGAAACGTGATTTGACTCCCGTTGTGCCGCGCAAGTTCCGTCCTGTCTTTTTTATGCTGGTGAGCTGCTTTGCCCTCTGGGGCTTGCTCAACAACATGACGGATAACCTCGTGCCGGCGTTCAAGAATATCTTTACGATTCCTCAGGAGCAGGCAGCTCTGGTGCAGGTGGCGTTCTACGGCGCGTATGCTGTGCTGGCCATTTTTGCCTCTATTCTCATTGAGGAATTCTCTTACAAGAAAGGTGTGCTCATCGGGTTGGGTGTCTATATAGCCGGTGCGTTGGCTTATATCCCGGCCTGCATCCACCAGAGCTTTGAGATTTACTTTGTGGCCATTTTTGTGGTGGCGGCCGGGTGTTCTGTGCTGGAAACGACCTGTAATCCCTATGTGATTTCTCTGGGGCCGGAAAAAACGGCGGTACGCCGCCTCAACTTTGCTCAGGCATTCAACCCCGTGGGTTCCATCTGCGGTATTCTGCTGGCACAGCAGCTTATCCTCAGCAACCTGAATCCTGCCACGGCAGATGAGCGAGCCGCCATGCCCGCCGAGCAATTGAGCGAGATTGTGCATAAGGAACTCTTCTGGGTCTGCGCTCCGTATGTGGGGCTGTGCGCGATTGCTTTCTTCATCTGGCTGTTCTTCCTGCGTACGAAAGAGGAGCAGGAGACTGCTGCAACACCCGCGCAGGGCAGCCGCAAGGGCGGTGTGCGCGTGCTGGTGGCCGCGTTGTTTGCCGTGGTGCCGCTCACGGTGCTGTACTTCCTTTTCCCGGATATGGATAAGGTGCAGTGGGTTCTCTGCGGTACGCTGGGCCCGATTGTGTACCTGTTCCTGGTGGGGGATTACCGCGCCATGCTGTTCTCTCTGCTGAGCCAGCCCCGCTACTGGTGCGGTGTGATTGCCCAGTTCTTCTATGTGGGTGTGCAGATTGCTGCCTGGACCTACCTGAACGTGTATTGCTGCAAGGAGCTGGGGGTTACCCCCGCAACCGCCGCCTCCTATTACCTCATTTCCATCATCCTCTTCATTGCCTGCCGATGGGTAGCCACCTATTACATGAAGAAGTTCAATCCTGCCAGCATGATGAGTCTGTTCGCTCTGGCAGCCATTGCTTCCTGCGCCGGTGTCATTTACCTGCCGTCTGATATCCTGTTCACGGTGGGTGGTCTGGGCTTCTCTGCCAACGTGTTGAGCCTGATTGCCATGTCCGGTTGCATGAGCCTCATGTTCCCCACCATCTACGGTATTGCACTGGGCGGACTCAACCAGCGTGATGTGAAGCTCGGTGCTGCCGGCCTTATCATGGCCATTCTGGGCGGCGCTCTCATCACGCCGTGGATGGCCGGAATCATCGGCGATGCTGAGGGCTGCTGGCTCGTCCTGACCTCTGCCTTTGACAACACATGGGACACAAACCTGGGGACTTCTTCCGCCGCCGTGCGTGCTTCCTTCATTGTGCCTGCCATCTGTTTTGCCGTGGTGCTGGTATACAGCCTCATCTTCCGCAAACCTCTCACCTCTTCTGACAAATAACAACCATTCAATCATTATCTTATTATGAAATACGATACATTGCCCACCATCGGTATTCGTCCGACGATTGACGGCCGCCGTCTTGGCGTTCGTGAATCTCTGGAAGACCAGACCATGAACATGGCCAAGGCCGCAGCCGCCCTCATCGAGGCGAATGTGACCCACGCCAACGGCCAGCCCGTCAAGTGCATCATCGCTGACACCACCATCGGCGGTCCTGCAGAGGCTGCTGCCTGCAATCAGAAATTCCAGGAGAACAACGTGGGCTGCTCGCTCATCGTGACTCCCTGCTGGTGCTACATCACCGAGACGTTCGAGACTGATGCCACCACGCCCAAGGCTATCTGGGGCTTCAACGGCACGGAGCGCCCCGGCGCCGTGTATCTGGCCGCTGCTCTGGCCGGTTATGCTCAGAAGGGTGTGCCTGCATTCTCCATCTACGGCCACGACGTGCAGGATGCCGATGATACCTCCATCCCGGAGGACGTGGCAGAGAAGATTCTGCGTTTCGCTCGCGCCGGTCTGACCGTGGCCACTCTGCGCGGCAAGGGTTATCTGTCCATCGGCGGCTGCTCCATGGGTATCGCCGGTTCCATCATTGACCACTCTTTCTGGGAAAGCTATCTGGGTATGCGTATTCAGCCGGTTGACATGACCGAGGTACGCCGCCGCATGGAGCTGGGTATCTATGACAAGGCCGAGTTTGATTTGGCCATGGAGTGGGCTGCCAAGTATGTGAAGATTGGCCCGGATCGCAACCGCCCCGACCTGGTACTCTCTCCCGAGGAGAAGGAGCGCACGCTGCGTGAGTCCATCCTGATGACCATCATCTTCCGTGATATGATGCATGGCAACCCCTACCTCAAGACCATTGACCGCGAGGAAGAGGGCCTGGGCTTCAACGCCATCTGCGGCGGCTTCCAGGGTCAGCGTCACTGGACGGATTTCTACCCGAATGGCGATATGGCAGAATCCATCCTCAACAGCACGTTCGACTGGAACGGCCCGCGCGAGGCTATTCCTTTCGCCACGGAAAATGATGCCATGAACGGCGTGTGCATGCTCCTGCTGCACCAGCTGACCGGCCGTTCTGCCTGTTTCTCCGATATCCGCACCTACTGGAGCCCCGCTGCTGTGAAGCGTGTGACCGGCTACACCATGGAAGGTCTGGCCAAGGATGGTATCATGCACCTCATCAACTCCGGCTCCACCGCTCTGGACGGCAACATGCAGTCCACCGCTCCCGATGGCACGCCCATCATGAAGAAGACCGGCGAGACCACGCAGGCCGATATTGAAGCCATGATGGCTGCCTCCGAGTGGTGCCCGGCCAACCGCGAATACTTCCGTGGCGGCGGCTACTCCCTGCACTTCGTCTCCAAGGGTAATGTGCCCGTGACCATGATTCGCATGAATCTGGTGAAGGGTCAGGGCCCCGTGCTGACCATTGTTGAAGGCTGGACCTGCGACCTGCCGCAGGAGGTGAACGACAAGCTCGACCAGCGCACCGACCCGGGTTGGCCGACCACCTGGTTCGCCCCGCGTCTGACCGGCAAGGGCGGCTTCAAGGACGTGTACACCGTCATGGCCAACATGGGCGCCAACCACGGTGCCTGGACCTATGGTCACATCGGTGCCGACATCATTACTCTGGCTTCCATGCTGCGCATCCCCGTGTATGCCCACAACGTGCCGGAGGACAAGGTGTATCGTCCCGCTGCATGGGATCTCTTCGGTACTGCCGACCCCGAGGGTGCAGACTTCCGCGCCTGCGCCAACTTCGGCCCCATCTACGGTAAGTATTAATCCTCACACCATGGCAGGCTGCCGGGAGCATACCCGGCAGCTTGCCTGTTTTTCCACGCATGGCTTACGTACTTTGCTTAGACTGCGGCGCGACCAATGTGCGCGCCATACTTGTTGATGACAAGGGGCAGCTGGTGGCCAAATCCAGCCAGCCTAATTCGACCGATGCCGGAACGGAAAGCCCGGATTTTCACGTCTGGAATGCAGACCGTATCCTGAACCAGCTGGCCTCCTGCGCTCGCGAAATTCTCCCTCAGGTGAATGTAGCAGAGGTGAAGGCAGTAACCATCACGACTTTCGGTGTGGACGGCGCGCTTGTGAATGCCGCCGGCGAGCTGCTGTATCCGGTTATCTCCTGGAAATGCCCGCGCACGGCAGAGGTGATGAAGCGGGTGGCGCAGTACATCCCGCAGGAGAAGCTCAATGCCATTTCCGGAGTGGGTGAGTTTGCCTTCAACACCATCTACAAACTCATCTGGCTGAAGGAGAATCGCCCGGAGCTGCTGGAACAGGCGCATGCCTGGCTGTTCATCTCCAATATCCTGGCCTACCGCCTTACCGGGGTCATGGCAACGGATCGCACCATGGCCGGTACTTCCCAGATGACCGATTTGAATACGGGTGACTGGTCGGAGGAGATTTTGTCTGCCATAGGTATTCGCAAGAGTCTTTTCCCGACCATGGTGAATGCCGGCGAGACCATCGGCACACTGACTCCGGCCGCCTGCGAGCTGCTGGGATTACCTGCGGGGGTTCCGGTGATTTCCACCGGGCATGATACGCAGTTTGCGCTCTTCGGCAGCGGCGTGCAGGAGAATCAGCCCTTCCTTTCCAGCGGAACCTGGGAAATCCTCATGCTGCGCACAGCCAAGGCCACGCTGGAACCCTCTGATTATGCAGCCGGTGCCACCGTGGAGTATGACAGCAAGGCCGGGCTGCTCAACCCCGGGCTGCAGTGGATTGCCAGCGGCATTATCGAGTGGGTGAAAGCCACCTGTTACAACGGGGAGAGCTTTGATACCATGGATGCAGAGGCTGAAAAAATAGCCCCCGGCTGCGACGGTGTGAAGCTCATTCCCGATTTCCTGCCCAGCGATGCCGTGCCCGGCAGCATTCAGGGGCTGGTGCTGGGGCGCACACGCGCCCATATCTACCGCGCCGCTATGGAGGCGCTGACCCTGCGCCTGAAACAGCGCCTGGAGAAGCTGGAAAAGGTGGGCGGTTTCAAATCCACCGACCTCCTGCTGGTGGGCGGCGGTGCCCGCAACAAGGTGTGGACGCAGATGCGTGCCGATATCCTCGGCCTGCCCATCCGCATTTCCAACGTCTCTGAGAGTACCGTGCTGGGGGCTGCCATGTACGCCTTTGCCGGAGCAGGGGCATTTGAATCGCCGGAAGCCTGCCGCGATTCCTTCGGTATCACCTATACTACCATCAACCCCGGTGAGCAGCAGGCTGCTTACGCTGAACTTTACCAATAAAAACACAACTATGGCTAATCCTGAACTCTATATCAAACCCGCTCTGCCGGATCGTATCTTCCCCTGGGAGAATTACGACCCGCAGACCCGTGAGGAAATCGACGCGTTCTTCAACAGCCCGGAAATCCTCGTCATCAAGCAACGCATGGTCGACATGGGCCGCCGCCTCTGGGCGCGCGAATACGTGGACGGCAACGGCGGCAATCTCTCCGTTCGTGTGGCGAAAGACCTCGTTCTCTGCTCCCCCACGCTTTGCTCCAAGGGCTTCATGACCGTGGAGGATATCTGCCTGGTGGATATGAACGCCGGTCAGCTCTGCGGCTACCGCCCTGCCACCAGCGAGGTGAAAACCCACATCGCCATGATGAAGGAAGTCGGCGTGAACGCCTGTATCCACGCGCATCCTCCCTGCTGCAATGCGTTCCTCTTTGCCGGCATGGTGCCGCCCAATGGCATTAACCCCGAGGCAGATATCTTCCTGGGCCAGATTCCGCTGGCACCCTACGGTACGCCCGGGTCGCCCGAAACGGCTGAGGCCGTGGCCAAGGCCTCCCGCCAGAGCACGGTGGTGTTCATGGAGAACCATGGCGTTATCACCGGTGCCCGCCACATTGAGGAGGCCGAGTGGTTCATGGAGAATGCAGATGCCTACTGCAAGATGGTACTGTATGCGGATATGCACGGCGGCAAGCTCAATCAGGTGAACGAGGCCGGTATTGCCGATTTCCTGGCTATCCGCAAGAACATCGGTTACGCTGTGCCGGAGGGGCAGCCGCTCTACAATACCCGCGAGTACAATGGCTACACCATGGGTATCGCCGGGGAGAAGAATGACTGATTACCCATCAACTGTATTACTTTTCAGCTGCGTTGCCTCCGGGCAGCGCGGCTTTTTTGGTACGACCGACGCGATATGCGCACTGCGGTGAAAGTCCGCGCGGAGCCGCGATGATGCGGAATCCCAGACCTGAAGAACAACTGCGGGGAGGCAACGAACCGTGGAAAAGGAAGTTCGA
>SUVN01000019.1 GCA_015061985.1 Akkermansiaceae bacterium
ACGAATACGGTTATCGAATGCGCCTATGACCACATGGGACGTCGTGCCACCAAAAAGGTAACAGTAGACGGCAGCACCACGCTCCAGCAGCGTTACCTTTACCGTGGCTACCTGCAAATCGCCTGCTATGACCTCACCCGCAGTGCTCACCCCTGCCTGTGGCTCATCACCTGGGATCCGGCCCAGCCCATCGCCACCCGCCCGCTTGCTATCCAAAAGGACGGCACATGGTTTACCTACGGCTGGGACTTAACCAAAAACATCTGTGAGCTGTACACCAACAGCGGCAGCATCAGAACAAGCTACACCTATTCCCCCTACGGTAGCGTAACGGAAAGCGGCAACACTTGGCAGCCTATCCAATGGAGCAGCGAGTACAATGATGCCGAACTCGGCATGGTGTACTATAACTACCGCCATTACAATCCTCAGGATGGGAGATGGTTGGGAAGAGATTTTGTAATGGATGGGTATAATTCATATCTTTTCATGAATAATGGATTATGTAATAAATATGATTTTTTAGGTTTAATTTCCACCAAATTAAATGAGACTTCGTGCGAATTTAGGCTTACATTACATTGGAAAATCAAATTTATTCCAAGTATGGGAAATCATAAATGGAATGAAAGCGAAAAATATTTATGGCTCAATAATGCAAAAAATCTAGTATCTAATTATTTTAATGTTTCTCATAATTTTAAATGTTATTCGAATGACGATTGCTGTAATATATGCAAAAACGGAATAAAAGTCGATGTTGTGATAAACGAAAAACCAACGAAGTTCAAACTTGATTTTTTGGTTATAGTATACAAAAACAAAAGAATAAGAAGCGAAGCCAGTAAATCATTAGGATTGGTAAGATTTAATCAGGATGATATTAATGAAAAAACGCTTAGAAATAAATATAAACAGATAACTCTTCTACATGAAACTGGTCATATGCTAGGTCTTTCACACCCTGGGCAGTCAGGTAAAAAGAAAGCATCTCCAGGAAGTGAAATAGACTATGAAATAGATGCTGAATCTCTAATGGGTTTTGGAAACAAACTGAGGCTAAATGACTTTCAGAAAGCTTTTTGTAATAGAATTTCGAAAAGTATGAAGAAGCGATACAATAAAGCTCAAGGAAATAGCAGTTGCTCAAATCCATATGAGCATTGCCAAAAATGGATTGCTAAATAAAATTTGCAGCCTGAAGAGAAAAACCTCTTCAGGCTGTTTAAGTTCTTTCTTCTTAACAAACAAATAAATAATACAATGATAAAATTTTTATTTCTTATAATTTTTGCATCTCTTGTTTCATTCGGACAATCCCATATTTTCTCCGAAAAGCAGGCGAAATTGAAAACGTTAGAAATGGAGCTTAATGAAATTACTGAGAAAATAAATCGACTCGATGATAAACAGGGAAAATATATAACCCATTTTTCAGAGCTGATGCATCAATTATTTCTTGAAAAAACAACCAAATGGAGTAAAAAAAGAAGAGACAGAAAATGGGACCAGGAGATATTTCTACTAATACGTATTAACGAAAAAAAACAGGTGATACTGGAAGAACAAAAACAATACGTTAATTGTTATTATATTGTAGCTCCGGGCATGTGCGAATTTCTTTTCAATCCCATCATGATACATCAACACTACGAACCCATTATTTGGCATGCAAGACCGTCTAGTGGAGATTATTGTTTAGATGAGATAAAAGAGGAGGAAGAAAAAGCAAAGTTCATTGACCAAAAAAAGTTGGATGAAATAGAAAAAAAAGAAAAACAATTATCAAAGAAAATCAACAATATTCAATCGCAACAGAAAGAGGATGTGTCTCAATATTTTGAGCTTCTTTATCAAGCATTCTTCGAAGAAACGATTGGATGGAGCAAGAAAAAAAGGAAAAGAGTATGGCGAAAAGAGCTCTTTTACCTATTGCCGGTCAATGAAAATAAACAGGTCATACTTAATCCGGGACAATACAACCAAGCTCAGTACTACTTGATTGTTTCGAGAAAGTTCGAGTTTTATTTTATCCCCATATTGATTCATAAACAATATCTCTCCATATTAAGGGATGTTCAAAATAAAACTTTTGACTGAAATAAATCACTCGGCGGCTTCATCTACACCCGCAGCGAATACAACGCCAAGGGGCAGCTCACGAAGCAGTATCAGGACACCGGCTCAGGCTCGGAAAGCACTGCCCCGACGCTCTATGAATACGACAGCTTTGGTAATGTGGTGAAACAAACACTTGCGTTGACCGCTACCCCCACCAAGGATAATTCCCCTCTGGTAGAGATAGCCTACAGCGTGGAGTCGACAGACGAGGGCGTGTTCAGCGTCACGACCAATACGCGCTACAATGCGGAGAGCGAGCCGCTGACGACCGTGCAGAAGTCGCTCATTTCCTCGTTCTCCGATACCCTGGGGAGCAAAAATCTAACAATTGACGAAAGAAACTTGACTTCAACGCAATGGGTAGAGTATCATGTTGGAACGAAGCGCAAGTCCTACAACTCCCTGCCCACCTCCGACATCACCGCAGAAGCCGTGAGTGTGGATGGTTTTACGCTCTCACAAAAAGATAATGCAGGCGTAACGACCACCACCACCCGCAGCTACACCGCCAACGGGATGATTCACACCCGAACGGATGGTCGCGGCAACACAATAACCACGGTGACAGACAAGGCCGGACGCGTACTGACGGTCACGGATGCCGCCGGAAATGTGACCACCACGGCCTATGACTCCGCGCAAGATTCCCGCTCACAAGTGTGTTCGCGGCTCGGTGTCTGGTTGCTTAAGTCGCACCCAGCCTATGGCTGGGATTTGACCAAAAACATCTGCGAGCTCTACGGCTCGAACGGTTACATCCGCACCGCCTACTCCTACACACCCTATGGTGAAGTAACGGAAAGTAGCAACAGCGTCTACCAGCCCATCCAATGGAGCAGCGAGTACAATGATACAGAGCTGGGTTTGGTGTACTACAACTACCGCCACTACAATCCGATGGATGGTAGATGGGCAGGAAGAGATAGCTTAGAAACACCTAATCTGTATAAATTCGGCAGAGGCATCATTATATCAGAAATAGATATTTTGGGAAATTTATGGTGGTGCTCCCAAATACAAGAAAGAAAAGCGTGCCCAAAGGCCGATTGCGAGGCGTATAAAGATCTGGTGTTGCAAACACACACACAAACAATTGCAAAACTCAAGAAACAGGGATGTTCATTACAAGTAGTGTGCGTCCCATCCATCAAAATATCCAGAAATAATGGAACAATTGATGAATACAAAGGTCCCAAAGCTACAACATTATATTAAAAAAAACAATGTTATTTTGATAATGATAAATTACAGCAAATTTCCTAATATGAATATTGCAATAAGTCAAAAGCCTCTCGAACACGAGCTAGTGCATGCATTCGACTTATATTCATCTAAACATTATAGCCAAAATTGCCATGAAGCAATCGATTATGAGGTTCGCGCATACAACAGGGGTGGTGGCGGCTGTGAAAACATGACAGGAGAAGCGCGTATAAGCTGTGTTATTGAGCGCACAATTTCGAACCTGTTTGCATCAGACGGAGCATCAAACAAAGGGAAATGTAAAAACTACACTAAAGAATACGTTAGGTCTTACATCAGAAAAAATTACCTTTCCATAATCAAAGATATGCCATTTTAAACCAGATGCGACTATCTTCAATGGGCAAGGGTAGGAAACCTTTGCCCATTGCTTTAACTTTGCGATATCAAAATGCCATGATTACATATCGGTTACACTTTATTTTATGCATATTTACATTACTATGTGCATGTTGTACAAAATTAAGCAAAAACAGAATTCCATTTGTTAATATTTCAACCTATACATCATTCTCTTCTTCTATCGATTCGTTTGAAAAAATAGTTTTTTACATGAATAATGAAAAAATATTAGAATTGAATCTTTATGATGCGCGTTATTCCTATTTGCGAAAACAATTAAATTTGTTCATTGGTGACGCTGAGGAATTTTACATCTCGCCATTAGGAGGAGGTTCATTAGACCCATGGGACTTATCACAATGCCCATACGAAATAGCCATCTGCTATTCAAAAGGCGGCAGAAAGAAACACCTCAGATATACTCCGGAATTACACCTGGGGTACTATCTTCCGCCTACTTTTAAAGAAGGAGCAATACAGTATGCACCTCCTCGCATAATAGACATGAATTGTTTTCTTCTACCCGAAGAGGCAAAACGCATAAAAAGAGCGTTTGAGCATCATCAACGCTAGGGAAACGATGAATAAAAGAGGGATTGTTTTCTTTGAAAATGAAATTGGCAAAGTTTAAAAAAATAGCATTTTTCATATTGATTGCTTCGGTGTTCGTTTTATTGTGTTCTTCTATTTATAATGTAAAACACATATCTAAAAATAAATTAATACACTTAACTTTAACCGATGCAGCATACTTTATAGACTACTGCGGCAGTTGCGATTTGTACGATTATTACACTTGCTGGCTTTTCAGGTTCAAAATAAGTGTCGCTGAGCACCTTCCGTGCCGGCGATGAAACCATCACCACCGTCCTGAGCGAGCGTACAGATAAAGACACGACCACGTGGATATTCCATCCTCTGACGGGTGCAGAGCTCACCAAGACCTATGATGCCTACAACCGCCTTGCAACGGAAACGGATGCGCGTGGCAAAGTCAAAACCCATACCTATGAACCCGCCCGTGGCCTGCTGCTGGGGACAAGCTATAGTAATTGCACCAGCCCCCGCGCCTACACCTACAACCATCTTGGTCAGCTCACGCAGGTGACGGATGCCGCAGGGATACGCACGCTCAGCTATA
Source organism: Akkermansiaceae bacterium (assembly GCA_015061985.1). Lineage (GTDB taxonomy): Bacteria > Verrucomicrobiota > Verrucomicrobiia > Verrucomicrobiales > Akkermansiaceae > Akkermansia. Next base: position 4,868 of record SUVN01000019.1, read on the forward strand.
ACTCCTACGGCGGGCAGCTCCATGTTCGTCACGGGCTTGGTTAATTCAGCTTCAATTTTGTTCCGTGCCGCAATTTGGACTTGCAAGGCCATGGGCGAACAGGTAAACTCGCCACGATATGAGTAAAGAAACGACCCCCGATCAGGACAAGCTCATGGCGCAGCGCCAACGTGCGCTGGATGCCGCTATGCTCCAGATCCAGAAAGACTTCGGCGAGACTGCCATCATGCGTCTGGGCGACCGCAAAACCATGGAGGTGGAAGTGGTGCGCACCGGCAACCTGCTTATCGACCGCGCCCTAGGCGTGGGCGGTTTCCCGCGCGGACGCATTGTGGAGGTGTTCGGGCCTGAATCCTCCGGTAAGACCACGCTGACCCTCACGGTCATTGCCCAGGCACAGAAGGCGTGCGGTCTGGCGGCTTTCATTGATGTGGAGCATGCGCTTGACCCTGCCTATGCGGCGAAGCTGGGTGTGAATCTGGATGACCTGCTGGTCTCCCAGCCCAACAGCGGTGAGGAGGCCCTGCAAATCTGTGAGGCGCTCGTGCGTTCCAACGCCATTGATGTGATTGTGGTGGACTCCGTGGCTGCCCTCGTGACCCGCCAGGAGCTGGAGGGCGACATCGGCGACAGCACGGTGGGTGCTCAGGCGCGTCTGATGAGTGCCGCGCTCCGCAAGCTCACCTCCCTCATTGCCAAGGCACGCACCATCTGCATCTTCACCAACCAGATTCGTGAGAAAATCGGTGTCATGTTCGGCAACCCGGAAACGACACCCGGCGGTCGCGCCCTCAAGTTCTACGCCTCCGTGCGCTGCGATATCCGCCGCATCGGCCAGATTAAGGGAACGGACGGCTCCGTGGCCGGCAACCGCACCAAGCTCAAGGTGGTGAAGAACAAGGTGGCTCCGCCCTTCAAGGAATGCGAGTTCGATATCATGTACAACGAGGGTATCTCTTCCGTGGGCAGCCTGCTGGATCTGGCCATGGAGTTCGATATCGTACAGAAGCGCGGCTCCTGGTTCAGCTACAACGGCAGCCAGCTTGCCCAGGGTCGCGACGGCACCAAGGAGCTGCTGCGCAACAATACGGAGCTCTACGCCGAGATTGAGGCAGCCGTTCTGGAAAAGCTCAACAATAAATAAGATTGACGAACGACCATTGACGAATTTAAAATCCCGATGGTCAATCGACTTCCCATTCCACCCTGCCCTGCCCCGAACAGCCCGGAGTTTCCGGCTGAGTGGGCGGCAGGGTGTTTTGCTGCCCTGGGGCTGGAGGGCTGGCGTTTCGGCACAGACCGCGCCACACGGCGGCTGGGATGCTGCCGCCCGGCACAGAAGCTCATCACCCTCTCCCGTCATTTTCTGGCACACTACCTCCCCCACCGCCCGGAATTGGTGCGCCGCACGCTGCTGCACGAGCTGGCTCATGCCCTCGCGTGGGAGCGCCGCCGCAGCCGCGGTCACGGCAGCGTCTGGCGGCATTACTGCGCCGCTCTGGGCATCCCGGATGAACACGCCACCACCCGTTGCGAGGATTTTGCCCCTGCTCGCCCACCGCGTCCTGCCCGCTACGCTCTGGTACACGACACCACCGGTGAGGTATACCGCACCTATGTTTCCCGTCCCCGCCGTCACCCCTCCCGCCTGAAGCATTGCTACATACCGGGCAAAAAGGAGGAAACCTTCGGTCATCTGGTCATCAGGACATTGCCCTGACGGCAACAGGCAGTAATAAATGACTTTTGAGTCATGATACCTGCGAATCGATGCGTTGTATTGCAGATATTTTTCTGTTAGGATACGTGCATGAACGCAAATGTAAAGATATTTACCGATGAGATTGACGAAAAGTCTCAGGCGCAGATAGCGCGATTGGTGGCGCAGCCTGCCTTCTCGCAGGCCAAGGTGCGCATCATGCCGGATGTGCATGCCGGGATGGGCTGTGTGATTGGATTCACGGCGGATTTGGGTGACAAGGTGATTCCGAACATCGTTGGTGTGGATATCGGCTGCGGTATGTATACACTCTGTCTGGGAAAGAAGAAGCCGGACTTACCTGCGCTGGATGAGGTGATGCACCGCAACATTCCGGGCGGTATGCATGCGCACCGCGATATTGTGGAGGAGTTCCCGGAGATGGAGGCACTGCGCTGCTTCAGCAAGCTGAAGAATGTGCCGCACCTGCGCCGAAGCCTCGGTTCGCTGGGTGGCGGTAACCACTTTGTGGAAGTGGATGTGGATACGGAGGGTAACTACTACCTCATCCTCCATTCCGGGTCGCGAAACCTCGGCCACCAGGTCTGTGAGATTTACCAGAACCGGGCGATAGAGTCCCACATCTCATCCAAGGAACTGCGCGAACAGTGCCATGCCCTTGCCATGCAGCTGCGGGCAGAGGGGCGTGAGAAAGAAATCTCTGAGGCTATCAAGGCCCTGCGAGCCGCCGCACCGGGCGGCGGAAATCTGATACCGCCCGCCCTCTGTTATCTGGAGGGTGAGGGACGTCTGGATTACCTGCACGACATGGCCATCTGCCAGCGTTTTGCCCTGCGTAACCGCGAGCTCATGGCGGAAATCATCATCAGCCGTCTCGGCCTGCTGGCGCATGATGCCTTCCACACCACGCACAACTACATCGACCACGAGAGCAACATCGTCCGCAAGGGTGCCATCTCTGCCCGTCTGGGTGAGCGTCTCCTCATCCCCATTAACATGCGCGACGGCTGCATCCTGGGTACCGGAAAGGGTAATGATGACTGGAACCAGAGCGCCCCGCACGGAGCAGGCCGTATCATGAGCCGTACGGCGGCGATGGAGCAGCTCTCACTGGAGGAGTTCCACCGCCAGATGGAGGGTATCTACACCACCTCTGTGAGCAGCAAAACCCTGGATGAAGCCCCCATGGCTTACAAGGGAATGGATGCCATCCTCGGTCATATCGACCCGACGGTAGAGGTGAACGATATCCTGAAGCCCATCTACAACTTCAAGGCAGAGGAAGCCCCCACCGGCTACCGCCGCCGTGACCGTAAGCGAGAGAAAGCCCTCTGAGACTACCCTGCTGCGCAACGGCGGCCGTGCTCAGGCGTTCATCACCGCCACCGCTGCGCAGCTATTAATTCAATGCCCGCTGTTGTTTGCGGCGGATGCGTTCCCACTTCTCACGAGCCAATTGCTGCATATCTGTTGCAGGATCATTTTCATCAACTATCTCCACACCCAACATTGTTTCGATAACATCCTCCATCGTGATGATTCCCCTTAAGCCGCCGTATTCATCAACTACCGTAGCTATATGCTCTTTTTTTTCGATGAACTGTTCCCAAATGGTGTAAACAGATGTTTCTTCTGCAAATGAAAGAATGGGGCGTGTAATGTCTGACACTTTGCATGTAAAATCATCTTCGGCTAATTTTTCCAACATAACCGTTCTGAGAATATAGCCGGTTATGTACTCCTTGTTTTCAGCAAAGACGGGTATTCGGGTAAAGAGAAGTTCCAGGTTATCGTAGGCTTCCTTTAATGTGAATGATTCTGCCACCGTCTCTACAATGACGCTGGGGGTCATAATATCCCGGGCTTTTACCTGTGACAGCTTCATACAGCTTTGGAGTATATGGCTCTCTTTTTCCTGAAAAATACCCTCTGCGGCGCCGATTTTGACCATGGCGTTGATTTCTTCTCTGCTTACTGAGACCTGTTTGCCGGATGGTGTGAAAACACGTGTAATAAATTCAGAAAGCCAAACCAGAGGCCAGGTGACAACGATAAGAACGCGAATGATCCCGGTACAAGGCATGGCAAGCTGACGCCAGTAAGATGCACCAATTGTCTTGGGTATTATTTCGGAAAAAATCAGAATAAGCAAGGTAAGGACGGCAGATATAATGCCGAAATACGCTTCACCGAATATTTTTGTGGACTCAGAACCGACACCGGCAGCACCAATGGTGTGAGCAACGGTATTCAGAGAAAGAATGGCGGCAACGGGACGGTCAATGTTATTCTTGTACTCTTGCAACTGAATAGCTGTTTTGTTACCCTCAGCCTCTTTCATTCTGATGAATGAACTGGGCGTAGACAATAAAACAGCTTCCAGCACGGAGCATAGAAACGACATGCCTAGCGCACCAAACAAATAGATTAACAAAAGAGTCATATTTTTTTATTCTATACTATTTCCTCTATCTTTCTACTTGTTTATTTGTCAGCACGCAATTTTACATGTGCACTCATTGCCAATATGACGGCCTGTATTCCATCATGCAGAGCCCGGTAATTTTTGTCGTTCGCGGCAGTTATTGTTGTTTTTCTGCCGTTAACGGAGTGCAACATTTCGAAAAAGCCGCCTCCCGGGGCTGCATTTCGGGAGGCGGCGAGAAGGTTGATTGGGGATGGGTTCAGCCCTGGTTGGAGGCGTGGAGCTCCTGGAGGGTACGAACCTCTGTCACCTTGTTCTTGCTGTGCAGGATGGCAGCGGCGCAGGCGCGGGCGCTGGAGATATCCGTGGCATAGGAGATACCGGTGCTGACGGCGGCGGCGCGGATGGCAACCTCGTCTGCGCGGGCATCATGAGAACCGGGGGTGTTCACCACGAAGCAGATTTCGTTGTTCTTGATGCGGTCCACGATATTCGGGCGGCGACCCTCCCACACCTTGTAGGCGCGGTCACACTCGATACCATTCTGCAGGAGGTGAATCATCGTGCCCTTTGTGGCGCAGATGGTGAAACCGGCCTCCGCGATGTTGCGGGCCACTTCCAGAGCGGTATCCTTGTCGCGGTCGTTCACGGAGATGAATACCGTACCCTCCGCGGGCAGCGGGTTGAATGCAGAAATCTGGCTCTTCAGGTAGGCAAGATCAGGGTCGGTATCCACACCCATCACCTCACCGGTGGAGTGCATCTCCGGCCCCAGCACCACGTCGATTCCCGGGAAGCGGTTCCAAGGGAAGACGGCTTCCTTCACGGTGTAGTACGGCGGCACGACTTCTTTGGTGAAGCCAAGCTCGCTGAGCTTCATGCCGCTCATGACCTTGGCAGCCAGCTTGGCCAGCGGCACGCCGATGGACTTGGAGACGAAGGGAACGGTGCGGGAGGCACGCGGGTTCACCTCGATGACGTAGAGCTGCTCATCCTTGATGGCGAACTGGCAGTTCATGAGACCCTTCACGTTGAGTCTGGCGGCCAGTTCCTTGGCGGCGCGCATCATCTCCGCATGCATGGCGGGGGAAACGCGGTTCGGCGGAATCATGCAGGCAGAGTCACCGGAGTGGATACCGGCGGGCTCAACGTGCTGCATGATGGCACCCACCACACTCGTCTCGCCATCAGCGATGACATCCACGTCGATTTCCAGAGCATTTTCCAGGAAACGGTCTACCAGCACGGGGCGTTCGGGAGAGGCATCCACGGCTTCGCGCATGTAGGTGCGCAGTTCCTGCTCATCGTACACAATCATCATGGCGCGGCCACCCAGCACGAAAGAGGGACGCACCAGCACGGGGAAGCCGATGCGCTGAGCCACGTCCACGGCTTCTTCCTCGTTGGTGGCGGTGCCGGCCTCAGCCTGCTTGAGGCCGATTTCATCCAGCAGCGCAGAGAAATACTTGCGGTCTTCGGCCAGCTCAATGCTGCGGGGGCTGGTGCCGATGATAGGCACACCGCGCTCCTCCAGTGCAGCGGCGAGGTTCAGCGGGGTCTGGCCGCCGAACTGAACGATGACGCCCTCCGGCTTCTCCTGGTCCACGATGTTGAGCACGTCTTCCAGGGTGAGCGGTTCAAAGTACAGCTTATCGGAGGTGTCGAAGTCGGTGGAAACTGTTTCCGGGTTGGAGTTGACCATAATGGTCTCATAACCCAGCTCCTTGAGAGCGAAGGAGGCATGCACGCAGCAGTAGTCGAACTCAATACCCTGCCCGATTCGGTTCGGGCCGCCACCCAGAATCATAATCTTGCGGCGGTCGCTGGGGCGGGCTTCGTTCTGCTCACCGTAGGTGGAGTAGTAGTAGGGCGTGATAGCCTGGTACTCACCGGCGCAGGTATCCACCAGGCCGTAGATGGCGGTGATACCCTTGGCCTTGCGCTCGGCGCGGATGTCGTCCTCGCTGCAACCGCGAGCCAGTGCAATCTGGCGGTCGGAGAAACCGAGTTTCTTGGCCTCTGCGAGGTCGAGGGTAGCCAGCTGCATGCCGGCTTCTGCCAGCTGCTTGAGCTGGTCCAGGAACCAGGGGTCAATGGCGGTGAGCTCTTCCACCTCCTCGATGGTGAAGCCGTTCACAAAGGCGGTCTGCAACCAGAAGATGCGGTCGGCATTCGGGGTGGCCAGCTTGTTGACAATTTCAGAGCGGCTGGGATTCACCGGGTCCTTGGCATCGAAACCGAAGCCCCAGCGGCCGGTCTCCAGAGAACGGAGGGCTTTCTGCAGGGATTCCTTGAACGTGCGGCCGATGCTCATGACCTCACCCACGCTCTTCATGGAGGTGGTCAGGCGCTCGTCTGCCTTCTTGAACTTCTCAAACGTGAAGCGGGGCACCTTGCACACCACGTAGTCCACCGTGGGCTCGAACGCAGCCGGGGTGGTCTTCGTGATGTCGTTGCGCAGCTCATCCAGCGTGTAACCGACGGCGAGCTTGGCAGCAAACTTAGCAATGGGAAAACCGGTAGCCTTGGAAGCCAGCGCGGAGGAACGGCTCACACGCGGGTTCATCTCGATGATGACCTGACGGCCGGTCTTGGGGTCTACGGCGAACTGGATGTTACTGCCGCCGGATTCCACGCCGATTTCGCGGATGATGTCGAAGGAAGCCTGACGCAGCAGCGCGTACTCGCGTGCGGTAAGGGTCTGGGCGGGAGCCACGGTGATGGAGTCACCGGTGTGGATACCCATGGGGTCCAGGTTTTCAATGGAGCAGATGATGATGCAGTTGTCCGTGCGGTCGCGCATCACCTCAATCTCAATCTCCTTCCATCCCAGCAGGGACTCTTCAATCAGCACCTCGCTCACCGGGGACAAATCCAGCCCGCGCAGCACGATTTCCTCAAACTCTGACTTGTTGTAGGCGATACCGCCGCCACTACCGCCCAGGGTGAATGCCGGGCGGATAATCATGGGATAACTGCCGATGACATTTTTGGCGATGTTCCAGGCCTCTTCCATGTTGTGGGCAACGCCGCTGGCGGGCACATCCAGGCCGATTTTGACCATGGCATCCTTGAAGCGCTGGCGGTCCTCACCTTTGTCGATAGCTTCGGCATTGGCGCCAATCATGCGCACACCGTACTTCTCTAACACGCCGCGGCGGTGCAGCTCCATGGCGCAGTTGAGTGCCGTCTGACCGCCGAGCGTTGGCAGCATGGCATCCGGACGCTCGCGGGCGATGATTTTCTCCACATATTCGGGAGTGATGGGCTCAATGTAGGTGCGTGGTGCCGTCTCCGGATCCGTCATGATGGTGGCGGGGTTGGAGTTGACAAGTACAACCTCATATCCTTCCTCGCGAAGGGCCTTACAGGCCTGGGTGCCGGAGTAGTCAAATTCGCAACCCTGTCCGATCACGATGGGACCGGAGCCAACGACGAGAATCTTCTTGATAGACGTGTCTTTAGGCATGATTGGTGTAAACTTGCAGATATATGCCATAAATGAGCCTAAATTGCAAGACTAATATGCAATTATCTGCTTTTTTTTCTGCCCGGATGCCGTTGTCTCAATAGTTATAGAGCTTTCCGCCGCGCTGCTGCAATCCCTGCTGTATGCGCTGCTGCATGAGCTTCCCCTGGCGGCTGTTTCTGCCTTCTTCCGTGAAACTGCTCACATAGCCGCGGAAGCCGCTGCCGTCTTTCACGCGTGCCCAATGCTCAAATGGCTGTAAATGGCGCTCAGGATAGACGCTTTGCAGAAAGGGAAGGATGCCGGGCTCATCTTCCCAGCGTTTCAGCGGAAAATCTCCGTTCGCCAGTACCTCCAGCCGGCCGTTCCAAATCCAGGGGTCCAGGATGATGCTCTCCGGCCAGGTTCCCCCGGCAGCAGAGACGTAAACGCAATGGTGTTCGGAACCATCCCCCTTGTCTCTGACACAGCAGCCGATGCGGAAATAGCTCAACGCCCGGCGACGGAGCTCGCGGTACATGTCGTGCTGGTAATGCCAGCAGAGGCCTCGCTCGCTGAAATTCCACATGGAGTTCACCATGCGATTGTTCATCCAGGCCATGAAGACGGGGTCGTTGTAGCGGGCAATGGCGGCACCGGCCTTGTAAGCGGTATCGGCCAGCCAGCGGGCTTCTTCCTGCGCGGCGGCTTCATGCTGCTGTTCGGCAGGCAGCAGACAGAGCATCTGTTGCGCAAGCTGTGCGCGCTTTTCGGTGATGGGTGAGGTGTAGGCATATTCCGGCGGCGGTGCCGTCTGGCAGGCCATCAGCACGAGTGCCGATAACATCACGAGCAATCTGCCTGTCATGCCGAACGTCATCTGTCAATAATTGGTGAGTGAGCCGGGGTGTTCCTCCCTGCCCTTCAGGATATTTTCATACATGCGACGATACTGCGAGGAACGCCGCGTTTCCTCCATCCAATAGCCCTCATAATCACCATCTACGGAGCGCAGCACGCTCCAGTGCTCCATGGGCCAGGTGTGTCCCTCCGGGTAGCAGATGGACTGTGTGCGGCATACGGAGGGAGAATCCGTCCAGCGCCGCGGATTCAGCTTCCGGGCATCGTTCACCTTCAATCGACCGTTCCACATCCAGGCATCCAGCACCCAGGCATTCGGCCAGGCGGCATCACGGGCGGCAATATAAAGGCAATTATGCTCGGAGGCATGGGTGGCATCGCGCACGCAGCAACCCAGCCGGAAATAATCCAGCGGTCTCCGCCGCAGCTCGCGATACATATCATGCTGGTAGTGCCAGCAGAGCCCGCGGTCCTGCAATCGGGCATTGATGAGGGCATTGCCTGCCCAGCCGGGAAACCAGGAGCCGTTCAGGCGCGAAATGCCGGCAGCGGCTTTGTAGGCGGTATCGGCCAGCCAGCGGGCTTCCTCCTGCGCGGCCTTTTCTTTCTGCTGCTCCGCAGGCAACAGGGCCAGCAGGTTATCCTTGAGGGTGACGCGTTTTTTCGTGACCGCCACGGTATAGGGATATTGAACCTGGGCAGGATAACACCCTGCCAGAATCAGTACTGTCAGCATCACTATTACCTGTTGCACGAGCGATTTCACGGTCGCGCATTCTAGCACAACGCCTTTGCTCTGGCAAGCATCATGTCAGTTCTATCTCTTCTCTTCTGAAAGCGCGGGAAAGCCCTCAAGCTCCAGCATCAATATCTCCGGGCGGCAGCAGAAGCGCAGCGGCAGCTGGCTGGTACCCAACCCGCGACTCACATAAAAAGCCTTCCCCTTATCCTCATGATACCCAGCAGACTTTTTACGGTCAACATCCCGATCCGGCATGACAATTGCCCCGTAGAACGGCAAACGAATCTGCCCGCCGTGGGTGTGTCCGGAAAGGGTAATTGTCGTTCCGGGCGGGGCAAACTTCACCCCCGCCGGAGAATGGGTCAGCAGGATGAAAGGTTTGCCCGTTTCCGGTTGAGAGACGGAACCGGGATATCGGTACGTGTAGGCACAGCGCATCCCGGCAATGGTGAGAGCTGCTCCGCCGATTGTCAAATCCTGCTTTTTACCCTCCATCAGAGGAATATTCAGGCGTTTGAACATCTGCCGCAATTTTCGGGCACCATACCAGTAATCATGATTACCCAGCACGGCAAAACACGGCACGGCCGTGAGCGGCTTGAGTATTTCCTCAATTGTTTCAAGAGGCAGCGTATTGTGATTATCGTTCACATAATCCCCGAGCAGCAACACCGCATCCGGCTTCTCTGCCAGCGTGCACTCCACAATGCGCCGAAGGTAATCCTCATCCTCCGGGCGAACGTGCAAATCGCTCAGCACTGCCAGACGCGCCACCCTGCCCTGCCATTCCGGCAGATGGAGACGATGGTGTGTGAGCTCTATCCATTCCCGCTCTGCATAACAGGCATACAGCGCGACCGCGCCCATGGTCAGCAGGATGAAGAGCCTCACATACCATCGCCAGTATTTCATTCCAGTATTCCTCTCAGGATAATATCAGGTTCGCAGGCCAGAATCTCCTCTTCCCGGAACTTGCACTCGCGTTTCAGGTAGTCACCCGGTACCATGGGAGCAGGTCCACCACCCAGAATCGGCGCAATATCCTGCACCCATTCATTGACGAGTCCTTCCTCCAGGAAATGGCGGAGCAGCTGACCACCGCATTCCAGCAGCAGATTCACGATGCCGTATCGGCTGTACAGCTCCTCCAGCATCACCTTCAGGTCTGACACCTGCTCCAGAATAATCGTTCGATCTGCGTACTCATCCGTCAGTAACTGACAGTCGGCCGGTATGCTGTTGCGGTCGCGCGTCATGACGATGCGATAGGGCTGCTTCTTGCGCGGTGAAGGTGCCTGCAAGGGCGTGCGTATCGTCAGCGCCGGGTCATCCATCCTCACCGTGCCGCCGCCCACCAGAATTGCATCACTCTCTGCCCGCAGCTGGTGCGCATTGCGCAGCGCTTTCGGGCTGGACAGCCAGCGGTCATCACGCCGCGTCATGCGCCCGTCCATGGTCGTGGCTACTTTTGCCAACACCCAGGGGCGACGATTCTTCACCGACCAGACCCAGGGGCGCACCAATATCTCACACACTTCTCCGCAGATGCCATGCTCCACTTCGATTCCATGCGCGCGCAATATTGCATCTGCCCTGCCCCGATGCCGCTCATCCGGGTCAACGGCTCCATATACCACGCGGCTGATACCGGCCTCGATGATAGCTTCTGTACAAGGCGGCGTGCGGCCATAGCTGGAGCAAGGTTCCAGAGTCACATATATGGTAGATCCCTTCAGCCATTGGCCGTTTCCCTTCCAGTGAGCATTGTCAATGGCACGCCGCTCAGCATGCAGCTCTCCTGCTATTTCATGATGCCCTTCTCCGAGAATAAACCCGTCGCGAACAATAACTGCACCCACCGGCGGATTGGGGCTGGTTGTTCCCACACCGCGACGGGCGAGCTCTACAGCTCGCATCATCCAGAGATAATCCTGATTGGGAGATAAGTCATCCATGAGTCCATTCTATCATCTTGCGGCTATCTGTCAAGGGGAGCACCCGTTTGCTCTTTTACGTTGTCCCGACTGATGACTAATGAATACTTGAAATTTAAATTCATCATCATCAGTCCTGTGAATAAGTTTAATAACTCATTCAATGATTTCATTGACAGTACTTTAAGAAATACCTGTTCTGTGGATAACCCGGTGCATAACCTGATTCCCGGTTGTGAATAAAAGTTATTCACATCTCTATTCACCGTTTATTCACAGACTTATTCACTATGTTTTGTGAATAATTAATATAATATATTTAGTATCAATGATTTATATTACTTAAAGAGTCATTGTTACTCAGAAAATCCTTAAAAAAGATAAAGGGAGCCATTATCGGCATCGAAACATTATAGATAACGGTGCCCGGTACATCGACACATACAAGTGCTACTTTGCTGAGAACTTTAGTACCCATTCCGGGCTTGCGGATAGGTTGTCCGTCAGCAGAAACATAGGCTACATTCCCCTGCTCTGTCTTGATTTGGGCATATACCCGGTGCTGCATGCTGTCGGGCAGCTCTGATACACAACCCTGCGCATAGCCGGCTTTCAGCTCATCGCACAATGTTTCCAGCGTAGCATATCCATCTGTTCTCTGAAGAACGGCTGCTGTTCCATTAGATATCTTAATATATTGATATTCAGTATAATGAGAAAATGGCTTGGGTGTGCCGAGACCTTCCTTACTTGTATCAGTCAGCATGATGCTGTCATGTACAAAGGGCTTGATTTTCTGTATCTCAAGCTTACGTACCTTGACATACCATCCACCCTGAGAAGAATAAAGACTAAGCGGCAGTTCCACAGCGAACCCATTGTATACCGTGGCCTTTTCCGTGATTTGTTTATTGAATTGTGTATAGGCACAGGAATTCAATGTGCCAACCACACCTACCATACATCCGACCATTAACAGCAACCGTAACATATTGGTTTTCATATTAAGAATATATCATATAGAAACTGACCCGTCAATCGATTTCTGTGAAAAAGAAATAGTTGATAAATTAAGATATTTCGGTAAAGTTGATTGTTCCACATGGAACAAAAAAATCCTCCGATGAAACGACATCGGAGGTCTGCATATGATATAACTCCCCTGCCCTGCTCTATTTTGTAGAAGAAACGGGCACAAGCATGGGTGGAAGCATACGAAATTGTTTTTGTCGATGAAGAGACTCTTGAACCTTCTTGTTCCACATGGAAGCAGAATCGCTGAAAACAAGTGAACGTGCTATATTAAGAGAAGTTTCGGCACAATCAAGCGCTCGCATGTAACAAATCGTATATGTCATGCTCTTCATGGAAAGACTGTCGCGAGAATCTCTCAACCGAATATACGCTTGTTCTGCCTTTTCAAGAACTTCATTGGCTTTATTCATTCTCTTACTGTTTACCAATACCCGAACCTGGAGAACGGATTTGAGACATTCAGAAAATTGATGGCATAAATCATCGTCGACAATTGTTTCATGTGGAACAGATGATTGAACAGCTCGACGCACTTCTTTGGCTGTAGGAGGCGTCTGTCGCATTACTAATTCACGTAAAGGCTGAGTCATGACCTCCCATCGAAAAAGAACATCGCCTCGATGAAGAACTTCTTTTTCTAGCTTTGCTTCATTAAGAAGTTCCATGTGGAACGCCGGACCGGAACTCTTTAATGCAGATGCGCATTCGTACAGACCGGCACGATGAAGTTCGAATGAATCTCTTTTATCAATACGGAATGCAAGTATATCCTGTCGAATGATATTTCGTTCTCTACAGAAATGATTTCTTGCTTCTGCAAACATACCATTCTTGTACATCAGGTGTCCGCTCAGGTGTAGCACCATGGGATGATGCCATGCGGCAGAAAATTCTCTCGATAGTTTGATGATTTCACATGGAATTACTTTTTCATTTTCGTAAACGAGGCAATGCAGGTATCGGCAGAGAAGGTTCTCAGAGTGTTTCTCGAATAAGCGTTGAGATAGGGAACGAGATTTTTCTTCATCACCAAGCGAATGATAAAGTGATACAGCCCAGCAAGCAGCCAGTATATCCGCACGGTATCGTTCGGAGCGTTTTGCAAAATCATCAGCAGCACCGGAGACATCACCTGAAATGATTTTCAGAAACGTTTCTATGTAGAACAACTCTTCGGGTGTAGCCAGAAAATCTGGTGAATTGATGATAGCCGTTAATTGCTGCAGCTGCTGAGTATACTGACTTCTGTCTGATTGCTCCAGCAGCATCAGTCCACAGAGAGCAATAGCTGATTGCGGCTCCAGATTTAGTGCTCTGATGTAATACGCGCGCGCGAGCGAATCATATCCGAGCAATGTATCCTGTAATGCCAGATTGATTATTCGAGAAGTTTCTCTGTTCTCCGTGGCGAGAACTATTTCTTCTACTGCTCTCTCTTCATCAGATTGAAGAGCAGGGCAGGGGACTTCATTCTTATTCTGACCATAAAGCGGCTCTGCGCCGCCAGCTAATATAGCTGAAGCGGCGCAGAGAATGACGAGCTTTTGTTCCATGTGGAACAGCTGTTTTGTTTTCATATTTACATCCTTTCCGGCATGGTAATACCAAAGAGACACATACCATGTTTAAGGACGGAAGCGGTCAGGTCGCAGAGGGCCAGACGCGTTTCACGTGTAGCACCTTCGCTCTTCAGAACAGGGCAGGCTTCATAGAAACTGTGGAAGGCACGGGCTAAATCATACAGGTAGGAAGCCAGTAGATTCGGTCGGCAATCATCAAGAGTAGAGGGTACTACTTCACCGTATCGAACCAGCATACGAGCCAGATGAATCTCTGCATCTTCTGTTAATGTAAGAGATTGAGGTTTAACGAATTGCGTATCAATTTTACGGAAGATGGAACGCACACGGACGTAGGAATTCTGGAGGTAAGGAGCGGTATCACCAGTGAGGGCGAGCATCTTATCCCAGTCGAAAATATAGTCGCTCATACGGTTCTGTGAGAGCTCCGCAAACTTGATGGCACCGATACCGACGGCCTGAGAAACGGCTGCTTTTTCGTCCTCCGGCATATCCGGGCTCTTTTCTTCAATGACCTTGGCAGCGCGGGTAACGGCCTCGTCAATGACATCCTGCAAGCTCACTGTATCGCCGGAACGCGTCTTGAAGGGGCGTCTGTCCTTACCCAGAATGGAGCCGAAGGCAACGTGACGGAAGTCACCGCTCACGCCCCGCATACGCTCGATATCGAATATCTGCTTGAAGTGTTTTTCCTGCGGTGCGCCCACTACATACCAGATGGAATCAGCATTGAAATGAGTGGTGCGATAATCGAGAGTGGCGAGGTCGGTAGTGGCATAGAGGAAGCCGCCGTCGGCCTTGCGGATAATAGCCGGGACAGGCACCCATTCGCCATCTTTCTGCACGAGGAAGGGGTCATTCTGCGGCTTGTGGAAACCATCGGAGAAGACGCAGATAGCTCCGTCACTTTCGCGGGCAATACCCTTCGCAATGAGGTCTTCCACCAGCGGGGCAAGGGCATCATTATATGCACTTTCGCCCAGCCAGTAATCGAATGATATATCCAGTTGACTGTAAATCTTTTCCAGACCAATTTTCGTGACTTCGATGCAGCGTTTCCAGATGCTCAGATTCTCCTCATCGCCGCTCTGGAGTTTGACCAGTTCAGCCTTGCTGACAGGGAGCAGGGAAGCGTCTTCCTTGCAGCGGGTATTCACTTCTTTATAGACCGCCAGCAATGCTTCGATGGGATCTTTGGCCAGCTCTTCCTGGTTCAGGATATTTTTCCATCCCCAGAGAATCATGCCAAACTGAGTTCCCCAGTCACCGATATGGTTATCAGTAATAACCGTGTGACCGAGGAAGCGGGCGAGGCGTCCGAGGGTATCGCCAATGATGGTGGAGCGGATATGACCCACATGCATGGGCTTGGCCACATTCGGGGCAGAGAAGTCGATGACCAGTGTTTTCGGTTGTTCTGTCAGGGCGACACCCAGGCGTTCATCGTTCATCATGGCCTCTGTCATGGAGGCGAAGAACTCCGGACGAATGCGGAAATTGATGAAGCCGGGACCGGCAATTTCAAGTGTGGCGGCTTCTGATTCACCGAAAGCTTCCAGCACTTGAGTAGCCAGCGCACGGGGGTTGGTGCGTACCTGTTTGGCAAGCATCATGGCTGCATTGCTCTGGTAATCGCCAAAGCGTAAATCCTGTGACGGAGTCACAGCAGGTATGAATCCCTCCGGCAGCGCATCACCCAGTACGGTGCTGAGGGCTGCCGACAGTTGTTTTGTTAATATTTGAGGTATCGTCATGTGTCTGCGGCAGTTATACACATTTATCACACTTTTGTCAAATAATATCGCGCTCACGCGCGCGTACAGGCGTGTCTTAATGATTGAAATATAAGTATTTTTTATATGATAAAAAAGGAGAATGTTCCACATGGAACAAATGCAATCCAATAGTTATGAAAGATGAGTCAGAATATACTTGCATCGGGCGGGGGAGTATGGTATATAAAGAACCAGCTGCTGTGCTCGTGACGCGTGGTTCAATAAGGCCCGGACCGATGTAAATATATAAGGGGCATCAAGTACGAGGGGTTTTATGTTCCGTCCAATGGATACCTCAGCGACCCCCACTCCGCACCCACCTGACTAATGGGAACGTGGCTTCTCATACCACCGACGGCACAGCGGTGTTTCTTTTGCAGAGTGTCAGACTGATAGCTTGACATGGTAGTGCTTAGATAGGATAATAGCCCAACATTTATGGGAAGTGCACAATACTACTATCTGAATGATTCCAACAAGCCCCAGGGACCCTTTACTATTGAGCAAATGGCGGCCTTGATGCTGTCCGGCGCTGTGACGCAGGAGACCAAGGTAGCATTAGCCGGAGATGCGAACTGGAAACCCCTCAGTGAGCAGCCCTGGGTGCAGAATGGGCAGGTGGTGACCGGGGCAGGGGAGTCGGCGGGTTTTGCCCGTGGCGGAGTCGGTGTGGAGCCGGGACCATGTCCTAAATGCTCCCACGAGCTGACCGGGTGGGCTGTGCCGCATCAGTGTCCTTCCTGTGGTTATCGCCTGCGCCCGGCGAGCGACAGTTTCTGGGCGTATATGATGCACTCCCTGCGGCGTATGTTCAGCCTGCGCGGTCGTGCCACGCGTAAGGAGTATTGGGCTTTCTGTGTGGCCATGATACCGGTGACGTTTCTGTGGTTCTTCCTGCTCTTGGCCGGCATTGTTTACATGGGCATGGAGCTGTTCGTTGCTGATGATTTTGATTATGATAAATTCATGCAGATATGGCCGGGTATGGGCATGTATATTGTGGTGCTGTATGCCATGTTTTGCATTCCCTGGTTTTTCCTGTATGGCCGACGATTCCATGATTTGGGCTTATCTGCTTGGTGGGGAGCGCTCATACTGACCATTTCAACCGGCAGTATGTACCTGATTATTCCGATGACCGAAAGTTTTGCCGAAAACGCTATGGAAACCATCGTTCCCATAACAGAAACATACATTCAGAATGAAACAGCAGCCGGTGAGGCAGCCGCACGTCTGGTCAAAGAAGCACGGGATAATGGAAATGAAGCGCTGGCGCAGGATATCATGAAAAAGCGCAGGATAGATGCGGCGCTGGCTCAAAGAGAATTGGAACGCGACATAGAGAAACAGTTGAATGAGCTATACAAGAATCCTCAGCATACCTCTCTGATGCTCCTGTCTGCTCTGAGCAATATATTCTCTACGCTGGCCGGTCTGGCGGCCTTGGTGATTGGCTTCATTGACAGCAAGCGCGGCCCGAACAAGTACGGACCCAGCATCAAATATCCCCGAGGATGAATCACCCCATGCCCGATACCCGGCCAACTTCTGCCGCAACTGCTTCCCACTGGTACAGCCCGCGGGGCAGGGCAGGGAGGTTGGAGTACTGGGCTTGGTTGCTGGGCACGATTCCTCTTTGTCTGGCAGCGGCTTTTCTGTTGTGTCTGGGTGGGGTAGTTGGCGGTATCGTTTATCATCTGAATAAGGCCGCTTACATCCCGGTGCTGGCAGCGCTGTATGCCGTCCTGGTCCTGGGGGCGGCGTTGTCTCCGTTCTTTCTGATGCTGGCACGGCGGTTGAGGGATGCCGGGTTGAAGCCCTCATGGTCGTGGCAGGTACTGCTCAGCCTGATGTTGAATCTGGCATTGTTTATTTATCTGGGCTTTCCCATCATGGTGCAGTCCCTCAGCGCTGCGAAACCCATCATTGAAACAATAGACCGGGAAAAGGAGCGGGTGCATCTGGAATACGTGAATGATGCTCCGGCGAGACAGGAGGCACTCACACGTTTGCAGGTGCGTGAACAAAATGAACTGTTACAGATGTACCACAACATTGCCGACCCGGTATGGAAGGACAATCAAGAGGCCCTTTTCTGCCTGGATGTGCTGACCAGATGCAACGGTGTTTTTCTTCTGCTTCTTCTTGTACCCGGCTTCTTGCCATCAAGGAAGAATTCCGCTGAACACATACCCGACCCCGAATCATGAAATACTACTATCTGGATACCGCCCGCAACATTTGCGGTCCTTATACCATGCAGCAGATGTGCGTCATGGTGCTCAACGGCACCATTCATGCAGACACCCTCTGTGCGAAAGAGGGTGAACAAAGCTGGCGACCTTTATCGGAGAAAAGCTGGATGCAACAGCAGAATTCGATTCCCGTGCCACTCCCGCCGTCTTTTGAGAAACTCGGGTGCTGCGTCCGCTGCGGTGCAGAGCAGGAGGGGTATGTCCTGCCGCCTTCCTGTCCCTCCTGCGGGGCTGCACAGGCACCTGCTGATAGTTCCATGTGGAGCTTTTTCTGTCTGGCGCTGCGCCGTCTGCTGAGCTTTCGCGGGCGCAGCCAGCGCAAGGAATACTGGTCCTTTTTTCTTTTCGGCGTATTGACATTGCTGTTGCTGCTGATACTGTCGGGCACATCTTTGTTTTTCATCAGCTTTTCCTCGGTGACATTGCCGTCAGATTGGTTCTGCATTTTTTACTGCATTGCCGGGGTGGGGGGATTACTCACGTATCCGCTTCTTGTACGCCGACTGCACGATATCGGGTTGAGCGGATGGTGGGCGATTATCCCCTTTGCCATGACGGTGTATGGCCATTGCTACGTGGCTTACTCAAAGATGATGTGGTCAGATATTCCGGTGGAGCGCAAGGTGAGCAACACGGATGAAGTCATGAGCCTGGAGGAATTACGGAAAAAGCATCCGGAAATCAAGTTTCCTGAAGGGGAGGGAGAAGTACGAGTTATCTCCCGCAGAGAAGTTCGCTCCGCACGGTATCGCTACGCAAACCGGGAGGAGGCGCAGGAAAAGCCGGAACACCCCTTGGGGCTCTCCCATGGGATGGTATGGATAAATGCCATCATATCGATGCTGTCGCATCTGGTTACGGTAGGAATCATCATAGTAGCCTGCATCGACAGTCAACGCGGCGCGAACAAATACGGACCCTCATCCAAATACCCCTACGCCTGACCTATGAACTACCATTATCTGAACAGCTATCGCCAGCCGGTGGGACCCGTGACGGAAGAGCAGTTGAAATCTGCCATTCGCACGGAAGCCCTGCTGCCGGAGTCTCTCGTTCTGCCGGAAGGGAACAGCGAGTGGGTTCCCCTGTCCTCCCTGCCGGAGATGGCGGAGGAACTGGCAGCCATTGCGAACAGTTCCATGGGACTCTGCCCCTCCTGCGGAAAGGACATCAACGGCTACATCATGCCTGCACGTTGTCCGCATTGCGGCTATGAAATGGCTCTGCCGCCGGAGGAGCGAGAGAATCTGTGGAGGCATTTTGTATTTGCCATGAAAAAAAGCTTCACCCTGCGCGGGCGTGCCACCCGCATGGAGTACTGGAGCTTCGTGCTGTTTGAGAATATTATTCTGTACGTATTATCCGGTATAATGGCTATGCTCATGGTCATCGCATTGCCAATGTATACGCCGGAAGATATGTGTAAGCCGGAAGATACAGATACGCTGGGGCTGATATTGGTTTTGATGGGGATATTTCTACCGACCGTTCTGATGATGATACCTTACATCAGCGTTTCCGTACGCCGTCTGCATGATATAGGAGCAAGCGGCGTCTGGATACCCGGGGGAGTATTGAGCTTCCTGACTCCCCTCTTTGCCGTCTTTTTACTGGAACCGGATACCACGGCATTTGCCGTGGCCTACGCTCTCCTGTGCCTGGTACCCATCGGCGTGAGCTGCCGCATCATCATTTCCCACTTCCAGGACACTCAACGCGGTGGCAACGCCTACGGACCTTCTTCTAAGTACCCCCGATGAAGATTTTATGCCCGTACTGTAACACCCTGCATGGTGTGGAAGAAAAATACTGCTCCGTCTGCGGTCGGGCACAGGCTGTGCCTGTGAGCAGAATCCGGGACTGTATGCTTCTTGCTCTGCGGCGGGTGTTCCAGTTTCGTGGTCGCTCCTGCCGCAATGAATATTGGGCCTGGTGGGGGATGGTACTGATGGTTTTTATTTTCATTAACTTCGTGGATACGACGCACCGATGTTTTCCGACATTGATACCTTATCCGCATGTGGTAGGAATCATCTGTGTGGTAACAATGTTGATTATCATTCCGCTGCTCTCCGGCAGTGTGGTGGTGCGGCGTCTGCATGATGTGGGGTGGAGCGACCGATGGGTTTTATTGTTGCTGGCCATACCCTGTTTCCATACGCTGTTATATCTTTTTCACAAGACAGGCACCGTGGAAGTAGTGCAGCCTCTGTTCTATGTCATTTTCCCGGTAACATTCATCTTATTGCCTCCCCTGAATGTGGTGTTCCTGTTGATATTGGGGTGCATCGACAGCCAAAAAGGTAGAAATCAACATGGCTCATCCCTTAAATATCCCTCCGAATGAAGAATCCTGACACAGAACCCATTTTTGTACTGGGCCCCACCGGCAGCGGTAAGAGTGCGGCGGCGGTTGAGCTGGCGGAAAAGCTGGGCAATGCGGAAATCATCAGCGCAGATGCTTACCAGGTCTACCGCGGCATGCCCATCATCACCGCTGCGCCCACGCAGGAGGAATTGTCCCGCATCCCCCACCATCTGGTCGGCTTTCTGAATCCCACGGAGGAGAACGATGCCGCCACGCATGCCCGGCGGGCAGGGGACTGCATCCGGCGTTTGCAGGAAGCCGGGAAACGCCCCATCATCACCGGTGGCTCCGGCTTGTACGTCAAATTCATTTCCCACGGCATATCCCCGGCACCGCCGAGCGACCCGGTACTGAGGGCAGAGCTGAGCAAGCTGCCGCCGGAGGAATTGGTGCGCCGCCTGCAGGAAGCTGACCCGGAGGGTGCCGCCGCCACGAATTTGCAGAATCCTCGCTACGTGGAGCGCAATCTGGAGATAGTCCTGCTGGGTGGGAAACCACTTTCCTACTGGCGCAACAACTGGCAGCAGCCCATTGGCAGAGGATACGTCATCACCCGCCCTGTGGAAGAGTTGGATGCCCGCATAGCCGCCCGAGCCGAGCGTATGTTGCAGGAGGGAGCCATTGAGGAAGTGGCCGCCCTCGACCCCGCCACCCTCTCCCCGACTGCTGCGAAAACCCTGGGTCTTCCCCAGGTGTTGGAGCATTTGGCCGGGCGCATTTCCCGCGCGGATTTAGCCGCTGCCATTGCTCTGGCCACGCGTCAGTACGCCAAGCGCCAGCGCACCTGGCTGCGCCGCGAGAAGTGGCTCATCCCCGTGGCAGATGCCGAAGAGCTGTTGAGGTAAAACACACTTGCGCTCCCGGAGATGATGGGGTATACTGACAGGCATGAAAAAAGTCATGCTTGTGAACGGCTCGCCCCATGAAAAGGGGTGTACATACACTGCACTGCGGGAGATGGCAGATGCACTGGAAGCAGAGGGAATTGGTACACACATCTACTACATCGGTACGGAAGGGGTGAAGCCCTGCACCGACTGTCGCGCCTGCTATACTCTGCGCAGGTGCGCCACGGATGACCGGGTGAATGCCTTTGTGGAGATGATGGCGGAGTATGATGCTCTGGTGCTGGGTTCACCCGTTCATTACGGCTCTGCCAGCGGTGCCATTGTTCCGTTTATGGACAGGGTATTCTACTCTGCCTTCATCGGGCGGCGGGATGTGTTCCGCCACAAGCCGGGTGTGGCCGTGGTGAGCGCCCGCCGCGCCGGAACAACAGCCGCTCTTGACCAACTCAACAAGTATTTCCAGATATCCGAAATGCCCATTATCTCCGGGCGCTACTGGAATATGGTGCATGGTGCCAACCCGGATGAAGTGAGGCAGGATGAGGAAGGTATGCAGAACATGCGCATTATCGCCCGCAATCTGGCATGGCATCTCAAATGCAGGGAGGCTGCCGAATCCGCCGGTATTCTGCCGCCTGCCCGAGAAAAAGCAGTCTTCACTAATTTTGTCCGTTGAGGACAAACAAAATGGTGATTTTGACGCGCCTGAAAGAATGGAGTCCGACGGATACCGGACTCCTTCGTACACCATGAAGAATCATGCATACAGATGGGCAGGCGGGATGCTTGTCGCAGCGGCGCTGAGCTCCTGCTACTACTATCCCGTGGCGGGAGCCCCGCCCAACAGCCCCTATAATCCCTACGCAGATGAAAAAAGCGGCTCCGTTCCCGTGTATCAGGAGGATTACGTGCCGCCGCAGCCCGTTGCCCCGGCTCCCGTGGTTGCCCGTCCTGCTTTTACCCTGGGCATCTCTCTGCCGCCGATTATCTTCGGGCATCATCATGGTCACCACCACCATCATCATGGCCACCATTGTCGGTGGTGACGCGGGGCTCTTCTTCGGAGACTTTGTGGCATTCACATGTGCCCCAACGTTTGAATAAGAGCCGATATAGATGAGAATTTGAAGGACAATGGACAAAGAACAATGGACGAAGGAAAAGTCAGGCGAGCCTCCGGCTCGCAACAGTTAAAGAATTATTTGCAAAGCGTTTGCATGCGAGCAACGCGAGCGGAATTCCGTACCTTGTCCATCGTTCATTTGACTTTGTACTTCTCGTTATCTTCCCATTTGTCGGGCGAGGTGGCTTTTAAAACCTTGTTGATATTTCTATAATATACACAATCTTTGAGAGACGCGTTTGTATGGCATTGGTAACTCGAAAGAAAAGTCTTGAGCTAATTCGTTAGATATGCTATGCTGCCCCGCAGATAACTTATGAAGAAACTATTATACCTGATTACCCTGATACAGATGGTTGCCACGGCTCCGGTCATGGCATTGCAACTGGATGAAATTACACCGACTCTGACCCGCACGCAGGCAGATCAGACGCTCTCCAAGGATTATTCATTCACCATTCTGGATGACTTTACCGTGCGCCGCACCTGGGTCATTCCCGGCAATAAGCGCGTTTCTGTGGATTTCAATCCGCAGAACGAAGAGTTGCTCATGGTGATGTTGGAATATGGCAGCGGCGTGGAACCCCAGAAAGCTGCTGCCGATGTGCGTCGAATTACCGACGGTGGTAAGACCAAATGGAAAAAAATGGACAAGAAGAAGGCAGAGAAATACGGTGTGCCTGTCAATTCTCACAATGCCAAATCCGGCAGTTGTTACGCTTTCATGGAGATGTCCAAGGCCAACAAATGCAAGAAAGTCATGATTTATCCTACACTGCCGGATTCCAACCGCAGCCTGCTGGGAGAGGCCAATACGACTTCCGGCGGTGAGACGGCTCTGGGTAACAGGGCGGGTGCTTCCATTGGCAAGGTGATTGCCGAACAGGAAGCAAGAAGACTTAATACTCCGCTGGCTTCCGAAGCTCCCTCATCTGACAGTGCGAAACCCGTTCGTCATGTCACTGTTGTCAGAAAACCGGCAGAGAAGGCATCTGATTCTGCTGCGACTGCATCCACTCGCACGACAACCGGGAAAACCTCCCGAGTAGTGGCATCTGCAGAGCCGGAAGAAGAAGAAATGGCAGATGAATTTGAAGATATCAAGGTGGAATCCCGTTTTAATCTTTCCTCTGTACAGGCTGCCATCGGTCTCAAGGGAGTCAGTCCGACCATGCTGATAGGCGGTGCCGTTGCCATTGTGGTCTTGCTGACCCTCATCGGCATGCTGCGAGGTTCCGGCGAGCGTAAGAAGCTCTCCCGCTATCGCAACAGACGCTACTAATCAACGGAAAATCCCATTTTTGCCCCTG
The DNA here is from genome assembly GCA_015061985.1 of Akkermansiaceae bacterium. Taxonomy (GTDB): domain Bacteria; phylum Verrucomicrobiota; class Verrucomicrobiia; order Verrucomicrobiales; family Akkermansiaceae; genus Akkermansia. Next base: position 28,292 of record SUVN01000019.1, read on the forward strand.
CCGGAAAAAAAAGCATCCGTCAGGGGTATTTTATTGCCTGTTAAGCAGCTTATCGTGAAGTGAGTCAGTACGATTATCGGCTTTTTTTCAATGAAATCGGACGATAAGTAAAGTATATGTTTTTAATATTCTACACCATTGACAATGAATCGATAAAAAAGCTAAAACAACAAACAACTTGATTTTTTGGAGACAATCTGTTAGAAACGGGGAACTTTCTAACAAAAGAAAGACTACCCCAATGAATAACAAGCAAGAAACGAGAGATGCGCTGCCGGAGGTGGCGCAGAGATGGTAAGCTCTGCCCGGCTGCCGCGAACACTGGTAGGAATGGGAGGCATACGGCTGATCAGTATACCCGGGGTAAAATACCCGGATAGATTGTTTCAAGCGGAAGACGGGATGAATCCGAGGACGGGTCAGCCCTATGACCGGCCGTTGTATAATACCATATCCACAGCGGAAGCAGCGAAGATTTTGGGAAGGAGCAACAGTTCTGCCCATGCATTTCTGAGAAACAAGGACGTCCCCTTCTATTATGTCCGTATGAATGGGGATGGGAGAAGGCTGATGTATTGGGACAGGGAAACGGTGAAACGAATGATAAAGAGACTGCCACCGGTGCAAAGGAAACTTCCGCAGACCATGGTAAACGCCCGGGATGCGCTATTGCTTCTCGGGGTTGCGCGCAGCACGCTGTATCGCTATGTGGCATCCGGTAAATTATCGGAAATACGGCGGCGTGTGATGACGACGAGAGGGTATCGTCACCAGTGCCTGTATCTGAAATCGGAAGTGATGAAACTGAAAGCCTGGCGGAGAGCCCGGCGGGAGCAGTTCATCCACTGGCAGCAGTTTCATGATATGTCAGCAGAGGAGGTGAGCCCGCCGGAACAGGTGGAGAGTTAGCTTGAAAAAGCGCTTCTGCCATGCGAAAAAATGGTGCATGAGCAAGACCGTGGCAGAGCAATGGTGCGACATGCTGGCAGCGGACGGACAGCGGCAGCTGTACAGTCTGGCCGGGGAGTGTGACAATGTGTTGATGGAAACGCTCCATCGCGAGAAGCGTTGGAAGCGTCGCACAGAGTTGCAGCAGGAGGATGCCGCCGTGCTGGCGGCATCCGCAGGCGCGAGACTCACCGGAGAGACACAGGTGTGCTACGCAGGTTGCCTGCCCGGGCTGTACCGCATCAGGGCTGCGATGGCAGAAGCGGCAGAGAACAGAGACCGCCTGCTGGTGCTGGGTGTATTGCCGTCCGATAGTAGACTGTCGGACGGCCCGGGAGGATGTTGTCATGCGGAAATCGTGCAGTACCCGGAGGAGGCTGTGCCCACCCTGACAGAAGCCCTGCGGCGGACAGACACCGGGCGGGGGCCGGTTTTGCTGTTGATTCGGGAAGAAGTCGCCGGGATGCCGGCAGGTGATGTCATTTGCCCACCACGGCAAGCTATCAGGGTACAGCCTCTGCGTCCCCACCCGGCAGATGTGGCAGAGATGGCATCTATCCTGAATAAGAGTGAGCGCACGGTCTTTCTGTGCGGTGGCGGTTGTGAGGGAGCGCGGGAGGAACTTCTGCTGCTGGCGCAGCGCTTGCAGGCACCGGTGGTGTTCACTATGGCCGGCAAGCAGGTTGTGGAGGGTAATAACGAGCTGGCCATAGGCATGACCGGAATCATGGGCTGGGGGGCTGCACCCGCCGCCGTGATGGATTGCGGGCTGCTGGTGATGTGGGGCACGGATTTTCCCTACCCGGAATACCTTCCTGCGCATGGGAACGTGGTACAGGTGGATAGTGACCCCGCCGCCCTGGGAAGAAGGTGCAGGCTGCGGCTGGCCGTGGCAGGGGATGTGAGGGAGGTGGCCCGGGAGCTTCTTCCGCTGGTGAAACGCGGAATGAATGATGATTTTGCCACTGCCATGCGTAGTTTGCACCGCAGGGAGCTGGCGCGCTCAGAGCAGTATGTGCGCAACACGGATGACAGGCTGCCCCTGCGCCCGGAACTGGTGACACGGGTGGTGAGTGACCATGCGGAGCCGGATGCCGTCTTCTGCGTGGAGGTGGGAGCACCCATGCTGTGGTGTGCCCGCTATCTGCATCCGTCGGGAAAGCAGCGGCTGACAGGTGCGTTCCGCTCCGGTCTGGGAGAGAGCGCATTGCCCATGGGTATCGGTGCCAAATCAGCCTACCCCTCCCGCCAGGTTATTGCAGTATGCACAGCAGAGGGAGTCCTGCGCCATCTGAACGAACTGCTGACACTACAGCGGGAGCACCTGTCCCTCAAAATACTGGTGCTGCAGCGATTATTGCCGGACAGCATGCGAATAGACCGTGCAGCAACCTCTGCCCCCTTTTCTGTGGCAGAGGTCGCAGCGGCCATGGGGCTGAAAGCCGGGCGCATTCATCAGGCGCAGCTGATTCACCATGCCGTGCGCAGCTGGCTGGCCGAATCCGAGGCTTCGCTGCTGGAAGCCGTGGTGGATGCGCATGCAATGTCTGCACCGCCGGAAGTAATGGTGCGGGGAGAAAACGGACAGCACCGCCTCGTGAACCGTGCCGCCGGTGAGCATTTCATCCGTATCATCTACGGCAACCGCCGCTTCCTCCGCTGATAGCGGCAGGATTCAATCTAGGCGCAGGCGTGCTCTGCTGTTCATCCGGCGGCGGCGGTCAGCATCCCGCTGCCTTTCTGCCTCCGCATCACGGGGAGCTTTCCATTTGTTAGAGGGGTGAAACTGCCAGCCGCTCTGTCCTGTGCGCGGGCGACGGGTGTCATTCGGCTCCCATCCGCCGTCCGGTTCCGGGGATTCCGTGGCATTCCAACGGTCGCGCCGGGTATAATCAACACCATTCTGCGGGGCAGGTACACGCATGGGTGTCGCCATAGCAACCGAGAGAGAAGATAACAGCACAATCAACCAGCGCAGCTTCATCAGATATACTTGCGGTCGCGGAAGAGATGAGCCTTCAGCGGGTCTGCTGCCACCAGGTGGGAATAGCCGATGGCCAGAGCATCCGCTGCGTCCGGGGCCGGGGTCTCGCTGAGCTGCAGCAGCGCGCGCATCATGAACGCCACCTGCGGCTTGCCTGCCCCGCCGCGACCCACCGTGGCCAGTTTCACACAGGTGGGCGGGTATTCCATGATGGGTAAATCATGCAGCGCGGCTGCCAGCACCGTGGCACCGCGTGCAGAGCCCATGGAGATGGCCGTGCGGTGGGATTGCACATAGATGATACCCTCGATGGCCAGCTCATCCGGCTGCCATTCGCGGATGAGGGAGCAGACGTGCTCGTGAATTGCCCGCAAACAGGCACTCTGCGGCAGCTTGGCAGGCAGGGAAAGTGTGCCGTAGGCCAGTGCCTGCGGCGCGCGGTAATCGCCCTCCAGCACGGCATAGCCCGTGTTGCGGATGGCGGGGTCTATGCTGACGACGCGCATGGCAGATTCATCAGCGGCGGCGGCGCTTGGGCGCAGCCGGGCGCGGTTTGCGCAGCGGGCGCACGGGGGATGTCTCCAACAGCGCCGTGTAGGCATAGTCGAAGCCCTCCAGCTTGCGGCGCTCAATCTTTTGGTTGATAAAACACTCCACGCTCTTGGCGAAGTCCACCTCATCCGCCGTCAGCAGGGTGAAGGCATCGCCCGTGGCCTCTGCACGCCCGGTGCGGCCGATGCGGTGCACATAGTCCTCCGGGTTTTCCGGCACACGGTAGTTGATGACGTGAGTTACGCCGTTGATATCGATACCGCGGGCGGCCACATCCGTGGCCACCAGGATTCGGAATTTGTCCTCCTTGAATCCCCTGAGGGCGGCCATACGCTCTTTCTGGGGGATATCCGAGTGCATGCAGGTGACCTGCTTATCCCAGCCGGAGCGGGAGAGCATGTTGGCCACGGCATCTGCCTCCTTGCGGGTGCGGGTGAACACCATCAGGTTCTGGAAATCCGTGGCTTTCACCAGCGCCAGCAGCAAATCATCGCGCTGATCCAGGCCCACCGGGTAGAATGCGTGGGAAATCGTGGAGGCCACCTCACGGCGGGCAATGGCAATCTCCACCGGGTCGGTCAGACACCACTTGGCAAACCCTTGCAGAATCTGCGGCATGGTGGCAGAGAAGAAGAGCGTCTGGCGACCCTCCCAGGGACAGAGGTTCACAATCTTGCGGACAATGGGCAGGAATCCCATATCCGTCATGCGGTCCACCTCATCCAGCACCAGGGTTTTCACCTCCTTGAACTTCATGTTGCCGCGGTAGAAATGGTCAATGAGGCGGCCGGGTGTGGCCACCACCACGTCCACCCCCTTTTGCAGCTCTTCGGACTGCTTGCCGTAGCCCACACCACCGTACAACAGCCCGATGCGGATATCCGTGTGCGCGGCATAGGCGCGGAACGCCTCTGCCAGCTGGTCTGCCAGCTCGCGGGTGGGCTCCAGCACGAGAATCTGCGGCCGGCCGGTGTGCTCAATGCGGCTGAGCAGCGGCAGCGCAAAGGCCGCAGACTTGCCGGTGCCGGTCTGTGAGGCACCAATGACATCCTTACCCTGTAAAATCTGCGGGATAGCCTGCTCCTGAATCGGTGTGGGGGATTCATACCCACAGTCCTTCACAGCCGCCAGGATGGGCGCGGCCAGCCCCAGTTCTTCGAATGTCATATAGCTTCTTATTCTTGTTGAAAATGGTTGATGAAGTAAATCAGGCGATATAGGGGTTATTGAGCAACTCCTCACCGATGGAGGTGGAGGGACCATGCCCGCTGAATACCTCCGTGTGCGGGTCAAGCGGCATCAGATGCGTGCGGATACCGCGCACCAGCTGTGCCATGCTGCCCCCGGGGAAATCTGTGCGCCCTACGGAACCGGCAAAGAGGATATCCCCCACAAAGACGCAGCCCTCTCCCCTCAGCAGATACGCCACCCCATCCGGCGCGTGACCGGGTATGGAGAATATCTCCCACTCCAGCCCGGCCCAGTCAGCGCGGGGGGTGCTGCTGCCCAGCACATCATCCACGCGGAACGCCGGCACCGGGGGAATCCCCCAGCCACTTGCTGCTTCTTCCAGCGTGAGAGCCGTGCTGTAGGCGCTGTGGGCATGCACGGTGCAACCGAAGCGCTCCTGCACGGCGGCGGCATCCTGTACATGGTCAAAATGCTGGTGCGTGATGAGCAGGTGAGCCAGCCGCGCCCCTTCCGGCAGCGTGCGTGCCAGCCAGGCGGCCACCCCCTCCGGGGCATCCACCAGCGCGTAGCCGTCCGTCCCTTCAATCAGGTACGCATTGCACCCCATGGAACGACCGGTATAAATCTGTATTCTGCTCACGCCCCCATTCTACACGCGCAACTCCCTCTTGGCGAGCCGAAAATAAGGCAGTATACAAAACAGATGAACCGATGCATCTCTGCACCGGTTCATCTGCAATGAAAAAAACAATCTTTCAGGTGTTGACCTGTTACTTTCAGGCAGCAATGCCGAAGTGACGCTGAATATCCTCAAAGATACGGTCACGGAGACGGCGAGCCTTCTCGATATTGCGCGTCTTGAGGGAGAAGCGCAGGCGCTCAGCCGTGGCATCCGGTTTGTGAACCGTCACATGGCACCACCATACGCCGCGGTTGTTCCACAGGTGGTGGTTGAGGTTATCATCGTTGATACGAAGCGCGATTTTGGTCTGTTGAGGTGTCATTTTGATGGGAAAATGCTTGAAGTAAAATGTGAGCTGCCGGACTCACAGGGCATCCGCGTTCGTTTTGGAACGTTGGCGGCCTCCCCGTATACCTTTATTCAGGAGACCCAGGTAGCCGCCGCTACGTTCAAAAAAAATCCGGAAAAGATTTTAGTAGAGGATACCGGCCTTTTTCAGCGTATTGTAAGCACCGTTCTTGGAGATGGTGCGCAGGGCCTTGCAGGAAAGCTTCATGCGGATGAAACCACCCTTGCCGCCGTTGAGCTCGGGCACCCAGATACGCTTCTCCTGAAGGTTCGGATATACCGTACGGTTCACCACCTTGGTGACGTGACGACCGATACCGCCCTTCTTCTTGGCAAGACCGGAGCGATGAATGCGGCGGCCTTTGTGAGGCATGGCAAACGTGATATTGCAGATTCTGGACATAAGATTTTAAGGTGACGTTTTAGTTTTGCGGAGCGCCATTATACACCATTTCACCACCTCGTCAAGCAAAACCCCCAAAAAAATTGAAGAAAATGCAGAATTTGCAATACTGAATGTAAATGGACACTCTCCGTCAGCGGGTCTGTCTGCCCCACACAAATGTCTGTGTCAGCATGACGCAATCAGCGTTTTCGCCTTTGTACTTCACATCATATTTCCGGTTCTTTCCTGCTCCGGTGGGTTATAATCGGAATCACGCCGGATGGGTGCATCGTGCGGCATGTTGAATGCCAACCAGACGGCTGTCAGGTAGGCTATCACGGCTGCTGCTGCACTTGCCGCCCAACAGCATAAAGCCTCCCACAAATCCTCGCGGTTTATCCATACCAGCGTCATGATGACTATCCAGAACGGTACCATCAACCCGCCCAGTACTCCTGTCAGAAACAGTACCCAGCCAATGTCAAAAATACATTCTATCCACCGGGGAGCTTCCCCCATCATGAGAGATAGCTCAGCGGCCACCCTCATGATCACTGCCCCTGTCACCAGAAATCCGGCCGCACCAAGCGGCAACTGCCATCGACTCTCCACCAGCCGTCTCAGCATCCGTCCGAATCTCCTTAATACACTATCAGCCGGATGAGATTCTTCAAACTGTTGTAAGGGCGTTTCCATACGTATCCGGGGGTGATTTTACCTGTCTGCATACTACAAAGCAAGTCAATTAACGTTTTATCCGGCACTCGATGAAAAAATAGCTGTTTGACAAAAATTATTCTTTATTTTAAACAAAAAATCATCCAGAATACGCCTGAATGAGTGAGACCGGTCAAAAACCGGATGCGTATGAACCTCTTTCACTTTCGTAGTTATGAAAAAGAAATCCATTTTTCTGGCCATGCTGGCGGCATCATCCGTGATGCTGAGCTCATGTTTTGTAACGGTGGGGCCGCACGGAGAGGTGGCGGTGGGAGGCAGCGGCGGTATTGCTGTGGATTCTCATGGTCATGTGGCGGCCTGGACGGATGCCAGCTATGATGCAGCGGGTTTCCCCATCTACGGTTATTACTACGGGCGTCCTGTGTATGGTTATGATCGCTACGGAGCCGCCGTGTTCACTTTCGGTGCATTGACGGCCACCTGCATCGTGCCGGCCTGGGGACCGGCTCCGTGGTACTGCGGGCACTGGCATTATCCGCGCCACATTCACCGCTCACATTGCCCGAGCCATCACCCGCACGGCCACCATCCCGGTCGTCGCCCCTCCGGCGGACACCACGGGCCGTCGCGCGGTACGCATCATGCTTCCCATCATCGTCCGTCCGGCCCTGTTCATCATTCCGGGAAACCGCATAACCAACCGTTCAAACCCGGTGGACACGCCAATCGTCCGACTAACCGCCCGAACCATGGTAACGTGGGTCGCCCTTCCGGCGTGAATAATCGCCCGAACCATGGTAACGTGGGTCGTCCCTCCGGCGTGAACAATCGCCCGAACCATGGTAACGTGGGTCGCCCCTCCGGTGTGAACAATCGCCCGAACCATGGTAATGTGGGCCGTCCTTCCGGCGTGAACAATCGCCCGAACCATGGTAACGTAGGTCGTCCCTCCGGCGTGAATAATCGCCCGAACCATGGTAACGTGGGTCGCCCTTCCGGCGTGAGCAGTCGCCCGAGCGGTGGAGGCATGAGCCGTCCTTCCGGCGTGAGCAGCCGACCGAGTGGTGGAGGCATGAGCCGTCCTTCCGGCATGGGGCATCGTTCGTTCGGAGGCGGTGGACATCGAGGCGGCGGTGGGCGGCGCTGATACCTTTGACAAGCAGAAACCCGTGGTTGGCCGCCACGGGTGTTCTGTATCACGACATAGGGAAAATCATCACAGGATGCGCGTGAGCTCCAGATGGCGAATCATGCACTGGTTTGTCTGACCGTTGGAATTGGTGCAGCGGTCGGAGAAGCACAGGGAGAAGGTATGTTGACCGCCCGGCAGCTCCAGGATACGGGAGGCAGAGAGGGCGTAATCCTCCCAGTTACCGGCCTCGGTATTGTGCGGCAGCACGACCATGCCGGCGTACTCATCATCCACCAACAGCTCGCGGAGGGCGCAGGTATCACCATCACGCAGGGAGTTCGTGGCGTTGCAATACAGGAATCTCAGGCGGTAAGTGCCTGCCGCCAGCGTGGCGGGCTCAAAATCGAGCCGCGAGGTGCAGGTGCGGGTGTCCAGCCAGGCCTGACCGTTCTCCACGGCGTACTCGGCTTCCTGCCCGATGCGGTGGGGTATCAGGTGGCGGATGGTGCCGGGAGCGGAGCATTCAAAGGGCTTGCTGAGGCAGGAAACGGTGTTACCGTTGACGGCCTGTACGCAGAAACTGTTGAAGTACAGCTCTGAGCGTGATACATTGCAGTGACAGTCCGGGACGGTGGCATAGGCTCGTCCGTTGCGATAGACGCAGTAGGAGCTGGCACCCGGTACCGGCAGCCAGCGCAGTTCCTTTTCCGTGGGGTTATCCCATTGCGGTTCCGGCAGGTCATTGCCGGCGGCGGGGAAATGAGCGGCGGCTTGTTCCTCATCCGCCGGTATGAGCTCCAGCTCAATCTGCATATTACCCTCCGTGTTCAGCGGAATAGTTGGCAGTCCCGGCTTGCCGTTCACCAGTACGGAGCAAATCTCCGTTCCGTAGCCCTTGAGGTGGACGCTGAGCGTCATTTTGCCGATACGCAGCCCGGTAATCCAGTGGCTTCCGGCGTATTCCTTCGGCACACAGGGGTTGAACACCAGATTGTTGCCCTCAAATTGCAGCCCGAAAAGACCGTGATACACGGCGCCGAGCATTCCGCAGATGCTCCACAGCTGGCTGTCAGAGTTCTGCACCGTCTCATCTGCCTCACCGCTTTCGGCGTTGAAGTTTTCCTTGTGGGAAGCATTGACCAGAAATGCCCCCAGAAGAGAGGCCATGCTGAACGCAAATCCGGCGCAGTCGCGCAGCTCGGCATGTGCCTGGAGCACCCATCCCTCCACAAAGGGCCAGATGGCACGGTTGTGATAGGCGGCCTGCTGTCCCGCCTTGTAGGGGGAGAATACCGGAGTGCCGTAGGCAGAGCGGGGCAGAGCCTGCATGGCACGTTCGCCGTATTCACCGGCGATACCGTAGCGCACGGCCAGTGCATTGCCCAGAGAATCGACCCGCTCATCCAGATAACCATGGGGGGAATAGAGCATGCCGTATTGCTGATTGGCACGACTCCAGAAGGTCTTGTTGATACTCTCCACCAGGGTATCGTATTCCTCCTCGCGGCGGTCGGCTTCATCCTGCCGTCCCAGCAGACGCAGCATACGCATGTGGAGACGGCGGCAGACCGCATGCACCACATTGGTGCCGAAAGCGAAACCGGCGCCGATTTGGGCAGGTGTAGTCCAATCGGGGTAGCTCTGTTCCCGCCAGTCGATAAAGGAGGTTTCACCGGGTTGCAGCGGAGTATCCTGCGGCAGGACGCGGGCATCCTGCTCCAGCGTGGCTGTGATGATATCCGCGCACTGCTCCAGCCACTCCCGGTCACCCGTGGCGCGGTACACCGCCCACGCACCCAGAGCCCAGGCAACACGATCGGTGGAGACGGGCCAGCCGCCGCCGGTACCGGTGTCCTGCATGATGATACCATCGCGCACGCGGCTCATGAGGCTGCGGCGGAAGTCCTCCGGGGCTGCCAGCGCACCGCCCAGAGCAGCGGCGTAGGCCGTATCGCGGGTCCAGACCCCTTGCCAGGAAGCCCCGGCGCGCAGCAATCCTTCCTCCGTGCGAATGGCGGTCAGTTCCTGCGCGGCGCAGTTGTAGGCGGCCACCAGCACGGGGATGTCCCCCACATAGCGGGGGAATTCGGAAGGCACGCTCTTGGGCAGTTCTATTGTGCGCTCCGCACCGTTGCGAGAGATGCGCAGCGTGCCGCCCTCCACCGTGGCTTCCGTACCGTTACGCAGGATACCACGAGTGGTGAGCCGCCAGAGAGCGTTCTCATACAGGAGCTTTTCTGCGGGAGAATTCATGCAGACAAGCGGAATCAGAGAATGGCACCGGGGGTATAGCCCACGCCATCGGGATAGCGGCCTGCCAGCTCGGCAACCATATCGACAAAGGCATCCACCTGCTGCGCGGCCATGCCGGTATCACCGGCGTTGGCATCATAAATCTCCTGAATTTCCTCGCGGGTAAGCTTCAGGCGGCTATCAGCACCCAGGCGGTCCAGCAGGTCGTTCCGGGAAATAGCGCCGTTGCGCAGGTCGTTGGAGACCGCCACTGCATGCTCCTTGATGACCTCGTGTGCCTCCTCGCGGCCCACACCGCGCTTCACGGCGGCCATCATGATGGTGGTGGTCATCAGGAAAGGCAGGTAGCGGTTCAACTCTGTGCGCACCACCGGCTCATACACCCCCATCTGGTCCAGTACCGTCAGGAAAGTCTCAAACAGGCCGTCGGCAGCCATGAAAGCATCCGGCAGCACACAGCGGCGTACTACGGAGCAGGACACATCGCCCTCGTTCCACTGGTCGCCGATGATACCGCCAATCATGTTCAGATGTCCCTTCAGGATGGCGTGGAAGCCATTGACACGCTCGCAGGAGCGGGGGTTCATCTTGTGCGGCATGGCGCTGGAGCCGGTCTGCCCCTTGGCAAAACCTTCCGTCACCAGCTCGTGCCCCACCATCAGACGCCAGGTCTTGCAGAAGCTGCTCGGGCCGCTGGAGAGACCCACCAGACCGGAAATGACCTCAAAATCCAGAGAGCGGGGGTACACCTGACCCACGTTCATCCACTTGGAGGCAATGCCGAGGTGGGCACAGATGCGCTCCTCCAGCTGTCGTACGGTGTCGGCATTCTTGGCAAAGAGGGAAAGCTGGTCCAGCTGGGTACCCACGGCACCTTTCAGCCCACGCACGCGGTAGCGATCCATGATGCTCACCCAGGCCCAGGCCCAGTGGACAATCTCCTCACCGAACATGGCCACGCGCTTGCCCAGTGTGCTGGCCTGTGCGGCCACATTGTGGGTGCGGGCTGCCAGCACCAGGTCGCGCCAGCCACTGGCGCATCTGGCCATGCGATCCAGCACGGCCACGGCCTTGTCGCGGATGATGCACATGGCGCGCCAGATTTGCAGCTGCTCCACGTTTTCCGTCAGGTCACGGCTCGTCATTCCCTTGTGGATGTGCTGGTGGCCTGCCAAATCACAGAACTCTTCGATGCGGGCCTTCACATCGTGGCGGGTGATGCGCTCGCGGGCGTTGATGGACTCCACATCCACCTGAGACTTGACACTCTCATAGGCATCAATGGCTTCCTGCGGGATATCCAGCCCCAGGTCTTTCTGGGCCTTCATTACAGCAATCCAGAACTCGCGCTCCAGCACGATACGACCCTCTGCGGACCAGATAGACTTCATGGCGTCGGAGGCATAGCGGCCTGCCAGTACATTCGGAATAGCGTTCATAAATCTCTTGAAAACGTGGTTGATAGATGCCTGCAACCCTGCCCGGGTGCGCGCGCAGCATAGCATTAAACTACCCCGTTGGCAAGCTTAAACGGCGGGAACGAGACCGAATTCCCCGCCCCTCCGACGGAAATTTAACCCTGAGCGTTTTTTTTTGCTTTACTTGACGCAGCAAAAAGATAGCATAAGTGCATGGCAAAGAAACCCTCCAAACGCCCGATATCTTCCCCGATGCCCGCCCGCAGTCCTAAAAAATCCGGCAGCAATACCGGGGTGATTATGCTCATCCTGCTGGCAGTTGTAATTGGCGGGGGTGGTTACTACTACTACGATATGCAGGAGAAAGAGCGCATCCGCCTGGAAAAACAGGAAGCCGCCCGCAAAAAAGCGGCTGAGGAACGCGCCCGCAAGGCCAAGGAAGAAGCCGAGCGTATCGCCCGCGAAAAAGCTGAACAGGAACGCCTGAAGGCAGAGGAAGAAGCCCGCCGCAAGGCTGCGGAAGAGGAGGCACGCCGCAAGGCAGAGGAGGAAGCCCGCCGCCGCGCAGAGGAGGAAGAGGAGCGCCGCCGCCGCGAGCAGGAACAGCAGCAGGAAGAACCGGATGAGGAACCGGAAGAACCGGAGCAACCCACCGAACCTGAAAAGGGTGATTATGATGACAGTGTAGATCTGACCGGCACCCTCTCCCGCGCGGACAGGGAAAAGTTTGCCGCCATGTTGGAAAACCTGCTCAAGGAAGGCAATTATGAGGAGTTTTCCAAGGCTTTTACCCAGAAAACCGTGGAGGCGGTTCGCGGGTTGCTCGGCGGTAGTGGTGAAAAACTCAATTACCACGCCTACCGGTCATCCCGCAACCTCATGAACTCTGTGGAGCTCTGCACCCTCATCAACTACGCCGGTGAAGCAGGTTTGCGTGCCATCACTCACCCGGAGGACGCAGGAGCCATCAAGGGCGCATCCCCGGAAAAGGGACGGGAGTTTATCCGCTGGCTGGTGAATGACCGCAGTCGCCCGCTGCATGCCTTCATCCAGAATTACATGCTCCAGGAGGGCCGCCCGCAGAATACGGCATGGTCCATACAGACGCTCTACAAAATCTGGCTGGCTACCCCGGAGCGCGACCGTGCCAAATACCTGAATCTTGCCATAGCCTGCTCGCTGGTAAACCCCGGTACAGCACAGTCCAACGGCAGTATGCGCAATCCCAAGACACCGGCGCTCACCATGCCCGAGGTGTTCGAGTATTTCCGCCTGCGTGATAGTAAGCGCAAGCTGCTCACGGATGTGAAAAAAATGAGTGTGGCCCGTCTTCTCATGGTGGTGGATGCGCGCCTCAATCGCTCCGAATTCGAATGGGTGGAAAAGAACCTCAGCTATGACCGCGCCTCCTGGGCAAGCAAAGCCTATAATTCCATCAAATACCTCATGGAACGCGCCAAAAACGGCAAAGACCCCTACACTCACTACACTTTCGAGGAAATCCGAAAAGAGGGCGGCGTTTGTCGCGACCAGGCCTATTACGCTGCCAACACGGCCAAGGTCATGGGGATTCCCGCCGTGTATGCCGTGGGGGACGGTGATCGCGGGCCGCACGCCTGGGTGGTTTCCAACGACTCGGAAACCCAGTGGAACCAGATTAACTCCTACGGTTACAAGACCGGCACCTACAGCAACCCCTGCTCCGGCAGACGGCATCACGAATCCATGCTGCTCCTGCAGACCAAGAAGGAGAAGCCCGGTCAGTATGACGGCGCTGCGGATTGTATCGCCCTCTCTCGCTTCCTGCTCAGCAACGGCAATGTGGATGAGGCACGCGGCGCGGCGCGCTACGTGACCGGCGCTTTCCCCACCCTGACCGCTGCCTGGAGCAACCTGGTGGAGATGCTGGGGCAGAAAGGCGGCTCAGAAGTGGAGATGGGCGAGTGGCGCCGTATCCACAACTCGCTCGGCGTGCAAAGCCGCAAGAATACGGAGCTGACCGATATTGCGGCTGAGGTGGAGGATAAATACATCATCAGCGGTCGCTCTGCCACCGGCAAGAAACAAGCCATGGATCGCAGTCTGCGCCAGCTCCGTCGCAATGGAGGCGAGGAGCGAAGCGACCTTGTGGTGGAGGCCATCGGCCGACAGGCTGCCATGCTGGCAGAGAACTCGGATATCCGAGGCCTGTACAGCCTCTATCGCAAAGAGCTCAAGGGCTACACGAAGCGTGGTGATGTCTTCGGTCAGTTGCTTTCCCAGTGCATCAGCAACTATGAGAAAGCCGGTGCTACCCCGCGCGACTGGGCTCAGCTGGCCAAGGAAGCCGAAAAACTCTTTGAAAAGGAAATTCGCTCCGGCGGCGGGGACTATTTCAAGCTGACCAAGGAAGTCTCCATCCAGAAACAGGTAGCCGGCCTTTACGCCAATGCGGGAAATGCCAAAAAGGCAACCAAGATTGCAGCGGATGCTGACGAAAGACTCAAGAATGCAAAAAAGAGTGAGTAAACTGGAAGTTCAGACCCGGATATCTGCAAAAAACTGATGATGGCATTAACTGCCCTCATCAGTTTTTGGTACGACCGACGCGATATGCGCACTGCGGTGAAAGTCCGCGCGGAGCCGCGATGATGCGGAATCCCAGACCTGAAGAACAACTGCGGGGAGGCAACGAACCGTGGAAAAGGAAGTTCGAGG
>SUVN01000020.1 GCA_015061985.1 Akkermansiaceae bacterium
ATGAAATTAATTCAACGTCGCGCTTACGGATATCGTAACTTTGAAAACTATCGGTTAAGAGTGTTAATTGAATGTGGGCACGTGGTGATATGAAAATTCAAATTCCACAAAAATTGGGCTTGACCCCCTGTGCCTTGCGGCAGGACGAGAATGAGCCTTGGGCTCGTCCTTTAGCTATCGCTTGCAAGTGTCTTTTATTCCCTTGCAAGCGATGTTTCATTTTAGGTTGCTGCTTGTTGAATAATGGCACTTAAACATCTGATTCTGTGTAGCTTGCCAGTTCGAGGCATCTTTGCTTTTCACAGAATAACCATCACCGCAAAACCGCCTACCCTGTCACGGCGTAGAAAGCAGCCCGTCAGGGCTGACTCGAAGCCGGAAGCTCACAGAATCAGCGGATTATAGATTCGAAGCATCTTTAGTGACCCTAAAAGGCGTTCGCGCTTAGCAAAACGGGCTTAGGCATGCTTAGGCTTTTTGGCCTTTGGGAGCCGTTTTGCGCCCGGCAGGGCGGTGCGAGGGCGTGCGAGCGAGCAATGCCTAAGCGGGCGAGAAGTAGACAAAATGTCTAATTTGCTGATTTCATGCCTACGGGCAAGCCAAGATGTTTGATAACCCATTCTCGCCCGGAGTGGGATTTAAGGTATTGCTCCAACGCAGATGCTTGTTGTTCTGTTTGAACAGCTATGGCCGAGTGGATTTCCCATGGCGTGAATTTGGAGGTGTGCGGCACGTGCCCAGCGTTGTGCGTTTTGAGTCGTGCAGCTAGGTCAGAGGTATGGCCAACATAGAAGTGGGAGTGCGTGGAGGCATCCCACAGGATGTAAACGTAGTAGAAGTGTGATGTTGGCATGGAGGTGAGTATATCGCGGATAGTGTGCAGCGTCAAGGAGGAAGCAGAATGCAAGGGCGTACGAAATGGGTTCTGATTTATACAACGCGGGTGTGGCCCGGCTTCGAGTCTCGCTTTCGCTCGCTTTCTGGGGCCTCCGTCCGCTGCGCGTTCTACGCCCACCCAAGAACGCCGAGGCTAGGCTTCTTACCATTTGGTCTGTAAGACCAAATGGCTTACGCCTGCGGCAGCCATTCTTGCCTGCCTGGGCGTAGAAAAACAGCGTATCAGGTACCCTGATACGCTGTTTTACGAAGCCTGGAGCATAGCGGGTTCGAACCGCTGACCTCTTCAATGCCATTGAAGCGCTCTACCAACTGAGCTAATACCCCGTCTGTGTGCTGTCCCTTGCAGGACGCGCGCATTATACACATCTGTCCCGCCCTTGGCAAGACTAAAATGATGTTTTTGAAAAAATTTGAGTTTTCATCCTAATTTAAGGTTGGGAATCAGGGCGGAGGTGGCTTCGTCGTGCCAGTTGACGATGGGATCATTGATGGGGATACCGATTTCTGCGATGAGTCGGCAGACGGCAAGTCCGGACGTGGCGCTTTCGTAGTGTTGTATCCAGGATGCGGCGGCGGGGTCGGATTCCCAATCAGAGTGGAGCGGGAGGGGGAAGCGTTTCAGGCCGCGGTAAAAGGGTTTGGGGGAGATGCGGGCGCGCCAGCAACGCTGGAGGCGGCAAAGGCGGGCATAACGGGCATCTACGTTCAGAAGCTGAAAGAGCTGCTGCATGCGGGGGGACTGGAGGCTGATACCCTGCCCTGCTAATACGAGTCGCCAGCCGTGGACGGTGCGGTAGACGCGCACGCCGAGGGTAGAATCCTGCGCGGTCAGGCTGTGAATGGTTGCCAGAAGTCGCTCTTCGGGTGAACGGCCTCTGCCAAAGAGTGTGCGGATGAGGTTGGAGGCGGTGTTGGGCACGGCATCCACATCTGCAAAGCAGACGGTGGTGGTGTTGAGTACTCGGCAGCCGTAATGGTTGCGGGTGACGACGTTGCCGGCATCTGATACGGCCAGGACGGGCTCGTAGATGGGTGTATGGTAACTTTCCTTACTCTCCACGTGGCGAGCCGCAGGAGTGCGACTCAGGCGCGCGTCTTCCAATGATATGTCTGAGATGTAATATTTCCGGACGTATTTGCCATGGACAAGGCGGCGCTCACAAATCCAATAGGGCGGTATTCTCATGTGTGGTTATTCTAGCACGGACGCGGCGTGTGTGCAAACGAAAAAACAACTGCTTTCCCCGCAAACGAGGAAAGCAGTTATAAGATGTTGAATGCTCAACGACCGGGCTTAAGCCTCCTCGGTGGAGGTGGAGCCGGTAGCCGTCGTGGTGGCGGGAGCCACGGGTGCGGACAGCTGGGGAAGGTCGATGATTTCAATCATGGCCATGGGGGCGCTGTCGGTCATGCGCTGGCCAAGCTTGACGATGCGGGTGTAACCGCCCTGACGATCCTTGGCAGCCTCGGCCACCACGCTGAAGAGCTTGGCCACCACCTTGGGCTGGGGCAGAGTAGCGAGAGCCTGACGGCGAGCGTGCAGAGAACCATTCTTACCGAGGGTGATGAGCTTCTCCACGTAGGGGCGAAGAGCCTTGGCCTTGGCAAGGGTGGTGGTGATGCGGCCGTGGGAAATCAGGCTGCAAGCCTGGTTGGCAAGAAGGGCCTTACGATGGGAAGCCTTGCGCTGAAGCTTGGGCTTTTTAACTCCGTGTCTCATGATATGTAATTAGGTTATGGGGTTAATATGTATGTCTTAGTTTATCGGAATCTTTACTCATCATCCTCATCATCGCCGAAGACGCTGATGTTGTGAGAAATGAGAGCCTGAAGGTCGGTGGCGCGGGTCTCCTCATCGGCAGCGCGCATGCGGGAAGCAGGCGTCGGGGAAGCCAGGAGCTTGGCATCGAACTGCATGCCAAGGGAAAGGCCGTGCTGCACGAGCTTGTCCTTGATTTCGTTGAGGGACTTCTTACCGAAGTTGCGGTACTTGAGCATTTCGCTCTCGGTCTTCATGGCCAGCTGACCAACGGTGGTGATGTTGGCGTTGTTGAGGCAGTTTGCAGCACGCACGGAGAGCTCGATTTCGTTCACGCTCATGTTGAGGAGCTTGCGGAGCTGAGCGGTGTTGGCATCCTGCTCGCCGCCGGCAGCCTTGTCGAACTCAACGCGGCGGTCATCGCTCTGCACGAATACGTCAAGGTGATGGCGCATGATGCTGGCAGCCTGAAGCATGGCATCGCGGGGGCTCACGCGACCGTCCGTCCACACGTCGAGCACGAGCTTGTCGAACTCGGTCATCTGGCCTACACGAGCGTTGTCCACGGCATACTTCACGCGGGTGACCGGGGAGAAGATGGAGTCAATCGGAATCACGCCGATGGGGCGATCCTTGTCGTTGTTGTCATCAGCGGTGTGGAAGCCGCGGCCCACGTTGACCTCGAAGTCGCAGTCAAAGATGGTGCTCTGGTCGAGGTGGCAGATAACCTGATCCTTGTTGACAACACTGTAGATGTGGTCGTCCTGGATGTCGCCGGCGGTGACAACACCCTGCTTGGTAACACGCAGGGAAAGCGTGCGGGCTTCCTTGCCGTGGTGAGCAAACTTGACTTTCTTGAGGTTGAGGATGATTTCGGTCACGTCCTCCACCACGCCGGGCAGAGAGGTGAACTCGTGCTGAGCGCCGGCAATACGGACGCTGGTAATGGCGGCACCCTCCAGAGAGCTGAGAAGAACGCGGCGCAGAGAGTTACCCAGCGTGTGACCGAAGCCGGTCTCAATGGGCTCGGCAATGAACGTCACATGATTGGCATCCTCAGGGTCGTCGATGACCTTGAGAGTGTTCGGGATTTCGAAATGAGCCAGCTGAATGACCCCCTGCTCGTCTTTAATATCTTCGGACATAGTATTTTGTAGTGACCGGGTTTCCCTCCATGCGAGCTTTGCTTCCAAGGAAAAGGAGGACCAACGGCCGGGTTTGGTAAACTCGCGCTGCGAAAGGATAGCGTTTCTTTCCTCACTTGGCAAGTCTTTTTTCACACATTTGTCATATATTATTCTATATCCGGCCTATATCGGCATTTTTGTTATCATTTTTACTAAAACAAGCGAGTAAGCGGGATAAAAGAACCAAGGGCTGTCGGGTAAGGTTACCGACAGCCCCCGGAAAATCAGCAAACGCTCGGTCTTATCAGAAATTCAGGCGATAACCGACAGTGGCGTTGAGCCCGGTGTATTCCGAACCGAGTTCAGCGGAACCATCCAGGAAGATGGAGCCGGACTTGGCACCCACGGGGATGGAGATACCGGCACCGAGCTCCAGGCTGATGGGCCCGCGTTCCGCACTGCTCACCTTACCGCCGGCAGAGGGAAGCGCCAGCAGGTTCGTGTCAACCTCTGCATCGCGATCACCCGCATTCACCTTTACGAGAGCACGGGATTCGAAGATGGAGGAGCGATTGAACACATTCTGACCGACTACGGACTGCAGGCGCGCACCCATGCCGATGGTGATGGCTGTCATATCCACGCTACCCACATCCAGCGAAGCATCGCTGCCGGATTCGGTGTAACCATCCATGGAGCTCTGGACGAAGGAGACGTTGAATACGGGCTGCAGGCAGGTCGTGCCGTCCACATCCAGCGCGAAGACGTAACCCAACTCATACATGGCACCGAAGCTGGTGGCCTCCGTCTCACCCTTGGCCGTGTAGCTGCCGCCGGCATATGACACCGTGCGATCCATGCTCAGGTCAGACTTACCGACAGATGCCACGAAGGTGTGAGTCCAGCGACGATACGTTGTCCGGGCAAACGCCGTCAGATAGTAGGAGTCCACATCGGCATCCAGCTTATCCGGGCCTTCGGAGGAGACATCACCGGTAAGAGCAGAGATAGCCAGACCACAGACAAAGCGCGGCGTAACATCCACATCAAAGCCCACAGTACCGCCGCTGACGGTGTAATCATAGCCGGAAAGCGTGCCGTCCTGATCCAGCGTACGGTTATCCACCTCCGCATTAATCCAGGCATTGAAGTAAGGCATGTTGTGGTTGACAATACCCTGATCCACGCCCATGGTGGTCGTGCGGTTGCGGATGGCGCGCAGCTGGCGTTCCATATCACCGGCCAGAGCAGCCCCCATAGCAGCGGCAGATGCACCGGTCACGGCGCTGGCGATGTCATCCGCCGCAGCCGTATCACCGGCTACAACAGCATCATCCAGTGCATTCAGCACCTCAGCCAAATCGGTATATTCCTCAGCATTGGACTGCGGGTTGAGGCTGACGAGCACCTTATCGAGCATATCCATACCGATTGTACCGGTCTCGCTGAGTCCGCTTGCCTTCGTGGCGTAATAGTCCGTCACGCGATCCACCAGAATATCGCCGTTGGCATCCAGACGAGCATTGGTGTAGTACTTGTTGATGACGTTCATCATGGCACGGGTACCAATGAGCTGCACCTCATTATCTGCGGAGATGTTGCCTTCGGTCACCAGAGTGGCAAGCTTGGCTCCGGCCATGGGGGCATCGGTATTGACATCAAGGGAACGAAGGTTATCGTTCGTGGTCACCATCGTCAGGCAGATGGTGGAGTTGTTAATATCAACCTTGCCGTCCATGATGACGGGAGCAGCAGCAGTACCCAGCGTTACGGCGGTTTCCTCTGCACCGAGGGAGGCAGTCACCTCCGAGCCGGAAATGAAGCTGTCATCGCCGCTCAGACTCAGCTTGTGATGGAGTACCTTGTGCGCATCATCATCCATCGTCACGTTGGCAATGACCATCTCCGAACGGGAAGCGCGCGCAGCAGAACCCACAGCCAGGCCAACCATCTCGGCATCCGCACCGGCCAAATCCAGCGTACCCTCACCACCATTCACCACCAGGGAGAGACCAGAACCGGCCTTCACAGACTGATAGCCGCCCTGAAGAATGGCTATCTTCGCTCCGGAAGCACCGTAGGCGCCTTCGTAGCTACCACCGACACCATTCACGTCCACCTGCCCGGACACAATGGAGGAAGCATCGCCGTTCAACTGCAGGACGGTGATAACCTTGTCTGCGGTCACCTCAAGAGAAGCCCCTTCCGTCAGGTCAACCTGCCCCTTCACCGTAGCATCCTCATTCACCTGCAGGACGGCTTTTTCAGACATCTCAGCAGAAGCGAGAATCACCTCCGAAGATTCCGTATCGTCGGTCAGGATACCTTCGGAGCCTTCCGGCAGACCGATATTCACCTTCACACTCTCGCCAACAAGGGCAACAGGGCTCTCAATTTCGCGATTGCCGATAATCGTAACGACATCCGGCAGCGCGCCGTTGCTGTCCGCAGCATCACCCACGATGGTCAGCTTGCCGCCGCCGTCCGGATTACGCACCATCAGACCGGCTGCGGGAATACTGGCATTACCGGTAACAGCATTGCCGACACCGGCCGCCGTCAGGTCAATCGTCTTGTTATCAGAGACAATCACCTGCTCAATGAAATCCAAAGCCTTATAGAGGCCCTCACCATCGGGTATTTCGTAGCCATTGTTGGTCTCCATGTTGCCATTGGCAGTATCCCAAATCATACCACCGTCAATGGCACCGAGAGAGAGTAACAGATTATCATCCTTCAGCAGCACTTCCGCAGTCACACCTCTGCGCTTGATTTCCTGCATGATGGAATCAGCAATGACGAAGTCACCGACAGAATATCCACCAACCCCCTTGATAAGCAGGTAGTCATCAGCAGTAAGCACATTATCTGCATCAACAGGAAGGCTCTCAATGGTGGACTGCGTAAGGAGAATCTGCACCGGGTCAACAGCCACAATGGACTCGACAGAAATGGCAGCCACATCTGCGCTGAGCGCAGAATCCTTGAGGTCAAGCGTAATCACGGGTGAATTCAGCGTCCCGAACTCATTACCGACCTTATTGAGAGTAAGAGCCTGCGCCGTCACACTGACAACACCTCCCTGATTGGCGGCGGCTTCGCTCAGCGTAAGCTTGGCCGTTGAGGTCAGGGATGTTCCCTCAACAGTACTGTACAGCGTACCGATGACAGAGTCTTCAGACAATTCTACCGTGGAACCGGTCGTTCCGATTTGCAAGACACTCACATTTGCACTGCCCATCTTCAGCGTACCGACCTTATTGAGCATGGCACGAAGAGTACCTCCCTCAATGGAACCGATAGTACCACCGGCTGCAATCTGAAGAGTTCCCTCGTTCACCATGGAACCGGCTATGCTCACCTCGTCAGCACTGAGCACACCACTATTCGTGATGGTAACACCCTCTTCAGCACTGAGCACACCACTATTCGTGATGGTAACACCCTCTTCAGCCGAAAGAGAACCGGAAACGGTAAGGACGGCATCGGTATTCAGGGTCAGGGTGACATCATCCGTCAGGCTGAGGTTGCCATATGACTTCAGATGACCACCCTCGGCAACGGTGAGTTTACCGTTACTATAAACTTTCGTATCCTGATTAATCTCAGTACGGTTGGCAATAATCAACTCACCCTGACCGATATACATATTATCAGCCGTGACATTACCGCCAACGAACTTATAAGAGGATATATCCTGTAACTTCCCCTGCGCAATATCCACATCGATGAGTGCTGCCTGCACCCCTGCGGCATCGATCTTGACTTCAGAAGAGCCTTCGCCGAAGAAACCGGCAGCTCGGTCGATAGGATTCGGAATATAGCCCACTTCCCAACCGGACTGAGAATTCTGAGCCCAGGTATCAGACACGGAGCCAATCCAGCCCTTGTTGTCGCGACCTGTTACCAAGGTGACAGTCTTGCCGTCATCGCTCACCTTCAGCGTGTAGCCAAAACCACGCAAATCCTTGGTGACGGAGAACTCGGTGTCAGACTTCACCACCAAATCTGTAGTAGCAGCCTCCTCGGGTGTAAGAACAGGGGCAATAAGACCGCCCACTACATCACCACCGGGCGTGCCAATGGTTGCAAGGGTAAGCACCGAGCCGTTTGTCAGCTTCGAGAGGTCATCTACCTTATCCACAGCCAGCACGACCTTCGTATCACCTACTGTTGAGCCGGCGGTCAGAAGTGTCGTTCCGCTTACAGCATCAGAGCCCAGAGTCATCGTCACCTCAGATGTCTGCAGAGTGTCAACATCCAGCGTCACATTCTTGCCCATGCTCACGGAAGAACTCGCCAGCTTGCCGATAGAAGAAGTACCGGAAGTAAGAGTGACGTCACCGGATGCCTCGAGAATACCGTCCCCAGCGAGAGATTCCACGGTAGTACCGCTGCCAATGTTCAGGCTTCCGTCCTTATTCACCGTCAGCTTACCGACATTCTCCAGCCCGTTGACAGAAGAAGCCCCGCCTACCGTCAAGTCGGTGAAGCGTTCTTCAGCCGTGTTAGTACCGGTCATGGTCACCTTGCCGTCCACCACCAGTTGCCCGATGGAGGAAGATTTGCCCAGGGAAAGGTCAGATTCAACGCTGATACCGCCGGTTCCCTTCAGCGCACCGGATACCTCCATGGAATCAAGTTTGACGTTCAACACGCCCCCCTGCGCCACGGAAACATCGCCCGCCACAAGCAAGCCCTGCGGAGAGGTTACCCCGGTACCCTTCTCAAACGTTGCGGCAGAGTCCTTGCCGACAATCAAATCATTCCCCACAGAGAGGTCACCCTCAAAGGCAGTCATGAAAGTGTATTGTCCTTCGGTCACCTCGATATTCTTCACATCGGGGGCGCTGGTAATCAGCACCTCGGCGTTAGCATCCTTGCTGAAAATGGCATCAGTCCCGGCAACAAAGGTTCTTTTATTTGACTCTGCCTCATCCTTGAACGACCAATTTGAATAATTGGTGCTGTCCCATGAACCGGTACCGGTTTCTGCTTCCCAGTACATGGAAACCACACCGGAAGTCAGTTTCCACGAATCACCAACTACCTCCAGCTTGGCATCACGCACATTATCAGACACCACGGTGATTGTCTTATCTGCCTCACTGTGCGCATACTGTGAATCAATCCCCAGATTCAATCCGGAACCGTTAGCAATGGCCAGTGCCTGGGCATCCGTCAGGTTGTTGAGATCAACCTTTACGGAAGCCCCCAGATTCGCCTGTTCCACTCGCAGGGTGGATGTCCCCGCGCCGTAAACCAGGGATGCACCATCCGTCAGCGTCATACCGGACAGAGTCACGCTTCCGCTCTGATTCATAGCCAGCGCAGAAATACTGCCGTTCACCGTAAGAGATGCACCGTTCGCCACATTGAGCTGACTGAGGTTGATTGCACCATTCATTGCATTGATGGTATTAGAGACACCGGTCACATTCACCGCACCGGACAAGGAGGCAGAAGCATCAATAGCGACATTCGCCGTAATTCCGGTTGTAAGCGTCAAGCCTTCGCTCATGGTCGTTGCAGACTGCACTTTCAGATTCAGCGTCTGAGCATTCGTGAGAGAAATTCCCTTAAAGCCAACGGCATCCTTACCGGTAGCAATATCTACCGTCGTGGCATCGCGTCCTTTCGTCACAGAAATCTTGCCTTCGTAACCACTCAGGGAATCGACTTGAATCATCAGAATACCACCATAGGTATTCCCGGCCGCAACAAGATTTCCCTTGCCCGTCAAACACTCAAAACGGGTTACATATTTCCAATCGGAATTGATGGTCAGATTACCGTTCAACGTGGTATCACCGGAGAACACAACCGCATCAGACCATGAGGGAGAATCCTTAAAATCAACGAATTTCAGAGTACCATTTTGTTCGCTGACTGTCAGATTCTGAATAGCGACAGGCTGAGTATTCAGATTGAGCGTAGCGTTATCCAGCAATACGGAAGAGAAGCTACCTATAGAAGCGGATGTCTGCTTACTATTACCGACAGAAAGTGTGGCGCCGTCAGCAATAACGAGAGCCGCAGTAGACGAAGTAGAAACGCCACCATTGAAAGAGGCATCCTTAGTCACCTTGACTGTCCCGTTACCTCCCACAATACCGGCAAGGATAGTTCCCTGCTCAGCAGCCGCACCGGCTTTATCCAGCACGAGGGTGCCACCGTTCATACGGTAGGATTCGGCATTCGTTGCGGCGTATGAGACATCACCCTTATTCACCCAATATTCGGTGGAGGAGGTATCAGCCTCACGGGTAACAGTACCCGATGTGGAGAGTTTCAGCGAGTTATCACCATCGAAAGAAAGTGTTGTCCCCTGCGTGTTGAGGGTTGCACCGGACGCATTCTTAATGACGGAATATACGAGAGAACCTGATTCTATCCGGCCATTATCGCCATCAGAGAAAGTAGAATCACCCGTCGGCGCACGATCCAACCCGGCCGAATTCACAACTATGGCACCGGTGATATTGAGCGTCCCGTTATTGATGATGGAACCGCTCATCGTTACCCCACCGTCCAGCGAAAGAGTACCGTCTACTGTCACGGGTGCAGCAAGTGTAGCAGCTCCGCTCACCGTCATCTTACCGGAAGCACCGATTGTCACAGCGCCGTTAGCCGTAAGAGTTGATACAGCAACAGACTTATTGAAGGTAACGCCCCCGGCGTTATTGACAGTCAAATTAATAGCCCCACCCGCAGTAGACTGGATCTGTGAATTAACCGTAGTGGCCACAGAGCCGACAAACTTTACCGCCAAATCATAACCGGCATTGTGCGTAATCCCCGCCAGATTAATCTCCGTAGCAGCACCGCCGAACTCCAGAGTCGTCTGCCCGAAGTTATTCAAGATATTGCCCTTCCAACCGGAAACATCACCATAAAATCTAAAAGTGGCACGCCCGGAGGATGTCGTACCGCCTCGCTCGAATGTACCATTACCCAGAATCTTTGCAAAAGTATAATTAAAACTTTCAGAGGCAGCCGTCACATTAAGTGCGGAGCTATCTGCGTTGTCTTCCAACAAAATAGTCGGAGTATACGGTCCACGCGCCATCCATCCGGACACACCACTGATTTTTACCGTAGAATCGGCATTACCGTAATTATTGAAGTTAAAATCACCCACTCCCGTACTATTGGTAATGGACACCGTTCCCTTCCAGTCAGAGGAGGACACGTTAGCTCCATACATCTGTGTAGCACTGGCAAGGTCATATGTACCAGTGCCGGCAAGCTTGTATGATTGAACCCCCTTTGCAAGCGTTACACGAAGGGGTGACAGCGTAGCCCCGGCACCGAGCGATATGCTCGACTCTGCTGCAGCAATGGTAATCGCGCTGCTGACCGCTCCGGATTCAACCTTCAGCGTACCACCCTTGAGGACGTATGTATTGGACGCATCATAGGTTACCGTTGTACCGGCGGCTACTTCCACCTCAGCTGCCTGAGCCTCAGTAAGAGAGAGAGATGCCACAACGGCACCGCCTACAAATGTTCCGGTTGCTACCGTACCGGCAAGAGGAGCAACCACGGCAAGACATGCCAGAAGAGCGGAGCGCAAACGCGCAGGGAGGTGTAATTTCATATGCTTGTAAGTTATTCTTGGAAAAACACAGCGAGGCGGCTACAGTCCAGCCGTCTTTATGCTTACCCCAACTTATACCAAAATGCGCGCAGCACGTCAACCAAAGAATGCTTAAGCAGGCAAAAAAAACAAGCCAATCTCCGGCATGGCGGTGATTGGCTACAACAAGCGGCATTCCGAGCTGTTCACCAGCCCAATTTTGCCCGCAGTCGGGCAGCATAATCGCTCCGAGGCAAGGCCAACAGCAGCAATTCCTCCGTGGCCTTACGAATCCGCAATTCCTCATTGAGCGTGATGGGGTGCGTGGAGCGACCGTCCAGCGAATAGATGAGTGATTGCTCCGCCCTGCCCCGGCGTTCTTTGGGGCGAAGCGTCAGCTCCACGGAATCAGGCAGCACCACAGAGCGGTTGGTCAGGCTGTGCGGACAGACGGGAGTCAGGCAGACTACCCCGGCATCCGGCCAGACCAGCGGGCCACCGGCAGAGAGCGAATAGGCCGTGGAGCCCGTCGGCGTGGCCACCAGCATACCGTCGGCGTGGTAACGGTTGAGCAGGCAGCCGTCCACCTCCACATCCACATCAATCATCTTACCCGTCTGGTAGCGGGTAAGAGCAATTTCGTTCAACGCCAGATTCCCGACCTTGCACCCGTCGGCTCCACAGGCCCGCACCTCCAGCATGGCGCGGCGATGCACCACATACGTACCGGAAGCCAGCGACTGCACCAGCTGCTCCACTTCATTGCGTCCGCAGGCACTCAGGAAGCCCAGATGCCCCATGTTAATGCCGCCCAGAATAACACCACGGCGGGCTGCCGCTTCCGCCGCCGCCAGCATCGTGCCGTCGCCCCCCAGGCAGAGCAGCAAATCCGGCGCTGCAAAATCACCACTTTCCAAAGCGGCAGCACTGACCTCCCGCGTCTCAATGCCGCCGTCATCAAAAGCGTTTTTCAACCCCTGCACCAGCCGTTTGCACGCAGCGCTGCGCACGGGAGCAAACAAACCGATGCAGGATGGCTTTTTCACGGCTTGAACGGAGTGGCGGTTCAGCGCTGTTCGCGCACAATCTCAGTACCGATACCCTCCGGGGTGAAGATTTCCAGCAGCAGGGTGTGCGGCAAACGCCCGTCAATGAAGTGCACCTTGCGCACACCGGCATTCAGCGCGTCCACGGCACTCTTCACCTTGGGAATCATCCCGCCGGAAATAACTCCCTGCTCTATCAGCTCGAATGCCTCCTTGCGGTTGATACTCTGAATAATGGAGCTGGGGTCATTGGGATCCATCATCAGACCGGGCACGTCGGAGATGTAGATTAGCTTCACCGGCTTGAGCTCTCGAGCCAGTGCCGCTGCGGCCAAATCCGCATTGACGTTGAGCGACTGCTGGGTACCCAGCTCGCGGGCCAGAGGGGAAATAACCGGTGTAATCTGGAGCGAAAGCGCTTCCTCAATGCGTGCCAGCTGGCAGCCGATGACGCGTCCCACCATGCCGATGTCGACCCGCTCCCCATTCGCATCAGTCTCGTAGAGCTTCTCGCCCACGAAGACATTGGTACCGGGAATACCCACAGCCTTGCCGCCATGGTCACGCATCATTTCCACCAGCCCGGGGTTGATGCGACCGGACAGCGTCGTTTCCACAATATCCACGGCCTCCTTGGAGGTCACGCGCAGACCGTTCACGAAGCGGGCTTCCAGCCCCGCATCCTGCATGGCCTTGGAGATAGCCTTGCCACCGCCGTGTACCACCACCGGGTTGAGCCCCAGTGTCTCCATCACCACGATATCGCGCATGAGCGATTTCACCAGCTCCGGGTCGTCCATGGCTGAACCGCCGAACTTGATGAGGATGGTCTTATCGCGATAAGCCTGAAGATAGGGCAACGCTTCGATGAGGATGTTCGCCTTGTGGATTTCCTCCTCGGGCTTGATGACCTTGCGGGTTTTAATCATAATCAGATATAGCGTTTGAGTTTGAAAATCAGCAGCGGAATGGCTGCCGCCAGCAGCATCACCACCAGCGAGAGCCAGAAACCCCAGGGGGAATGCAGGAAGGGCATGTATTCAAAGTTCATGCCGTAGATGCTGGCAATGAGCGTGGGCGGCATGAACACCACAGACATGATGGTGAACACCTTCACAATGTCATTCTGCTCAATGTTGATGAGCCCCAGCACGGCATCCAGCATGAAGTTAATCTTGTTGGACAGGAAAGACGCGTATTCTGAGAGCGAGTTCACGTCTCGGGACACCGGCCGCAGCGCCACATACAGGCTGTTCTGCGCATCCAGACAGGAATCCTCGTTTCCGGCAAAGGTGATGAGACGCAGCAGGTTCACCAGAGCATCACGCTGGCGGGTGATGAGGTCACCCACGCGTCCCAGCTCCTCCAGAGCGTCGCGCAGGTCATCCGTATCCGGGTCCTCCACCTTTTCCTTGCGGCGGGTGTGATGCTTACCGAACACCTTCTTGGAGAGCGCATCCAAATCCGTACCAAAGCGTTCCAGCACGTCGGCCTGGCGATCCACCAGCGTTTCCAGCAGCCCCACGAACACCAAATCGCGGTTCGTCCCCTGCATGCGCAGCAGCTGGTGGGAAAACACGCGGAATGAGTACGAATCCGTGTGGCGAATAGTGATGAGCACCCTGCCCTTGAGGATGAACGTGATTTCCGCGATGATGGGGTCATCCGTTTCCACGCGACTGAGCACCGTCGTGGTCATGAATCGCCCGCCGTCCTCGCAGTACAGACGAGAGGTGGCCTCAATTTCGCGCATCTCATCCTTGGTGGGCATCTCAATGGCACAGAGCGACTCCGCATAGCGCAATTCCTCCGCATCCGGCGTGAGCAAATCAATCCAGAACACCTCACCGCGGCGGGATTCCTGCTCCTCCACGCCCACAGTGCGCGCAATTCCGTTCTCAGTCTGTGTGTAGATGCGAATCATCTTCTGCTTGAGGGGGGGAAATGGTTCCAGCGGCCCGGGCAACGCACCGGTCAGGCATATTCTGCCCTTTTCGCGGCTGAATTGCAAGCCTTATTCTCGCTCCGGCGAGAAATTGGGGCAGCTCTCAAGCCTTGCGGACGTGGGCCAGCCCGCCACGGATAGCCTCGATAACCACCTTATCCCCGGCAGAAAGGCCACCGCGGTCATTTTCCTCGATGGGGATGATATGGTCCTCCCAGCGGATGCAGAGGTTCTCACCTTCCCCCAGCACGGTGGCCGTTTTCCCGGCCACCTGTTCCGTGGATTCGCGAGGAGCCCGGCGCAGCACCAAATCCATGACCACCCGCCGCACACACTGCACCCACAGCGTGTAGTACAGCACGCAGACCAGCGCCAGAAAACCGATGAATACCAGCACCGACCACTGCCAGGGAGCCCCCACCAGCCAGGTTCCCCAGGCGGCAAAAAGAAGAAGTGCCCCCTAGGAGAGCAGCTCCGTGCACACGAAAATATCCAGCACCAGCAGGGTGATGGCCACCGCCAGCATGATATGCAGGAACGTCCCGTGGTCTATACCCAGAAAAGTTTCGGCAAGAATGGGAAACATGGCGCTTTATTTCTTGAGGTCCATGACAGAGGGCACGCTGTTGGGCAGGTACACCTGTGCAGCGGGGTTGGTGGTAATGGTGGCATAGCCCTCCAACGCCTGCCTGTTCATCAGCACCTTGGCCGCAGCCTCTGCTCCCACCACAGCAGCGATGCGCTGCAGGTAATCTGCCTCTGCCTCCGCCGCCAGACGCATGGCTTCCGCCGCTCCCTGCGCCCGCAGGATAGCCGCCTGCTTTTCGGACTCTGCCAGACGCACCTTCGCCGTGCTCTCACCCTCCGCTTTGAGCGCAATGGAGCGGCTCACTCGCTCCGCCTCCATCTGGCGCAGCATCGCCTCCCGGGTCTCGGTGTCAGTGGTCAGCTCCTTGATTTCGATGGAGGTGATGCTGAGCCCCCAGCGGGATGCCGTCGAGGCAACCGCCACGGAAACTTTCTCTGAAATTTCGGAGCGCGAGGAGAGAATTTCGTCCAGATTCCGTCCACCGATAAGCGAGCGCAACTCATTGAGCACCAGCTCAATAAGAGACTTATGCAGATTCTGCACCTCATACACCGCCTTGATGGCATCCATGATACGCCAGCGGATGATACAGTTCACCTGCATGGTAGCGTTATCCTTGGTGATACAAGAACGAGGATTGGTATCCAGCAACTGCTCTGTCTGCTCAATGTAGATACCGTTCTTATTGGTCAGATTTCCCCAGGCGGGAGAAACATCCTTGAGACTCTGAAGGAAAGGAATGCAGAACTGCAAACCGCTCTTACGAACGGAGGTCGGCTTGCCGAACATTTCCACGATGGCGCAATGCCCCTGCGGTACGGTGAAGATAAACATAAAGCTGATAACGGGTAAAATCTGATTGATTCTACCCGTCTTTTCACCGATTGGCAAGCAGAAATGAGAGTTCTCTGCCTGACGAACGGAACGATGTGCTTGCACGGAGTCGCGAAATCTGCTAGAATATGCGCCATCAGTTATGGTTACCACCGAATATCCTTACGGGGAAGAGTTTCCCATCATCCGCATTGATACCCCGCTCTGCACCGCAGAAATTTCCGTCTACGGCGCGCATGTGCTGAGCTGGGCCCCCAAGGGGCAGATGCCTGTCATCTACATGAGCCCGAAAGCCGTCTTCAAGAAAGGCAAGGCGCTGCGCGGCGGTATCCCGCTGTGCTGGCCGTGGTTCGGCAAGAACACAGAGGATGCCTCTCTGCCCGCACACGGTGTGGCCCGTACTGCCATGTGGCAGGTGGCTCACTGCGAAGAGGCAGAGGATGGCAAGGTACACCTGCTGATGGCGCTGCCGCCCACGCAGGAGATGATGCCCAGCGGTGCCATCGCCATGGAGGTGGGCGACGAGCTGACCCTGAGTCTCATGACGATGGATGTGCCGCGCTCCATGCCTTTCTCTGCCGCCATGCATACCTATTTTGCCGTGAGCGATTATGAAACGGTCGCGGTAACCGGGCTGGAGGAAGCAGACTTCACAGAGTTTGCGGATGATGCCGTACCGCACCCGGAAGACCCGCTGATTCCTCTGGGGCACATTGACCGCATTTACTATCCTGTGCAGGAAAATCAGGAAATCACTATCCACGACCCCGCCTGGCAGCGCAGCATCCGCATCTGCCGTGCCGGCTCCGGCTCCTGCGTGGTCTGGAATCCCGGTGCCGACCTTGCCGCCGGCATGGGTGACCTGGGCGCGGGAAATGAGCGGGGCTTTCTGGCGGTGGAAACCTCCGTGGTACCGGCAGAAAACATCCTGCTGCGCTGCGGGGAGAAGCACGAGCTGACCACCCGCATTCAGGTGATTCGGATTGACTGAGAAAAGGCTGTTCCATGTCATTGTTGCGCAAAGCATTCCGTCTGTGCATCTGTTTTCTGCTGATGTGCGTGGGGATTATCGGCTCTGTTGAGCTGTGGACGTGCTTGCACGCCGCTGAGCATTGCCACGACAGCGTGAGCAACTGCGGGTATAACCGTGTGGCAGTGGTGCTGGGCTGCAGCAAGTATTTTTCCTCCGGCAAACCCAATTCATACTTCCGCGGCCGCATGGAGGCAGCCGCCGCGCTGTGGAAGAGCGGCAGGGTTCGTGGCATCATCGTTTCCGGCGATAACAGCGACCGTTATTACAACGAACCGAAAGATATGCGGGAGGCGCTGGTGAAACTGGGCGTGCCGGATGAGAAAATCGTTTCCGATTTTGCCGGGCTGCGCACCTATGATTCAGTCGTGCGCACCGCCCGCATCTTCAATGCCGGAGCTGTCACTTTCATCAGCCAGCCGGATCACGTCGCACGGGCGGTGGCAATTGCCCGCGGGCTCGGGATGGATGCCGAAGGACTGAATGCGCCCCTGCCCCCTGTCACCCGCCGAACACGCTTCACCCAATTCCTGCGCGAACGCGCCGCG
The DNA here is from genome assembly GCA_015061985.1 of Akkermansiaceae bacterium. Classification (GTDB taxonomy): domain Bacteria; phylum Verrucomicrobiota; class Verrucomicrobiia; order Verrucomicrobiales; family Akkermansiaceae; genus Akkermansia. The sequence goes on from SUVN01000020.1 coordinate 17,358, forward strand.
CGACTGGCCATGGCGGTAGATCTCATTGCCCACCGCGACCCAGCCCACCTGGGCGGGAAACAACAACTTCCTTTCTGATCTCTCTCATGTTCACGCTCATCTCCTGTACCGCAATGGCCGGGGTGGCCGAATGGATTTGCTGCCCGGGCGAGAAAAACAGCCTGCTCTACGATGCTCTGGCCGCCTGTCCGGTGGTACACCGCTGGGCCATGGCAGATGACCGCAGCGCCGCTTTCTTTGCGTTGGGGCGAGTGCAAGCCACAGCGCGTCCCGTGGTGGTGGTCGCCGGCGACGGCATTGCCGCAGCCGCCATGCTGCCTGCCGTAGCGGCGGCGTATTACCAGCGCCGTCCCCTTGTGGTGTTGACAGTGGACGACACGGTGGACGTTGGCGGCACCGGCGCGCCCCTTTCCATGGAACAGGAAGGAATTTTCGGCAATTTTGCCCCGACGGTGGAGCTCAACCTCCCCTGCCCGGTTTCTGACCTGCCGGACTTGGCATCCCTGCTGGCAGAAGGATTCCCGATTCATCTGCGGGTGCGTGCCGATGCCGCAGCTGAGCCACGCGGCATGGATTTCAGCGCGCTGGAGGTAGGAGAAGCTCCGGCAACTCCGGCGTTCCGAGGCTCGCTGGTGGCGCTGTCACAGATGCTGCGCTTCCGCGCTGTGGAGGGGTTGGTAATGATGATTGGTGCTCTGGAGCCCACGGAACAGGAGCCCGTGCTCTGGCTGGCGCAGACGCTGCGGGTGCCCGTCGTGGCAGAAGCGGCGAGTGGGTTGAGAGAAGAGCTGGCCTCGCAGCTGCTTCACGGTGCGGATGAGCTGCTGATGCAGTACCCGCCGCGCTATGTCCTGCGCGTGGGAGATGTCCCCACCGGGCGTTTCTGGAGTGCGCTGGAAGACCTGCCGGAAACAGAGGTCTTTTCCATCACCCGCACCGGATTCTCCGGGCTCTGCCGCAAGAGCACAGTCATTGAAGGCGAACCGGAGCAGATTATGAAAGCCCTGGGCGATATCCCCCATGTGGGCGATACGGAGCGACTGATGAATCGAAGTCGCCACACAGCCGGACGCGATGAGGAGAGCCTGCTGGCCCACCCCGAATCCGCGGCCGCTCTGGTGCGCGCCTTTTCCATCCACGCTGCGCTGGGTGATGTCATCTGTCTGGGCAGCCCGACCGTCACCGAACTCTGGAACCGCTACGCCCAAAGCCATGTGCCGACCCTCTATCTGCGAGACCTCTGTACTGCCGGAGCAGACGGCACGATTGCTGCCTTTCTGGGAAATGCGGCAGATGCCGCCTCTGCTTTCTGTCTGGTGGGAGATGTGACCCTGCTGCGGGATTTGCATGCAGCCGCGATTGTGCCCCAGCTTCCCCCGGGGAAACGCATCATTGCCGTGCTCAACAACGAAGGCGCTCACGGAGCCGCCTATGCCGCCGGCAATGATGAGGAATTGCGCCGTCTTCTGGTGCAGCCCCCGACATTTGAAGCAGAAAATGTGGCCGGATTATGGGGCGCAGAGTACTACCGCATCCGCAGCGAAGCCGATCTGGAGGTGCTCGACTCTCTGGATGAGCAGTCTTTCGCCCTGCTGGAAATCATCCCCGAGGGTATATAGGAGAAAGTCTGCCGAGTTGATTTGAAAAACAGCTCAGATTTCTGAGAAGTCAAAGGGGCTGTTATTGGGGTCCCACAGCACGGAGCGGCGGCGGCGGGTATCCCACATCAGCAGAATCATGGCACCGAGCAACAGCAGACGCATGGAGGTATCCAGCGGGTAGTTCACAATCTCATGCAGACTACCGGTGCAGTTGCAGCTCAACTCCAACCCACGAGCCCATGCCTGTGCATACAGGAAGAGAAAGACGCTGCACATGACGGTTCCCCAGAGCGCGGCACCCTGATAACAGCGACGGGAAACCAGACAGACCCCCACCACCAATTCCATGGCAACCCCGATGCAGGCAATAGGCATAGAGCACCACTCCGGCAGCAGAGCGCTGCGGGTCATGAACTCGGCCGTCGTGCCCAGGTCGGTAATCTTGAGCGCCCCGGTGATGAGGAAAAAGATACCCAACCCGATACGAAGCAGAGTCAGCAGGATATTGATGATGCTGGTGCGTCCCATGAATGGAGGCAGTTTAACGCAATGTGGCAGAATGTCAAGCCCGATGCCGTAAACCGTCAGAGTCCGGGTTTGAGGCCCAGGATATTGACCCGGGCCTCCTGACGCTCGCGGGAGAGCTGTTCATCCGAGGCTCCCAGAGCCCGCAGCACATGAGAGGCCATGGAGAGGGAGGACTCCGCCTCGCCGGAGAACACGGTGTTGTTATCATGCGCCATGAGCTCGCGTGCCGTGCGGATGTAGGTCGTGTTTACCACCACTTTGATATCCGGGTTCAGTTCGCGAGCTGTTGCCGTAATATCCGTGGACGGCGCACCGGGCGCGGTAATGACGATAGCCACCGCTTGCTCCACCCCGGCGGTGCGGAGGATGGGGCGCAGGCGGGCATCCCCCAGAATGGCGGGGATATTTTCCCCGGCCAGACGGTTGACGGTGTCAATATTCATCTCGATGATGATGACCTCCAGATTGTACTTGCGGAAGATTCCCGTGAGCAGCTTACCGCAAGGGCCATAGCCCACCACAATGATACGATGCCTATCCTCTGACGGCGGGGGAATCAAGTCGTCGGAGCCCCGCTTCGGCAAACCGATACCGCGTTTCTCCAACGCCATGATGACGGCCGGGACAAAGCGATAGCAGGCGGCATTCACCGTGATGGAAATAATCGCAACGCCGGTGATGACGTTGACCGCTTCCATGGGCAACAGCCCGTATGTTCCCGCCACCAGCGTGGCCAGAATAAAGGAAAATTCACCTATCTGAGAGAGAGAACCACCCACCAGCATGGCCTTGCGCATGGATTTACCCAACAACCGCACCACCAGGAACGCGCCCAGCGGCTTCACCACCATAGTAGCACCCAGCGTAGCCAGAGCCAGCGGCCAGTACTCCAGCAGACCTCCCAGACTGAACCCCATGCCCACCGATACGAAGAACAATACGGCAAAGGCATCACGCATGGGCAAGGCATCGGAGGCCGCACGGCTGGCAAACTTGCTCTGCCCCACCACCATGCCGGACAGGAACGCACCGAACTCCATGGAGGCGTTGAACACCTTGGCCGACAGCACGGCTATGCCCAGAGCAGACACCAGCACCATGAGCGTGAACAGCTCACCGGAAGCGCTGCGCGCCACATAGGTAAAGATGGTTCGCATGAGCTTGCGCGCCACCATGGTGACCACCAGCACGAGGCCGGTCAGCTTGATGACCATCCACATGAGCGCTTCGCCCAGGCTCTGCCCGCTGTCCCCGAACAGCACGGGCAGCAACACCAGTAACACAATGGTGAACATGTCCTCCACCACCAGCCAGCCCAGCGCCGTATACCCGGCCGGGGTCTGCATCACGCGGTTATCCGTCAGCACACGGGTGAGCACCACAGTACTGCTCACACAGATGCAGAGGCCGAACATCAGGCTGTTGAGCCAGGTGGGCTCACCGATACCGAAGCAGTAATACCCCGCGCCGCCTGCCAGCACCACCAGTGCCATACAGACCAGAGCACCCGGCACCGCCACCCGCTGCACCGCCATCAAATCCTTGAAGTGGAACTGCAATCCCACGCCGAACAGAAGCAACACCACACCGATGTGCGAAAAATCCTCCACCACATGTCCATCCACCGGTTCCCCCCACCAGGGCTGAGCCGCAATCATGCCGGCCACCAGGTAGCCTACCAGAGGAGAGAGTTTGCAACGCTGCGCCAGAATACCCAGCAGCAGAGCCAGAGTCAGACCGATAACGAGAGTGAATATCATAATGGAGAGGTAATCAATAAACTATTCTTTCAGGTAGGGGAGTTCCCCTGCCAGCTTGCGGCGCATATGGTCGCGCTCGCGCACCACCTGTTCATCCGGCGCACCGAAGGAATGCAGCAGGTAACCACCCATGGAGAGAGCCAATTCCTCCTCACCGGAGAAGATGGCACGCGCACCCTTGCGGCGCATCAGCTGCGCATTGCGGATAAAGTGAGTGGCGGCTATCACACCTATGCCGGGGTTGAGCGAAGTGGCGGCTTCCGCAATCTCGTCCGCCGGGGCGGACGTGACGGAAATCACAATCGCCTCCGCTTCCTCCACCCCTGCCGATTGCAGGAGGGCGCGCAGGCGGGCATCGCCGTGAATCACGGGGATACCTTCTTTCTGCAGGCGGCTCACGGTGTCCACATTCATTTCAATGACCACCACATCGATATTGTTGCGCCGCAGGATATCCGATGTAATCTCGCCGCAGGGGCCGTAGCCCACCACGATGACGCGCTGTTTTTCCTCCGAGGGGGCGGGTATCTCCTGCCCCTGATTGTTCACCAGGCCGATTCCGCGGTCTTCCATACGCCGGATGAGCCCCGGCACAAAGCGATACAGCGCGGCATTGAGGGTGATGGTGATGATGGCCACGCCGGTGATGACATTGGCCGCAGACTGCGGCATGAGCCCATACGTTCCGGCGGCCAATGCTGCCAGAATAAAGGAAAATTCACCAATCTGAGAGAGAGAGGTACCCACAATAACCCCCAGACTGCCGGGGCGTCCCAGCATGCGGATGACGAAATAGGCCGACACCGGCTTGAACAACAGGGTGAAAAGCACCGTCCCCAGCGCCAGCGGCCAGCATTCCACGATACCGCTGAGGTTGAACCCCATGCCCACCGACACAAAGAACAACACCGCAAAAGCATGGCGCATGGGCAACGCATCGGATGCCGCACGGCTGGCAAACTTGCTCTGCCCCACCACCATGCCGGAGAGGAACGCGCCGAACTCCATGGACGCATTGAACACATGTGCCGACAGCACGGCTATGCCCAGCGCAAACACCAGCACCGCCAGCGTGAACAGTTCATCAGAGCTGTGGCGGGAAACATAGGTGAGCACACGGGCTATCACCTTGCGCCCCAGATATGCCACGCAGATGACCATGGCCACCAATTTGAGCGACATCCAGCCCAGAGCCTCCCAGATGTTCTGTTGCGCGGCCTCCCCACCGAACAGCACCGGCAGCAGCACCAGCATGATGATGGTGAAGATATCCTCCACCACCAGCCAGCCCAGCGCCGTATGCCCGGAGGGCGTCTGCAGCAGGCGGTTCTCAGAAAGCACACGGGTGAGCACCACAGTACTGCTAACGCACACACACATGCCGAACATCGTGCCGCCCAGCCAGTCTGCCTCTGCCCCGCCCAACAGATAATACACCACGGCACCCAACCCCGTCCAAAGCACCATACAGATACACGAGCCCGGCAGAGCCACCTTGCGCACCGCCAGCAAATCCTTGAAATGGAAATGCAAGCCCACACCGAACAGGAGCAGCGCCACACCTATATGCGAAAATTCCTCCACTATATGGCTATCCACCGGGTGTCCCCACCACGGCTGAGCGGCAAGCATGCCTGCCACCAGATACCCCACAAGCGGCGAAAGCCGCAACTGCTGAGCCACCATGCCCAGCACCAGCGCCAGCGTCAATCCTATGACCAGTGTAATTATCATGTGTACGTCTTCCCGAAAACAGATTCTCACAAGTGGCAACACCCATTGTCACCGCTTCTCAGACTACCACTCCCCCCCGCCCGTGTCAACGCATTTCCCGGACAGATGCCCACCAAAAATTAAAAAAACAGCACGCAAAAAAAGAATCATTCCAATCCCGCCTTGACATACGCCCACGTAAATGGTAGCTTGATGGGGTATGAAGGCGTTATTCCTGACCATTCTCGGGGGCAGCGTGATGCTGCCGGGCGTTGCAGCAGCTCTGGAACTGGACACCTGCTACGGTGACCACATGGTGCTGCAGCAGAATTGTCCGATTACCATTTCCGGCACGGCTGACTCCTCCAAACCGATTCAGGTACAGTTCGGCGACCAGAAGGTGGAGGCCAAAATCGGCAAGGGTAAAAAATGGCGGGCGAAACTTCAACCGATGAAGGCCGGAGCCGAGGGCCGCGAACTGACCGTCACGCAGGGTGACAAAACCGTCACGCTGCAGGATGTGGTGGTAGGCGAGGTGTGGATAGCCTCCGGCCAGTCCAACATGTTGTGGCGCGTCAACCAGACCCCCGGGAATCAGGCCACCATCGCTGCCTCCGGCAATCCCAACCTGCGATTCTTCCATTCCGAACCACAGGTGCATACCAACAACGCCGTCTACAATGAGGAACTGCTCACCCGTCTCCGCGAAAATCGGATGTACGAGGGGCAATGGGCCGTATCCGGCCCGGACACGGTTGCTCGCATGTCTGCCGTGGGCTACTACTTCGGGCAGAAGCTGCAGGAGCAACTGGGTGTCCCGGTCGGCATTATCCACTGCGCACTCGGCGGCTCTGAAATGCTGGCCTGGATTCCCGAAAAGGTGGTGCGCAAGAAATATCGCTCCTGTCTGGGAGACGGCTGGCTGGAAAGCAAGTACATCTCTGCCTGGGTACGCGGCCGCGCCCGCAAGAACATGGGAGCGGATCCGAAATCCCCGCATCCCTACAAACCGGCCTACCTGTTTGAAAGCGGCCTTGCCAAATGGACAGATTACCCGGTGGCCGGCGCTATCTGGTACCAGGGTGAGTCCGATGCTGAGCTGCAGGACATGAAACAGAACACGCAGCTGCTCACCGACCTCATCACCTCCTGGCGTGCTGCTTTCGATTCCCCGAAAATGCCTTTCCTCATGGTGCAGCTCCCCCGCATCAACGACAATACCCCCCTGCGCCGCTACTGGCCGGAGTTCCGCACCGTGCAGGCCGAAGTGGCCGCAAAAATGCCCGGTGTAGAATGTCTGACCACGGTTGACCTGGGCTCCACCAATTCTGATGTGCATCCCCCCCGCAAGGTGGAAGTGGGTGAGCGTCTCGCGGCATTGGCAGCTGCCAGAGTGTATAAGAAAGACGTTCCCTACACCGGCCCGGTCATGACTTCCTGCACGACCACCGGCAAGGAGTTGACGGTGAAATTTGCCCACGCCGACGGCCTGAGCACCACGGACGGACAGCCGCCCCGCCATTTTGAAATAGCCGGCAGCAACGGCAAGTTCCATCCCGCCACTGCCCGCATTGAGGGTGAGAGCGTGGTTCTGAGCAGCGAAGCCGTCAACTCTCCCAAACAGGCTCGCTACGCCTGGGCCACGTTCATGACACCGAATCTGGTCAATGCGGCACAGCTCCCGACCGTACCGTTCGTCTACGACGGGAAATAAGCTCCATCCCACCATCTCTCATGCGTAAATTCCTCCTTCCCGCCCTGCTGACTGCCGGACTGGCACAGAACATTGCTGCCGCAGCAGACTATACCCAACTGTCCACCCCTTGGTGCGACAGCGAAAACAAGGTCATCTACGACGGCAAAGGATACTTCGCGGTACAATCTGCCCCCGAAACCATGCTTGAGCTGACGGTCAGCCTGCCCTCGCTGCTCAGCTACGTCAATTCCAACGATTACAAAAGCGGCAGCCCCCTGTTGCTCTGGGATGCCGATGTGGCGGATTATGGCATTGCCGACAATGCGGACATGCGCAAGCCCACCGCTTCCCGCGAGCCCTTTCTGTCCGGATTCTGTCACAACAAGACATGGAAGCCGGAACTGCAAAGCGATTATGCTGCGCTGAAGCAATACGCTGATGCGGAAGGCAGGCTGCGTCTCTGCATCCGCAACAGCAAAACCGCCGGAGTCACGATAAGTGCCAAGGATGCCTCAGGCAAGGAGCACCCGCTCTATGCCGCCCCGGCACTGCGAATTTCCGGCAACACAGTCACCCGGGGCTACCGGGTCAACACCAACTATGTGACCGCCGTTTCTCTGCATACGCCCTCCTCGCTCGACACCTCCACCTACGAAGCGCCGCCGGACTACACCGCCCGATTCGTCAGCAAACAGACGGACGGCACCTCTCTGGGGAGAGTCATGTTCATGGGCGACTCCATCACCCACGGGGTCAACGACCAGACCTGGCGCTGGCAACTCTTCAAAACGCTGGTGGACAATGGGATTGAAGCGGAAATCGTCGGCCCGCGCAGTGGCTATACCCCCGGGTACAGCAACCTGACCACCCCCGATGCCGGAGACTCCTATAGAGGCATTGCGTTCCCGAACGTGCATCTGGCGCAATCCTCCGGCCGCACGCACAACATCATCTCCGGCTCCAACGCCGGCATGAGCGGCGTGAACTATGGCGGGCACTCCACCCGCAGCGCTGCCGACACTTACAACTGCGACACCTGGTGCAGCCTGATGGGCACGAACGACCTGCTGTCTGACAGAGGATACAGCACCGCAGAATTCTGCACCAAGATGCAGAAAATGCTGGGCGGCAGCGTCAACATGAAAGACAACTGCTACACCTGGACACCCGGGAGCGACTGGGGCAATCTGGGTCGCATGGCCGAGGACGTGCTGCGGGATGAGGGAGACGTGCTCTATGTGATGGCGGTTCCCTGCTGGGGACGCCATGGCAACAACAATGAAGCCGACCGACACCTCGCCGTGCAGCAGTATAACACCCTGCTGGAACAATGGGTAAAGAAATACGCCAACGCCCACAATAAGAAACTCGTCTTTGTGGATATCAACGACGGCATGGTCGATAACGCCCTGTCCGTCCCTTTCAGCTGGCCGGATTCCATGTCCAACAAACCGGGTCGCGACGGCCTGCACCCGAATGCCCAGGGCTCGCTCATCATTGCCGGGAATCTGGCTCGCGCCATGGGAATCGCCGGACGCACCGCCGGGCTGCCGAGAGAAACCGATGAAAACCGCGCCACACGCATCAAAACGCCGCATGTTCTCACATCGGGCGATACACTTCAGCGAAAGGTCGAGGACTTCTCCGCAGAGAAAGGCTACAGCATCGTCTTCCGCTCTTCCTACGGCGACGGTGCGAAGAACGGTTGGAGGGGGACAGATGAGGCGCTCAATCTCCGTGTAGGCGATGGCACTAACGGCGGCACGCTCCGCATCAGCGAGACCTGCATTCTCTGGGGCGATACTCCCCTATACTGCACCGATTGTTCCAGACTCAACGAATCGCTGCGCATTGTCTGGCATCCCGGCAGCGAGGCCGATAATGTGCAGCGCGGATACTATGTGTGGCTCGGCGACATGCTCATCGGTCAGGGCCTCCCGGCAAATGGAGAGTCCACCGTGCAAGGCATCTGCGTTGCCTCCGAAAAAAAGGCAAAAATCGAATGCCTCCGCTGGTTGAGCATCCCAACAGCCCCCTGAAGCAGCCGCAACTATCGCAGAAATGCAGCGGGAGAATGACGTGGTGATAGCGTCTTTCTCCCGCTTTTTTCGTCTATATCTCCACCATATCAGGTAAATTACGGATTTTTCTCATTCCTTTTTGGGAATATTTTATTCATCCGAGAAGATTTTCACCCACAATTTTCCCAATTGGGAAAATTATCTTGCAAATGGAGCAATTCTCGGTATAATAATCCCAAAAAGGATTATGAATATCGCCACAGAGGCAGAATTAGGTGCTATCATACGCAACCGGCGCAAGAAGCAGGGGTTAACCATCGCAGAGCTTTCGATGATGGTGCCATGCAGTCCGCGCCTGTTAAGTGAGCTGGAGCGGGGACAGCGAGGGGTGAGCGTTGGGATTATTTTACAACTGCTGGCATTGCTGGGACTGGAGGTATACATCAAAGGACGGGAGGAGACTGAATGATGAATAAATTGCCCATTTATCATGAAAACCGGGAAATCGCGACCTTGCGGTTCGATACCCATGGCTTCCCTGAGCTGGAATACCATGAGTTCTGGCAGCGAAACGGGTTCGACATATCCGTAACGCTGCCACGCCAGCACAAACACCACAGCGGAGCTGCTGTCAGAACATTTTTTGAGAACATCCTGCCCGAGGGTACCATTCGCCGGACGTTGGCTCGCCGAATCGGCACGGACGAACATAACGTGTTTGGACTATTGAGACATATCGGAAGAGATTGCGCCGGAGCTTTCAGCATAGGAGGCCCCGGCAACAGAGGGACATACGAAGAACTGACATCTGATAAGTTAAGCCAACTCATCAAGACCTTGCCTGACTATCCCATGGGGACAAACGAAAAGAGAACCAGTCTTTCTCTGGCAGGGGCACAAAACAAGTTGCCGCTCTTCTTTAAAAACGGCCTATTCTATCTCCCATTACAAGGGGCAGCCAGTAACTGTATTCTGAAACTTCCGATACCGGGATTCAACCACACTGTTGAAAATGAGCACTTTTGTCTCAAATTGGCCGGGATGGTTGATTTACCGGTCGTTAAAAGCTCCATTCTGCGAACGGCGAGTCATGCCATCCTGAAAGTAGAACGATATGATCGCCAAGGCGATGATTTTCACCCTCAGCGTATTCCGCAGGAAGACTTCTGCCAGATGTCTGCCAGGCTTTCTGAAAAGAAGTACGAAAAAGACGGCGGCCCGTCATTTGCGGATTGTGCAGCACTTATCAGAAAATATTCGATGCAGCCTGCTGTCGACTTAACGCTGTTGGTCAAATGGGCTGCATTCAATCTCTGTATAGGCAATAATGATGCGCACTCCAAAAATATCTCCATGTTACGATCGGGAGGAGGAATGAGACTGGCACCGTTCTATGATTTGCTGACAACAACTTATTATGGTAACCGCTTGCTTCGCAGAATGGCTATGCGACTGGGAGGAAAGAGTCAATCATTCTTCATCTCATACAGAAGATGGTGCCTGTTTGCCGATGCAGTAAAACTGCCGCACAAGACAATTCATCAAATCGTTTCCTCAATTATCCGAAGCATTCTGACCGCGCTTGATACAATGGAACAACAATCCGACACGTGCGACATTGCCCCGACACCATTCTCACATTTGACACACCACATACGGCAGAGAACACTCCGGGTCGCTGAGCACATCAGGACAACATTACCGGCATCATAGGAATCGCTTCTTCAGAGAAAAAACAATCCGGCCACCGCTTGGCTTCAGGGGAGCGGTGGCCGGATTTTGCAGAAAAGAAACTCACGCGATGACCCGAGCCCAGAGGACTTTGAGGTAGCGTCCCTCCGGGTAGGTGGACAGGAAGGGATGATCCCAGCCCGGGCCGCTCATCTCCAGTATCTGCAAACGGCGGCCCAGGCGCTGAGCCGCTTTGATGACCGTTTTTTCAAATTCAGACGGGCTCACCAGACCGGAGCAGGAACAGGTGACAAACAGGCCGCCTTTCCTCACGCACTGCAAGCCCAGCATATTGAGGTCATTGTATTTCTTGAGCCCCTCTTCCTTCTCCTCATCACGCCCCAGCACAAACTTGGGCGGATCAAGCAGCACCACGTCAAACAGCTTGCCGTTGCGTACCATCTGGCGGGCATAGACAAAGGCATCTGCATGCACAAAATCAATGCGCAGCGGGCCGTTCTGGGCGTTGATGTTCGCGTTACGCTTCGCCATGGCAATGGCTTTTTCATCCAAATCCACCGCAGTCACCTCCTTTGCCCCACCCAGCAGCTTGGCATAGATGGAGAATCCGCCGGAATAACAGCATAAATCCAGCATGCTCTTGTCCTTCACCAGCCGCGAAAGCTTGAGGCGATTGTCCCGCTGGTCACAGAAAAAGCCGGTCTTGTGCCCCTGGGCAAAATCCACCTCAAAATTCACACCGTTTTCCACGATTTTCACGCGGTACACCGGCTCACCCTCAGGAGCGGCGGACTTATCAATGCCCTCCATGCGGGCAATGGCATCATCCACGGTAATAACGTGGCGGGATGTACCGCACAGTTCATGCAACAGGGGAATCCAGCGGTCGAGCCGCTTCCACACCCCCAGACAGCTCACCTCCAGGCTGAGCACATCGTTATAGCGATCCACAATCAGGCCGCCCAGCCCATCCGAATCACCATGAATCACGCGATAGGCGCTGGTGGTGGACTCCAGCGCACAATCCTGCCGCCGCCAGCTGACCGCGCGGCGCAGCGACTCCTCCAAATCCCGCTCCCGCAGTACCTCCGGGCCATGGTAGAGCATGCGCAGCGGCGTGCGGCTCTGCGGGTTCCAGAACCCGCCGCCGAACAAATCGCCGTTCTTGTCATAGACATTGATGAGGCCGCCGGCCTCTGCATCCGGGCTCACCGCCCCCAACATACGCGGGAAAACCGCAGGATTGTAGGTAAAATACTTCAGCTGCACCCAGGGGCGCACCCAGTTTTCGCTTCCCTCCGGTGCTTCTGCCGTCTTGAACGCCCGCACACGGGGGACTGCGGCATTCATCGGCTTGCGCTTGTCGCTATATCGTGGTTTTCTGTCCCGATTGTTCTGCTGAAAGTCTCTCACGCGCCCCATCATACGCGACTCTTCCGCAAGTGTCAACCGCCGAATGCCTGAAAAAACAGCAAAAAAGCCATCACATACAACCTCTTTACCCATTTTTGACTTGAAGCTAACTGAGTCGGGGTGTAGTATAGAGATATGGCAGAAATACATCCCACCGCTATTGTTGATCCGACTGCAGAGATTGCAGATGATGTCAAAATCGGGCCGTACAGCATTGTAGGCCCTCATGTGGAGCTGGGTTCCGGCTGCGTCCTGCACAACCACGTTGTCATCGGCGGCCCCTCCAAGTTCGGCAAGAACAACGAATTCTTCCCCTTCTCCGTCATCGGCCTCAAAACGCAGGATTTGAAGTACAGGGGCGAACCAACCTTCCTGGAGGTGGGGGACAACAACGTGTTCCGCGAGAATTGCAACATCAACCGCTCCACCTTCCCGGAGACCAAGACCATCATCGGTTCCAACAACCTCTTCCTCATCAACAGCCATTGCGGTCACGAATGCGTCGTGGGTAACAACTGCATCGTCTCCGGCTATTCCGGTATCGCAGGTCACTGCGTAGTCGGTGACTGGGCTATCGTCGGCGGCTGCACAGCCGTTCACCAGTTCGTGCGCATCGGAGAGCACGCCATGGTCGGCGGCGGCTCCCGCATTGCACAGGATGTCCCCCCCTTCACCATCGTGGAAGGCAATCCCGCCATTGTCCGCTCCATCAACATGATTGGCATGCAGCGCCGAGGATTCACCGAAGAGGACGTGCGCGCCATGAAGCTCGCCTACAAGAAACTCTTCCTCAAGAAGGGCTGCAACATTCAGGAGGGTATCGAAGCCATCCTTGCCGATGAGAAGTATGGTGACAACCCGAATGTGAAAAAGCTCATCGACTTCATCAACTCCTCCGAACGCGGCTTTATTCACTGATGAAAAGTCGACACCTCGTCTTTGACCTCGATGGCACCCTGGTAGACTCTCTGCCGGGCATCGCGGACGGCCTCAATCGCGCACTGGCGAGTCTGGGACTGCCTACCCACTCGCCGGATGCCGTGCGCGGCATGATTGGACGGGGTGCGCGCAACCTCTGCGCATCGGCGCTGGGATACGGCGATGCCGCAGCTGTTCCGCAGGAACAAATGGAAGCCCTGCACACCGCTTTCCGACGCGAATATCCCGCAACCTGGCGCAAGGGCACCTTCATCTACAGAGGTATCACAGAAATGCTCACACGACTGGTGAGCGTGGGAGCGCATCTGGCCGTGCTGTCCAACAAACCGCACGATGTCACCCTGCCCATGGTGCAGGAACTCTTCCGCCCCATCCCCTTCTCCCCCATTCTGGGATACACCGGCGACTTCCCCCGCAAACCCGCACCCGATGCCCTCCACCATATTGCCCAATCCTGGGGTGTCGAAACAGCCGACCTGACGCTGGTGGGCGATTCACTCTACGATGCACAGACCGCTGCCAACGCCGGCTGCCACTGCATCCTGGTCACCTGGGGATACGCCAACATTCAGGAAATCCACAACTGGGGAGCCCCCACCTGCGGCACGGTGGAGGAGCTGCGCCGCCTCACTCTGGCCTCCCTGCTGGCATAGCCGGGATTACCCGCCCCCTTTTCTATAAAGCGAACAACAAAAAAAACGCTGCCACCCATCACAGGCAGCAACGTTTAAAATTGACTCAGCTGTCAGGCAAGTCTTACTTGCGACGACGACGGGCTGCAAGCTCTGCCAGAGCCAGCAGGCTCAGCGTAGCCGTCGTCGGCTCCGGGACAGCGGGGGCTGCAGAGGGCGCTACAGTAAGCTGCGCACCCATTTGCCAGACATTGTCATAAACGATAGGTGCGTATGTTGCACCCTGCATGGGTGCAATGCCCAGATTGTAAGTTCCATCAGCACCAGTTGAACTTCCTCTGTTAAAGGTAAAATCCAACTCATCACCGAAATCAAAAGAAATTTCATCTGTGAAATTGTATGTTATTGTAGCGCACCCGCCATTCTCTCGATTCCAAACTGCGGCAGATGACGTGTATGCCGTCCCATCCGTAAGAGTAACGGTCATTGTAGAATCGTTAGCTTTATACTCATCCGTATCGCGCCGCCCAGGAATGGTCAAAGATTTCAGGGTAAGTGCATCACCTGCTTCTACGCCGGTATCACTCACCAACATGTCTGCAGTGGCAAGGGAAAAAGTCATATTACGGAAATGCAGCTTGTCTAAGCTTACACCGTAAGTATTCTTGACTTGATCATACGTTTGACCGGCAAATGTGTCAACGATATCATAATTAACACTATCCTTTGTGATGTACGTACCAATGGTCACGTCAGCAGCAGCCACACCGGCAAGTGCCATAAGTGCAATGATTGTCTTCTTCTTTTATTTTATTTCTATCTGTTTATTGTTATTTGTTTATGTTTGATGCACTGCGACTTCTTCCGGCTTCCTTGCGCATTGGAATGGCTCGGCGCGGAGTCTCATGCGCGAGCAGTATATCGCATTTCAAATGCGAAACTGCTCGGGGGTATGAAAAGCTTTCCCCTCTAACTCGGCACTCTTTGTCACATATCTACCTGAGCATCCTCGGAACAAATGATAGGATTTCGGCGTGGTCTATTGTAAAAAACTTACATAAAGGGAATAAATACGGTTAAGTATTGAATTTTGATGCGTTTTATTACATAAAGGGAAGATTTTGTTGACAAATATGAAAAAAAAGACTAAAACATCCCCATGGGGATGAAAATACAAGATTTGTCAGACATAGGGAGCATCATCAGGCAACAAAGAAAAGCAGCCGGGCTGTCCATTGAAACGCTGGCATCCATGCTTGCGTGTAGTCCTCGCTTGCTGGGGGAATTAGAGAGAGGTGCGCGGAATGTAAGCTTCATTATCGTGCTGAAAACATGCGCTATGCTTGGTATTGAACTTTTTGCGAAATGTAGAGGAGACCATAAACCATGAAAGAATTGCCCGTATACCATGGAGACAGAGAAGTAGGTTCATTTGGTATGACCGAACAGGCCGAATATTATATTGCCTATTCGGAAGATTGGAAAAAGATGGTTTTCCTCTTTCCGTTCACCTCCCGTTGGATTCAGGGATGCATATAGGCAAGGCCGTAGAATATTTCATTGAAAACCTCCTGCCGGAAGCTGCAATCCGCCTAGCCATATCGCAGCGTTTTGGCATCTCTGCAAACAACTATTTCTCGCTGATGAAGCAAATCGGACGCGATTGCGCAGGAGCTTTTTCTCTTGGAGCTCCGCAATCATCGGGAGAGCATAAAGCGTTAGAAGAAAATGAACTGATTGACATCCTCTCTCATCTACCTCAATACCCTCTGGCCAGCAATCGCCCCGGAGTCTCTTTCTCTCTGGCGGGGGCACAAAACAAGATTCCGCTTTTTCGCAAAAAAGGTATATTTCACTTGCCTCTTCATGGTGCCGCCAGCAACTGCATTATCAAAACGCCCATGGAACGAGTGAAGAGCAGCGTTGTTAATGAGTTGTTCTGCATGAAGCTGGCAACCCGAGTCTTGCGGCATGTTGCGGCTACGGAGTTTCTGCCCTTGCCCGGCATCAGCTCTCTTGTTGTGCAGCGCTATGACCGGCGCGAATCTGGCAGCTCCCTGCAACGCATTCCGCAGGAAGATTTCTGTCAACTGGCAAGTTTGCCCTCGGCCATGAAATATGAATGTGATGGAGGTCCGGGATTCCGCACATGCGCAGAACTGCTCAGAACATATTCCACGCTTCCGGCTCCGGATATCATGTTGCTGGTGCGTTGGGCGGCTTTTAATCTGTGTATAGGTAACATGGACGCCCATGTCAAAAATCTTTCGCTTTGCACGATAGAAGGAGGTCTACGCTTAGCTCCTTTTTACGATTTAATCAGCACACTGCAATATCCTCAATTCAATGGCGACTTAGCCATGAATATCGGGGGAAGACGGAATCCCGTCCGTATAGGAAAAGCCCAGTGGGAACATTTTGCAGATGAAATCCAACTGCCCCGAGCCTTTGTTCTGAAAGAGGTTCAAACGGTTATGCGGCAGGTTATAGAGCAATTGCCCAACGTGGTAGAAGAACTCAGGCTGACAGTCCCGGATAAGTTGTTTATTGCAGATTTAAAGCAGAACATCTTGCAGCGTTGCATGAATGCTCTCCGACTCCTGAGATAGCAACTTGCGTTTACCGAATCATTCCTCAAAAAGCCGCAGCTCCGTTTCTCCGGAACTGCGGCTTGTGTTAAAGCGTTGTTTATCGAAGCAATACAGCTTTACTTGCTGCCCGCCGCCGCCGTCGCTGAAGCTATGGCGTGACAAGCCGTCGCAAGTAATTCTTGCGACATTGCATAACTATTTACCAGGCCCTGCCGGAATCGGCAGGGCTTTTTCTGTGGCAGGCGAACGAAAAAGGGGCTTGCAGAGCGGGGGTAATTATGGTTAGATAGGGGGCGTACCTGCGTGCCTGTCTGCGCGCGGGAGAACACCCGGGAGGCGGCGGGAAGCCGCAGGAAATAGATGGGGAAGACGGTGAGAATCCGTCGCTGTGCCGCAACCGTGTTGCAACCGCCGAAGGGAGGCTGCTGAGTCGGAATGCCAGCCCGGGGAGTTCGCCAGACCAATGGGGTGGCGATGCACTGCCCCGCGTCCCGGCCAACAACATGATACAAGAAAACCATGCGCCCCTGAGGGGTGCTTTCCGAACTGTTGTGCCTGCCCTCTTGCTGGCAGGTGTGTGTCCCGTTGCACCCGCAGCGGATGAAGTGAGCGCAGAGATGCCCGCCATCACGGTATCGGCTCATGTAGGGAATGCCCTGGCCTACGACCGTACCGGCGTATCCGTCACGGTGCTGGATATCCCGGAACTGAAAAAGGAGGGAATCTACACCGCCGCCGAAGCGCTGACCACCGTGCCCGGGGTCTACAGCCTGAGCGGCGGGGGCGAAAACCAACGCGGCAACATCTGCAACGTGGTCATCCGCGGGCTGAGCAGCGGCGACAGTTTCATGCCGATGATTGACGGCATGCGTCTCTCCGGGCTTTCCGGCAGCGGCGTTCTGAGCTCCAATGTCATGGCGCGCACGAATCTCTTTGATCTGGGCACGCTGGAGGTGCTGCGCGGAGCGCAGGGAGCGACCTACGGCGGCACCTCCATGGCGGGTGTCATTTACATGGAAACCCCGAAAGGCAGCAGCGACAAACCTGCCGTCTCCATCTTCAACGAGGGCGGCAGCCACGATTCCTACACCGGCAATATCACCACACAGGGCGAACAGGACGACCTCGCCTGGTTCCTTTCCTCCACCTATGAGCATACCAACAACGATATCACTCTGGCAGACGGACGCAAAATGCCGGGTAAACACGCCGGGCGTTATGAAAACTTTACCCAGGCGCTGCGGCTGGACTATCAGGTGAACGAGGAGGCCACGCTCACCGCCACCTACCGCCGGGAGGATGCCTCGTATCACTACGGGGCGCTCTACGGTGTCTCTCCCTACACCTTCCGCACCAATCTGGTGACGGCAAAAGGGGAGGTGAAGCTCAGTCATGCCTGGACGAGCAGTCTGATGGCGGGGTACTATGGCTCGGACTACATGCTGGGGCACGGCTGGTACTCGGATTTGCGGAATGTGCAGCTGGAATGGCGCAACGCCTACCGCTGGAATAAAAACAACACGACCACGGCGGGATTTTCCTGGATTCGCAACCAATACGATGTGGCGAGCGTGTACGAGACATCCGACCGCAACACCAACAGCAATCTGGACAATACCTACGGGCTCTTTGCAGAGCATCACTACCGCCCCGTGGACGGCTGGGATAACTCTCTGGCTCTCCGGCTGGACCGCAGCAGCAATTTTGACAGCCTGCTGAACACGCGACTGGCAAGCTCCTACCGCTTCAATCAGCAGAGGACGCGCCTGTTCGGCTCCGTCGGTCAGAGCTACCGCGCTCCAAGCTCGTTCCAGCACAGCAACAGCGTCTACCACGGGGCCGATTACGGCTACGGCTCCACCATCTACCGTGGCAATCCGGATATTGACTGTGCCACAGCCATATCGTTCGATGTCGGCATGGAGCATGAGTTCATCCCGGGACACAGCCTCAGCGTCACGCTCTTCCTCACCCGCATGGAGGATGCCATTGAGACCGTCTTTGCAGATGAGGGCTACACCTACCGCAACGCCGCCGGACACCAGACCGCGCAGGGGGTGGAAATCGCCCTCACCGGCGGGTGGAACGATGCCTGGGACACCGGCTACAAGCTGGCCTGTACCCTCACCTCACCGAAGACCTCCGATGACCGCCAGATACCCGCCTCTGCCCGCCAGACCTGGTCGGGAGACCTCCACACCTCACCGCTGGAGGGGCTGACCACCGGCATCGGGCTGACGGCTGCCGCCGGACGCAGCAATTATGAGGGAAATCCCGTGGCCACGAAGCTGGATGCCTACTATTCCCTGCGGTGGTATGCCCGGTATGAGGTGAATGAGCATCTGACCCTGCATGCCCGCGTGGAAAACCTCACCAACCAGAAATACGTCATCGAAAGTGCCTGGGACAGCGCTGCAAACTCCGTCATCAGCGCCGGTATCTCTCTTCACGGCGGCTGCACCATCTCGTTCTGATGAAAAAAGGATGGGGTATCATCTGTGTGATTCTGCTCATGCTGCTCACGGGGGCAGCATGGTGGGTCACACACCGCCCTGCCCCGCAACCGCAGGCGGCAGAGCAAAGCTCTGCCCCAGCAGCCTACCCCGCCGACATGTGGGAACGCGCATCGCGGGTAACGGGATTCCGGCTGCGCTGCGGGGGGCCGTCCCCCACCGGGCTGAGCTGGCAGGACGGTATGCAAGAGCCGGAGATTGGCGATTCCGCTGCCCGGAAAGGCGGCCGTATGCGCCGTTGCAATGTGGGACCTTATCCCGCCAACTTCCTTGCCTTCGGCAGCCCGCAGCCGCAGTTCTTCCACTACAATCTCTTCACCGCCATCGAGGTTCCGCTCGTGCGGCGGCATCCCGTCACGGGCAACGAAATCCCCGGAACGGCGAGTCACTGGTCGGTTGCCGGGCGAACCGTCCGGTTTCGCCTGAATGCCGCCGCCACGTACTCCAATGGGCATCCCGTACGGGCGGCTGACTATGCACTGGGGGCGCTGCTGCGGGCAGAAGCAGGATGCGCGGATGCTCTGTCCGCCGCCGTGGAGGAAGTGAGCGTGGAGGGTGACGAATGCCTCGCCGTCACGCTGCGGGAAACCACTCTGCAACCCGTGCTGACCGCCGCCGCCCTGCTCCATGCCGCAGAACCGGGCTTCTATGCCGAATTCGGCAGCGACTACCGCAAGCGCTATGCCCACCGCATCCCGCCCGGCACCGGCGGCTACACCGTCGGCAGAACGGAGCGCGGGCGCATGATTGAGCTGGTGCGGGTACGGGACTGGTGGGCAAAAGACAGGAAATACTACCGCTACAGCTGCAATGCTGATGCCGTGGAACACCACTTCCCCACGGATGAGGCGCAAGCCTGGGAGCTCCTCATGAGGGGGCGGCTGGACATGCTGCAAACGCGCAACATCACCGCCTGGCACCAACGCGCCGAAACCGCTCCCCCGCCGCTGCAGCGCCACATTTTCCGTGCGGAATATCCCCTGCCGCCCTATGGCATTGCCTTCAACACCCGCACGCTCTCCTGTCCGCATCTCCGGCGCGGACTCATGCACGCCATGGACATGGAGCGAGCCGTGCAGCTTATTTTCCGGGGCGAGGGTGAGCGGCTGCGCACCTTTGCCTCCGGCTACGGCAACCTGAGTCCTGACGGAACACCCTGCCACCAGTTTGATGTGCAGGAAGCCCGCGCGGCCTTTGCCCGTGCGGGGTACACCGTTCAGGGGACAGACGGGATACTGCAGCAGGAGGACGGCACGCGACTGAGCATCCGGCTCACCTACACCCCGCACGACAAAATCAGCACACTGGTCAGCATTCTGGTGCAGAGTGCCGCCGTCTGCGGCGCAGAAATAGTGCCGGATGCCGTACCCTGGCAAACCGCACAGCGAAAGGGGGATGAGCAGCGCCACCAGCTTCTCTTCTGGGCCGCCATGCCGGGGGAACCGTTCCCGGATTACAGGCGCTTCTTCGGTGCCGGTGCCGGCGGGCCGGATGCACCGTTCGGCGTGAATGATGCCGCGCTGAATGCCGCCATGGATGCCTGTGAGCAGGCGCGCACCCGCGATGAGCTGGCCCGTGCCATCGCTGCGGCAGATACCCGCATTGCGGAGCTGTGCATCTGGCTGCCGGGCTGGAAAGAGAACGTCGTGCGGCTCATCTGCCACCCGCACGTCCGCTTCCCGGACTGCGAGACCTGCCGATTCTCCACCCCGACTC
>SUVN01000021.1 GCA_015061985.1 Akkermansiaceae bacterium
TAGCCCGGCAGGGTGGCCGCCGTATCCCCGCCGCCCCACCGCCGCACCCCGGCTGTACCCCTGCCGGGTGGGGTGGTATTCCTCACTTATTCAACAAAAGCTCCGCACTTCCGGCGGCGCGATACAAATTGATGGGGCGCAGGTCAAACCGGCGGGCTGAAACGTCCTTGCCACGCTCCAGCACAATGGGACGCAGCCCCAGCTCCAGACAGCGCAGAGCGGCAAAAAGACCACCGGGTCCGCTGCCCACGATAATGACGCGTCTGGCAGACTCCGGCAGCGGGGCATAGTGACGCTCCGGCAGGGGGGCTTCCGGCAGGGGCTCATCCACCGCTACCAGGAAGCGGATCTGGCGGGAAATCGGGCGGCGGCGGGCATCAATACTGTCCTTGAGCAGGCGCATGCCCTGCACACGGTAGGGAGAAATACCCAGTTTCTGTGCCACGGCCTTGCGGCGGGCTTCCTCCTTCAAGGCCTTGCGCAGCGGCAGGTGGATATCCAGCTCGGTAATCATGATGGGTCAAGGCTCTGTTGCATGCAGAGAGCGGGGGCGGCCTCGCAGTTGCAGCCCACCACCACGGCGGGCACGCCGGCCACGGTAGTGAACGCCTTCACGTCATCCAGCACCACAGAGGAAGCGGCAATCTTGGCGCTCTCACCAATCTCCACCCGTCCCAGCACCTTGGCACCGGCACCAATGAGAACGCCGCTGCGGACGATGGGGTGGCGCGCGCCGCCTTTTTCCTTACCGGTACCGCCGAGGGTTACCTCATGCAACATGGAGACATTGTTCTCGATAATGGCGGTTTCACCGACGACGAATCCGGTACCATGGTCCAGCAGGATGCCGCAGCCGATGCGGGCGGCCGGATGAATATCCACGCCGAACACCTCGCTGCTGATACTCTGGAAGAGCAGAGCGAGCATATAGCGCCCCTGCTCCCAGAGAAGATGCGCCACACGATACGTGGCCAGCGCATGAAATCCCTTGAAGAACAGCAGCGGCTCCAGCGCATTATGACAGGCGGCATCGCGCTCCACCACAGCCTGCAAATCCGCCGCCATGCACTCCACTACCACGGGGTTCTGCTTCAGCAGCGTGCGGATGAGCGGCTCCAGATTGTCGCGCTCCATATCGCGGCGGGAAAGCTTGCGGGCCAGACGCACCGCCACGGCATTGCTCAGCGAGGTACGGCTCAGGATGACATCATCCAGCATACCGGCCAGCCTGGACTCGCTCTCTGAGGCCTGCTGTGCAGCAGCGTACACCTCCTGCCAGACCTTCTCAGCAAGTCCAGGAATCTCCGGCACCATCTTTTCAGGGCGTATGCTCATGACTGATTACGTGGAGATAGGGGTATCAGACAAGACAGTCGCGCAGCATCTCATCCAGACGATAGGTCATTTCCGTCAGCGCCTCACGGGCGGGCGACTCCGGCAGCATCCACAGCACTTCGCGCGCCTCTTCATTGCGGGAAAGCCCCTCATCCACGGAAAGGCGTATCGCCTCCGCAAAGGCATCCGTGCCGCGCAGGCGGGAGTAATCAATCTCCTCGTGCTTCTCCACCGCGCTGCGGACATACTCTGCCACATCCTCGCTGGTGGATTCCATGAGGAAGAACACGGGAAGCGTCAGCTTGCCTTTCTCGGCATCCGTGCCCAGCGTCTTGCCGGCAGAATCATCCGTGCCGGTCATATCCAGACAATCATCGTATATCTGGTAAGAAATTCCCAGCAGGGTTCCCATGCGGTTGAGATGACCTGTCATCTCATCATCAAGCCCCTGCAGATAGCCGGCACCGCTCATGGCCATGGCAAAGAGCGTGGCTGTCTTCTTGCGGATAAGCTCGTAGTAATCCGCGCGGCTCATCTCCATATCCCAGAGCCGGGTGGACTGCTCCACCTCGCCCTCGCAGAGGTCGCGCACCGACACCGCCATGCGGCGAATGAAGCGCGCATCACCAATATCCGCCCCCATCACCATGGCCTGCGCCAGCAGAGAATCACCCAACAACACCGCCAACTCATTACCCCAGAGCGCATTGGGCGTGGGCTCATCGCGCCGCGTATCGGCCTTATCCAGCACATCATCATGAATGAGGGAAGCCATGTGCAGCATCTCCAACAGTGCGGCAAAGGTGATGTGTTCATCCTTAATCCCGCCCGTGGCAGCAGCTGTGAGCAGCACCAGACCCGGGCGTATCATCTTACCGCGACTGCGACACACCTGCCGCATGTAATCCCGCATGTGAGGCGAAAAATGCTCCGTCTGCGCCTCAATGGCGTTGCGCACCTTCTGCAATTCCGTCTTGACGGTCTGAAGGTGAGCTTTGCGGTTACGCAGTTTACTGAAAAACGGGATACTCATGAACAGGACAGGGATAATACGAAAGTTGTTACGCGGCGAATCACCCGCAGCGCGGGCGCGATTGTAGCACCTTTTCCCGGGCTTGGCAACTCTTAACCTCCATTTTAAACTATCAAAACACCCGGATTCATCTTTTTTCAGGCTTTTAGTTTGCTTTCCTCTTTACCTGAATGCATGACATATGCTAACATACGGACAATGAAGAGACGTACGATTCTGCTGCTTCTGCTTCCGGCGCTGTTTGCTTCCCTGCTGACTGATTGCAGGAAGAAACCGGAAAAACCGGAGCCCGCACCTGTTGCCGTGCCGAAAGGGCTCAAAATGAAGCCCTACACGGTGCGCGGGGTGCGCTATCGTCCCATGACGATCGAACAGGCACTTCAGTACACCGAGACAGGAGAAGCCTCTTTCTACGGTCAAGCGGGCAGCCGCAGCGCCTCCGGTGAAATTCTCCGTGCCGGCACCTGCTATGCAGCTCATCGCACCCTTCCTATGCCCTGCACCGTTCGTGTGACCAATATACGCAACGGAAAAAGCTGCGAAGTACGCGTCATCGACCGCGGCCCTTTCCATAAGCACCGCATCATTGACCTGAGCCGCGAAGTCGGCCGCCGCATCGGCATGAATCCCTACGGAACAGGTCAGGTGAAGGTGGAAGTCATCAGCATCGGAAAGGGTAAGGACAAAATTTTCCGCAAAGAAGAATAACTGATTGATACAGAAAGCCTGCACGCGTTAAAAAACGCACATGTGCAGTGAATACGACGGCGCAACACACCCATCCCGTTCCCGTCCGACAGAATTTTGAAAATAATTTGGCGTTTGCCGAAATTTAGTGTTGACTTTTGGAGTGTATTAGAGTGTACTGGTGGTGACGCAAAGTGTACCAAAAGGATGGAAAGTGTCTCCACAGAACTGTTCACAGGCAATGTGACACGCAAGCTGGATCCCAAGAGCAGATTGGCGATTCCGGCGGGGTGGCGTTCTGTGCAAGGAGCTGAGCTGACAATCCTTGAGGCATCCAGCGATGGATTCCCGATACTGAAGTGTTTCACGCGGGAAGCCTTTGCGGCGAAGATAGCCAACATCCGCGCGCAGGGCGAGGCACGAAACATGGCCCCCGGCGAGATTGACCGCTACATCGGCTTCATAGCAGGGCGCTGCTTCCCCGCAGAGGTGAGCAGCCAGGGCAAACTACTGATACCCAAGGCACAGCGCGAGAATCTGAAACTGGCAGAGACAGCCACCGTGGTAGGTCGCGGGCCGCACTTTGAGATTTGGGAGCCGGAGAACTTCAAGGTGGCCAACAGCCCGGCAGCCGTGGCCGATATGGACAAGATTTTCAACATGATATCATGACCGATTCCCACACCATGACCCGAGCCAGAGGCATCGCGCCCACCGGCATCTGCTACCGGGTGCTGATGTGGGAGGAGTGTGCCCTGCCCACAGATACGCTGGAGGACTGGAAACGGGAGCGCTCAGCCCTGCTGGCGCGCATGCGCGACGCAGGCGTGAAAGGAGCGCGCGGGAATCTGACCCGGCTGTCCGAGGAACTGCGCGAGCTGTCGGCACGCTTCATTGAAGCGCCTCTGGCTACGTGCGCTCAGGCGGGCTTTTCTTTCGCGCGCGTAAAGGAACTGGCCGCTGCGCTGGAGGGCGAGGAAGAGGTGCTGGGCTGGCAACTGAGCCCGTGCAGCGCCGATTTGCTGGTGGAACTGCACGGAGAGGAAGGCATTGATAGCCTGCTGACACGTTTGAGCACGGCCACCCCGGAACTGACATGGTGCAGCACCCCGCTGGTGGAAGCGCTTGATGCCGCCTCGGCAGCGGAGCGACTGGCCGGCTATCAGCAGCAGGCAGAAGAAGAGGATACGGAGTCTGATGACAGCAGCGAATCCACCACGCCGTTTCACCACGTCACCGTGCTGGCTCAAGAGGCTGTGGATGCCCTGTTGCCGACAGAGGGCAAAGTGCTGGTGGATGCCACGCTGGGCGGCGGCGGCCACAGCGAACTGATGTTGCAGGCAGGCGCCAGCGTCTGGGGAATCGACCAGGATCCCGCTGCCCGTCGCGCCGCCCGCAAGCGACTGGCAGCCTACGGCGACCGCCTGCAGGTGGTACCCGGCAATTTCCGCAACGCCGTGGAGCTGCTGCGGGAGCGGGGACTGGAACAGGCAGACGGCCTGCTGGCCGACATCGGCATCTCCTCCCCCCAGGTGGATTGCCCGGAGCGCGGCTTCTCTTTCCTCTCCGAAGGCCCGCTGGATATGCGCATGAACCCGA
Organism: Akkermansiaceae bacterium; assembly: GCA_015061985.1. Lineage (GTDB taxonomy): Bacteria > Verrucomicrobiota > Verrucomicrobiia > Verrucomicrobiales > Akkermansiaceae > Akkermansia. The sequence goes on from SUVN01000021.1 coordinate 4,655, forward strand.
CTGCCGGACGCAGCGCGGCCGATATCGTCAACTCCGCTTCCGAGGCAGAGCTGGCCGACATCCTGTGGCAGTATGGCGAGGAGCGCGCCAGCCGCGCCATCGCCCGCAAAATCGTGCAGGAACGCGCCAAGTCCCCCATCACCACCACCACGCAGCTGGCAAACCTCATCTGCACCGTGCTGCCGCGCAAGGGCCGCCAGCATCCCGCCACCCGCAGCTTCCAGGCGCTGCGCATTGCGGTGAACGATGAGCTGGGCGCGCTGGAAGCCCTGCTGGAGAGCGGGCTGAGCCTGCTGAAGAGCGGCGGACGCTTCGCCGTCATCACCTTCCACAGTCTGGAAGACCGCGCCGTGAAGCGCTACTTCGACCGCGTGACCCGCCCGGAGATTGACCGTCCGGAGTGGCCCGCCCCGCGCCCGAATCCGGAGTACGCCGCGCGCCCGGTCTTCCGCAAACCCATCACCGCCGGAGAGGCCGAACTGGCCGCCAACCCGCGCGCCCGCAGCGCCAAGCTGCGCGTCATCGAAAAACTTTAATCACCACACCACGTATCACCTCATGGCATCCACCCGTCCTTCCACCCGCTACGCCGGTCAGGTAAGCTTCCGCTTCCTGTTCTGGATGGTAGCCGTCGCTCTGCTGGTATCCGCCGGCGGCATCACCTACGCCACCCTCAAGAGCCTGCAGGTGGTCGAACGAACCGCCATCAACAATCTGGAGCGAGAGATTGCCGAGTGCAACATGAACATTAACCAGTACCGCGCCAAGACCAATGAAATGGCCAGCCGCTGGGCTATTCGTGACCGTCTGGCTCAGACTCATTCCCGTCTGCAGGACATTACACTTGGCCAGATAGAGGTGGCACAGAAGATGGATGACAACTCCCGTGTAACCCTCGTGACCATACCGAAGAAATAACCCCACCACCGACGGAATTGAAGACCAAAGTTCCATTTGCGGGCAGGAGCCTGTTGCTGTGCGTAATCATTATCCTGATTTCGAGCAGCATCGCCTATCGCCTCGTGGAGCTTCAGATTGTTGATTCAGAGGATCACAGCAGCATTGCTGCGGAGGAGCTTATCGACAAAGAAACGATACCGGCTCAGCGCGGTATCATCATGGACAGGCACGAAACCATTCTCACCAACAACATCCAGAATGCGGAATTGATAGCAGACCGCTACCACCTCCGTGAAATCACCGTGGTAGTGGATGGGCTGGCTTACAACCAGGCCATTCACAGCAAGGAGTGGAACGAATACAAGGAAAACGACCCCATCAAACCCGGCGATGACGAGATGAAAGTCAAGCAGCACCGCAGAAAAGTCTTCCGCGACTGCCGCACCAAATTGCTGGAAAACGCCGAGCGACGCATCAGTGCCGAAGAAAAAGAAAAACTGAAAGCCACCATTGACACCGGAGATGCCCGCAGCAACCGCATGCTCAACTATGACCCGGAGGTGTGTGAATACTACTTCCGGCTGCATGATCGGCTGGTAGCCGACGTTATTTGCAGTCAGCTGAACCCCGGCGCTGCGCCCGACGAGCAGCAGCTGAACGTCCCGGAAACCAAAGGGAGTAAGCCGAACAAGGACAAAAACGCGCCCCGGCCATCAACTGCACCCGGTATCACCGGCAATAACATCACCCCTCAGGATATCGTCAACAAAATTGCCCAACCGGATGTGGCGGCTCATAACGCCGAAGCAGCACGCACCGGCGGCACTCCGCGCAAGTATATTAACCGCATCATTCTTGCCAACAACCTCAGCTTCGACACCGCAGACAAGGTGCGCGAAGCCCTGCGGGCGGCTCGCATCCGTGGTGTGGTGGTGCAATCCAGCCTGCGCCGCAGCTATTCCTCCCCCAAGCAGCTCTGCCATGTGCTGGGATTCGTCAACCACGAAAACAAGGGCATGAGCGGCGTGGAAGCCTATTTCCACAGTTACCTCAACGGCGTGAACGGCATGCGCGAATATCGTCACAATGCCCGCGGTCAGGTGCTGGCCAATGAGGATGACCGCTACATGGCACCCAAACACGGGCTCAACCTGAGGCTCACCATCGACATGGACCTCCAGCACATTGTCGAGGAAGAACTGGATGCCGGGATGCGGCAGTTCCGCGCGGCCCGCGGCTGCATGATTGTGGTAGACCCCAAGACGGGAGATATTCTGGCCATGGTCAGCCGCCCTGCCTTTGACCTGAACACCAAGGAGCTCATCACCCACAAGGGAACTTTCCCCCGAGGCTCCGTCAAGGATTCGCAGGGAAACGTGATTACGGGTGATTTCAACTTCGCCTGCCAGACCCGCTATGAACCGGGCTCCACCTTCAAGGTGATTGCCGTGACCGCCGCACTGGATAAAAAGCTGCTCAATATCCATTCCTACATCAACTGCTCACCCTTCTCCGTCGGTTACGGCTCCAAACCCATCAACGACCGTCCGTTCAACTACGGCAGCCTCCCGGTGTGGGGCGTGCTCGCCAAATCCAGCAACCCCGGTGCCGCCAACATCGCACTGCGCGCCAAATGGCCGAATTACAAGAGCTATGTGGAAAAATTCGGGTTGGATAAGCCCGTAGGCATCGACCTGCCCAGCGGAGGTGCCTGCCTGGTGGCCGACGGCTCCAACATCGTGAACTTCTCCCGCATAGCCTACGGTTACTCCGTGGCAGTATCCCCCCTGCACATGGCCATGGTGTATGCCACCATCGCCAACGACGGCGTTCGCATGAAGCCACGCCTCATTGACCGTATCATCGCTGCTGACGGCACAGTATACAGCGAATGCACACCGGGAGAGGGAGTGCGGGTCATGAGCTCCAAAACAGCTGCCGACCTGCGCTTTGCTCTGGAGACCGTCACACGCGGAGCCAAGGAAAACGGCAACCCCGTTCGCCGTGGCACAGCCACCAAAGCTGCCATCCCCGGATTCCGCGTCGGCGGCAAAACCGGCACGGCCAAGAAAGTGAAGGACGGCGGCGGTTACTATGATAACCTCTACACCGTCTCCTTTGCCGGAATCTTCCCCATTGATGACCCCAAGCTGGTCATCATGACCGTGATTGATGAGCCGCACCCCACAGACTGTAACCCCGGCGGCGGTACTGTGGCAGCCCCCATCTTCCGCGCCGCAGCTGAGCGCATGATTCAGACCCTCAATCTGACCCCCAGTGACCCGGAGGCCTACGAAAAGTATCTGGCAGAAAAAAACGACCATAATACGAAACCATGAGAGCACACTCTATCAGTTCAGCCAAAATGCTGCTGCTCTGCGCTGCTGTACTGGGAAACGCAGCAACGGCACAACAGCCTGCCGATGTCAGCAGTGATAAACCCGATACCCCAGTTCAACGGGGTATCATCACGGATTGTAACGGAGTCGTTCTGGCAGACAACATCAAAAAAGAGGGAGCCCCCTCACAGCATCGCAACTATACGTTCCCGCAGCAGCTTTGCCATGTGCTGGGCCGTGTTGACCATACAAACAAGGCAAAAGATGGCGTGGAAGCCTATTACCACAGTCATCTCGCAGGCTTAGACGGAACAGCCCCCAAAGCAGGGCTCAATCTGCAGCTCACCATCGACATGAATCTGCAGAAAATTGCGGAGGAAGAACTCGATGCGGGATTACGCCGCTACCGGGCAGAGCGCGGCTGCATGATTGTGATGAATCCGAAAAACGGCGATATTCTGGCCATGGTCAACCGCCCCTCGTATGACCTCAACACCGGAGAAGTTATCACCCCCAATGGCACATTCGCACAGGGCAGCGTAAAAGATTCCCGTGGAAAGGATATCACGGGCGAATTCAATATGAGCTGCCATACCCTCTATGAACCCGACGCTGCCTTCGGTGTCGTTTCCCTGGCTTCAGCTCTGGATCAGAAATTGCTCAACATCAATTCCTATATCAACTGCTCTCCTTTCTCCGTCGGATACGGCTCCGCCCCCATCACTGATCGGCCGTTCAACTACAGCAGCCTTCCGGCCTGGGGAGTACTCGCCAAGTCCAGCAAGCCCGGCACGGCTCGCATCGCTCTGCTGAGCAATTGGCTCCGGTACAAAGAATATATGGAAAAATTCGGGTTATTCAGCGCCCCGGGAATCGACTTACCCGGCGGCAGTCGCTGTCTGGCCGCGAACGGTGATAACGTTGTCAATTTCTCCCGCATAGCCTATGGCAACTCCATAGCAGTATCCCCCCTGCACATGGCCGTGGTATATGCCACCATCGCCAACAACGGCATTCGCATGAAACCCAGACTCGTCAACCGCATGACAGCCGCAGACGGCTCCGTGTTCAGCGAGTGTAAACCGGAAGAGGGTCTGCGCGTGATAAGTGCCGAAACGGCGGCTGACCTCCGTTTCGCTCTGGAGGCCGTCACACGCGATGCCAAAGGAAACGGCACCCCCGTGCGCCGAGGAACCGGCACCAAAGCAGCCATCCCCGGCTTCCGAATCGGAGGTAAGACAGGAACATCCAGAAAAGTAACAGAGAAAGGCTACAGCGATAATCGCTACACCGTCTCCTTTGCCGGAATCTTCCCCATTGATGACCCCAAGCTGGTCATCATGACCGTGATTGATGAGCCGCACCCCACGGACTGTAACCCCGGCGGCGGTACTGTGGCAGCTCCCATCTTCCGCGCCGCAGCCGAACGCATGATTCAGGCGCTCAATCTGACTCCCAGTGACCCGGAGGCCTATGAGAAATATCTGGCAGAAAAAGCACAGGGAACAGCCGACTGACGCGCAATACTCGAAATAACATCCTTTCAACAGACGTATCCATTACCATGAACCTGAAAAATCTCACCTCTCTCCTTCCCGGAGCCATCGTCACCGGCACGCTCAAAAAGCCCCTGAGCCTGCTGACGGACGACAGCCGCAAGGTTGTACCGGGCTGCTGTTACGTGGCCGTGAAAGGCACTCAGTTTGACGGTCACACCGCCATTGAGGGAGCCATTGCCTCCGGGGCCGTTGCCATCGTGGCAGAGACTCCCGTCAGCCCCACGGCACAGGAGAAAGGCATAGCCTGGATTCAGGTATCAGACACCCATCTGGCAGACGGCCTGCTGATGAGCGCCTGGAACGGCAACCCCTCTGACAACATGGTCGTGCTGGGTGTGACCGGCACCAACGGAAAAACCACCATCAGCTACCTCACCAACGCCATCTTCCGCGCCGCCTGGCAGCGCGCCGGGCTCATCGGCACCATCATGTACGATGACGGAGCCCGCCGCACGCCTTCCCACAATACCACCCCCGGCTGCGCAGAGCTGCAGAGCATGCTGGCAGGCATGGTGAAAAACGGCTGCCGCGCCGTGGCCATGGAGGTATCCTCTCACGCCCTGCACCAACAGCGCACCGCCGGCACCCGCTTCCGCGTGGGTATCTTCACCAACCTGACTCAGGACCATCTGGACTACCACGGCACCATGGAGGAGTACTATGAGGCCAAGAAACAGCTCTTCACCCGCATGGCTGCCGACAAGGCAAGCAAGGCGGTGGCCGTCATCAATATCGATGATGAGTACGGACGCCGACTGGCAGAGGAGATGCGCCCGCTCATGCGTGTGCGTACATTCGGTACGACGGCGGATGCCGATTTCCGCGCAGAGCCCAAACTGGTATCGCTGAAAGGCAGCCAGTATGAGCTGACCTATCAGGGGCGCTCCTATCTGGTGCGCACCCCGCTCATCGGCGCGTTCAACCTCTCCAACAGCCTGGCCGCGCTGGCGGGCGTGGTGGCAGCTGGGGTCGGCATACAGGACGCCATCAGCTGCCTGGCGCAGTCACCGCAGGTGCCGGGCCGCATGGAGCTGGTAAGCAGCGTGAACAACGTGCAGTGCTTTGTGGACTACGCCCACACCCCGGATGCCGTGGAGAACGTCTGCCGCACCATGAAGGAACTCTGCCGCTCCGGGCGGGTCATCACCATCTTCGGCTGCGGCGGCGACCGCGACCGCACCAAACGCCCGCTCATGGGCGAGGCCGCCGCCCGCTACAGCGACATCTGCCTGGTCACGAGCGACAATCCCCGCACGGAAGACCCGGAGGCCATCATCGATGAAATCATGCCCGGCATCCCCACCGCCAAGCAGCACCGCATCACCGACCGCGAGGAGGCCATCCGTGCCGCTCTGGCCATGGCCCGCCCGGGGGATGTGGTTCTCATTGCCGGCAAAGGGCATGAGAATTACCAGATTTTCGCCACGGAAACCATCACCTTCTCAGATTCCGCCGTGGTACGCAAGTACTACGAAGAGAAGAACCCGGAAGGCATCAGCGTGCCCTCCCGCAAACCCGGCCACTAACACCGCAGCATCATGACCCACCTTTCCACCGGCAACCTGATAACAGCCACGGGCGGTACCGCCGTGGTGGCAGGCGATCGTGCCATCACTGCTGGGGTCACTACAGACAGCCGTGCCATTGCACCCGGCTGCGTCTTTGTGGCGCTGTGCGGCGAGCGGTTCGACGGCAACTGCTTTGCCGCCGAAGCCTCCCGGAAAGGAGCCGCCGCCGTGGTCGTTTCCCGTGTGGAGGGTGAATTTGCGCCGGGATGCACCGTTGTGCAGGTGCAGGACACCCTGACAGCCCTGCAAAGCCTGGCTTCCTGGTGGAGAGAGCAGCTGGAACCGCTGGCCGTGGTGGGGCTCACCGGCTCCTCCGGCAAGACCAGCACCAAGGACATGTGCCTCTCCGTCCTCTCGCAGAAGTTCCGCGCCCTGGCCACCAGGGGCAACCTGAACAACCACATCGGCGTGCCGCTCTCCATCCTCTCCACTCCGGAGGGCACAGAAGCAGCCATCTGGGAAATGGGCATGAACCATGCGGGCGAGCTCGCCCCGCTCTGCGGCATGACCCGCCCGCGCATCGGCATCATCACCACCATCGGCTCCGCCCACATGGAATACCTGGGCAGCCGGGAAGCCATTGCAGAGGAGAAATGCACCGTGGCTCGCGCCCTGCCGGCAGACGGCTACATGATTTACCCGGCGCATGATGACTTTGCGGGCTACATTGCCGCACAGACCACGGGCATTCCCCTGCCCGTGGGGGGACAGGACTGCGCCGTGCGGGCACTCAACCCGCGCAGCACCGCCACCGGCACCACCTACACCCTGCATATCGACGGTCTGGAAGAGGTGGAGATTGCCCTGCCCGTGCCGGGCGCACACATGGTGAGCAACAGTCTGCTGGCAGCAGCTGCCGGCTGGAAATTGGGCTGCACCCCGCAGCAGATTGCCGCCGGACTCTCTGCCGCCTCCCTCACGCACGGACGCCTGGCCTGCCGACAGGTAGATGGCTACACCGTGGTGGACGACACCTACAACGCCAACCCCGAAAGCATGAAAGCCGCGCTGGAAACCGTGGCCGCACTCAAAGATGCCCACCGCTGTATCGCCGTGCTGGGCAAGATGGGCGAGCTGGGGACAGGCGGAATTGCCGCCCATGCGGACATGGGCCGCTGCGCGGCGGAACTGGGCTATGCCGCCGTGGTAGTGGTGGGTGCCGCCTGTGCAGAAACGGAGGCCATGTGCAGCGCCGCAGCAGAAAAGATACCTGCTCGCCGTGTGGACACCCCGGCTGAGGCCGCCGATATCCTGAAAAGCCTCATGCAACCGGGGGATGCCCTGCTCTTCAAAGGCTCCCGCTCCGCCGGCATGGAGCGCACGATGTATGAACTCTTCCCCTCTCTGAACCCCAAACAATCATAAGTTATGCTGCATTTTCTGGAAATCAACCCCGTTATCATGGTCTTTGTGGCTCTGTTGTTGCCATTCATCGGTTCACTCCTCATCGGGCCGAAGCTCATTGCCGTGCTGCGAGCCATGAAAGCCGGCCAACCCATCCGAGAGGCCCGCAAGGGCGTGCTTGCTCCGGAGCACCAGAGCAAGGTGGGCACTCCCACCATGGGCGGGCTCATGCTCATCGGGCTGGTGCTGCTGACGGCGCTGTTGGTATGCGATTTAACCAGCCCGATAACCCAGTGCTGCCTGCTGGTCACTGTGGTCACCGCCTTCCTGGGATTCCTGGATGACTACGCCAAAATCACCAAGAAGAGCACTGACGGTGTGAGCGGCTGGTTCAAGATAGCCCTTCAGGCGCTTGCCGCCATCGGCTGTGCCGCCTACCTGTACAACAGCATGCCGGGCGTAACCAACGTGATGATTCCGTTCTACGGCATGGTGGATTTCGGCATTCTCTTCATCCCCTTCGCCCTGCTGGTCATCATCGGCACCTCCAATGCCGTAAACCTGACGGACGGTCTGGACGGCCTGGCCAGCGGCTGCACCGTCATCACCGGCGTAGCCTATGTGGTGATAACGGCTGCCCTCTCTTTCGGCATGAATGCCAGCCTGCCCTGCTTCGTCATCGCCATCATCTCTGCCTGCATCGGCTTCCTGTGGTTCAACTGCAACCCGGCACGCGTGTTCATGGGTGATACGGGCTCGTTGGCCCTCGGCGGTGCGCTGGGCACCATTGCTGTCTGCACTCATTCCGCTTTCATTCTGGTAATTATCGGCGGCGTGTTCGTGGCAGAGGCTCTCTCCGTGATGATTCAGGTGGGCTGGTTCAAGGTGTCGCGCAAGCTGTACGGCGAGGGTCGCCGCTTCTTCCGCATGGCTCCCATCCACCACCACTTCGAGAAGGGCGGCCTGAGCGAGACACAGGTCTGTGTACGCTTCTGGATTGTGGCCTTCTTCCTGGCAGCATTCGGGCTGTTCACGCTGTATTCCACCAACCTCATCGAGCTGGAGCGCAACATGCAGGAAATGGCAATCCCGACCTCCTCCGCACCTGCTGATATTCCCGGCGACAACAACTGATTCTTTCTCTTCTCTCCATGGACATTACCGGTAAAAAGATAGCCATTCTGGGCTGCGGACGCAGCGGACTGGGTGCTGCGCATCTGGCCATAGCCCGCGGTGCAGGTGAAGTGTGCATTTTTGATGCCAACCCCGCAGCCACCTGCGCCGACGCTGATATTTCCTTTGTGCCCGGTGCCACGGAGGAGCATGCGCGCGCCTATGCGGCTGACATCGTGGTGCTTTCCCCCGGAATTGAGGCCGACATACCGTGGACGCTGGCTTTCACCGCACACGGAGCCCCGCTCATCGGTGAGACGGAGCTGGGCTGGCACTATTACAAGGGGCGCATCATCGCCATCACCGGCACCAACGGCAAAACCACTACCACCGCCCTGCTGGAGCATGTTCTGCAGAGCGCCGGTAAAACCGCCAAGGCCTGCGGCAACTACGGTTACCCGCTCTGCGAGGTAGCACTCATGGAACCGCAGCCGGAATTCGCTGTGCTGGAAGTTTCTTCGTTCCAGATGGAAACCATCGCGGACTTCCGACCGGAGGTGGCCATCTGGCTGAACTTTGCGCCCGACCACATGGACCGCTACACCAGAGTGGAGGACTATTTCAACGCCAAGATGCGCATCTTTGAGAACATGAGCGCCGACCAAATCGCCATCGTGCGCGAGGGCGAGGAGCTGCCCGGGCTCATCCCGCAGCGCATCGGCTTCTCCTCCGTGGTCAACACCGGGCAGCTGTATTTCGAGAACGAAGCCATCATGGAAAACGGTGCTGTGCTCACCCCGCTGCAAGGCACGCCTCTGGTACAGGCACATAACGCGGAAAATGCCATGGCTGCCACCCTGGCCTGCCGAGCCGCCGGTCTGGATGATGCTGTCATCACCGCCGGAATCCGCAGTTTCAGCCCGCCCGGCCACCGCTGTGAATTGGTGGCGGAGGAAGACGGCATTCTGTGGCTGAACGACTCCAAGAGCACCAACCTGCACTCCACGGAGGCGGCCGTGCGCTCCCAGACCCGCCCCATCATCCTGTTGGCGGGCGGCAAGGACAAGGGGCTGGATTACACGGCCATCAACCCCATGCTGAAAGAAAAAGCACGGCTCTGTGTCGTGTTCGGCCAGATAGCCGAGCAGCTCGTGGACACCTTCTCGCCCGTCTGCCGCACCATCCGTGTAGAAACCGTGGAAGAAGCCGTGCAGGCAGCCCACCGTGAGGCTCATGCCGGAGATGTGGTTCTCTTCTCTCCCGGCACTTCCTCCTTTGACCAGTTTACCGGCTATGTCCAGCGCGGCAACTGCTTCCGCGATGCCGTCAAGAAAACCCTTAACCTCTGATTTACCGTATCCTCTTATATGAAAAGAAGCCCCCTGAAATCATTCCGCAATTCTGACCTCGACCGCGCCAAACCCCGCAAACGAATCTTCCATTCCTTCATCAATAAAAACCTGAAACAGCCCAAACGCCACCACAGCGACACCGGACTGGTGGAGGACCGCACCAGCAGCACCACCATCGTCCGCATCATCGCCGGGCTGCTCATGGTGCATGTGGTCATCATCGGCGGCGCGCTCATGCACGGTAAGCTCGTGAAGAGCCAGACCGGCGTAGCCGTAGCACCCGGCATCACCCCGCCCCCGGCCGCTCCTGCCGCCCCGGCTCAGCCGGAGGCTGGCCCGGTCAACATGAATGCCGTGCTCACCCCGCAGGCCACACCGGCACCTGCACCCGCTCCGGCGCAACCCCAGCAGGTTCATATCACCCAGAACACCACTCCGGTGCAACCCGTGGTGGCTCCCGCCCAGCCCGCACCCCAGCCGGTGCAGGCAACCCCGGCTCCCGTCAAACCGGCCAACACCACCATCGTCAAGCATCGCGTGGAATCAGGGGACAACTGGAACGGTGTCGCCGTGCAGTACGGCATCACCGTGGATGAGCTGAAAGCCGCCAACCCCTCCGCAGCCGCCAATGCCAACCTCTTCACCGGCACCTTCCTGGACGTGCCCGTTCCGGCTGACTCTGCTGCCGGCAAGGCTGCCCGGGCGGCGGAACAGGAAGCGGCAGAAGAAGCTCGCGGCACGGTGCATGTGGTGAAGAAGGGGGAGACCCTCGGTGCCATCGCCCGCAAATATAAGATTTCGCTCAAGAAGCTCTACAGCCTCAACAACCTGACGGAAAAAGATGCCCGCCGCATCCAGCCCGGGCGTGAACTGAAAGTCGGCGAATAAAGGACATCCCACCCTGCGGCACACATGTCAACGCGTCTGAGCATCATCTGCATCTGGGTCTGCTTCATCCTGCTGCTCATCATGGGCATTGTGATGGTAGCCAGCACCGGGCTGAGTGCTCCCGCTCCGGGCCCCAATACCGACAGCAGCTCCTACATCATTAAACAGGGGCTTTTCGGCATATTGGGACTGGCTCTGGCTCTCGGTGTCAGCGCGTTTGACTATCACAAACTTCGCCGCTGGGTTCCTCTGATGTGGGTGGGCTGTGTCATTCTGCTGGCGCTGTGCTATGTGCCCGGTATCGGGCTTACCATCAACGGTGAATCCCGCTGGATTAAGCTCGGCATCACTTTCCAGCCCAGTGAGCTGGCAAAAATCACTCTCATGCTGGCCATGGCCAGCTGGTACACCACCCACCGCGAAATAGCCGGCACCTTCTGGAAAGGGTTTGCCATTCCGGGCGGTCTCATCTTCGGCTTCCCCCTGCTGCTCATTCTCATGGAGAAGGATATGGGCACCACGGCGGCTCTTGCCATGTCAGGATTCTGCGTGATGTATGTGGCCGGAGCGCGCGGGTGGCTGATTCTGCTTTCCATTCTGGTGGGTGCACTGGCGCTCTACGTCATGACCACCAGCAGTGAAAACCGCATGACCCGTATCGAGGCATGGTTCGACCCGCAGGCATACAGCCAGGGAGCAGGCCGCCAGCAATGGATTGCCATGCTGGCCTTTGCCCGTGGCGGCATCTCCGGGGTAGGTCTGGGCAATGGCATAGAGAAATACGGCAACCTGCCCTTTGCCCACACGGACTTCATCTTTGCAGAGGTGGGTGAGGAATGGGGCTTCATCGGCACCGTGGCGGTGCTCACCTTCTACACCTTCATGACGGTGGCCGGTATCGTGCTGGCGCTCCAGACGCAGGAAACCTTCGGGCGCATACTGGCCACGGGGCTGGTGTGTACCATCTTCTGGCCGGCAGCACTCAACATGATGGTGGTCACCTCCATGCTGCCGAACTCCGGCTTGCCGCTCCCCTTCATCAGCTACGGCGGCACCAATCTGGTCTTCACCATCGCCGCCATCGGGCTGCTCACCAGCATCCAGCGGCATACCCCCCATATCCCCCCGAACTACTGGCCCTGGCGCCGCATCAAGGAAAACCCCAAGTTATGAGCGAAAAGAAACCTCTCAACGTCATCATCGCCTGTGGCGGCACGGGCGGTCACCTGTTCCCCGGCATAGCCGTAGCGCAGCAGCTGCGCCTGCTGGGGCATCGTCCCACCCTGCTCATCTCCCGCAAGGAGGTGGATGCCGATGCCTCCCGCAAATACGGCGATTTGGAGTTCCACAGCGTGCCGGCCATTGCCAAGCCCCCGCTGCTGTCGCTGCGCACCCCCGGTTTCTTCTGGAAGCTGCTCACCACCTACCTGAGCTGCAAACGCATCATCAAAAAAGCCGGAGCGGACGTGGTGGTCGGCATGGGAGGGTTCACCTCTCTGCCCCCGGTCAAGGCCGGGCGCGCCCTCGGGCTGCGAACCTATGTGCATGATTCGAATGCGATGCCCGGCAAATCCAACCGCATGACCGCCCGCTGGTGTACCAAGGTGCTGCTGGGGATGGGTGAGGCCGCCCCGTACTTCCCGGGCAGTGATTGCGTGGTGGTGGGCACGCCCGTGCGGCAGGAACTGCTGCAGCTGCCCTCCCCCGCCGAGGCTCGCCAAAAGCTCGGCCTGCCGGCTGAGAAACCGGTCATCCTGGTGGTGGGCGGTTCTCAGGGTGCAAAAAATCTCAACTCCATGCTCATCGAGGCCGCCAAGGCAGACCCGGATGTGCACTACCTTGTCATTGCCGGCAAGAGTGATTATGAGCGCGTCAACGGACTGGCCGGCGATGCCCCGAATATCACCGTGATGGGCTTCTGCTCCGATATGCCGGCAGCCTATGCCGCAGCCGACGGCGTGATAGCACGCTCCGGGGCCTCCACACTCACCGAGCTGTCGCTCATCGGCAAGGCCACCCTGCTCATTCCCTTCCCCTTTGCGGCAGATGACCACCAGACGCACAACGCCCGCGTTTTTGCCAAGGCCGGAGCCGCCATCCTGTATCAGCAGAGCGATCTGACCACGGAAAAGGTGCATGACTTCGTGCACAACACCGTCATGCAGCCCGAAAAACGCAGCGCCATGGAGGATGCCATGCGCCGCCTCTCCCGCCCGGATGCGGCAGAAGCCATTGCCCGCGTCATCTCCGGCGAGTAACAAGACTTCTCCCCCCACACCTTGGAAAACCGCACCCTCGTCCGCCTTACCGGGCGGGGGTGCTTCCCTCTACGCAAGAGCCGCATGCCCACCATCCACATCAGCATTGAGCGACAGGAACTCATCCTCCGGGATGAGAACGGAGCCGCTCTCTTCCGCGCCGCCATCTCCTCCGGGGCGGCGGGTATCGGCTTTGAGGAAGGTTCCGGGCGCACACCCACCGGGCGTTTCCGCATCTGTTCCAAGCATGGGGAAAATGCCCCACTGAACACCCTGTTCCGCGCCCGCATCCCCGTGGGTACATGGCCCTGTCCGGGCGCTCCGCAGGATGCCATTCTGGCGCGCATCCTGTGTCTGGACGGGCTGGATGCCGCCAACGCCAACACCCGCGCCCGCTATATCTACATCCACGGCACCTCCGATACTGCCCACCTCGGCATCCCGGCCTCCCACGGCTGCATCCGCCTTTCCCCGCAGGATATAGCGGCACTCTACCCGCTGGTACCGCTCGGCACAGAGGTAACGATTGGCTGAAAACAAAAACAAATCGCATTGACAAATAAAGGAAAAGGTGGCAGACTCCACGCATGCGAAGAATTGTATCAGGTATCTGCTGTGTACTACTGGCAATGGGAGAGGCAAATGCCGAAGACGCCGTTGAGGAGCTGTTACTCACACCTCCGGAAGAAATATCTGCCGTTGATTGCAGTGATGATGAATTCTTTGCCCGCTATGCAACGTCCATCCGCTCGGATATGGAGCATTTTATCCTCTCCCGCAAGGAGGGGATGAGCAAGGAACACGCTGACCGTATGCTCCAAACGGCGGATGCGCTCACCAGCGCCGCGCGTCAGGCCTACAACACCTCCACTGCCTGGGCGGAAAAACATTTTCCGAACAACGGGCAGAGCTTCAGCAACGCGTTCCGCGACATGCTTCGCTCACGCCTGCTGCTGGATTTATATTTGCTGCACGACACGGAAAGCCCCTGGTGCAGCGGGGTATTTGCGGCACGAAAGGCCAATCCGCACAGCCTTTCTGCCACGGAACTACACTTCCTGGAAGATTTGCAGGGAGCCGCTACATACGATGCCAGAGTCATGGAGCAACTCCTCATTTACCACACCGCCCAGGTGAGCGCCCGGCGTAACATGCTGTGTGAGCTACTGCGGAAAATCGGTACCTCGCCCATCCTTTTCAACTTCTTTCCGGTCAAAGATGAAATTATTCTCTCCGACAAGGATGAGGAAGCACAGGAATTTCTGGATGTCGAAAAGACATGGGATGCCTACTATGGGGCTATCTGTCGCGCCCACACTCCGGTGAACGAGAAAGACGATACAAGAATGCCACTACTGGGACAGGTGGTCTTAACCGCCTCTCAGGAGCAGCGGCTCGGCGAACTCACCGACTTCTTCCGGAAATCGCGTTCCGGAAAATTCCTGATAAACTTTGACCAATTCAAAAGCGAGGAAGAGCATCTGTGGAAGATTGTGCGCAGCTCCACTCTCACCCCGGCAGAAAAGATGGAGTTGTACACCGGGGCTCAGGGTGTGGAAAAATTACTGCGCACCCCAACTGACCGGAGAGACGGACTGAAGCAGTTATGGTCAGATGACGAGTTCTTCCGACAATATGCGGAAGCCATTCGGCACGACATGAATGCCTTCATCGCAGAAGAACTGAAAAGCGACTACTATCTGGAAGAATACGGACAGGAGCAATCCGACCGGGATGCTTCAGAATGCCTGCGCCTTGCTGACGAGCTGATACAGCGTGCCCGCACGGCTTACCGAGCTTCTCTGGACTGGTTTGAGCACGAGCTCACCATCTTCGGACACCAATGGTGTAGCACGGAGGAATTACGGCCTCAATTCCGAGTAGCACTGCACAATCGTCTGCTCAGGGATTTATTCTCTCTGGGGCAGAATGAAGCCAACCGCTGGGTTAGCACTATCATCGAAAATCAAGAATTGGGAACTTGCCTCGAAAAGAGCTTCTCGGAGCAATTCGATGCCGCGCTATCAGCCCGTGGCTGGAGCAGCACTCCCGGATTTGCAGAGTGTCAATACAATATACGCAAACAGCAACAGGACTGCGTGGAACGCTATCGCAACTATATACTCCACAACCTGTACGAGATTGCCACACCGGAGGAACAGCAGCCTCCCCACCCGGCCATGCACCGCAGGCTGGCCAAAGTCCTCCACGCTTTATTCCCGGGAAAAACGGAGCAACAGGAGTTACAGATGAAACCCTATGCCCGAAATGACTATCGGAAAGCCGCAGAGCTCTTCCTGAAGGCAGAGCAGGCATGGGATGAGTATATGCAGACCCTCCAAACCATCAACTACCCCATCAGCAACCACTACTTTTCCGGCAGCGGAGTGGGTGGTTGGTGCTTAGAGTGTGAAAACAGCGTTCTGGACTCGCACAATTCATTCCTCCTCTACCTCATGAAATTTGCCGGCGACGGCAATTTCCCCTACACCAACCCCATTGATTTTGCTAAATTCGAATTCACGGAAGAAGCAGCCAATGCCCGCAACAAGCTCCCCGGATGATACCAATGAATTATGACAACGGCCCTATCCGCCGCAGGGACCGGCAACTGGATGAAGCATCTGCCCGGCGCTTGCTGAAAGAGGCTGAATACGGTGTCCTCTGCATGCAGGCGCTGCACGGCGGCGGCTACGGCGTGCCGCTCCATTTCGTGTGGGATGGAGCAGATGGTGTCTACCTGCATTGCGCCCGGGAGGGCTACAAGCTGGAGTGTCTGGCGGCAGAGCCCCGCGCCTGTCTGGTTATCACCGGGAAAAACCGTATTCTGCCGGAAGCTTTCTCAACGGCATACGAAAGCCTGCTGCTGCACGGAGAAGTATCTGCCGTGACGAATGAAGAAGAAAGGCAGGTTGCTCTGCATTCCTTTCTGGAAAAATATGTTCCTGAATCCGGTGAGCGTGGGCAGCACTTTCTGCACCATGCCGCTACACGCACCATGGTACTGCGCTTCCGCATCCTCAGCGCCTCCGGCAAAACGAACCGAGGAAAAGAAAGCTGATACACCGAGACTCCATCACTTTTCCACTATTTTTCCGACAGCCCAAAAGAAATGCGCGGAATCAATCCACTCGAGGAATTGATTCCGCGCACGGAAAAGCCGAAGCGTTCCTTACTTGATGAGCCCCAGCTCTCGACCGGCCTGAGCAAAGGCATCGATGGCGCGGTCAAGCTGCTCTGTGGTATGAGCGGCGGAAATCTGGGTACGGATACGAGCCTGCTCCTTGGGCACAACGGGGTAGAAGAAGCCCATGGCATAGACACCCAGCTCCAGCAGGCGGGCGCTCATGCGCTGAGAAAGCGCGGCATCGCCGATCATGACGGGCACGATGGCGTGACCGGCACCGGCCAGGTTGAAACCGCACTGCTCCATGCCCTTGCGGAAGTAGGCAGCGTTGCTCTGCACGCGCTCGGTCAGTTCGGTGGAGGCTTCCAGCATGTCCAGCACCTTGATGGTGGTGGCGGCGATGGCGGGCATCACGCTGTTGGAGAAGAGGTAGGGGCGGGATTTCTGGCGCAGCATGTCCACCACTTCCTTGCGGGCGGAAACATAGCCGCCGGACGCACCGCCCAGCGCCTTGCCGAAGGTACCGGTGGTGATGTCAATCTTGCCGAAGAGTCCGCAATGCTCGTGCGTACCGCGACCGCGGGCACCGAGCACGCCCGTGGCATGGGATTCGTCGAAGTGTACCAGAGCGCCGTACTTCTCTGCAAGCTCATGAATCTTGTCCAGACTGGCAACGATACCGTCCATGGAGAACACACCGTCCGTGGAGATGAGGATGGTGCGGGCACCGTTGGCCTTGGCCTCCTGCAGCTTGGCCTCCAGATCAGCCATATCGTTGTTGGCATAGCGATAGCGGGCAGCCTTGCAGAGACGCACACCGTCGATGATAGAAGCGTGGTTCAGCGAGTCGGACACGATGGCATCCTCCTTGGTGAGCAGCGCCTCAAAGAGACCGCCGTTGGCATCGAAGCAGGAGCCGAAGAGGATGGTATCCTCCGTGCCGAGGAAGGCGCTGAGACGCTCCTCCAGCTGCTGGTGCAGCGTCTGCGTGCCGCAGATGAAACGCACGGAAGCCATACCGAAGCCCCAGCGGTCGATAGCCTCCTTGGCGGCCTTCTCCAGCTCAGGATGATTAGCCAGACCCAGGTAGTTGTTGGCGCACATGTTGATGACCGTGCTGCCATCCTTCAGCCCCACCTCGGAGAACTGGGGGGTGTTGATGTAGCGTTCCTGCTTGAAGAGACCGGCTTCCTTGAGGGCAGCGAGGTCGCTTACCAGACGATTCTTGAAATCAGTGTTGTACATAAGATGATAAAGCTGCAACGAGCCGCGGGGATTGTACTCCCGGAAATACTTTCTGTCAATGTTCTATCCCGACCGCCGGAGGCCTTTTTCATTTTTTTACATTTTTTTTGAACAAAACAGGAATGTACTGCATCTTACCCCTATCAGTCAATAAAACCCGGCGTGGGAGTGAAGGAGAGAGCACTACCCCGCCATCAATTGGGAGAGGCTGAGTTTCATAAGGTAGTAAGTAGAATGCGGGCGGCCCTGCGGGTCGCCCGCGTTTTCTTTGCCACCGGCGGGCATGGTGCCAGATTTTTACCTTGCGGGGCGGAACTGAATCAGGTAGAATGGCGGGCGTGAGTTATCAGGTCTTTGCCAGAAAATATCGCCCGCGCACATTCAAGGACGTGCTGGGGCAGGATCATGTGGTGCGCACGCTCTGCAACGCCATCGAGCAGAAGCGGCTGGCGCATGCCTACCTCTTTGTCGGCCCGCGCGGCACCGGCAAGACCTCCACCGCTCGTATCTTTGCCAAGGCGCTCAACTGCAGCGGCGGCCCGAAGGTGGATTTCGACCCGGATGAGGACGTGTGCCGGGAGATAGCGGAAGGGCGCAGCCTAGACGTACTGGAAATTGACGGTGCCTCCAACCGCGGTATCGACAACATCCGCGACCTGCGCGACAACGTGCAGTTCGCGCCCACGCGTGGGCAGTACCGCATCATTTATATAGATGAGGTGCACATGCTCACGAAGGAATCCTTCAACGCGCTGCTCAAGACGCTGGAGGAGCCGCCCGCGCACGTGATGTTCATCTTTGCCACCACGGAGCCGCACAAGATTCTGCCCACCATCCTGTCGCGCTGCCAGCGTTTCGACCTGCGCCCGATTCCGGCAGACATCATTGCCCGTCATCTGGTCAACATCGGTGCGAATGAAGGTGTGGCCGTGTCTGAAGCGGCGGCTTTTGCCATTGCCCGCGTGGCCGACGGCGGCATGCGCGATGCCCAGTCCATGCTGGACCAGCTGGTATCATTCTGCGGCAACCGCATTGAGGAACAGGATGTGAACGACATCTTCGGCGTGACCAGCCGCGAAACCGTGGCCCGTGCGCTGGCCTACATTCTGGATCGCCAGCTGCCCAGCCTGCTGCATCTGGTGCATGAACAGGCGGAAACCGGGCGCGACATGGGCCAGCTGCTCTCCGAAATCATGGGAGCCGTGCGCGAGCTGCTCATTGCCAAGGTTGCCCCGGAGGAGGCCTCCATGTCCCTGCCGGAGCAGTGGCGCGAAACACTCGCCGCCCTCATGAACCGCACCCCGGCAGACAAGATTGTGCGCCTCATGGAAATCCTCTCCTCTGCAGAGGAGCACATGCGCTGGAGCACCAACAAGCGCCTGCATCTGGAGATGGGACTCATTCAGGCCGTCCATTCCCTGGCCGAAGCCAATATCAGCGATATCATCCGCGCCCTGAACGGTGCCCCACTGCCGGAGACACCCATCGCCACCACTCCCCTGCCCGCTGCCCCGGTCATGCCCGCCGCGCCCGCGCCAATACCGACCACGCCGCCTGCCCCGGAGCCGCAACCGGCCGCCCCCCCGGCTCCCATGCCGGAGCCTGAGCCGCAGCCGGAACCGATGCCGGAGGATATCCCCATGCCGCCGGGATTGGAACCCATCGATGACGCGCCGCCCTTGTTCGGGGACATGCCGTTGCCGCCGGAGGAACCGGCAGATGCACCGCCCGCCACCGGCCCGATGACACCGGAGATGTGGCAAGCCCTGGTGGCAGAGCTGCAGAAGCGCGCCCCGCTCAAGGCCGGCATGATTGGCAACACACTCTTCACCGGTGATGAGGACGGTCTGGTAACCATCGGCATCCACCCGGAGGACACCGACACGCGCGATGCCCTGCTGGAGGACGACCTGCGGCAGCTGATGGATGAGCTGGCACCCGCCATCTGCGGCCACAGCATCACCCTGCGGCTGGTCATGGACAACAGCATCCCCCCGCCCGTGGTGGAAGCCCCGCCGCCTCCCCCTCCCCTGCCGGAGCCCGCACCGCGCCCAAAGCCCCAGCCGAAACCCACCCCCGCCCCGGCAGCAGCTCCCGCCAAGCCGGAGGCACCGCCCTCCCTGCGCCCCACGGAGGAAGAATTCTACCATGACCCTCTGATTGAGCTGGCACTCAAAGAGTTTCACGCCTCTATCATCAAGCAGTAATCCTTTATTCACCATCAACCATACGAACAGATACCATCCATGAACCTCCAGAAACTCATGAAGCAGGCTCAGGCCATGCAGGCCAACATGGCCAACGCTCAGGCCCGCCTGGCAGAAAAGGAATACACCGCAGAAGCCGCCGGCGGCAAAATCAAGGTCACAGCCAACGGCACCGGCATGGTGACCGCCCTGAGCATTGACCCCGCTGTGGTGGACCCGGATGATGCGGAGTTCCTGCAGAGCCTGCTGCTCAAAGCCGTGCAGGATGCACTCAACGGCTCCAAGGAAATGGCCGAAAAAGAGATGCGCAAGGTGACCGGCGGTCTCGGCTTCCCCATGTAATCCCCCTTTCCACGATGCGCGGATTTCTCCCATGCCTGTCAATGGCCGCACTGCTGGGCAGCGCGGTCACGGCAGCACCGGTTCAGGTGGGCACCTTTCCGGCCAAAATCGTGCCGGAGCAGGTGGCTACCCTGCCGCTGGAGCGCGGCATCGTGAGCGATTTAGCCACCCCGGGTGAACCGCGCAAACGCGGTGACGTGCTGGCCGTCCTCAACAAGGAACAAATGGCTCAGGAACGCGAGGAAATGGAGCTCAAGCTCGCCCGCGACCGCATGAGCCGCAAGGATGAAATCCGCAAACTGGAGGCTCAGCGGCGTAAAATTGTCTTCTATCTGGGCCTCTCGAACAGCGAGCGCCGCTATGCCCGAGCCACAGGCAGCGAAAACGACCTGCCGCCCTCTGAGGAGACGCTGGCAGACATCGATGAACGCATCACCCTGCTGAAGCGGGAGGTGGAGAGCATGGCGCGCATCCGCAACAATGAGCTGACGCGTAAGCACGCCCGCAACACCCTGCGCATGCCTTTCGACGGGCGGGTGCAATACCACTTCACCCTGCCGGAGAACACCGCCGAACCGTTCGAATACAACGCCACCGGCTCCCTCCCCTTTGCCACCATCTGCGATGACTCCGCATTCTACATCACGCTGAACATTTCCCGTGCGGAGCTGACGCAGCTGCCGGAGCAGCAGTTCCAGGTACTCATCAGCCTGCCCGAAGGCCGCGAGCTGCGCGGTGAGTTCTCCCACCGCCGCGTGGAGCAGGGTAATGGCGGCGATTTGCTCGTCTACTTCTTCCGCATCCCGGAAAAAGACCACGAGCGCGCCTTCAGCATGCTGGGCAGCAATGCCCGCGCAACGCTCATCTTCAACGCGCCGGACGGCACCATGGAACTCGATAAGGGTGAGCTGGCGCGGCATCCGGCCGCTGCCGATTGCCGGAATTGGGAAGAGCTGATACAGAAACTCTACCCGGAGTACCACCTCATCCTCATCAGCGAACGCCAAATCCTCATCCGTCCGCGCTGAACATGAACCTGACCTGCCGCAACATCTGCTTTTCCTACCTGCGAAACGTCCCGGTTCTGGAGGACTTTTCCCATGTATTCCGTCCCGGTATCACTATTCTGAAAGGCTATTCCGGCTCCGGCAAGACGACGCTGCTCAAGCTGCTGGCCGGTTACCTGAAAGCCCGCTCCGGCAGCATCGAAACACCCACGGGCAACAAAGTCACCGGGCGCCGCTACCGCCGACAGGACGTGGCCTACATGTTCCAGGGTATCAACCTGCTGCCGCTCATGAGCGTGGAGCGCAACCTGCGGCTCGCGGCAGAGATGGCCGCCCTGCCCGGCAAACAGTGGAAGCCCCGCTGCGAAACCCTCCTGCGCGATTTGGGGTTGGAGGAACTGCGCCACCGCCGCGCCGACAAGCTTTCCGGCGGTCAGGCTCAGCGGGCAGCCCTGGCTCGCACGCTGATGAAGGATGCGCCCACCATCCTGCTGGATGAGCCCACCTCCGGACTGGATGACAGCAACACCAACATCATCCGCAAGCTGATTCAGCAGGATGCCTCCAACCGCATCTGCATCATCAGCACCCACGACAGCCGCCTCTTTGACCTGGCAGATGATCTCATTGATTTCGACACTCCTGTATCTTGCTAAAGATACACTGCACCGCTGGCTTTCGCGGCTCTCCAGCCCGCTGGCGCGCGTGCTCGTGGTGTTCTTTCTGTCGCTCTGTGCCCTCTTTTTCCTGGGAACCTATGTCATCTCCGTCAACATGGTGCGCGACAGGATTCTGGCAGAGGGCGGTGATACGGTGCATGCGCTCGTCTCCCCGGAACACGGCGGCAGCTTCCACGTGCCCGGCCAATCCGAGCTGAGCAACTGGCTGCAGGCCGATTCCTGGAATCTGCTGGTGGTGGGAAGCGCCCGCACCTCCGACCGCAGCTCCGTCACCATTTATACCACCGATTTCGGCCGATACGGGCAGCTGCTGCCCCTCATGGCGCAGAACGGCAGCCCCACACTGGTCTGCCCGGCAGAGGGCAGCGACAGCTTCCCGGAGGGACTCATGGATATCAGCACCGGCGGTCGCCACAGCAGCACCCACACCGTCAGCGTGCGGCATCTCCCCGCCGACCACCCGTTGGCACGCACACTGAAACGCGGCGGACTGCTCCTCTCTCCGGAGGATGCGGTGGCCCTCGTGGGCGAAGAGCGCCTGCAACAGGCCACCCGCCAGATTCTGCTGAAAGTACACCGACTGAACAGTGCTGATGATATCCGCCGCGTGGAGCACTACCTCCGGAATCTCATCCGGCTGGAAGGCGCGCACGGCAACGTGTCCTCTGCCGTACGCCTGCTGGAGCAAATGGATATCGTTCTGAGCAACCAGATGCAATGCCGCGCGGGATTCTGTCTGGGAATCGTCCTCATTGTCGGAATCCTGCTCACCTCTCTGGCCGGCATGGAATACCGCCAGAACGAATACATCTATACCCTCATGAAGAGCTTCGGCATTCACCCCATGCTGCTGGTGTGGAGCTTCCTCTGCGAAAACCTCCTGCTGGTGGCGCTCTCGTTCGCCGCAGCCTTTGCCGTCTTCATGCACAGTCAGGATATCATCCTCACCCAGTTCTTCAAACTGAGTGAGTACCGACTCAGCGCCACAGAAATCATGCCGGAAATCCGGCTCATCAGCGCGGCGCTTCTTCTCTGCGTGCTGGTTTCTTCCCTGCCCATCATCGTGGCCGCCAACCGCGAAATCGGCCGCGTCCTCAAGTAGGAAAAGTTCCTTTCTCTGTCAGCTTTTTGTTACAGATGTAATTTTAGCTTGAATCCCCGCATTTTTGTGCTAGAAATAGCATATCTTTTCCCTTTAAAGGGCTTTTATCACCTCATTAAACAACAATATAATACCATGGATATCCAAGTTGCAGTCCTTTGCGACTACGCCGCCGATTATCAGGGCAAGCTCTGCGTGCAGGGTGCCTTCGATACTCTCTTCGCCCGTCAGTTCCCCGTCATCCACCCCTCCTGCGCTCTGGCTCTCCGCCTCTGCATGACCCCCGAGGATGCCGGTGACCACAAGCTCGGCATCGCCATCGTGGACGAAGACGGCACTCCCCTCGACAAGGAGCGCATGCCCATCGTGGGTGACCTTAAGGTGGCTCTTCCCGAAGGCGCTGCTTTCCTGACCCGCAACCTCATCATGAACTTCCAGGGCCTTCGCTTCGAGAAGACCGGCAACTACAGCATCGACATCACCCTTGATGGCGAGCTCGTGCAGCGCACTCCCCTGCGCCTCGTTCAGGTTGCTCAGCCCGACCAGCAGTAATAGTTGCTGTCATTCGTTTTGTAAAAGTCTCTTCTGCCGTCCGGCAGAAGAGACTTTTTTTTACAAACGCTCACCTCCTGCGGCGGGCAAGATTCAGCAGGGCAGTATAGGCACGTTTCTCTCCGCAGGCAGCGGCCTTGCGATACCAGTAGGCGGCCAGCTCCGCACTGCGGGGAGCGCCAAGGCCCTGCTCAAAACAATCGCCCAGTTTCAACGCCGCAGCGGCATGCCCCCTCCCGGCTGCAGATTCCAGGCAGCTGACCCCGCCGGATGGGTCGCGGCGGCAGCCAAGGCCCTTCAGATAGCATTTGCCCAGCCAATAGAGCGCATCCGTATCCCCCGCTCGGGCGGCGACATCGAACCACTCGACCGCCTCCTCAAAGTTGCGCCCCTCACCGCGCCCGCGAATCAGGCGCTTCGCCAGCTGCATACACGCGGTCACATCACCTGCTGCTGCCCGTGCTCGCAAATCTGTCATCATGATTGCCATCAGAATTCCTTGCGGCTGAAAATCCAGGTGGCAGTCACCACATGCAGCATCAGATACCCCAGCGCTATCACCGCCAGCGTCCCCAGTGCCGCCCAGGAAAGCGGAGCTCCGGCAGATGCTGTATCTGCCACGGCAAAGAGGCTGAAATCCGGCAGCAGCACACTGCAGATCGTCTCCACGCCGCGCATGAGGGCAGATGTGCCCTGCCCCGCCGTCAGCGATATGAACAGCGAGCTCTGAAACATCCCGACAAAATAACCGCCCAATCCGAAAATGATACTCACGATACTACCACTCGTACAGCAGGAAATCAGCAGCGTAAAGCCCGTCAGCACCACATACCCGAGCAGGGAGGCCAGTATGCCGCGCTGCAGATTCCAGCTGTTGCCGGCGGCACTCACCTGCTCCAGATAGGGGCGCATCTCCTCCGCCGTGTAGCCATGAGCCGTCAGCGCTGTCGTCAGCTCTGTGGCAATACTCGCCCCGCGCACGTGCAACAGCACACTCATCAACCCGTCCATGAGTCCCAGCATCAGCACCAGCAGGGCCACGACCCCCAGCGCCTTGCCCAGCAGGTAATCAAAGCGCGGCACAGGCTTGCACAATATGGTGTACAGAATACGATCCTCCGTATCGCGGGGAATCAGCAGCGCAGTTGCTGCCACACAAAAAATCAAGCCGAAGAGGTGCATGCAGCCCAGACAGACATCTTTCAGAAACTGGAGCTGAGCCACGCCCTGATACTCCACGCTGATATTCTCCTGATACGGCACAAATTGCAGCGCCAGAAACAGCACCGCCACCACCGCCGGCACCAGAAAAAGACGCATTCGCACCAGCTGCGTCAGCGTCACCCCTGCCACCGCCGCCACACGGGCAGGCATCCGCAACACACCTGTGAGCAAGCCTCCCATGTGACTCCCCCTCTGCGGGTTTTCCAATACTTACTTGCGGGCAGCATGCTCGCCGTCATCAATCAGCTGCCAGAACGAGCGGGAGTTACCCAGCGACACGTCCTCGGAATCCCCCCCCATGCCGGAGCGGAAGAGGAAATCCTTCAGCGAGTCAGCATGCAGCACACGCTGCACCACCACCGTCTCCTCATTCTCCACCGTGAAGTATATGCGGTAATCCTGAGAGCGGAAGCGGTAGATACGGCGGCCATTGCGCTCCACCACGCCAAAACGGGAATCCGACGGATTATCCTTCAGACAATCCGCATCCACCTGAAAGCCGTTGAACAACTGCAACAACTCCAGAGCAGGAATGGCAGAAACCTCTGCCGCACTGATTTCATTAAAAGCAATCTGATGCACGGGGTGACTATACTCTACCACAACCCATTTAGCAAGCAAAATGTGCGTTCTCCTCCACACTCCCCCAAGCGTTCGCATGCGCCCTGATTTTTTAACATCTGAAAATTCAAAATCCCCGGTGGTATACATACCGACCGGGGATTTTCTGATGACATACGGCGGGTGCCGTCAGGCATCGTTCTGGAGAGCTTCCTCTGCCAGCATGCGGCAGGAGCGCAAATCAAGCTTGCCCGTGGGCAGCGTGGGGATGGATTCCACGGGTACCACGTACTTGGGAGCCCAGAGGTTCGGGATATTGTGAGAAGCCAGAGCTGCACGAATTTCGGCCAGAATGGCCTTTTCCTCAGAGGAGCGCTGGTGCTGCGGCAGGGCAGAGAGGAGGACGAGAGCCTCACCCTTCTGCTCGTCAGAGATGCCGGTCACGGCAATCTGTACCCCCTCCTCAGCAGCGGGGTCAATGTGCAGCGCCTCGCAAATGGCCTGCTCCACGCCTTCGTGGGGGACCATCTCGCCGCCCACCTTGGAGAAGCGGGAAAGGCGACCACCCAGCGTGATGAAGCCGTTGAGGTCCAGAGAACCGATATCGCCCGTCTTGAACCAGCCATCGCGGAACAGCTCGGAGTTCATCTCTTCCTTACCCACGTAACCGTTGAAAATGTTGGCTCCCTTGAGCCAGATCATGCCGCGCTCAGAGAGCGGAATCTCACGGGTATCATCATCCAGATCCGTCACACGCACGGCAATGCCGGGCAGCGGGGCACCGATACTGCGCTTCACCGTACCGGGCACATAGAAAGCAGAACCGGGAACGGCGGGAGCATCCACCATGTTCACAGAGCAAACGGGAGCAGCCTCGGTAAGCCCATAGCCCTCCAGCAGTTCCACGCCAAAGCGCTCCTTGAACTCACGCTCCAGGTCAGGCTGCAGCTTCTCTGCACCCACGATGAAGTTGCGTACGCTCTTGAAGGTGTCTTCCTTGGCACGGCGCAGCATGGCACGCGCAAAGGTGGGAGTGGAGCACACGAGGGTGATGCCGTACTTCTCTATCAAATCACAGAGGCTGCGGGCATCCGTCGGGTTCGGGTAGGACACCACGGGATAGCCGGTCAGCATCGGCAGGAACATGGTCACGGTCACCCCGAAGCTGTGGAAGATGGGCAGACTGCCCAGGAATACCTCATCCTTCAAATCCAGACGGCTGGCACACTGAGCCACGTTGGCCAGCACCATGCGGTGGGTCAGCACCACACCCTTGGGCTCGCCGGAGGAACCACTGGTGAAGAGCATCACGCATTCATCGTTGTTGCGGCGGGCATCCGTATCAAAGCGCTTGCAGATGAAGTTCGCCGGTGCCAGCTTGGCCATCAGCACGTTGGCGATGAGCTTCTTCTTATCCAGTCCGCTCAGCAGGTCTTCCACATAGATGCACTGCTCATGCGGCGGCCAGGGGAAGGCTTCCAGCTTCTGGCGGAACTTGCGAGCCGTAATGAAAGTCTTCAGCCCGGCCTGACGCACGGTGCTCTCAAAGGCGGCCTTAGAGGAGGCGTAGTTGATGAGCACGGGAGTCACCCCGGCCAACAGACAGGAAAGCGTACCAATCACACCACCGGCACCGGGCGGCAGGATGACACCCACACGAGCCTCCCCGCGCTTCTTCAGCATGGGAGCCACGGTCATGGCTACACCCAGAGCCTTGAAGAACGGCAGCTCCGCACCGGTCATGCCATCAATGATATTCACCTTGCCATTGGCACGCATGCTCCTGACCACGGCAGAGGTCACGGAACCGCAGAGCTGCGGACAGGCTCCAAAGAGCTCCGCACTCTTGCTCATCCAGGCGGAAAGAACGCGCTCGCCGGTGCGGGGACCGGGATGCAGCTGCGGCAAGATACACAATTCCTCGCGGCAGGGCTGGCCGTTATCATCGCGGAAGAGCCCGTTCAGATTCTCCGTGTAATATCCCAGAAACACAGGAATGGGGGAAATATGCAGACTGCCCACGGCAGAAAGGAACGGCGAGGGCACATCTGCCAGCGTGCCGCGGCACTTGGCCACCTGCCCCGGCAGGAACACCACGCTCTTGCCCTCTGCCATGCGATCCAGAATCTGTTCGCGAACGCGGCGGGAGGTTGTGTTGCGGAAATCAAAGTATTCGATGTCTACCTTCTTCTTTTGCAGGTAGTCCATAATCTCCGGCGCAGGCGGGAATGTGGAGTCCACCAGATAGCAAACCTGATTATTGAGAAGATGATGCAGCGCCTTGCCCGCCGCCACGCTCAGGCGGTTGGGCATGTAGAACGCAGGACTCTTCACATTTTCCTGTCCGCTGACATTCAGCGGATTGTTCAGAACGGGGAGAATAGCCATAATGTTTGATGTAAAAATTGTATCAGGGTCACTAAAAAGACCACCCGCTGATGTCAAACGGGTGGTCTCTTTTTACCCGCAGGTATATTGTAACATATAACCTGCCATTTTCCAGTAAATTCTTACTGTTTTCAGTTATTTAGAAGGTATAGGTCAGAGAGACGCTGCCCACCACACCGAATTCGCGGAAGGGAACCATGGTAGAGTTCTCCGTGTAGGCCTTGAACTCAGAGCACTCGTTGGCCTTCATACCACCCTCGCCGAGCCAGTTGAAGCTCACACCGGGGGTAAGGATAAGGTTCTTCTTAATGAACCAGGGGGTAGAGAACTTAATCCAGAAGGCCTGAGTACCGTTATCACAGGCGTTGTAGCGACCATCGAAGTAGTCAGCCGTGGCGCTCAGGGCAAACTCCAGCACACCGGCCACCTTGATATCTTCAGGCGTACCGACGATGGGAGCCTTGAAGCGCACATACGGTTCAAACCACCAACCGCGGATACCCTGGAAGCTCAGGCTCGTGGTCACACCAATGGAAACCCACTTGGCGGGAGTCCACTCCGGAGCGATGAACACCTCATTCACGCAGGAAGCGCCCTGATCGCGATAGTGCTTGGCCATCACACCCAGCAGACCACCGTGCACGAACTTGTGACCGAAAGCCACGTTCCACTTCTCCTGCGTGTACTTGAAGTCACTCACGATGGCGAACTCGTTCTCAATGTTGGCCATCTTGATGTGCTTCTTTGCACCCTGTGCCAGCGCAGCATTGTACGCCGGAGTTCCGGGAGCGGGAACGGGCTTGCCAGCAGCTGCCATACCTGCCAGCTCCTGCGCAGCCAGATAAGCTCCCACATTCGGACCGAAAGTGGGGTTGCCGTACAGAGTGTGGCCGGAGCAGGGAACCTGATAAGCGATGGTGTTATTGAAAGTCCAGGCACCCTCACGACCGAAATCATAGCTGGTCTTGAGAGCGGTGAAGAATACGCTGTCACCCTGCGCCACAGAGTGGGACACCACATAGCCGCGGCCGGTGTAGTTCGTAGCATAGCCACCCGTCAGGGAGCCGGAGAGACGCTTGAAATCCGGAGCCTGCTCAAGAGTAACGGCGGGAGTTCCGGCGAGGGCGGTCGTGCTCAGCAGAGCGGCGGCAATCAGTGTATAGCTAAGTTTCATGTGTTATACGTGTTGTTTTCTTATTGAAGGGATGCGGACTTTCCTGTTACAAGTCGGTCGTTCTCCGAGCTCAGATTATCTTTTCTAACCGATATTGTCAAGAAAATATGCTAGAGTGTGGTCTATTTCGTGATTTTTTTGCCACTTTTTTGCTGAATTTTGTAATTTTTTGGGAATTTTTGGTATTTTTCTTTGTCATTTACCCTCTTTTTCACGTCATTTGCTTGATTTTTTCATGCGAAATATGCAACTTGAGCATACTCCAGCTTTTTTTCTTCCCGACACAGCTCTTACGGCATAAAAAAAGAACTCCGCGCAGGAGTTCTTCGACAAATTCAGGCCTCAGCCGCCGCAGCAAGGAAACCTGCGGGGCATCAACGCAGAGACCGACCCTTGATAATGGGACGATAAACCGGACGGGGTGATGTGCAATACTCGCGCGCGGAAGGAAGCACCGCTTTTTTCACACGCTTTGCGCCGCAGCCGGCGTTCAGGGAACGGGAACGATTAGCCCGCTCCTGCCTCTCGCTATTTCGGGCCACACGTGCCTGTGCTCCGTCGTTCCCGGTGCGCTTCAGACGCACGGCAACCTGATTAAGCCGCTTACAGAATGCTAACGACGGAGTAACAAACGCCGCTTCTGCCACAGATAAAACGGAACTGCATATGAGCACCGACACCACTGTAATAAAAAATCTACACATAACCTGTTCCACCGAATCAGCTACTCAGATTTTTCGGGAATCACACCACCCGCAAAGTTATCCTCCCCCATTCGGCGGGCCAACCATAGCACATTTTTGAACACATGCAAGCGAAAACAGCAACATAGTAACCCTGTTTTCGTGTCTGCCAACCTTCCGAGCACTCCCTTTATACTGGCTGTCGCCACACGACAATCATGCTCCTGCCCCCCGAAATAGAAGAAAAAAGACAAAAAATCAAATTGTCACCATTTTTATCTTGTCAAACACATGCGATATGTTATAGTGGGAGAGTTCCCCACCGCGTTATGTACGGCGAGCGGAACACATTAACAACAAACCAAAAGAATACAACCATGAAGTACATTACCATGCTCGCCCTTACGGCAGCTGCTTTCGTTTCCTGCCAGCAGCAGCAACAGCAGCAGACTCCTCCCCCGTCTGACCCCGTTCCGCCGCCCCCCGTGGAACCCGTCAAGAAGTAAGAGCCTTCAGCAATTTAACAGAAGAAGCGCATCCGAGAATTCGGGTGCGCTTTTTTCATGTAAAAACCCCGCCGGCAGGCGGGGTTGAGAACAACGTGATGCAGATCTCAGCAGATACCGCAGCGTTTCAGGAGCGCTTCAGGGTCCGGGTCGCGCTGCATGAAATCGCGGAAGAGCTCCGCAGCGGGGCGGGAGTTGCCCTGCGAGAGGATGCAGCGGCGGAAATCACGCCCGGTGGCGGGGTTGAAGATACCCTCTTTCGCAAAGCGTGAGAAAGCGTCTGCCTCCAGCATCTCTGCCCATTTGTAGGAGTAATAGCCGGCCTCATAGCCGCCGTCAAAGATGTGGGAGAATGCCCGCAGCATGCTGAAGGTCTGCTCGGTGACCGGCACTCGGTAATCAGCCAGGATTTCGCGGTCCACTTCCTCGATATTGCGGTTAAGATAGGCAGCGGTGTTGGTGTGCAGCTCCAGGTCGAGCTTGCCGAAGCAGAGTTGGCGCATGAAGAAAGAAGCAGCGCCGTAATTACGGGCGGCCAGCATCTTGGATTTCAGCTCTGCGGGCATCAGCTCCCCGCTCTGCCAGTGGCGGGCGTAGCGGTCAATGGCTTCACTCTCCCAGGTCCAATTTTCGTTAATCTGGCTGGGCAGCTCCACGAAATCCCAGGCCACATTGCAGCCGGAGAGGCTCTTCACCTCCACATTGCTGAGCACCTGGTGCAGCAGGTGGCCGAACTCGTGGAACACGGTCTCCACCTCATAATGGCTCAGCAGGGCGGGTTTATCCCCCACGGGGCGGCTCATGTTGCCGCACATGAGGGCCAGATGCGGCACACGCGGAGCGCCGTTCATGGGCGGCAGCCCGGTGGAGAGACAGTTCATCCACGCCCCGGCGCGCTTGGATTCGCGCGGGTACCAGTCGGCATAGAAAGAGCCGAGGTGCTCGTTACTCTCCTCATCATACACCTCATAGAAGAGCACCTCCGGGTGCCACACCTCCACCGCACCCTCCGGCAGGGTTTCACCCTCTGCCACACAAGCGGTGGTGCGGGGGACGAAACGGATGCCGTACAACCCGGCGTAGATGGAGAACATGCCGTCCAGCACGCCCTGCATGGAGTAGTAGGGGCGCAGCTCCTCCGTGTCAAAATCGTAGAGCGCCTTGCGGCGCTTTTCGCTCCAGTAGGAGACGTCCCACGGCTTCATGATGGGGATAGCGGTACCGGTCTGCTCTTCGGCAAAGCGGCGAATGGCCTCCTGCTCCTCAACAAAAGCACTCTTCACGCGGGCGTGCAGGTCGTTGATGAAATTGAGCGCCGTTGTCCCACTGCCGGCCATGCGGCGGGAGGTCACATAATCGGAATAGCGCTCGTAGCCCAACAGAGCAGCCTTTTCTACTCGCAGGCTCAGGATTTTGTTGATAAGCTCAGCATTATCAAACTCTCCCGTTCCCTTGGCCCCCATGGCGCGCCAGACGCGCTCACGCAGGGATTCGCAGTCCGCAAAGGTCATCACCGGCTGAACGGAGGTGAATTGCAGCGTGAAGCGCCACTGCGGGGCTTCCTCCGTGCCATGTCCCTTGGCCAGAGCATCAAGCCGCGCTGTTTCGCGGGCGGATTCCGGCAGTCCGGCAATTTCAGCGGCATCGGCGGTCACATATTCCCAGGCGTTGGTGGAATCCAGCACGTTCTCCCCGAACTTCTGGGAGAGCTGTGCCAGCTCTGTGGACAGCTCGGCATAGCGCAGCTTGGCCTCCTCCGGCAAATCGGCCCCACTCTCGCGGAAATCGGCCAGAGTTTCCTGAATGAAGCGCTGTTTTACCGGGGAGAGTTCCTGCACCCAGGGCTGCGCGGCGGCATTCTTCAGCACGGCGTAGAGGCGGGGATTGAGTGTCACGCTGCTGGAGAACATGACCACCTCCGGCATCAGCTCATTCATCACCTCGCGGCAGGCGGGGGAATCCATGACGGATTGCAGGTGCGAGAGCCGCTGCCAGCCGCGCATGAGGGCGGCGCTGCTCTCCTCCATAGCGGCAAAGGTGTTGTCCCAGGTGGGTTCCTGCACCGCACAGATGGCCTCTATGGCAGCCTTGGCCTGCCCGATGGCCTGCGGGATTTCCACGCGGGCGCGCTCCGGGGTCAGCCGACTCCACGCCGGCATCAGCGTATCTTCCAGAAAGGGAGTATCAGTCATTGTTGATTTACGAGTTAAGAATTACGATTGGGGCATTTCTAAATACTCTTCAAATGGGAACTTAACGAGAAGTACAAAGTCAAATGGACGATGGACAAAGCACAGAATTCCGCTTACTCTGCTCGAACGCAAATGCTTTGCTATTAACTCTTTGACTACTGCGAGCCGGAGGCTCGCTTAACTTTTCCTTCGTCCAT
This sequence comes from Akkermansiaceae bacterium, assembly GCA_015061985.1. Taxonomy (GTDB): domain Bacteria; phylum Verrucomicrobiota; class Verrucomicrobiia; order Verrucomicrobiales; family Akkermansiaceae; genus Akkermansia. Next base: position 37,163 of record SUVN01000021.1, read on the forward strand.
TGTTCTTTATCCATTGTCCTTCATAGTCCCATTTGTCGAGCAGTCTTAAGTTTTTAGAGATAATCGATTTACGAATGATGACAGTGGCACTCTCCGCCGCAGTCGCAGTCGTGCCCGTGGTGGTGGTCATGGCCGCAGGTGCAGTGGTGGTGCTGCCCGTTGTCGCCCTCCGGGTCCAGGTCTGCATCCTCAATCTCCGGCGGCAGCGGCACATCGTCCTCCGGGTGGTAGGGCGGCTCCAGCTTCGCTGCCAGCGCGGGAGTAGCCGCCACCTCTGCGGCAAAACGCCCGTGAACATTGCGCGTGCGCAGGTTGGCACCGGCGGCCAGCAGGCGGTCCACAATCGTCTCATAGCCATAGTGAGCCGCCAGATGCAGCGGCGGCTGGCCGTAGGCATTGCGGGCATTCACATCTGCACCGACAGCCAGCAGCAGAATGATGAGCCCCTCATCCGGCTCCACTCCCATGGCTGCCAGGTCCGGGGAAAGGTCTATTTCATCCTGCAACAACAGCGTGGCGGCCTGACGCAGCTCGGCGGGGTCATCACAGCGCATCAGCTCCTCCAGAAACTCCTGCACGGGCTCATCGAAGTCATCCGGATCGAGGTCTGCCGCCATATCGCGCAGCTCCTCAACGGAAACGCGCGGCTTCTCGTCCTCCTCAATCGTCACACTGTTCCATTGCAAATCACTCATGCGCCTATCCTACCGCAAACTACCCCGAAACGCAACGTCAAAGAATAGCATACAAGCTCCGTCCCCCCGCCCTTATCGCATTCCAAATGCGATGTCCAGCATAATATTCATAAAAATCTCATTAAAAACAAATAAGAGCGCTAATCAAGCTACCTCGTAAGTGGTAATTAAATCGACTAAATATCCATACTTTATTGC
>SUVN01000022.1 GCA_015061985.1 Akkermansiaceae bacterium
TTTTCCGCTCATCATTAAGTGCATGTAGGTATTATAGTGCTTTTTATTTTGAGGCAACCACTATTTGAGCTCTCAGTAGGCGAAACTGGGATTTCTCCTTCGGTTCGATTTTTTTTGAGGCAATGCGTATATTGTCAAAATTACGTTTTTTCGCTGTACATCGCATTTCAAATGTGCTAGCATGGCTGCATTCGGTTTTTCTACTTACCTCCATGAAACTTCATCTTCCCCTTTCTCTCCGTAAAAGTCTGCTGGCACTTTTTTCCGTTTCGTGCGGAATGCTCACCGTTTCCCCGATCGAGGCCGGACAGATGCATAGTGATGTATCCATCATAACCTATACGGATTTCGGTCAGAATAAAGGGCGCTATGTAACCGGGGAATCCGTCAATGCCCTGCTGCAGCACATCAGAGATACGGAAGGCGGTATCGCCATCCACTATACGGATGGAACCACACCGTACCGAATCTCCAATGAACAGGGGATGATCAGTTTCGCCGGAACCGGGGACAACGGGGCCTATGCCGCCATCGCCCCCAACACTACTGCTACGGTTAACCACAACGGCTCTAACAATGCATCCTTCGGCGGCCGGATCGTTGGCGGTTCTCATGCAATCAGTTACTCAGCTATCGATATCAGATACTCATCCACGTTCCGACTTACTGCACCGAACGGATATGACTACGCATTACAGAGACAAAGCAAGATTATAACCGATGCTCTCTACAACCCGCTCAGCAGCGAGACAGATGCCAATGCTTTCCTCGGGCAGCATCTGTACCATTCCGGAGCCGGAGATATGGCGATGTATGTGGAAGGGAGCGGCTATACATGGATGCACGGAGCTTACGGCTACATCATCGGCGGCATCGACAGGATAAAAGAGGTATGGAACGGCGGGGGTAACCACAGCGTGATTTCCAGCCCGAATTATGGTAACGGAGTGGGTGCAGATTCTGTAAATCCGTTGCCCAATGGCATTCAACAGGGAGACTCAGGAAGCCCTATCTTCGTTTACAACAAGAAAACAAAGCAATATGAATACATCTCCGCTCAACAATCGGGCTATGCCGAGAAGGGCGATGGATGGAGTCAGGCTCGCGGCAATGTGCAATGGACAAAAGACACGCTCAACTCATTCAACGCACATATATCCATGGGGGCGGAAACCGACATAGTGTACCTCAACGCTATCAATGCCGTCGGCGAAACCAAAAGTGACGGAACAAACTCTGCCACGCTCTACTCAGGTCAGGCGACGGATGCATCAGGAAATGTTCTGACCACCTACAACGGAATTCAGAATGGTGAGAGCACCTGGAAAGATCTGTCCGGGTTGAAAGATACGCAGAATTGGTATGCCTATAATTCTGATTCCTATCTGCAGAAAACTGATACCGAACTTTTCTTTACGAACAATCTGGTATTCAACGCTACGGCAGAAGAGAACACTATTTATGTCCAGGGTGAGGTGGATTTGGGTATCGGCTATGCCGAATTTAACGGCGGCTCTTTCACTATCAGCAAGCAGCCCATCCCCCCCGTTGCAGACGGGCTCTTACCCGTTGCAGACGGGCTCTTACCCGTTATACCGGACGGTTGGGAAAACTATCGTTTTTCCCACGCAGGTTATGTGATTAACGAAGGCGCAGAAGTTCACCTGCGGTTGACGGAGTCAGCGGACTACATGCGCGAATGGCGCAAAATCGGCAAAGGTGACTTGTATATTGACGGTTCCGGGGACACGAACGCGCTGCTCAATACAGGGGGCTCTGGTACCACATACCTGCAGCAACAGAATGGATATGCCGCTTACAATGTATTGGCAAATACCGGGGCTCGGGTAGTGGTAAAGGACATATCTCAGATTGCACGTGATTTCACTTTCGGCGCAGGCGGAGGCACACTGGATATGAACGGCAACAGCATGGATTGGTATACAAGCAATACAGATGTATCTGCCGAAGGCTTCTCCATTAATGCCCTCACGGAAGAAGCCGTCATCACTAATGAAGGGGATACTGTTTCCCGGCTCACGTTCAAGACCAATGGCGAGCAAACCTACCTCGGCTCGTTCAAGGATTCTGCCACCGGAGCTCTTCAGATCGACTATCAGGGGGGTGGCACCTGGACGCTGAACAGCATCCATACCGACCTCACCAAACACACCGACAGCGGTCTGACCGTCAGCAATGGCAAGGTCATATTCTCCGGCACTAACACCGTGCACGGCAAGGGTTCAGAAAGCGGCACAAGCGCCAACCGTCTTCAGCGCAGTAACGATTGGCACTACGCCGACGCAAAGATGAATGTAAGTATCGCCAACGGCAGCACGTTCGAACTGGGAAGCCATGCACGACTCACGGGCGATGTAACCGTGGAAAACAACGGCACATTTGTTATGCGCGAAGGGGTTGCTCATGCTCAGGAATATGTGGAAGGAGGCACCGTTTTAGAAAACACATCCCTGTATCAGGAATATTTCGGCCACAAGGGCAATGTGCAACTCAACGGCGGCACATTTGCCGTGCAGTACAACGATGGCGTAGATACCGCGACCGAATATTCCGGGAAAGTTTCAGGTAGTGGTAACATGACCGTGCATACCGGATATGACGGAGGGTCTCTGCTCTACGGGGGTAACGTTGATGCTTCCGTTAAAAAGACGCTGCTCGGCGGCACGCTCATCCTGACCGATGAAGCTGCAGCGAGTTCAGCCGCAGAATGGTTGGTTCAGGATGCAGGACAAATGAAATATGAGCAACGGCATCTCGTTGATTCTGCCTCTACAGGTACGTTGGTCTTATCTGAGGATACAGCTTCCCCCGTTGACATGAGCCGTCATGCAGCCATGCAGCTGGGTGCATTGATCGGCACAACCGTACAATACGGGACAGAGGGAACAACGGAACGTCTCTCCTCGCTCCGACTCGGAGGAGCCGGTACACTGGTGGTAAACTACGTCCTTTCCGGCTCAGATGAGCTGACGGTTGACGGTCGCGGTCACCGAGTAGGCGAGATTCAGCTTCGGCAAATCGCGGATGATTTCTCAGGCACCATCAACGTGCAGAGCACCGGCGGCAGAATGGTACTGAACACCGGAGACAACTGCGCCCTTACGAACACCGTCGTCAACATCAGCAACGGCGGTGTCATAAAATCCGGGAATCTCTCCGTGAGCGGAGATAAAGCTTTCATTGAATTGTACGGCTCCATGCAGTACGATACCGTGTCTGTGGAAAACGGAGCCACGCTGAACCTCCGCGCCGGAGGGCGGCTGGATACAGAGCATGCCGCCACCATTGCACAGGGCGGCATCATGCGCCTCAACAGGCTGACCTTGCAGGATAAGGTAGAGCTGAAAAACGACGGCATCATGTACGGCAACGGCGGTACCATCGGCAGCACAGCCAATGTGAAAGCAACCGAAGCCGAAGGTACCGGCGTGCTCAGTGCCGGGGGCGGCACATTCAACGTGGAAGGTCAGATCGGAGCGGCAACAGATGCCACCCTGCGGCTGGAAGACGGCACATTCAACATCTACACCGGCAGCATCAATGCCGCCGGAGGCACGCTGGAACTGGCCTGCGGCACGGTGAATCTGGGGCATCATCAATACAACTATGCCACGCAGAATATCGGAGGGACACTTTCCATTGGAAGCAATGTGACGATATATGCAACTCAGGGCGATCCTGATAGATACAGAAACATAACGCATCAGATTAACCACCTTCACATCCAACAGGGTAAAACACTGACTCTGGTAGAAGGAACTAATGAATTGAGCCACGTTTATCATCTTGCCTCGCTAACCGGACAGGGCGAGATTATCTGGCGAGCAGATCAGCGTTGGTTCAACCAATTAGACTACGCCGGAACAAGCAGGTTATTACTGAATGATGATAACAGCTTTATCGGCACGTTGAAAGTACAGGACAACGACAATCACGGTTCTTTCCAGCATGTGGGCTTGATGCACGACTACGCAGCACGCAACATGAATATCTCCTTGACGGGTGATTCAGGGCTGGCTATCAGCACAGCCAATGCTCACATAACCGCATTGGGAGGAACGGGCGGATTCGTGTATGCCGGCAGCATCAAAACCGGAGCCAACACAAGTGCTCCAACCTCCACCGCACTCAACACGCTTATCATCCATACTGCCGGGGAGAATGAGGAGCACACGTTCGACGGTACTCTTCTCGGGAACTCGAACTGTGGGCTCAATCTCGTAAAAGAGGGAGCTGGCACGCAGTCGTTTTCCAATAGTGCCAATGTTCTCCACGACATCTCAGCCTTGCAGGGGCATCTGCAGTTCACTGCTGCACCAACAATTCACGGCGATGTAAGCATTGCTCAGGGAGCACAGCTGACGATAGGCAGCGGAGCATACTCGCTGGATGCGGGTCACACACTCCGGGTGCTGGCCGGGACAAATGAGCAGAGTGCCGTCCTGAACAACGCTCTTGTGCTCAACGGCGGTGAACTGAGCTTCAGTGCATACAATGCCAACGGAGCCGCCTCCCTGAGCATAAGCGGTGTAAGCACCGGTGCCCATTTCGGCGACAGTCTGCATCTCCGCTTCAGCAACATGTTCGCCATACAGGAAGGCGTGAGCTACCTGCTGGCCTCCGGGGACTGGAGTGCCCTGAACGGTAAGCTGACCATCAGCGAGCGCGGTTATCTGAACACCAATATAACGGCAGATAACTCAGGGCTTCATGCTGTTTTCTCGATGAAAGACGATTATAAGGTCTGGAGCGGAGACGAGACAATGCTGATGCCCGATGCCAAGGTAGTGTTCGGCTCTGCTTTCGGTAATCAGGATTCTCTGAACATCAGCTCTGAAACTACAGTTGACGAAGGTTATTTCAGAAACGAAGGCACTTTTACCATCGATTCCGACAACGGTTCAGATCTGTCTTTCTCCAAACTGGAAAAAAATGCGTTCGGGGAGCTGGTGGTGAACATAGGTGTCCGTGCCGACACCATGCTTGTGACGGATTCTGCAGTCATTTCCGGCGACGGCAAGCTGACCGTCGGCAATCTGGAAATTAACGCCGGTGCAGTTGCAAGCATCACGGAACACACCCTGAGCATTGGGACAGGAGGCATCACCGGAAACGGACATTTGCAGCTGGGGCAGAACGCAACACTGGAGGTGCAGGACAGCCTGAGCGGCAACGTCATATTGGGAGCAGAGGCGACAGAGAGCCGCATCAATATCGCATTCACCGGGAACAGTCTGAGTATCGGCAATGCCGCCGTAACGGTCAAGCCCGACACCACATTGTCGGTAAGCGGCAGCGGCTCTCTCATGTTCCATTCCGGCTTCAACAACCTCAAAGCTCTGGAGCTGCAGGAAGGTGTGAACTTCAACCAGAGCACCGCGCTCTCAACGCATCTGGTGCTGAATGGCGGTCATGCTACGCTGAGCGGCGACCGCACGGTAAGTGGCAATATCACGGTGAACTCCGGCTCTGTGCTGACAGCCGGGGGAAGCAACGATGACACGCTGGTCTACTATGACTCATCCGGAAATTATACACGTGTCCTCACCATCAACCAGGGAGGTGAGCTCGCACTGGGCAGTCGCCGCTGGTCCATGGGAAACGGAACAGAAACCGATACCTTGGAAGGAAGCGTTTACAGAATTCAGCTGAATGGCGGTACGATTTCGGGTAACGGTACGGGAAACGGGAATCTGGACTTCTTCGATAACGGAAAGATTGACGTGACAGGAAACACAGGCAGCATCTCAGCAGAAATTCTCGTGAGAAGAAGTGAGGATGCCGTGAATGTAAACGTCATCGGAAAGAACGATTCTCTGACTATCAGCGGAAAGATAATCGGCAGCGGCGGCATCACCAAGGATGGATTGGGAACCCTGCATCTGAACAACGCCAACAACAGCTATACCGGCACAACGACGGTAAACGGCGGTGTTCTCCGCGCTGCGGTTGCCGGTGCCTTGAGTTCGTCTTCTCTGGTGATTAACGACGGGGGTGAAGCCTATATCGGCGGTTCCCGCACACTGAGAGGGGATACCACGGTGAACTCCGGCGGCACGCTGACATTTACCGGTACGGATGCGATACAATACGGAGATGACGCCAACTACAGTAAAAAGCTGACGGTGGACGGCGGCACCGTGGATTTCGGCTCCACCCGCCAGACCATGGCAAAATGGGAGCTCACCTTGAAAAACGGAGCAGAACTCACAGGCGAGGGCGGCAGCTACAATAACTCCGCGTACCGCGCTGCTCTGGATTTCAACCAAGACAGCACCATTACCGCAGAGGGAACAGGTAATCTCATCTCTGCCAACATTCGTTTGCGCGATGGAAATGCCAGAACGCTGACTTATCATGTAGAGGAAGACTCAGATTTGGAAGTATCCGGTCGCATGCATGCCGATACTACCGGGGCTCTGGGAAATGTCTCCAAGACAGGTGAGGGCAACATGACGATTTCGCAGCAAACCAGACTTTCCAAGCTGAGCGTTCACTCCGGTGAATTGGCCATCGCCTACACCGGGACAGACGGTAACACGCTCTATCTGCTGGACGGATCCATGGGGGGGATTGCTGGCGGTACGCTGCGTCTGGCTCAGGACGTGAAGCTGACGGTAGCAAACCAGATATGGGGGCGCAAAGATTCCTCCATTGTACTGGAATCCGGTTCTGAGCTGACAAGTACGCAGGATAACGTAGTGATTTCCAACCGCCGCGCTGGCGAAGAAGCTATTCTGCGTACCAACACTCAAACAAATGACTCAGAATATGCAGTCAATAAAGGGGAGTGGGAGTTGACCAATGCCCATATCATAGCAAAATCCGCTTCAGAATCTAGCCTGCTCAATAAGCTGGTCAATACCTCTGTGGAAAATGCAGGCAGCGGCAAGCTGACGGTGAGCAATGCTGCCAACAGCATTACTGATGTATATGCCTCTGCCGGTGATATGGAGATTATGCAGCAGTCAGCCGGGCTGAATCTGGAAGAGCTGGTGGTGGCAGCCGACAAGACGGTGTCTGCTTACACCGGAGCGAACGCAATTACCGCAGAAGAAGCGGATGTGACTGTTCGCGGGCATGCCGAATTCGGCAAGGGTGCCGTGCTGAAGGCCAATCTCACGCTGGCCTCCGGCAGCAGCCTTTCCGTGGCAGAAGGCGGGCTTGCCATGGGCAGCACGCTGAGCCTGAGCACAGGTATCACGCTGGATGACACCACGCTCAACCGCGTGTACAGCCTGAACACGGGCGAAAGTCTGGCACTCTTCACCGGTGTGGATGGCCTGAAGCTGGGGGAAACGAGCTACGCAAGCATTTCGGCAGATGACGGGATACTGGCTTCCCCGTATTTCACAAACCTCAACAGCGACCAATACCGCCTGACCTACACAGGAACGGATAACGGCACGCTGGCCATCCTCTCCGCCGCTGTACCGGAGCCGACATCCACCATGCTGGGGCTGATGGGTCTGGTAGCCTTCTCCTTCCGCCGCCGGAGAAAATAAACTTGTCAGGCGTAGAATCGGGCGGAAACGTGTACCCCACGTTTCCGCCTTTTCATTGCAGAAGCATCAGAACTCAAATGCCACATTTGCTCCGAACACGACGGTGCTGTCGCGGTAAAAATCAGCGGCGGCATCTGCACCATTGCCGGCCAGCACGCAGCTGACGTATGGAGTCAGGACGGTCTTCTCCGTCACTTCCGTGGGCAGAGAGAGGGAGAATATCCAACCCTGAGTACCATTACTGTTGAGGTGATGATGTTCAAAATAATCGCAGGTAGCCGTCCAGGTAACGGCCAGCACGGCAGACGTTCTCTCGCTCAGCTCATGTTCATAGCCAAGGGTGTTGGAGAAATACCAGCCATCCTCCCAGCGGAAGCTGTACTGCGTGCGGGATTCCCAGAATAAGCCTTTCAGGCAGGAGAAATCATGGTAAATATCCAACACAACGCTGTGTTCCTCCGGGCGCTGGCTGTTGAAGATATAGCGCCCGCCATGGTGGCGTTCCGAGTGCAGATACCCCGGCAGCCCGCCATGGACAAACTGATACCCCAGGGCCCAGACGGTGTGCTCCGATGCGCGGGCGGCATATTGCAGCAGCACCGTCCCCTCGTCGCACAGCGGAGAGCTGTCATCATGGTGGTCAAAGCCTTTTCGGGCAAATAAATCCACCTTGATACCGCCAATGATGGCACTGTCGTACCCCAGCGTATAAGCTCCGCTCAGCTCACCGGTGAACACGCTGTCCGTTTCCGCATCACGCAGAGCCAGTCCACGTTCCACATATTTCGTGGCGTAACCCAGATTCAATTGCATATTGTGGGGCTTTTTAGGATCGAATACCTCCGGCAAGCACACCATGTCTGCCGCCGCATAGCCGGTCAAGGCGACAAGGGCGCACCATATCGTTGCTGTGTTTCTCTTCATAGTCGGGTAATGAATGAAACCGCATACTAACCCCGACCAAATTGAAAGTAAAGAAGTTAGTACAACAACTCATCTAATCGTTGTACTCTCATTCCTCCGCAGCGCAGCGGGGACAATTTTCCACCCAATGGCCGGGAGCAACTTCCACCAGGGGAGGACGTACTGTCAATTTTGCGGTCGGGACACCCATGCGTTGGCAGAATCGGCAGCCCTGTACATACTCACGTATGGGGGCCACGTTGCCGGGAATGGTGGGCAGCAGCGATTTACGCTCATAGTTGCGGCGTGGCATGGAGGCCAACAGAGCTTTAGTATAAGCGTGGCGCGGATTGACAAAGAGTTCTGTGACCGGGGCGCTTTCCACAATGCGGCCGGCATACATCACCAGCACACGGTCACAATTCTGAGCGATGACGCCCAAATCATGCGTAATGAGCAGCGATGATGCGGTCAAATCCTGCCTCAATTCGCGCAGGAGGTTGAGAATCTGCTGCTGCACGGTCACATCCAATGCCGTGGTCGGCTCATCCGCGATGATGAGCTGCGGGCGGCAAGCCAATGCAATGGCGATGACCACACGCTGCCGCATACCGCCGGAAAGCGAATGCGGATAATCCAGCGCCCGCAAATCCGGGTTGGGAATATGCACCAGACGCAGGAGGTTTACGGCCTCTACCCACGCCGCATCAGCGGTCAGGCCGCGGTGCAGCATCAGGGACTCCGCTATCTGGTTGCCAATGGTATGCACAGGGTTGAGTGCCTGCATGGGCTCCTGAAAGATGATGCCGACGCGACCACCGCGCAGTTCATGCAGACGGTTGGCCGGCATGGATAAAACCTCTTCCCCGTCAAACAAGACCTCGCCGGAGAGAATCTGCCCCGCAGGTTTCGGCAGCAGGCGCACCAGACTCATGGCGGTCACGCTCTTGCCGCAGCCGCTTTCACCCACAATGCCCACACACTCACCGCGCGCGATGCTGAAGCTCACATCATCCACGGCACGCAGCAGCAAACCGTCGTCGGATTCAAACGCAACGGAGAGATTACGAACTTCCAGCAGAGGGTGAGGATTCATGATTGCGGTTCAGGGGGAGTTGCCTGTGCTTCCGGCAGGGGTACATCTATCTGAGACTCAGGGAAAGAGCCGCCACCGGTGCGCGCCTCCAGAGTCTCGCGTTTTATATCTTCGTCAATCCAGTAGAGATGACTGTCCAGCGGGTCGTAGTAACGCGGCGGGCAGAAGCGGCATTCCGGGGTATCCGGCCAGCGAAGCCAGCGCCACTGGGCAAAACGCCAATAAGAAGTAGTCCAGCCCGGAACCCATGCCGCCGTATCTGCAATGAGACGCTGTACGCGGTATTGAGCCTCCACCATTTCCTGCTCCGTAGTGGCCATGCGGCAATCCAGAATGGCGGCATCCAGCTCAGGGGATGCCGTGGCGGTGATGTTGTTGGTGCCGGGCAAGGGAGTGCCGTCTTCTTTCACGGCGTATTCGGAAAGGAAGAAGGCAGAAGCATCCGGCAGGGGGGGCGAAAAGCCCCAGGAAAAAATGGCAGCGCTGTGTTTCTTCTCTTTGACTTTGAGGTAGAACACCGTGTCATCCATCTGTTCCAGCCGCAAATCCAGGCCACACTTGGCAGCATCCTCACGCAGCATATTCATGCAGTTGGCATACAACGAATCTATACGAGAGCTGACTACCACCTGCAAACGCGTTCCGTCCGGCTTGCAGAGAATGCCGTCATCGGCCTCTTCCGTGTACCCGGCGCGGGCAAAATAACGCCGCGCCTTTTCCGGAGAAAAAGGCAGCGCACGAATGCCGGTATCCGTGTATTTGCCGAAGCCGGAAAAGTACGAGCCCAGACGTGAGTAGTCCCCACGGAAAACGGTGTTAATGACACTCTGCACATTAAGCGCATGGTGAAACCCCAAACGCACATCCCGGTTGTTGAAGGGAGGTTTCGATACATTCAGATGCCAGCCGAAGCAGTTGCGCGGCCAGATGTTGTTGAACCGCACCCGTTGAATCAACCCGCGGTACACCGGGTCTATCTCCATGCCCTCGTACCACACATCCGCATCTCGGGCAGAGAACACGTCCAGTCGGCCGATTCGGAACAATTCCCGCACCTTGGAGGTCTCCGTCACAAAAAGGTACACGATATTGTCCACATTGCACGAATGGCGAGTGAACTTACGGTCAGCCGCCCACCAATCTTTCACACGGCTGAGCACCATGCTTCGCCCCATGTTCAGGCCATCCGGCAGGATGGTATAAGCCCCGGTGGTGGGGGCAACACGCCACAGGTAACGGGTGGTGTAATCCGGGCCGAATTCGGCATAGAAAGAAGTGCAGCAGGCCGGAATGGAGGCATAAACAGGTGCATAAGGACGCGGTGCATTGAGCGTGACGGCCAGATACTCATCTCCATACACGGTGATGCGGGCAAAATTGCCCATGTAATAACTGCCGTAGAACGGTTCTTCGGCAAAAGTGGAGGTTCTGACAAAAAGGGAGCAGATATAATCGCGGGAGGTCAGTCGCCTGCCGTTGGAAAAGCTCGCCTTGGGGTCAATGTGGAAATAAACGGTGCGATTGTCCGGCGAAACCGCCCAGCGGTCAGCCGTTCCGGGAATAAGATGCCCTGTTCCGGGATGAATGCGTACCAGCGGGAGGTCAATGTCATCGTACACATAGCGGCGGGTCGCATTATTACTGTTCGGGCCGAACGGACGCAGCGTATTCGGGAAGGAACGCTGGAGCGGCAACCGCAGTGTCCCGCCCTTGCGTGCTTCCGGGCTGCCCAGCTCGGGCTCATCTGCCCCGTCCTGCCACACCAGATGATCAGGCAAGTCCTTCGGACGGCGGAACACGAGATAATCTCCCATCCGGCTCCGTTCCATGAGGTTGGCCAGACTGAGCCTGTCGGACTGCGCCCGCACCCCGGCGCGCCGATGCTCAGGCGAACCGGGCACGGCGCTGAGGTGCTGCGACATAGAGCGCTTCAACTCCTCAGTCTTGGTCTCAATGCTTCGCTCCAGATACGCTTTCACTTTCTCATTCCAGCGAGCCGGGAAACCGAGGAAGCCCTCCGGCATGCGCCAGCGCTTGGCATAGGCGGGCATATCCTCATTGTCCCTGAACGCGAGCGGCATTACCTTGTCATCCGGAGCCTGCCAGGTGACACCCTCCACGTGGTGCCGGCCGTCGCAGCTGCACAGCACCACGCCGCACAGGCTCAGCATCAGAAGCCCGCACAGCAGCAGAACAGAAATGGAACAGGAACGCTTCATTCGTAATAGGTACGGCGACGCGGGTCACAGGCCTCGCGCACGCCTTCTCCGACAAAGGTGACTAACAGTAGTGTGATAACCAGCGCCAGGAAAGCCGAGGAAACCACCCAGGGGGACGACAAGCGGGACAATCCGTCATTAAGCAAACGCCCCCAGCTGGCATAGCTTTCCGGCAGGCCAAAGCCCAGATAATCCAGCGAGGTGAGCGAGAAAACGACCGCCGCCACGCTGAATGGCAGCAGCGTCACCACAATGCCTGTAATGTTCGGCAGGATATGCTTCAACAGGACGCGGACAGTACCGGCACCCATCACCCGCGCGGCGGCCACATATTCGCGAGTCTTTTCCTTCATGGTGGCCGTGCGCACCAGATAGGTCATCCGCATCCATCCGAACAGAGCCAGAAGACTGAGGATGAGGAACATACCCCGCATCTCCAGCGGCAGCGCATCTGCCAATATCATCACGACAAACAGGAACGGCAGCTGTGAGAGAATCTCTATCACCCGCTGTACCAGCATATCCCACTTCCCACCGAAATAGCCCATGAGCATGCCCAGCGTCAGCCCGATACCGTAGATAATCGGCAGATAGAAGAGAGAGGCCACAATACACACCTGCAATCCGCCGTACAGCACGGCGGCAATATCTGCGCCACGGCTGTCTGTCCCCAGCAGATGCCCGCCGGAAAGCGGCGGCGCGGGATGATAATACACCACGCAGGCATTTTTCGGGTCTGTCAGTTTCTCAAACTCCTCCACCGTTCCCAAACCGTTGAAGTGGTGCTCCGTCATCTCTCCGGCAGAATAGCGGGCGGCATACACCTCCCTACGGTCGCGCGACCAGCCCTGCACATATCCATCCGGCAAGCCCCGGCGACAGCGGGTGCGCATGTGCGGCATGCCGTCCTCGTAGAGTCGGCTGGCAATACCGTTGAAAGGCTTGTCACTATCCTTTCTGTAGTAACGGCCATCTTTCCTCAACTCCAACGGTTCCGTGGGGAACGATGCGGCATCCGAAACGGGGTCATAGGGAATGGGCGGCATCACCACCACCTCCGGGGCATCCGGCAGCCCCACCGATAAGGCCAGCTCTCGATAATCGGCTTCTGCGAGGGCATCATCGCCCACCAGTCCGAAAGTATCGCCGGGAATGATGGCGCGCGTAAAGGCGGGGAAATACCATTGCCCCGCATATTTGACGGCCAGCGCCCGTTTACCCACCACGCATTGATCCAGCGCCGCCAGTAACAAGAGGAACAGCAGCAGCAGGAAAGACCACCATGCACGCTTCATGCTGCAGAAGCGCTTCCAGCGCTTGGCGCGCTCCGGCGCCATACGCATGCCGGCAGCAGGACGCAGCAGCAGGTATAGCCCGGCGATAAATAAGACCACCATGCTTAACCAACCGAACCAGTGAAACGCTCCGTCCACCTCCAGGTCCGGCACGTAATGCCCACTGATATGCAGAAAGCTCATCTCGCGGCTCACGGTAAAGGGCCAGGAAACCGTGGGCAGCAGCCATCCGTTCAGTTCACCGGCCACACCGGCAACTGCGCAAAGCATCAGGAGGATGGCTATGGTGTTCTTAAGCATGGTCAAATTTGATTCGCGGGTCAATCAACGCCACCAGTATATCCGACAGCAGATTGCCCAGAATAATCAGCACGGAGGTCAGCAACAGCGTCCCCATTACCAGAGAATAATCCTTATCCATGAGCGCCTGGAAGCTCAGCAGACCAAAGCCCTGAATATCAAATACGCGCTCAATCAGAATCGAGCCGCTCACAACCGTGCAGAACACCCCGCCCAGAGAGGAAGCCAGCGGGATGAAAGCATTGCGGAACGCGTGTCCCCAGACGGCACGGCGAAAGCTTACCCCTTTGGCAACGGCGGTACGAACGTAGTCAGCGGAGATGTTTTCCATGAGGCTGTTCTTCATCATCATGGTCGTCATGGCAAAGGTGGACACCACATAACAGAGCAGCGGCAACACGGTATGCATAGCCAAATCCTTTATCTGCTCGCCCAAGGACATAGAATCAAAGTCCGGGTCGGTAATGCCATACATCGGGAACCACTCCAGGCGAGCCCCCAGATACACCAGCAGAACCGCGCCCAGCGCAAATCCCGGAACGGCGTAGCCGGTGAAGATGGCCACGCTGCTCAGGCTGTCGAACCAGCCGCGATGATGCAGCGCCTTCACCACCCCCAGCGGCACACTCACCAGATAGGTTATCAGCGCTCCCAACAGACCGAAATAGAGGGAGACGGGCAAGCGGTCGCGTATCATGGCGCCCACCGGTTCGTGGTACTTGTATGAAACACCGAGACTACCCTGCAACAAGCCGTCATGCACCCGCCGACAGGCAACAGCCCGCCAACGGCGGCAGGCCGGGGACTCTGCGTACTTGCGAATCTGTGCCTCATCCGTGATACCATGGCGGCGAGCCCACTTTTCGGCACGTTGCCGGGGAGATTCCAGCCGGACTTCCCAGCTTTCCTTCCCCATCCACGGCACAGCCAGAAAAGCCGGTTTTGTGCCGTTCCGCTGCACCTCGAGCACGGCGGATTTGCCCTCAGAATTGGTCAGGGTCAGGTATGCCACTCCCTCATCATTAAACTCAGCGCGCTCCACCTGAACCTCGCGGGAAAGAATCCCCAACCATTGCAGATAGGCCTTCCAGATAGGCTCATGCAGGCTGAACATCACCTCCAGTCGCTCCAGATCATCCTCACTCACCGTCTCGCTGCTGCCGGTCTTATCCCCGCTCAGTGCTGCCATGGATTGCTCTTGCAGCATGCGCTCCACCGGGCCGCCGGGAACCAGACGGGAAAGAGAGAACACCAGCAGAGTGATGCCAATCAGCGTGAATGGCATCAGCAGCAGGCGTCTGATAATATAACGGCGCATGTATTGAGTCTATACTACTCCTTCGCCTCCACTCTGGCAAGTTCAGAGTTAGCAAAAGCCCGATTTTATGCACTTTTTTTCTTTCTGTATCGGCAAACAGGCATTGATATAGATTGACGGCAAATCCAACATGCCCGATGATACCCGAATATGAAAAACGGAGTACTGATGCAATATTTCGAATGGGAACTACCCAATACCGGTGATTTATGGAAAAAGCTGGAGGCAGATGCCGAGCATCTGACAGAGCTCGGCATTTCCGCCGTATGGATTCCGCCGGCATACAAAGCGCAGGAGCAGGACGACGTGGGCTACGCATGCTATGACCTCTACGACTTGGGAGAATTTGACCAGAAAGGCACTATCCGAACCAAATACGGCACCAGGGGCGAGCTGGTTCGCGCTATCGACAGGCTGCACGAGCACGGTATCTGCGTCTATCTGGATGCCGTCATGAATCACAAAGCGGGCGCAGACGAAAAAGAGCGTTTCGCAGTTCGGAAAGTGGATGAAAACAACCGAGATGATGAAATCAGCGATACCTATGAAATCGAAGGCTGGACTCGTTTCTCCTTTCCGGGGCGCAAGGGGAAATACTCTGACTTCACCTGGCACTGGTATCATTTCACCGGCACGGATTATGATGCCGCCAGCGATGATTCCGGTATCTACAAAATTCAGGGAGAGGGTAAAGAGTGGAGCAAGAAAGTGGACGAAGAAAACGGCAATTATGATTACCTGATGTGTGCCAACATAGATTACCATCACCCCGAGGTGATTGAAGAAATGAAACATTGGGGTATCTGGGTGGCACGAGAGCTGAAGCTGGACGGCTTTCGGCTGGATGCCATCAAGCATATCAACACGGATTTCATTCGCGATTTTATCCGCACCATGAAAACCACGTTCGGAGAGCAGTTCTATTTTGTCGGCGAATACTGGAAGGATGCACCGGATGATTTGGATGCTTATCTGGCGGCAGAAGATTACGCCTTGGATTTGTTTGATGTTTCCCTGCACTACAACTTTGCCGCCGCCTCCGAACTGGGTATACAATACGATCTTCGCCAACTAATGGACGGGGCTCTCGTTTCCACCCACCCGGCGCTCTCCGTTACCTTTGTGGACAACCACGACTCCCAGCCGGGGCAATCACTGGAATCCACCGTAGCAGATTGGTTCAAGCCGGCAGCCTATGCCCTGATTCTGCTGATGGAAAAGGGGTATCCCTGCGTCTTCTACGGAGATTATTACGGTATCGGTGGGCAGCCGTCAGTTCACCGGCAAACGCTTGATATTCTGCTGAAACTGCGCAGCACCAAGGCACACGGCCAACAGGACAACTATTTCGATGCCCCGGGCTGCGTGGGCTTTGTGCGGCGGGGGCGTGAGGAACATCCCGGCTCCGGGCTGGCACTTCTCATTTCCAACGGGGAAGACGCGGAAAAGCAGATGCACGTGGGCAAGGAACGCGCGGGTGAAGTCTGGAAAGATGCCTTGCACACCTGCCCGGATGAAGTCACCATAGATGAGGACGGCAACGGCCTCTTCCGGGTTCCGGCCGGGAAGGTAGCGGTCTACACAGCCTGATGTTCACACCAGCAGTTGTCTCAAATCCTGTGGCAGAGGGGACTCAACCGTAACCGTCTCCCCCCGCCACGGGAAGCTCAGTTTACAGGCATGGAGGGCATGGCGCGGCAGCCGCAGGCGCGCCGCAAGCTGCGGAGTCCACCCCTGCTCCATGAAATTCAGATAACAGCTTTCATCCCCGCCGTAGATTTTATCCCCCACAATGGGATGCCCCAGATAAGCCAGATGCACACGTATCTGGTGCATGCGCCCGGTATGCGGAATGCAGCGCACCAGACAGCAATCGCTAATCCCCTGCTCCAGACGAACGAATTCCGTGCAGCACGGTTTTCCGTCCGGATGACAGCACTGACGCACATGAATGCGGGTGAAAGCCACCTCCTCCATACGCAGGATGGGCTCGGCATTCACGGCTTGCAGCCAGAGGGGCACTCCCTGCACTACGGCATAGTACTCCTTGTGCAAGCGACGCTCCTGCATGGCCTTGCCCAACGCAGAGGCTGCCTCAGCAGTCTTGGCAATGAGGGTAATGCCGCTGGTTTCGCGGTCAAGCCGATTGATAAACGACACCTGCCCGCCCGTGGCCAGCTCATAGGCCAGCAGTTCCCGCACACCGTGCCAGAGCGTCGGTTCATTCTTGTCCCCGGTGGGATGCGTCAACAGAGGCGCGGCCTTGTCTGCCACCAGCACGCCGTCATCCTCATAGAGCACCCGAAAATCCGGCTCCACCGCTATGGGCATGTCGTACTCCATCAGTTTTCAAACAGCTTCGGGTCGAATTCCACCCACTCCCCGGGAGCAAGGCCGAGTTCCGCCAGCTTCATCGGACCAATCTGCACACGACAGAGCGTCTCAACAGGTGCACCGACAGCCGCCAGCATGCGGCGCACCTGGTGGTAACGGCCCTCGTGCAGCGTGAGCCGTCCGGCACACTCACCCGTTATCACCAGCTCCGCAGGCAGGCAGGGCGTTTTCTCCCCCTGCAACAGCAGTTCTCCGCCGGCAAAAATCCCCACCGCTTCTGCCGGAATCGGCGCGGACGTGGTGAACTCATACACCTTGGGAACATGGCGGCGCGGGCTGGTCATGGCATGTTCAAACTTCCCGTCATCGGTGAGCAGCAGCAGCCCGCTCGTCTCCTTATCCAACCGCCCCACCGTGTTGACTCCGGGATTGCGCGCCATCCACATCTCCGGCAGTAAATCATAAACCAGCTCACCCTCTTCCCGGTGGCTGCAAGTGCAGCCCAGCGGCTTGTGAAAGGCCACATAAAGCCCGTTGGCAAAAGGAACAGGCTCGCCATCCACCAGCACCTCCTCCGGCTCTACTTTATCGGACGGCGACTTCACCGCTTTTCCCCGAAAGCTAACCCGCCCCCGCTTCACCCAGGCGGCGGCCTCTCGGCGGCTGCAATATCCGTATCGGCTCAAAAGGGCATCCGTTCTCATGTCGCCGCCCATTGTGCCACGTTTTTTTGAAAAAACAAGGTTGAAATGACACTGATTTTGTGATAGAAATAGATTGATGCGTGGGTATTGCCATACCCACGGCGATGTTTTTCACATTTTTACCGTTATGATTACTCTCATCACAGACCGCCAGCTCGCCCCCGATCAGCAGGGACTCTGGATTAAGGCTCAGCAGGCCGTTCAGACCAAGAACTACAAATACGCAGTCAGCATCCTCAAGACCCTCGTCAAGCGTGCTCCCGGTTTCCTGGAGGCTCGCAAGGTGCTGCGTGCATGCGAGGTGAAGCTCGCTCCCGAGGCCGGGGCTGCCCGCCGCTCCTCCCTCTTCGGTGGTTTCCGCGTCTCCACTTCTGTGAAAAAGCCGGAGGAAGCACTCTCCACCGTGGAAGACACATTGGAGAAAGACCCGTATTCCCCCGCTGCCAACGGCACACTCTATGCTGCCGCCATGGAGCTGGGACTGACCGAAATCGCCACCTTTGCGCTGGAAACCATCTGTCAGGGCGCCCCCGGTGACAAGAAGCAGCTCAACGTGCTGGCCAAGCACTACGCTGACCATGAAATGTTTGCTGAAGCAGCCGACACCTTCCGCCGCATCCTTCAGGTTGACCCCACGGATGCCAACGCCATGCGTGCCGAGAAAGACTACGCCGCCCGCGCTTCCATGAAGCAGGGCAACTGGGAAGGCAAGGGTGACTTCCGCACCAAGATGAAAAACGCCAACGCCACCGCTGATTTGGAAAGCGGCGACAAGATGGGCCTCACCGGGGCAGAGCTGGAAGCCCGTCTGGCCCAGCTTTCCGAGATGTATGCCGCAGATAACGGCAATCTTCAGGTGGTCAAGGACATCGCCTCCTGCTACGAGCAGATGGAAGACTACGCCAACGCATACTCCTTCTATGCCTATGCTTTCCAGCTGGGCGGAGAAGCAGACGTGTCCATCAACGATAAGGCCATGGCCATGCACGAAAAGGCCATGGAGGCAGAGCTCGCCTACTACGAGCAGGTGCTTGCCGCTGACCCGAACAACGAGGAAGCTCGCGCTACCCTTGCCGCCCGCAAGCAGGAAATCGCCATGGCCGTGGTGGAAGACGCCCGCGTCCGCGTGGAAGCCAACCCCACCGATGCTCAGCTGCAGTTCAAGTACGGTCAGGCTCTCTTCGATGCCGGCATGCAGTCCGAAGCCATCCCCGCCCTCCAGCGCGCCCGCACCAACCCCAACCTGCGCATCAAGGCCATGCTCATGCTCGGCAAGTGCTACCACGCCAAGGGCATGGTGGATATGGCCATCCGTCAGCTCGAGGATGCCGACAAGGAGCTCATGGTCATGGACGAGACGAAGAAGGAAATCCTCTACATGATTGGCCTGCTCTACGACGAACAGGGCAACAAGGAAAAATCCCTCGAAAACCTCAAGGCCATCTACGAAGTGGATTACGGCTACAAGGATGTCGCCACCCGTGTGGAGGCGGCCTACTCGTAACCCACACCATTCCGACTGCTGCCGCAAAGCAGCCTTGTCCGACAATTTCACAGCGCCCCTGCCCGGGGCGCTTTTTTTCCCATCAATGCCAACACGGCGGTCGCACCATGACGGCACCATGCCGCCGCAGGATGTTCACGTAGCGCTTTTCCATTTCTTCCCCGGCAAATATCAACGCCATGTCCAGAAGGGAGCGGCCATCCTGCAATTCATTCACATCAGCCCCGGCTGCCAGGAGTAAATCCATGCACTCCGCCGCATGAGGCTTGACATTGAAACATGGCATCGTTGCCCATAGTGCTGATTGTCCATCCGCGCTATGAGCATTCGGCGACACACCGTCGGCAAGCAGTCGTTTCACCTCTGCCACATGATTGTGCATGGCATGCCATACCAGCTCATATTCCGGGGTTGATGCCTTGAGTCCCCGTTCCCGCAGGAGACAGACAATCGGCTCATTGTCAAAATGACGGAGCGCCAAATCCAGGGCATTGAGACCGTTCGGCGTTCGGGCATTCACATCTGCCCCGGCATCTGACAGCATCCGGAGGGAAGCAACGGCATCCTCGTGGCATGGCTCATATTCAAACACATCACAACCGATTCCGTAGGCATTCAACAGCGGGGTGCAGCCTTTCTCATCCCGACTGTTGACATCAGCCCCCGCCTCCAGCAGCCGCCGCACATCGGCAGCTTTTCCCGCGCTCGATGCAAATGTCACGGCTTGATGCAACCTTGTCTCTCGATCCACGCCACAGGACACCAACACCACCCCGCACAGGAGCGTAAAAATAAAGGGTTGAAAATTCATCATCGGCAGCATATTGCCTACAATATACTGCATTCACTACCAAAGTCAAGCATATCATTATGCCGCAGACTGTCACGAAAAGGTAGTGCGAAATCGGGAGGTAAAGGTGTAGAATGCGCGGCATGAGTACGCTTGACCCGAAAACGCTGTATCTTTACCTGGTGACCGATGAGGCAGCCCGCTGCCGCCATAGGCTGTTGCCCACCGTAAAGGAAGCCGTTGCGGGGGGCGTGACGATGGTACAGTATCGCAGCGCACAGACAGACAAAGCCGCCGCGCTGGCAGAGCTGCTGCCACTGCGCGATTACCTGAGCAGCGTGAACGTACCGCTCATCATTAACAACGATGTGGAGCTGGCTGTGGAAATCGGAGCAGACGGCATCCACATCGGCCAGAGTGATATGCCGGTGGCAGAAGCTCGCGCACTCATCGGGCCGGATATGATACTGGGCTTCTCCGTCTCCAATCAGGAGGAAATGGACGCTGTGCCTGTGGAGCTGGTGGATTATGTGGGCTGCGGCCCGGTCTACCCCACGGCAACCAAGCTTGATGCCGCTGCGGATATGGGCTTGCAGAGATGGGCTGCGGTGGCGGCATCCTGCCCCCTGCCCGTGGTGGCCATCGGCGGGATTGATGCCGCGCGCGCTCGCGATATCCGCGCCACGGGAGCCGCCGCCGGGGTGGCGGTGGTATCTGCCATCTGTGCCGCAGAAAATCCGCAGCAGGCCGCCCGCGAGCTTTTATAATCCTTTTTTCTAACCCAATTACAAATCATGCTTTACACACCATCCGAAACAGCAGCCATCGTGCTGCAGAAATTGCGGGATTCACGCCCGCTTGTCCTCTGTCTCACCAACAACGTGGTGCAGAATTTCACGGCCAATGTCCTGCTTTCCGTGGGTGCAGCCCCGGTCATGCTGCAACATGCCGGAGAATGTGAAGAAATCCTCAACACCTGCACCCAGGCGCTCCTCATCAACACCGGAACCCTGACGGAACAGCAGGCAGACATCATGCTGACCGCCGCCAAGGCTGCCCGTGCCGCCGGGGTGCCTTGGGTACTGGACCCCGTGGCTGCCGGGGTACTCCGATTCCGCACGGAATTCTGTCACAAGCTTATTGATGAAGCGCCTCCCGCCATGATTCGCGGCAATGCCTCAGAAATCATGGCTCTGGCCGGAGAAAAAGCCGCAGGCCGCGGCGTGGAGAGCGCCAACTCCAGCTCTCAAGCCGTAAAGGCCGCCGTTTCTCTGGCGCAGCGCACCGGGGCCGCTGTGCTGGTGACCGGCGCCAAGGACTATGCCACCGATGGCACCAACACCTGGATGCTGACCAACGGAGACCCCATCATGGAGAGAGTCACAGGCATGGGATGCTCCATGGGAGCACTGGCCGGTGCCTGTCTGGCCGTTGCCGACAGCGCTCTGGATGCCGCCATCTCTACGGCCGCCATCATGGGATTGGTCGGTGAGCGCGCCGCCAACAAAAACACCCATCCCGGCAGCTTTGCCACCGCTTTCCTGGACGGTCTGGATGCCCTCATGCCCGCCGATCTGGCCAACTTCACACGTTATCAAGCCGCAGAAGTCTAAGAGGTTTGGGCTTAGCTCCACCTTGCTCCGCTGCACGCAAATCGCATCGGTCATACTCACAAAAAAAGGCAACCTGAATCGGTTGCCTTTTCAAGTACCCCCTCGCGGACTCGAACCGCGGACAAACTGATTAAGAGTCAGCTGCTCTACCAACTGAGCTAAGGAGGCTTTCTGTGCACTCATTTGCCTGCTCACAGACTGGTACCCCCTCGCGGACTCGAACCGCGGACAAACTGATTAAGAGTCAGCTGCTCTACCAACTGAGCTAAGGAGGCACTTTGTCTGTGAACACGCTCGCATCTGTTTCCCGTTGGGGAAGCCGCTGGTCAGATTTGAACTGACGACCCACGCATTACGAATGCGTTGCTCTACCCCTGAGCTACAGCGGCGATGCTGTGTGCGGGCAGAGTTAACCACATATCCAAACGAATTGCAAGCAAAATTTCTCATTTTTCCGAAAAATTTGTTAATTTTTCCGAAATTCAGGCTCTGACAGGTATTTTAGGGTTGAAATTAGCACAGGAAAGTATAGAATAGAGCCGCTATGACATACGAAGTTTTTGAAACGAAGGAAGAGGCCGCCAAGAAGCTGGCCGCCGAAGTGGCAGAGCTGATTCGCAGCCGCGCCGCCGAGGGCAAGAACGCTGTTCTGGGTCTGGCCACGGGTGCAACCCCGCTTCCTTTCTATGCTGAGCTGATTCGTCTGCACAAGGAAGAGGGTCTCTCCTTCAAGAATGTGGTGACCTTCAATCTGGATGAATACACCGGTCTGCCCCACGAGCACGTGGAGTCCTACTGGTACTTCATGCACACCAATCTGTTCAATCACATCGATATTCCTGCAGAGAACATCAACCTGCCCTGCGGTACCCTGCCGCAGGAGGAGATTGCTGCTCACTGCCAGGCATACGAGGACAAGATTAAGGCCAACGGCGGTCTTGACCTGCAGATTCTCGGCATTGGCCGCACCGGCCACATCGGCTTCAACGAACCCGGCTCTGATGACACCACCATCACCCGCCAGGTAACGCTTGATGACCTGACCAAGACGGACGCTGCTCCGGCTTTCGGCGGTTTCGAGAACGTGCCCTGCACCGCCATCACCATGGGTGTGGCCACCATCATGGCTGCCAAGAAGGTGCGTCTCATGGCCTGGGGCGAGAAGAAGGCCTCCATCGTGAAGAAGGCCATTCAGGGTCCCGTGACCATCGACGTAGCTGCTTCCTACCTGCAGAACCACGCCGATGCCAAGTACTTCCTGGACAAGCCGGCCGCTGCTGATCTGTAAAGCTCAGTCAGACGAAATTTCTATGATACACGGGCCGGGGAGTGGTACTCCCCGGCTTTTTTCGCCATGGCCCACCTCTACGTTCACATACCGTTCTGCCACCGCATCTGCCCGTACTGTGCCTTTTTCAAGCACACCCCGGCAGACACGGATATGCGCGGCTTCGTGCGGGCGGTTGTGCAGGAAGCACGCCTGCGTCTGCCGATGGGCTATGCACCGGAGACCATCTACTTCGGCGGCGGAACACCCAGCATGCTTTCCCCCACCCATCTGGGTAGCATGATTCAGGGATTACGGGAACGGGTGGACTTTTCGCAGGTGAAAGAATGGAGTTTTGAAAGCAATCCAGCGACCTTCACGGAGGCAAAGGTCAACCAATGGCGGGAGCTGGGAATCACCCGCGTATCGCTGGGGGTGCAGAGTTTCGAGCCGCGTCTGCTGCAGCTTCTGGGCAGAACCCACGCCCCGGATGATGTGGAGAAAGATATCCGGCTGCTACGCAGCGCCGGGATTCCGCAAATCAATATCGACCTCATGTTTTCGCTGCCCTCGCAGACATTGAGTGAGTGGTCACACACGCTGCACCGTGCTCTGGAGCTCGCGCCTGACCACATCTCCACCTACAACCTCTCCTATGAGGAAGACACCGCCTTCTACCGACAATTCGGCAGCGATGCAGGCGATGAAGAGACGGATATCGCCATGTTTGAAATGGCAGACGATATGCTGACCGCAGCGGGGTATCGGCACTACGAGATATCCAACTATGCCCGCCCGGGATGCAGGTCACTGCACAATCTGGCATGCTGGCACGGCGAGGATTACTACGCACTGGGGCCGGGAGCCGTAGGGAGCGTTGCCGGAGTACGCTATCAGAACAGCGGAGACACAGCCGCCTACATTCGGGCATTGAACGAAGGCTTGCTTCCCCCCGGCACTGCGGAAACGCTCCGGCCGGAAACCCGCCGCACAGAGCTGCTGGGGCTGATGCTGCGCACGGATGAGGGCTTGCCCGCCTCCATGCTGCGTCCGCAGGATTCTGCCTTTATTGATATGCTGAAGCAGGAAGGGCTGGCAGCCACATCCACCGACGGCCGCCTGCTGCTCACACGCAGCGGACGACTCGTGGCGGATGAAATTGCCGTGGGGCTTATTTAAGACACGCTCAAAGCTGTTTCAGCAGCTTGTCGGCACCTCTGTAATCACCCAGTTTTCGGAGAACTCGCTTCGCCGCATCTTTATCCTGCTTACAGCCCCAGCCATACAGGAAGCACTTGGCCAGAGTGTATTGCGCTTCCTTTAAATCGCTGTCAGAGGGGAGCAGGTAATAGCCCTTATACTTGTTCTGAGCAACACCTTTGCCGTACAGGTAGCATTTTGCCAGCTCCGTCTCGGCATCTTTGTTGCCTGCATCAGCCGCTTTCTTCAGCCAATTGACAGCTTCCTGTGGATTCTTCTCCACCCCCCAGCCATACAGATAACACTCACCCAGCTTACCCTGCGCGTTGGCAAGTCCCTGCTCCGCAGCCTTGCGATACCAATTGAACGCTTCCGTGGGGTTCTTCTCTACGCCTTGGCCATACAGATAACACTCACCCAGCCTATTCTGCGCCTTGACATGACCCTGTTCCGCAGCCTTGCGAAACCAATTGAACGCTTCCGTGGGGTTCTTCTCTACGCCTTTGCCATTTGCATAGCACAAACCCAGCTCCTTCTGCGCGATGTCAAGTCCCTGTTCCGAAGCCTTGCGATACCAATTGAACGCTTCCGTGGGGTTCTGCTCTACGCCTTTGCCATTTGCATAGCACAAACCCAGATTATACTGCGCGTTGGCATATCCCTGTTCCGCAGCCTTGCGAAACCAATTGAACGCTTCCGTGGGGTTCTTCTCTACGCCTCGGCCATAGTAATAGCAGTTCCCCAGATTATTCTGCGCCTTGACATGACCCTGTTCCGCAGCCTTGCGATACCAATTGACCGCTTCCGTGGGGTTCTGCTCTACGCCTTGGCCATAGTAATAGCAGACCCCCAGATTATTCTGCGCGATGTCAAGTCCCTGCTCCACAGCCTTGCGATACCAATTGACCGCTTCCGTGGGGTTCTGCTCTACGCCTTGGCCATAGTAATAGCAGACCCCCAGATTATTCTGCGCGTTGGCATATCCCTGTTCCGCAGCCTTGCGAAACCAATTGAACGCTTCCGTGGGGTTCTTCTCTACGCCTTTGCCATTTGCATAGCACAAACCCAGCTCCTTCTGCGCGTTGGCATATCCCTGTTCCGCAGCCTTGCGAAACCAATTGAACGCTTCCGTGGGGTTCTTCTCTACGCCTTGGCCATTTGCATAGCACAAACCCAGCTCCTTCTGCGCGATGTCAAGTCCCTGTTCCGCAGCCTTGCGATACCAATTGAACGCTTCCGTGGGGTTCTTCTCTACGCCTTGGCCATTTGCATAGCAGACCCCCAGAATATACTGCGCGTTGGCAAGTCCCTGTTCCGCAGCCTTGCGATTCCAGTTGACCGCTTCCACATACGATTTTTCAGAATAATACAACTCGGCCAGATTCATCTGCGCCCTGGCATTTCCCATTTCGGCTGCTTTGAGAAACCAGCGGTGCGCTTCATACTTGTTTTGTTCCACGCCTACGCCATTGCTGTAGCACATTCCCAGATTATTCATCGCATCCGACAGCCCCTGTTCGGCGGCGGCGCGGAACCAGCGGACGGCTTCCTGCGGATTCTTTTCGCCCCCCTGACCATGCTTGTAGCACACAGCCAGACAGAATTGAGCCATGGCATCACCATGCTCTGCCCCGGCTTTCAGCCAGGCGTAGATATCCCCCGGCAGCGGCGTATCCGCAGTACGTCTGATTACCGGAGAGGCGGCAGGAGTCGGAGCCTCCGCAGGCGCAGGCTGCGCCACAGGCGTATCCTGCGCCGGGGGCGGCGTTGGCTGCGCGGCAGCCTCCTGAGCGTGCACCACAGGCAGCCCCAGCAGGCCGCCCGCCATCAGTAGTGTAATTGTATTTGTTTTCATGTGATGATGTTTGAATGAAATAATTTACTCGGGACAAGGGTTTCAACTCACCGAGGCGGTTAAAGAATCTCCCGCAGGATATCGACGGCGGGTTGCCAACCGCGAGCGGCAGACTCCCTGAACAGATTGATAGCCTTTACCCTATCCTGTCGAACGCCCAGCCCATGCGCATAACAGCGGCCTAATTCATAGTACGCTATTCTGTTATCCTGCTCAACAGCCCGCTCCAGCCAACGCACGGCATCTGCCGGGCATGCGGCGACCCCCACCCCCTCCCGGTAACAGACACCGAGCAGGCACTGGGCACCGGCATGCCCATTCTCTGCAGCAGTGCGCAGGCAGGAGATAGCTTCAGAGGCATCCACGATACCGTAGTCGTCAACCAAGCGACTCATCATCGCCAGCTGATAGCAAGCCTCAGAGTCCTCCTCTTCTGCCGCCCGGCGGAACAAGCGAGCCGCCTCGGCATCATCCTGCGGAACGCCATCGCCATTTCTGTAACACAGCCCGAGATTTCTGGCGGCAACGGCATTGTCATTTTCCGCTGCCATTTTCCACCAGCGCACCGCTTCTGCCAAATCCGGGCTGCCGTTCACGCCGTCGTAGCAGAATTGTCCCATTATTTCCTGTGCTTTATCATTGTCGTTTTCGGCAGACTGCGTAAAATACCGCACAGCCAGAGAAGTATTTTTCTCTACACCAAGACCGTAGTAATAGCACCGCCCCACATTATATTGAGCCATGGCATTATTATTCTCCGCAGCTTTTTTGTACCATTTGAATGCCGCTGCGGCATCCGCTGTCACCCCCAAACCATGGGCGTAATGCTCTGCGAGCTCCGGGTAAGCCGCCGTTATCCCGTTATGCGCGGCTTTCTCGCACCACATAAAAGCCATTTTCGGATTTTGCTTCACGCCGCCAAAGCCATAGCGATACAGATTGGATGCGGTAAACTGTGCCTGCGGGTGATTTTTTTTCGCAGCTTTTTCATACCATTCCAACGCAAGCCGACAATCCCTCTCCACGCAGGAACCGTTTAAATAACAATCACCCAGGTTTGCCATGGCCTCGGCGTGCCCGCTTTCAGCCGCCATCCTGAACCACTTGACGGCCGCTTCGGCATCCTCCTCCACGCCCCAGCCATTCAGGTAACATTCACCCAGATTGTTTTGCGCGTCCGCGCTATTGTTCTCCGCCGCCCGGCGATACCAATAGACGGCGGTCTCCAAATCTTCCTCCACCGCATTTCCGCAAAAATACATCCCCCCCAGCGCAGACTGAGCCCGAGCCTCGCCCTGTTCCGCCGCCAGCTTGTACCAGTAAAAAGCCTGAGAGAGATTTTTCTCCACACCGTATCCCGACTGATAGAACAGCCCCACGTTGTAATAAGCATCCGTATACTCCTGCTGAGCCGCAGCATGATACCAGCGGAACGCTTCGGCGGGCGTTTCCTCCACCCCCCTGCCGGCAAAGAACGCGCTGCCCAACAGGTATTGCGCCCGGGCGTTGCCCTGTTCCGCAGCCGCGCGATACCACCGCACCGCCGCAACCTCATCTTTCTCCACCCCGTCACCGTCGGCATAACACAGCCCGGCATTCAACTGAGCCTTGGCATACCCCTGCCGTGCAGCACTCAGGTACAACTGCACAGCCAGCCCGGCATCAGGCTTCACGCCGCGCCCCGCCATATAGCACCATGCCAGCGTATTCTGTGCCGCAGCATCATTGTGCACAGCAGCCTTCTGCAACCATTTCACCGCCTCGGCATCATCCTGCTTCACGCCCACAGCATCCAGATACATCTCCCCCAGACGGAACTGTGCACCGACATGATCTTGCTCTGCCGCCGCCAGATAATACCGCAGTGCCTCCCGGAGTTCTTCCTCACGACCGTCTGCCGCCTTCTCTGCCTGCACCCCCCGATCGTAAAGAGCCTCCGGTGACTCTGCCGCAGGAGAAACCTTTTCCGCGCTTTCAACAGCTTCTTCGCGTGGCCGCAGTTCAGGCTCATTCGCAGCTTCCGGCACATCACCTTCGGCGGTGGGCATACCCCATGCTGCCACCTTCATTTTGGCTGAGGGATGCCCCTGCGCTGCCGCCTCTCTGTACCAGTACAAGGCCTGCGCCTCATCAATATCGACCCCGATTCCGTACTCATAGCTCACCCCCAAGGCATACTGCGCACTATCCAGCCCCAGCTCCGCCGCACGCCGATACCGCTGCACGGAATCCCGGAGACTCTCTGACACGCCACCCCGCCTTTCTTTCTTTTTTTCGTGTTCCATGACTTTCTCTTTGTTATCGTTTGCTTTGCTCCATTATTGATGAATGTTCTAATGAAGCGACAAATGGAAAAATTACGAATGGGAAGCCACGATTAACCGATTTAACATTCCGCTCGCTCTGCTCGCATGAATAACGGAGAATACCACTTGCGTTAGGTGAAACCTCCTGCACGCAGCGCAGCGTACTTTGAATTCGTCATTCGTAAATCGTCATTCGTAAATCCGTGTGTCTCTTCACCGTTGGAATTTACTTGCCTTTTCCCGAGAAAATGGCTCTGCCGATGCGCCGGAGCTCGGTTTCTCCGGTGCCACCGTTACCGTCTTTTCCTCTTTCCGCGAAAAGCGCTCCACCGATACGCCGGAGCTCGGTTTCTCCGGCACCACCGTTACCGTCTTTTCCGATTCTGCCGATGACGTGGGCACGATTCGGACAGCAGGAGAAATCGGCTGCTCTCCCCTCCGGCGTGATTCTTCTTCCTCCCCGCATTTGTCTGTATTACGATGCCTGATGATACAAAGCAGAATGCCGCATAGCATCACCACGATAATAGGGGTGATGACGACGGGCTCTTTGCACAGCCACTCCAATTCCTTCAGCTTGACTTCGTACCAATTCAACTGAAGAGCCTTTGCATCCTTGTAATCACCCAGTTCCTGAAAAATTGCATTGGCTCGTTCTATATTCTGCGCCCACCCCCAGCCATACAGGAGACACCTGGCACGGGTGTATTGCGCTTCCTTTAAGCTGCCATCGGGGACCAGGTAATTGCCCTTTACCCAACCCTGTGCTTCCAACAAGTTTTTTGCTGCATTGGTGTAATGATCCAGGAGCAGGCTATATCCCTTTTTCCTATCCTGTGCTACCCCTTTGCCATACAGGTAGCACTTGGCCAGCTCCGTCATGGCTTTATCTAACCCGCTTTCTGCCGCTTCGGTGTACAGGGCGAAGGCTTCCTGCGCATTCTTCTCTGTACCGCGTCCGTACATGTAGCAGTCTGCCAGCCGATACTGAGCCTCCGCAAAGCCCTGCTCAGCGGATTTCTTCAGCCAGCGAACCGCTTCCTGCGGGTTCTTTTCCACTCCCCAGCCGTACAGATAGCATTTTCCCAGATTGCACTGAGCCCCGGCATCATTCTGCTCCTCAGCCGCATTCCTCAATTCTACCCGATTCCGTCGTGCCCGCCATCCATTCGGCTCTTCTACACCGATATTGTATTCATCATAGATTGCATCCAAAGCATTCTGAGCGGCGATGTTGCCCTTCTTTGCTGCTCTATCATACCAATTGACAGCCTCCTGCAGATCTATTCCCACCCCCCGGCCAAAGCGATAACAATTCCCCAAGGCATACTGTGCGGCAACAAATTGCTGCTCAGCAGCCTTGCGATACCAGTAGACTGCTTCACCATAGTCTCTATCCGTTCCCACGCCACGAGCATACAGCTCCCCCAAAAGATACTGCATGCTGACTAATCCGGACTCCGCAGCTTTGCGATACCACCTGAATGCTTCTTTCAAGTCCTTAGCAACGCCAAGCCCCCTTTCGTAACAAACGCCGAGATTCCTTTGAGCCTCGGCATTGCCCAAATCTGCCGCCTTGCGAAACCACCGGACTGCTTCACCAAAGTCCTGCTCCTCACTTTCTTCATTCCTGTAGCAGTTCCCCAGATTAAAACATGCCCCGGCATGCCCCTGCTCCGCAGCCTTGCGAAACCATCCGGCCGCTTCATTCAGATCTTTCTCCACGCCTTCGCCTTCTTTATAACACATACCCAAATCATTCTGTGCAGAGGCAAACCCTTGGTCCGCCGCTCTGCGATACCAGATGCACGCTTCCTTAATGTCCGGGTTCAATCCAAAACCTTCTTCATAGCACAGGCCCAAATGATACTGAGCCGATGCAAGATTTTGCTGCGCTGCCAGACGATAACAGCGCACCGCTTCCTCGGGGTTCTTCTCCACTACATCTCCATTCCTGTAACACTCTCCCAAATTAAACCAAGCCTCGGCATTTCCCTGATTCGCAGCCTTGCGAAACCACTTGACCGCTTCTTCCGAATCTTTCTCCACGCCTTCGCCATCTTTATAGCATAGCCCCAGCACACCCTGCGCCTTGGCATGCCCCTGCTCTGCCGCCTTGCGAAACCACTTGACCGCTTCTTTCGAATCTTTCTCCACGCCTTCGCCATCTTTATAGCATAGCCCCAGTCCAAACTGCGCCATGGCATCTCCCTGCTCTGCCGCCTTGCGAAACCACTTGACCGCTTCTTTCGGATTTTTCTCCACGCCTTCGCCATCTTTATAGCATAGCCCCAGCCCAAACTGCGCCCCGGCATCTCCCTGCTCTGCCGCCTTGCGAAACCACTTGACCGCTTCTTTCGAATCTTTCTCCACGCCTTTGCCGAACAAATAGAATTTCCCCAGAATCGCCCGGGCAGAAACATCTCCCTGTACCGCAGCCGCACGATACCAACGAGCAGCTTCCTTCAGATTCGGGATCATACCTTTCCCCTCTTCATAGCACGATGCCAAAAATAATTGTGCATGGCGGTCTCCCTGTACCGCAGCCGCGCGATACCAGCGTACCGCTTCTTTCAAATTCGACTTCACTCCTTCAGTTCCTTCCTCATAGCATAGTCCCAAATATAGCTGTGCTTTAGCATCACCCTTCTCCGCTGCGGCTTTCACTTTCTGTATGGGAAAGGCAGACTGCGCCAAAGCCGCCCCCAGCAGGCAGGCAAGCGTCAGCAGGATTATTGTAAGCTTTTTCATGTATTTTATTGTTAAAGAAATGGAATCGATAAGAGGTAGAGTGTTACGTCAATACACCGAGAAAAAACCCTGACCATTGCAGCGGGAACAAGGCTTGGTACCGGGGATGGGAGAGCTCATATCCACTGCTGCTTCAACACCCGAGCCGTAGCATTGAGAACAAGGAACGGTTTGCTTCACAGGCATGTGTATCGTTCGGGGAGGCGGTTGAGGAGTCGATGCAGGGGGCGTATTCACCGGCCAATGCGGCAAAGTCTGCCAGGAATCCATACGTGCTGGCGGGTTGCAGGAAACCATCACCACCAAGCCGGAGGTGAGCATGACGAGTCGTGAAAATAATGGGTACATAGGCTTTTATCTGAAAAAAAGGGGTGCCCGGAATGTGCCGTCCGGCCCACTGATGAGCTTTCTGACCTTACCTCCCGCTCCTGTGGGGGATGCCGCCCGCTCATGTTGTTCTATCACAGACCAATTGGTATGACCATTGGGCAACAGGCAATGACTCCGATACCAACGGAAATAATTGCCATATTCAGATGAGCACCAACTCCCGGCGAATGTCTCCGGTGTCATTTCCCCGTCAAAATAGGTATGGTTAACAAAGGCGTACTCTACATTAGTAGCATGCCCCTCCACCAATTGCTTGTAATAGGGATAGTTCCCATTGAAAATGGAATAATACTTACTACGAAGGAAACAATGCGCCATTTCATGCGCGATAGTACCATTTATCTCAATCTCGCGTCTCCACCGGGAGCTTTCATTATTTGCGTAAGCATAATTCTCTGCATGCACATCTATTTGCAGGCAAATGCTGTCATCCGGCGAATAAGAAGTCGAAGCATGCCCCACATATTCCGGCTCATTATACGACAACCGAATCGGTATCAGCGACAAATCCAGATCCGGCAAGCCGGCAATATGATAAGTTCCGCCATAACGACTCAGTTCCTGTTTGATATAATAAGCTCTCACTCGCAGTCCTCCTTCCTGCTCATTGTAGGTGGATAAGCGCAATGCCAGGAAAGAAGGATAAAAGCCCTGTATGACATTCCCGGTGTTATACCCGATAAAGCTCTGCATGTTTTCCCGAATCAGCCGCAGAGAAGAGATGTAGTCCTGCAACTCCTTTTTTGTCACGGGATTGCTCAAGTTACTGAATTGGGTGTACAGCTCAATCGCTTTATCCAGATACGAGGCAGCACTGCTCTGATTCCATGCGGCATTCCAATTCGGATCTCCATCCCAATGAATGGCAGCCAACCGTTCGCAGGCCGGAGCATAACCGCGTTCAGCCGCAATCTCCAGCCATCTGTACGCCGTATCCGCATTCCGCGCAACCTCTATTCCCCGTGAAACCGCCTCTGCCATCAGATATGCAGCCTCGGCATCTCCCTCTGCTGCGGCCTGAGAGACAAGAGTGAGCCCGCTGATGTCTCCCTGATGCAGCTGCGTCTGCCCCAGCAGCCGCTTGCCGCGGCTGTCCTTGTAGTCTGCCAGCTTACGGTACAGTGAAGCCTGAGCATCCTCACAATAGTCCAGAAACGGAGGAATCCTGTTTTTAATAAACTTGGTATAATTGCGGTAAACCTTCACCAGTTCATCGGAAATCTCTGAGCGCAGAGAATAGGTGGTGGCTTCACCATAGGCATCATAAAACAGCTCAAACGCTCGTTCCTGAGCATACATACTTTCTGCATCATACTGATTCCGCGCCTGCTGTACCAACTGCCGCGCCTGCGCATCATCCGCCGTGGCAACAGTACTGCACAGACAACATAACAAAACGGAGAAAACTATATTACCCACTTTCATGCGAAATAGATGATGAAGTTTTTCTTACTGTATATCCTGATTATCAACGCTCAAAGCTACTTTTTCCGCTATCGGTGCTCTTCTCTGCCGTCCTCGGCTCCTTGCTCTCAAGCCCCTCTTCCGGTGCCGGGTAGATGGTCTCCTGCTTTATCTCCGGTGACATATTACAATACAAACGGACAGCCTCGTCCAGATTGTCCATCGGAACGGCTGCAGCACGCTCCAGTTCAGAGCGAACCTTCAGCGCCCACCACACAGGAATCAACGTGATTATCAGAGCAGCAAACGCCCAAACACACATCACAATGATAAAAACATTTAATAGGATGTCTGCAAAATTATTCCACTTGCTTAGTAAATGTGCAGAAAGAGGTGTGTAAAGTAGAAGTAGAGATAGAAGAACTCCGATGCCGAGCAAGAGGATCATTACATCAACAACTTTATCATTCAATGGTTCTGCGTCTCGAGCATTAAAAGTCTGCAACCGCTTAAAATCCACGGCCGCAGAATCATCCCTGTGTTCGCTCGCACGTTTAAAGCACTCTAAAGCCAAAGAGTAACAAATGCCTCTTTCATACGAGGAAAGAAAAAATCCGCTTTTCCAGCTCCCTTCAAATAACCTTCCATGATAAAAAGTTTTTTCACATCGCAATCCAGCTTGCGCTAACCAAAAAACAGCCTTTTGATGATCGGAATAAGACTTACAGAAATGATAGAAATGAGAGCTATAGTTTGAGCGACAAGAATGAAACTTTGCAAGCCACATCATCGCCTCAGTATCGCCCTGGAGCGCCACTCTTTCATACCATTTTTCAGCAATTACGTCATCAAGAGTCACATCGCGGCCCTTTTCATAGCGAGCAGCTAACTCCCGCTGGGCTTCACTGAAACCGCGAATGGCTTTTTCAAAGGTTATATACAGAGGATGCCGACGAATGACCGGGTAGCGGCGAAGTGCTTCCCGGAGCGCCTCCATATCCGGCAATTCCGTTTCAGATGCTCCATTACCAAGCATCAGGGCCGCTTCCACATCTCCTTGCACGGCGGCTCGATGCAGCCAAAGACTGGCATCTGCTACAGATAATCCTGCACGCATCCCCAGCAACCGCTGAGCCGGAGCATAGCCTTGTTCCGCCGCCTTTCTACAGAAATTAATCTCAGCATCTGAACCATAACCAAGATACAGCATCATATACTGAGCTTCCGGACAGCCAAGCCGCGCAGCCTTTAGAAAACAATCATAGGCCCAGTCACCTCTCCCAGTTCTCCTCAGTCGATGAGCGATTTCGCATAACGCTTCCAGAGCCGGAGCATACCCCAGCTGCGCAGCTTTTTCATAACAATCGGCAGCCTTGTCATTGTCCCCTGTTTCCTGCAAGCGGCGAGCGGTGGCGTATAACGCTTCCGCCTCGTCAGCAGAGGGGACACTATTGGCCATTTCCGGCTTGGAATCCGGCAAGATTTCTGTGGTATTTCTTTGATGGGATGATTCGTTGGACATGATTACTAAACGGTTTGTAATTGAGATTTAACGCGGCTAAGGATTCAGTGTTATGAATTCTTAAACAACCACCAGCCGAAACGCAATGCGGCCGGCACGCAGAATATGGTGCCCAGCACCAACAACAGCTCCGATTGCAACCAACCGCCTATGGTACCGAGAATTATTCCTATGGCCGCTAATATGAAATATCCAATAATGATGTTTGTGTTTGATATTGAAGATTGCTCCTGTGTTTCATCCCCGTTGGATGAGGGCGTATCACTTTCTGAGAACTTTCCGAAGGACAAACGTGAGAATGGGAATGAATGCGATAAGTGCAACCGTCTGCAGGGTTTCGTCCTGTAACGCCATGCCTAAAATCCCGAAAACTGCCGCTATGGCAAGCAGTATGAATATTGCTATTGTTTGTTTCATATATGTATGTGTGTTAATGTTGAAAGAAGCTTATTTCCTTATCCCCGCCGGATGTAAAGCGCAGTCGGTATTACCAGGTTCCTCTTTACCCCTGCCCATAGCCCGTGGAGTGAATTTAAGAAAAACTTTAATTAGTAGTGGTAAACATCTTTAATCAAATTTCATTTTTTCCTCTTTTTCAATTCTTCATTTTGTTCTTTTGTTTCAAAAGGTTTTTTGTAATCCGAGGGGATATAGTCCCCTTTTTGAGACCTGAACTCGCTATGCCTATTGCCAAAATTGGGACACCATATATACTTGCATTTTCCCAACGTATCGCCCATCATACAGGGACGGCAGACAGGACGCGAGGCCGTATCATATCCTCTCGTACTCTCAAATTCTATGTTAGGATCCATTTCTACCACTTTCTGATAATGGTTCCGGAAATATGTCAACAATGCAGCATCGTGATTCCTGATTGCCTGTTTCAATGCTATTTTCTGCTCTTTCAATGACTTATTCTCTGCATATGATTTATAAGCTTTTTCATATGTTGTACCACTGACCTCTATGGGTAAAGAACCCGATAGCTCAAACAGCAATTGTTTCAACTCCTCCTTCGTCATATTTTTCGTAGCAGGATATTTTTTTGCTATTCGTGTCATCGTATTGAGCTGAGCCGTCATCGCAAGCGCTTCCATACGGTCAGTCAATTCAGCATAACGCTTGAGGATATCGGAATCACCGGCACTGCTTTTCTCAAAGCCAACGAAAGAAATCAAGCTGTTTTCATTTTCTTTATGATCTGACGCATGCTGTTTTTCATGCGCAAATATAGCTTTTTTCAGGAAGTCTTCCGGTATATGATGAGAGTCAGCGACTTGCTTAATTTGCAAGTGATCGACTTGGATAGCCGAGTTGAAGTCCGAAACAGCATATTGCTTTACTTTTCCATTTTCAAACTTCACAGTCAACTTATAGGCATGTTCCACCCATCCCGCCATTCCTTTCGAAAATTGGAACGATTTGATACGATAAGTCATGTAGCCGTTTTTCTTATCAGCAGTACAGACGAGTTCTTCCCCCTGCACGGAATATTCTCTTGGGGACTGGGCATATGATTGCATCTTCGTTTGCGCCGTGACCGTCGGCATGGCTGCTATCCCCAAAAGCGTGAGAACAGTTATTGATAATGCTTTAATGATATTCATAAGATTGAGAAAATCGAAATAAAGAATATTCAGAGAGCAGGCACGCAGACTATGGAGTCCAATACTAACAAAGGCTCCGATTGTAACCAACCGCCTATGGTACCGAGAATTATTCCTATGACCGCTAATATGAAATATCCAATAATGATGTTTGTGTTTGATATTGAAGATTGCTCCTGTGTTTCATCCCCGTTGGATGAGGGCGTATCACTTTCTGAGAACTTTCCGAAGGACAAACGTGAGAATGGGAATGCATGCGATAAGTGCAACCGTCTGCAGGGTTTCGTCCTGTAACGCCATGCCTAAAATCCCGAAAACTGCCGCTATGGCAAGCAGTATGAATATTGCAATTGTTTGTTTCATATATGTATGTGTGTTAATGTTGAAAGAAGCTTATTTCCTTATCCCCGCCGGATGTAAAGTGCACAGGTGGTATTACCAGGTCCCTCTTTACGCATCCTCATACTCCTGCCCATAGCCCGAGATGACTTTTGCGCAGCCGGTATTACCATGTTCCTCCGCCAGTTGCAAAGCGGTTTTCCCCTGATTATTTGTGAGATACTTTTTCACCTTTCCGGATTCCATCAAATTCCTGACGCAAGCGACATACCCCTCCCGCGCAGCCAGATGCAAGGGGGTATTGCCATCGTTATCCCTCGCATTGACATCTGCGCCGGCATCAATGAGGCGCTCAACCTCTTTGCTATCACCTGCCAGGACCGCCCGATGCAGCTCCGTGTAGCCGTTCGTCTCTTCGCTATCATCCTTGTCCCTATCATTGGTATGATAATGGTGTTCATTGATGATGTAATGACGGTTCGTCACGTTCTTCTCCTCAATCGTGGTGTTGTCAATCAGGGTGTCACCGGCTTGCTGATTGATGGTGTTGTTCACATATACGGCTATGCCGCCGAACAGGCCACCGGCAAGCACCACGCAAAGCACTTTACGCAGGAACGGCACCCGGAACGAAGCCCCCAGCAGGCCCAGCAGCAGGGCACTCACATGCCAGGACAACAGTATGGGGATGATGATGAAGCTCAACAGTGTGACTGCCAGAGCCCAGATAAACATACCCACACAACCTAAATCCCTGATGCTGAGCAACATGATAAACGCAGGCATATTGCCCATGGAGCCACAAACCACACCGGCATAAATGCAAAGCAAAAAGAATGCGATGAGAATGCCGAGCGGCCCCGTTGTCACGATACCGCCTGCAGTGGCGGCCATACAACCCGCACCGACTGCCAGCACCAGCAGACACCTGAAAATAACGCTTAATCTGTATTCCATAGCCAGATTGATGATACAGCATTATAAATGCTGTAGTCATGCATTGGCTTGTTAATTTCTTTATTCTGAATAACAAGCAGAAATCAAGGAGCATGAAGAGAAAGCATTTGCAACAGGCTTGTCTACGCGACCGAAATGCTGTATAAGACTGACGACATAACAAAAAAAACACAGACAACCGTTAGATATGGCTTGCATCAGCATTTATAATGCTGAACCACCTACCGAAAGGACTACGAAAAGAACAAAGGACATCACCGGATATTAACCACTGAATATAAACGATACAGCAAGATTGATTCTTGAAGCGTCGGAGAAGATGGG
>SUVN01000053.1 GCA_015061985.1 Akkermansiaceae bacterium
TCATGAAACAATACCTGGAACTGTTGGATGATGTGCTGACCAACGGCGTGGGCCGCAAAGACCGCACCGGCACCGGCACCATCGGCGTGTTCGGGCGACAGGCGCGCTTTGATTTGCGGGAGGGCTTCCCCTGCCTCACCACCAAGAAGCTGCACCTGCGCTCCATCATCTACGAACTGCTCTGGTTTCTGAAAGGCAGCACCAACGTACGCTACCTTCAGGAACACGGCGTGAGCATCTGGGATGAATGGGCAGATGAAAACGGCAATCTGGGACCGGTCTACGGCTCCCAGTGGCGCGCCTGGCCGGATGGCAAGGGCGGTAGCATCGACCAGATTGCCAAGCTGGTGGACAGCCTCAAAAACAATCCCTGGAGCCGCCGGCATCTGGTGACGGCATGGAATGTGGCAGAAGTGGACGGCATGGCGCTGCCGCCCTGTCACTGTCTTTTCCAATTCTGTGTGATTCCTGCGCAGCAGGAGGGAGAAAAGCATGGACTGAGCCTGCAACTCTACCAGCGCAGCTGTGACCTCTTTCTGGGCGTTCCCTTCAACATCGCCAGCTATGCCCTGCTGCTGCAGATGATGGCACAGGTCTGCGGCTATGAGGCCCGGGAATTCATCCACACCTACGGTGACCTCCACCTCTACAACAACCATCTGGAACAGGCCCGGCTACAGCTCACCCGCTCCCCCCGCCCCCTGCCCACCATGAAAATCAACCCGGATGTGACCGAGATTGACGGCTTCGATTTCTCCGACTTCACGCTGGAGAATTACGACCCGCACCCGCACATCAAAGCAGCCGTATCCGTATGACCCCCACGTTTACAGGAGTCGTGGCCATGGCGGCGGATCGCGCCATCGGCATCAGACAAAGCATCCCCTGGCGGCTGCCGGAGGACATGAAACTCTTCAAGCGTCTCACCATGGGACACCCCATCCTCATGGGGCGCAAGACATGGGAATCACTGGGGCGGCCCCTGCCCGGGCGGCAGAATATCGTCCTCACCCGCGATACATCCTTCACAGCAGAGGGAGCTACGGTCATCCACAGCGTAGACGAGCTGGCCGGGCTGGAGCTGATGGATCGTGAAGTTATGGTCATCGGAGGAGCGCAGATATACGCCCACCTGCTGCCGAAGATGCAGAAGCTCTACGTCTCCGAGGTGCAGGGAGAATATGCGGCTGACACATGGTTCCCGGAGTTTGCTCACCACTTCCTCCGCAGCACCCCGGTGGAACAGTTCGATGGCTTCCGACTGGTGCT
Source organism: Akkermansiaceae bacterium (assembly GCA_015061985.1). Taxonomy (GTDB): domain Bacteria; phylum Verrucomicrobiota; class Verrucomicrobiia; order Verrucomicrobiales; family Akkermansiaceae; genus Akkermansia. Next base: position 1,270 of record SUVN01000053.1, read on the forward strand.
CTACGAAAAATAAATTACCCCTTTCCCGCTCCCCCTATGAAAGCATCACTTCTGCTCCTGACAGCCGCTCTGGCGGCTACGGTCTGCCTCCCCGCCGCTGCAGAACCACCGCTGCCGGAAGCAACGATGGATATCCGCCCGGGACAGAGGCAGCTCAGCCCGATTGAGGCGTTTAAGTATCTGGATTCCCTGCAAGTATTTAATCAGAAAGAACACACCCTCCTGGACGGGATTGTTTACCGGGAAGCGACCGCGCGATTTCGCCAAAACATACAGCTTTGGGAGAAAAATCCGGAGACGGTGAGGGACTACCCCTGGGCTGCGGAATTACTCGGCATCGCATACCGGAGCCGTACTGCGTTTCTTATCCGCCCGGATATCCTGCAAAGTTTCATCAGCATTAGCTCCGATATCAATGCTGAAGATGCTTACGGGTATACGGTCATGGATTACGCCGTCCGCGAATCAGTCTCACAATTTTTTCAGCCATTGTTGGCAGCCGGAGCAAAGGCAGATGTGACCCGGTGCGATGAAGACGGCAGAACGGCTCTGTATTTTGCTGTTTATGAGGGCAACAGGAGAGCAGTCGAATACCTGCTGCAGCAGGGCAGCTATGTCAACGACTTCAGCCATGACGGTACTTCCATTCTCTCTCTGGCACTGGAGCAGGGGCATCAGGAAATTGTTGACATGCTGCTGGCAACCGGTGCTAAAATGGAGCCTGCCTGGGAAGATGATGAGGGATATACCCTGCTGCACCATGCAGCTGCCGGCGGCTGCACGGAGCAGGTGCGCCGCCTGATTCAGAAAGGAGCCGATATTTCTGCGGCAACCACGGAAGGCAAATGGACACCGCTGATGCTTGCCGCCATACACGGGCATGCGGACACTGTAAGCGAGCTGTTGAAACACGGTGCCAATCTCCGTCAAAAAAACGACTTCGGCTCAACAGCTCTTGAAGAAGCCGTCGGTGAAGACTCTCCCTGTTTCCCTGTACTGTTTCGGGAAGCAAGGAAGCAACATTTGCTTACCGAGCAACAGTTATCCGAATTACTGGAAGAAGCCATTATCGGGGATAAAGGAGAAACAGCTTGTTTCCTGCTGCAAAACGGCGCTCGCTTCAACGCAGACGACATGGGGTGGCAATACCTGGGATTTGCCCTCCGCCGGGGGGATACGCAGTTGCTCCGTCTGCTGGAAAAAGCCGGGGCTCAATATGATGCCTGTACCCCTGACGATGAAGGGGTAACCCAGCTCATGCTTGCGGCGCAGCAAGGATACCGCGAACTGACGGAACAATTCCTGGAGGACGGTGCAGACGTGCATGCCGAGGATAATGAAGGAACCAATGTCATGACCTATGCCCTCATCGGTGGGAATGAGCAAATCATTGAACTTCTGCGTGAAGCCGGGGCAATTCTTTCCCCCCATGCCGCCACGCCGGAAGCGGAAACCCATCTGATGCTGGCAGCGCGCCATGGTCTGATTCCGCAGATAAGAGAGCTGATGAAGCAACGGGCTGCCGTCAACGCCCGCTCTAAAACAGGAAAAACTGCACTCATGGAAGCCCTCAGCCATGGGCAGGAAGATGCCGTGAAACTACTGCTGCAATTCGGAGCGAAGTGGAAAGATAACCCTGCCCCGGGCAGTCCGACCCTGCTCATGTGTGCTGCGCAGGGTGGTTCAGAGAGTTACGTCCGCAAGCTTCTTGGAACGGGGAGTGACCCCAACCGCGTCATTTTCCCGGCTTCCGATGCAGATACTCCCGCCGGCACCACCGCCCTCATGATTGCCGCTCAGCACGGGCATGAAAAAATTGTCCGCCTCCTGATTAACGCCGGCGCATTCCCGCACCTCTGCAACGAGGACGGCCAGACCGCCGCCGACCTTGCCCGGGAAAACGGGCACACGGCGCTCGCTGATTACCTGCAATCGCTGCCATGAAACACCTTTGCCCCGCTATCCTCTCTTTCCTGTTGTTCTCCTGCTGCTCCCCTTGGCATTTCATTCCCACCGCCAGACCGGAAATAACCATCCCGCAGGACACACCCATCATTATCACCGAACACCCGGATACCTGGCTCTGGTATCCCTCGGAGGAGGAGCAAGCCATGCTGCAACAGTGGTGGGGAAACACCCGCAACATCGGCGTAAGAGAATTCTGGCCCAATGCTCCGGGCAGCATTGAAATCGACGCTCATCCCGGGCTCACCATCCATTTCCCCCCGTATTCTGACAAATACATTGATTTCAGCTACAACGGATACCTGCACCTGCGCCAAACCACGGAGGCCGACCGTCGGCTGCGACAATATATTCTGAACATCATGAAATCCCGAAAAGCTCTGTCAGAATCAGCAGCAGAAGAATGGGAAAACTACAGTTCAGCCCGCCACCGGCACTACAACTTCACTCAGTGGCAGAAGAAGCATCCTTCAGCCCGATGATGTAACGGGTCGCGCCATGGCAGGCTGTCGCCCGTTCCGCAGGCTCAAAAAGATTACCTAACGTGGCAGCTCCTGAAAATAGACATCCCATTTTTGCAGCATATCTTCACACGAAGATGCGCTATCGCCACTTGCTAATTCTTCTCCGGACTCAATAACAACGACCAAGGAAGGCATTTGACCTGAGGGCAACATGTCTATATCGGGACCACTTTCGGGAGCAATAATGGGAAACTTGATGCGGCTTTCTTTTGCCCATAACTGGGCATCTTTTATATTCTTGTCCGCATTCAGCATAATGATTTCAGCCCCATGTCCTTTCAATTTTTTATAGAGCGACAAACTAACGGGTATAAATTCCCGACATTCCGCATTGCTTGAAGATGCTCGAAGAAAGAAATAAAGGCGCGCATTCTTCGCTGGTTTACGTTTAGTTACATACACGGCATTATTAAGTCTTGCCTTAAGCGGCAACTTCTCGTTAAGTGAAACTTCTCCATCGCCTTCCGGAGCTGCTTCATCATCTGTATTCACCATAACAATGATTTCTGCCTTTTTTTCATTTTTCGGTACGTTTTCGTGCATCTCTCAATTTCCATAATACAGTATGAACTTGTTAGACGAGCCCGAAAAAAATGTAAACATCAGTATCCGCTGCGGGGATTACCGGACTCATAAAACGAGCTTGAGCATGGTAGCCACGGCCACCTGCATGGCCTCGCAGTCAAAGTAGTGGTTAGCGCGGGTACGCGTTTGCATCGAATGAGCCTTTTACCCATTAACTCAATGAGCCGCCAATTTCATGGCGGCTCATGCAAATAAAGGATATCGGCAAGCTCTTTAACTATTCCCTGGTAAGGGAGGAGTCGTTCTTTCCGCTATTTCTTGCTTTTCTTCTTCTGCTGCACCAACCATGGGCTCCGATGTATCAGTTCCCGTATCGGATGTAATCGTAAGGTCTGCTTCCGATGTTTCCGGAGATGATTCCTTCCCCTTACTCAGTAGTTCCTTGAAGCTGGTTGACCATTCGGTAAGCTTGCCATACAAGTCGATAGCAGGAGGTGCTGCTTCTGCCAATGCCATATAGCGATGAACCATTTTTACCATAATCCAACTATCCACAAAAGCGTATTTGATGCTCCACGCCAACATGAGAGAGAGGATGAATGCAATAAATCCGTTCC
>SUVN01000023.1 GCA_015061985.1 Akkermansiaceae bacterium
GAAATGCTTTTTGGGAATGATGCCCTTTTTGATTCCGGGGCCCTCCCACGCCAGTGCCACATGCTCATCAGCAATGGCATCCACATGATGAACGACAAGGTAATACTTTTTATTCCGCTTCAGTTGCACCTTGCCGGAGCAAGCTCCTTCCACAAAATGGCGGCGGGGCATGTAGCTTGTCACTTCACAGATTCTGGTCAGATTTTCCGTGTCTTCATCCGTGCTCAACCACAATTCAGCAAGGTCATCTGCCGCCAGATAAAAGGTGTATTCTCCACTCCTGGGCGGCACCAGCAAGGCAGAGTAACGAACCCCATAATGATCTTTTCCCCGGGAGTCCGCATCTATCCTGCTCCGGATACTGACAGCATCAGGCTTGCGGCTTTTGCTCGCATCCGACAATGCTGAAATTCCCCCTTTGGGTAAACCTTCCCAGTATTCCGCAACAACGCCATGACTCGGTGTTTCCGGTGCAGCCATGGCCAGGCCTGCAAGCAGCAGCACTGCTGCTTTAGAAATGATACTCATAGCTTGATTCTGACACATTTGAGCCAATTATCAAGTATTTTTTCAGGTGCTCCAATTTTGGCACCACGCGGCGTGTGCCCCAAAGATTTGGTGAATTGCAAGTTCAAATGCAACACTTTTTGAAAAAAATGCGCTCTTAGTGCTTTGCATCCCCAAAATTCAGCCCGAGAGCTTTCACCATCTCATTTGCGGACTTACCATCGAAGATCTTTCGCGGGATTTTATTCATCCAACGCGCCAGCCGTTGAACTACTTTCTGACTTAACTCATCAAAGGTACTTCCTTTAGGTAGGAAGCGACGGATGAGCCTGTTTGCGTTCTCATTACTGCCGCGTTCAAACGAGGAATAAGGGCAGTTTGGGCACCTTCGGAGACTTTTTTGGGGGCTCTTTGGTGTTGCTTTTGTTTTTACACTTTTCACGCTGCATCTACGCTACAAAATCGCGCAAAAAATGGATTGACCGCCCGCACTGCATTATGCTATAAAACATTTGCGCTCATCCGGACAAAAAACAAGAAGAAATAGTTTATTCGTGTCAAAAGGAGGGCGGCAGCTTACTTGTCACACCTCATGGTTGCTCTCCGGGCGCTCAAAATGTTCAATCCAATCCCCCCCTCAAAGTAAATGTCCGTGTTCTTTGGTGTATTACGGTTTCTCTGCCTCTTAATGGCGGGATTGTGGCTGGGGGTCAGTAGCTGGAACTGGTGGGGAGTTGCGGGGTATGATGTTTGCGGGATTAGTGTCAGACTGATGGGGTTCTGCTTCTGGGGTGTTCTTTTGTTGCTGCTTCCGTTGGTGTTGGCTCTGCCTCCCATCAAAGCCGATGGGGGTGGGCTGAACTGGAGGGCGGCTATGCCCGGCTCTGTGGCCGTTGTGCTCTGTGGCTGGTCTTTACTGTTGGCGTGGCTTATACCGAATGCTCCCGCTGCTTGTGCCGAGGGCGATATCCTTGCTGCCGCAGGGCTGTTGTGGGGTGTCGGGGCCTGTGCGGGAGCCTGTGTTCTTGCCGGGATGACCAGTCTGTTGAAAGGCGTTTTTCTCTTGTTCCGTCATGTAAGGCTACCTTGGTCTGTGTGCGGGGGTAAAAGGAAAAAGCAGGGGTAGGCATCTGCCGACGAAGTTACGTGCAGAAAATCTGCTATCCGGGGCGGTGGAGATTCCATTGCCCCTCTCCGAGCTCAATTCTTTACCCGAACGGGGCATGTGCGTGTCGGTTGCGCCCGCATCTATTAGGTAATGTCAATTTATCTTTGCTCCACTTTTGGGGTGTGCAGCGGTTCATAGATGGCATCTGCCAGCCAGCCGATGGGGGTGGCGAGGAGGGAAAGGGGGATGTCCACCAATTCGATACACCAGCTCAGCGGAAGAAGGCAGTAGTTATACGTGGTGCGGCGCGAGGGTATGCTTTGGGTGCGGAGTCTGTGAAGCAAGGGTTTCCCTCTGAGCTCATTTCCGTATTTGTCCTGTATTTTCGGGAGGTTCAGCAGGTCATCCTCTCGGCTGTCATATATCAGGACGGTTCCGCTCAGGTTGTACAGGTCTGCCGGAACAAGCCGGACCTGTGCCAATGCCGGGGGCTGGTAAATCTTATCACGTTGCACCAGACAGGCCAGCTGCCCGGCCGTGAGTTCGGCATAGTACAGTTCCTCCGGAAAGTGCCGGGGCTGCATTTCCTCCCGGCTGTACAGAATGCATTGCAGGGTGTTTCTGTTGGGATGCTGCGGTGTTTCATGGATGAAGACGGGGTCCCGCGCCGGAATGAAAGCAATGGGTACTTCCACTACATAGAGTTCGCCTTTTTTCAGGATGCGGGTAGGTGGATGGGTTCGCTCGCTCTGCTGTTCGTAGCGAAGAACGGGGCGCATGTGCCCCGCGTCGGCAAGAAGTGAGCTCAGGTTGATGATGGTGAAGCGCCCCATGCCGATGCTGATGCAGACTACCAACAGCAGGAGGAGAAGGGCGGCTTCGATGATGCGTCTGATGCGGCTGAAGCGTGGGGACATGGAGGATTGCGGGAAGGGAAAGATGGAGATGTCGAAGGTTGGCTCGTTGTATCGTTATTGTTCTGCGGAAGAACGCTGCGCTGATATCAGAGAGATGAAAGAAATGCTGAGTAATCCCAGCCCGACCAGAGGGAAGATGAGAGGAGCAAGTGCGGACGGGGTGAACACGCACATATGAGAGGGTGCTGATGCATCATAGTACACCCGGACTTTTTCTCCCGCCCGGCAGGATATGGGGGCGGTTGCGTGCATGGTGTGTCCGTCTTTGGTGGTGTAGGTAATGCGGGCCCGCTCTAAAAGAACGTATTTTGACCTTCGTGTGGATGAGGATGTGTGCTCCCGTGCCTTATGCGTCCATGTGTCTGCCACCATGCCTTCCACGCATTCTCCGATGAAGAATACTCCCGTTTCTTTCCAAACCAATTCCCAACTGCATCCAATCAGGAACAGCCCGGCCAGCCCGAAGCCGATGGCATTTTCCCGGTAGTTTTTGCGTTTTTTTCTCATACAGTAATCGTTCGTGCTGCGTTATACATGGCCGATGTCCGCGATCGGAGGCATCCGCTCACCGGAGAGAGGTCTGCAATCCGGCAGTAGGTATCGTATGCCGCGTACCGCGCGACGAGGAGCAAGGTGGGTGAAAGAAGGTAGATTCACAGGGGAAATTTTTGGTTGCCGTTGTTACGCCGATGATTCTACCATTTTTCGTTTGTTTCGCAAGCTCCAAATGGGAGCTGTTTCGAATCTGCCGATGGAAAGGAGGGACTATCGAACAGAGGGGTCGCGTCTGTGAGCCGCCAACCCGGATTTGCCTTTTATTTCGGGCTGTGGTGAGGGGCGGCAGAATACGGTGTTGACGAGTCCCGGAGGAACGTCTATACTGCCTCCATGGCGATAGAATCTTTTGAGGGCGCGGTGCCCGAGCTGGATGCTCCGGCTTTTGTGGCAGCGAGTGCGGATGTGATTGGTCGGGTGCGACTGGCTCCTGATTCGTCTGTGTGGTACAACACGACGATTCGGGCAGATGTGGCGGATATCATCATAGGCCCCGGCTCGAATGTGCAGGATAACTGCTGCCTGCATGTGGATTATGAGATTCCCTGTGTGCTGGGCAGTCACGTGACGGTGGGGCACAGTGTGACGCTGCATGCCTGTACCATAGAGGATGACTGTCTCATCGGCATGGGGGCGGTGGTGCTGGACGGTGCCGTGGTGGGGAAGGGCTCTATTGTGGGGGCTCACGCGCTGGTGACGAAGAATACTGTCATCCCGCCGCACAGTCTGGTGCTGGGGTCTCCCGCCAGAGTGGTCAAACAGCTGCCGCCGGAATCTGCCGAGGCGAATCATGCCCATGCGGCAGATTACATCACTCTGGCGCGCCGCTTTGCCGCGCGCTCATAACTGCGGCATTGACAAAGTCACGGCGGCTTGATAAACTCCCAGCGACGTGGCAAGACCACTCACAGATATTGTAGCCAAGTCTCCTGCCTTTGCCGGAGAGCTGGAGCGTTTGCGCTGCGGCGGCACACGGGAGGAGCCCGTGGTGTTTGACCGGGTATGCCCGGCCGCCTTTTCTTTTGTGGCGGCCATGGTGGCGGCGCAATCACAGCAGCCCAGGCGTATCTGGGTGGTGGCAGATGCTCTTCCCATGCAGGAACGGGTGGCGGCGGAATGGTCACTATGGGATGCTCCCCCTGCGGTGTTTGTTCCGGAGCGAGAAACTCATATCAATAACGGACTGAGCGATCCGGATTTGGCAGCTGAGCGTCTGGAAGCACTGAAAAACATCTCCGGGTGCCCGGCCGGACCGCAGGCGGTCATTGTGACGGCTGCGGGATTGAAACAGGCCGCCCCGGTGTTCTCGGAAGATGCGGCCTGCACCGTGAAGCTGGCCGTGGGGCAGGAATATCCACCGGAGCAGCTGACGGCGCAGCTGACGGAGCGTGATTTTGACCGTGTGGAGCAGGTGACGGCTCGTGGTGAATGGAGTTTGCGCGGCGGTATTCTGGATGTGTTCCCGCTGCAATCTGCCTGGCCGTTCCGCGTGGAATTCTTCGGGGACGAGATAGAGAGCATCCGCGCGTTTGATGTGGATTCTCAGCTTTCCTTCCGCAAGTTGGAGGAAGCGGAACTGGTGCTGGATGAGCCGCCATCAGCACGGCTGTTGGAGCATCTCATTGCACCGGATGACTGGGTGGTGAGTCTGCCGGGCTGCGGGGTGCCGGGGAATGTGCTGGTATTCGAGCTTCCGCCGGACAGAGATGAAGCGCTGCCGCAGCTGGATGAGCGGGAGGAGCAGGGCAATACTGCCTTTTTCGGCTCGCCGCTCGGCTCGTTTGAAACCGGTGATTTCGTGATGCAGGAGGCGCGCCGTAATCTGGCGCGCGCCGGGCTGTTGCAATGGCGGCGCGATAAGTGGCGCGTGGTCATGTTCTTCCCCCATGAGGGCGAAAAAAGCCGGTTCGAGGAAATTTGCGGTGAGGATGAGGCGTGGTCGGCCGTGCAGAGTCGCGACGGTGATTTGCCTTTCGGTTTCACCATCCCGGGTGCCGGGGTGGCCGTGCTGTCCGCAGCAGAAATCTTCGGCCGTTACTCCGGCCCGCGTTCCCGCCGGAAAGACGACCGCGAGGATCGCCTCCGCCGCGAGCGGGCGCAGGCGCCTCTGCGTGAAATTGAGGAAGGGGACCTCGTGATTCACGCCTCGCACGGCCTGGGCAAGTTCATGGGTATCGTCCGCGATGAGAGCAGTGGCGAGCAGGAGCTGCATATCAAATACGCCGGCGATGTCATGCTCCGCATCCCCTTGCAGCAGAGCCACCTCGTTTCCAAATACGTGGGGCTGGGGGCAAAGACTCCCGAATTGAGCCGATTGGGTGATGCCCGTTGGAAACGCGCCTGCAAGGCGGCAGAAAAGGCGGTGGCCGACTATGCCGCGCAGCTGCTGGAGGTGCAGGCAGAGCGTGAGAGTAACCCCGGTTTTGCCCATCCAGCGGACTCGGCGTGGATGTGGCAGTTTGAGTCCAGTTTCCCCTATCGCGAAACGCCGGACCAGCTCCGCGTCATCAACCAGACCAAGGCAGATATGGAATCCCCTCAGCCCATGGATCGCCTTATCTGCGGCGATGTGGGCTTCGGCAAGACCGAGGTGGCCATCCGTGCGGCTTTCAAATGCGTGACCGGCGGTAAACAGGCGGCCATTCTGGCACCCACCACGGTGTTGGCAGACCAGCACTACCGCACTTTCCGCGCCCGCATGAGTGAGTACCCCGTCCGCATCGAGCAGCTCAGCCGTTTCACCCCGCCCAAGCGGGTGCGCGAGATTCTGCAGGGGCTGGCAGCCGGTGAGGTGGATATCGTGGTGGGGACGCACCGCATCATCTCCAAGGACGTGCATTTCAAGAATCTGGGGCTGGCGGTCATTGATGAGGAGCAGCGCTTCGGCGTGCGTCACAAGGAGCAGTTCAAGCGCATGTTCCGCATGGTGGACATGCTTACGCTCTCCGCAACCCCTATCCCCCGTACACTCTATACTGCGCTTATGGGAGCGCGCGCCATGAGCACCATCGAGACCGCGCCCATGAATCGACTCCCCGTGCAGACGGCTGTCTGTCCCTACAATGAGCAGTTGATGGCAGATGCCATTGAGCGAGAGCTTGCCCGCAACGGGCAGGTGTTCTTCCTGCACAACCGCGTGCAGAGCATTCACGACATGGAAGCCACGCTCCGTCGCCTCGTCCCCCGCGCCCGCATTGTGGTGGGGCACGGGCAGATGGACAAGGCGGATTTGGAATGCGTGATGCGGGATTTCGTCAACGGCAAGGCGGATGTGCTGCTCTCCACCACCATCATTGAGAGCGGTATCGATATTCCCAACGCCAACACCATCATCATCGACCGGGCTGACAGGTTCGGTCTGGCAGACCTCTACCAGCTGCGCGGCCGTGTAGGACGCGGCGGCCACCGCGCCTATGCCTACCTCATGCTGCCGCGGGAAGCTCTCTGCACGAGCGATGCCCGCAAGCGCGTCTCTGCCATCAAGCAATACACGGAACTGGGCAGCGGCTTCAAGATTGCCATGCGTGATTTAGAGATACGCGGTGCGGGCAATCTGCTGGGCACGCAGCAGAGCGGGCACATTGCCGCCATCGGTTTTGAGCTGTACTGCCAGTTGTTACGCCAATCCATTGAGCGCTTGCAGGGCAAAGCCCCCACCATCCGTGCGGAAGCCAACTTCAAGGCTGATTTCATCTGTCTGAGCGAGGCCTCCATGGCCACTCGAGCTGATGCAGACTCCCTCATCGGTGCGTTCCTCCCCGCATCGTACATGGAATCCACCCGTATGCGTATGGCGGCGTATACTCAGCTGGCACAGGCTACCACGACGGGAGATATTGATGACCTGGAGCGTGACTGGCATGACCGCTTCGGCCGCCTCCCGCGCGAAGCCCGCTATCTGCTCACCGTTCAGAAAATCCGCATTCTTGCTACCCGTCGCAACATCTCGCAGGTGGAAATCTCCGGGCAGAAGCTCATGCTCACCCGCAATAAGGACTATATTCTGGACAACAAGCGCTTCCCCCGACTCACCAAGGTGCGTCCGGCGGATAAACTAACGGAGACGCTGGGCATGCTGCGTGCGCTGTGAGATAACGGAAGTTTGTCGGGAAGAGCAGGAGAGTAATACCTCTTTTTTAATGCGATATTGAGCAATCCTGCCGATGAAATCGGGTATGACACAACGGTGAGCGTGCATTGTTTCCTCATGCCTGAGGTTGAGCTGGACAAACGTCAGGGAATGTGCTTAACTATGCAAGCTTTTTGCACCGTTAACAGATAGCACTATGAAATCTTATACCATTTTCCAGAAGTCGGATGACGAGACCGTGAATGAGTTCCTGGGCTGGATGCGCAACCAGGAGCGTGGTGTGTACCGCGCTGCTCTGCGTGAGCTGGGTGCCCTGAAGAAGCTGCGTCCCCAGTTCATGCAGCAGAAGAGCGTGGAGGAGCAGTTCGCCTGGATTAAGAAGATGCTGGCATGGAAGCCGGCAGAGACGATTGCCGACCACCTGCTGCAGGTGTGGCTGATTCGTAAGCATGAGGGTATGCTGGTGGGCTTCATTGAGAAGCTGGGCATTGAGCACAATGGCCATGGTGTGGTGGATGTGCTGCCGGAGACGCTGGATGCCGATAAGCTCAAGGAGGCCGTGGATGTTCTGTTTGAAAAGTATCCCGCCGGTGCCGTTTCCGTGTATCTGCACATGTTCCAGAACCAGACCGAGGAGGGGTGGCCGGAGCTGCAGGATATTCTGGACAACGATCCCCGCATCACCATCAAGTAAACTTCCTTGACGGAGGACGAACATTTCATGATGCTGGCCATGCGCGAGGCTGAGAAAGCCCGCGCGGCCGGCGAGGTTCCCTGCGGTTGTGTCATTGTGAAGGACAACCGCGTGATTGCCCGCGGCTGGAACCAGGTGGAGGCGCTCAAGGATGCCACTGCCCACGCGGAGATGCTGGCGCTCACGGCTGCAGAGGCGGCTGTGGGCGATTGGCGTCTGGAGGGCTGCACGGTCTATGTGACCAAAGAGCCTTGCCCCATGTGCGCCGGAGCGATGGTGCATTGTCGCCCCTCTCGGGTAGTGTTCGGGATTCCTGACCCGAAGGGTGGGGCGTGTGGTGGGTGGATTCACCTGCTTGATTCCAATCCTCCGCTCAATCACCGTTGTGAGGTGCTGGGCGGGGTGCTGGGCGCAGAATGCCTGGAGCAGTTTCAGAGCTTTTTCCGGGCAGCCCGTGCAGAGGCCAAGCGCCGTAAACAACTCCTGCGCGGGGAAACGGTACAGGACGATGACACCGGAAATTGAGATTTATGTGAATGCCGAGCGCCCTTGGGTGACGGAGGAACTGGCGGGGCGCTTTCGCGAGGCTCTGGTGGCGTTGCTGCCCCGTTTGCTGGAGCAGCCCATAGGCCCTGACCATGTGCTTTCTCAGTTGCCGATGGTGGAAATTTCCATTGTGGATGATGAGACTATTGCTCAGGTACACGGGGAATTCCTCAATGACCCCACTCCGACGGATGCCATTACCTTTCCCTATGGAGAGATTCTGGTGAGCTGTGATACGGCTGCTGCTTATGCACAGATGCACAGTCTGAATCGGCAGGAAGAATTGTTCCGCTACATGGTGCACGGCCTGGTGCATTTGCACGGCTATCTTGATTATGAGCCTGCTGATCGCGAGGCTCTTTTTGCCATTCAGGAACCGCTGGTTCGTGAATATTTCCCGGCGCGCGTGTAATTCTGTGTTACCCCCCCTCTGTTTGTTCGTTTCTGCGGTTCCGGAGATTCCGGCTGTCAATATCAGCAGCAGAAACACCCCACGGAAGAGCCTCATGATACAGCGGGAGCGGTTTGTGAGGCAGCTTTCCGAGGGGTGTTTGTTGTCATTTCTGCTCGAGGTTACATTAATGTTAATCTGCCGGCGGGGCAAATCCGCAATAAAATTTGTCCATGAAGACGGAATTTTTTTCCTGATAGAGCGTTTCTGCCATGGAATCGGCCAGACGGATGAGGGTTTGCTGGAGGTTACAGAGGAAGGGTGAGACGTGGTTGATTCTACCCGTTCCTGCGTAGTTGGTGCAGCCGCAGGTGTTGGTGCAGCGGCGGCGCAGGGTGCAGATACGGCATTCCGGGGTGGCATTGCCGCGTGTGGCGATGTAGTAGTGCTGTTTGGCGCGGTCAATGCCGCTGCGGACATCGCCAAAGGTGATTTCCGGCTCATCTCCCACGCCGACCATGCGGGAGCAGGGGAAGAGTTTTCCATCCACTGAGACGGCAATTTCCTGCTCACCGATGCGGCAGTGGTTGCAGAACTCCTTTCCTGCGTATAAATGACTGCGGATTTTGCCATCTATGGCTTCAACCCGCATGGGCTGCCCGACGCGGTAGGAGTCGGTGATGTCGCTCACCATCCCTTCCAGCTCCTGCGTGAGCGATTCAAATTGCGCGTCCGTCCACTCGCTCCAGTAGTCGAAATTCAGCCCGATATCGCCTTTGTAGTGTTCGTGCAACCAGCGCACCCCCTCCCGCAGGTAGTGATGGTTGGCAGGATTCACCACGCAGATGACCTTGCTGCGCAGTTTCGGGAAGCTGTTGATGCGCTCCAGCGCTTCCCACACGGTGGCGTGACTGCCGCGACCGTCTGCAAAGCGGCGGTTGGTGTCGTGCATGGCGGGTGAACCATCCAGCGAGAGACCGATGAGGTAATCCCGCCCAACCATCCATTCCAACCTGTCCTGCGAGAGCAGTGTTCCGTTGGTGGTGATGCCGTAGCGCACGGGAATGTTGCGCGCAGCGGCTTCGGCTGCCAGATATTCGTGGCAATGTTGCAATAGCTCCCACTCCATCAGTGGCTCGCCGCCGAAAAAGGCAATGTCCAGCCTGCCGGATGTCCGCGCCGCTTCCTCCAGCCCCAGCTCGATACCTCTCTCGGCAGTTTCCCGAGACATGGCACGAGCGTACTTACGCCCGGCATAGCAGTAGCGACAGCGCAGGGTGCAGTCATGCGTCAGACAGAGCGTGAGCAGGAGCGGGCGGCTCATGGAGCGGGCTTTCTTCCGGGGAGCCGTTGAGTATTGATGCCGTCGGGTGCAATCTGCGTGTCTCCGGGCTTCTGCACATTAGCATTTGTCGGTAACACCATTTCAGGGGGCGGGAGCGGAGCGCCGCCTGTCGGCTGCGCTTGTTGCTGACAGGCGGACAATACTGCGGAGACCGCGACCGCTGTCGGATACAGAACTGATTTTTGTTGGGTAAGGGCTTTTATTTGCATCGTGTTGAGGGGTAGGATGAGTAGAGATATTAGTCAGAGGAAGAATCAAGCGTCTCCTCCGGGATATCCCCATCGTCTATTTGCGGCAGCTCGCCCAGGGGCATTTCCTCGGGGGCATGGCCACGTGGTATGACAATCACGCCAGGCACAGCCTGGCTGGGAATCTGCGGATTCTGATTTGAACGCTCTTGTTTCTGCTCCTCTGACTGCCATTTTTTCTGCATTTCGGGAGTCATGGGTACATCCCCGCCGAGCTTCTGGTCACAGCCGGGGAGCAGCGTGCTACCCAGAGCCAGGGCGACGGAGATGGCCGATTGTTGAGTCAGTACGGGGCGAATTTTCATGGCTTTATTGTAGCATGCATCGTTGGTTTAGCAAGTTATTTGTCCGGCGCGGACTTCAGCATGTAATGACTGAGTTCAGTCTGGCCACGTGGATTTCGCCGTCGTGGTCGGCTTCCAGAGCCTCCTTCATGGCCGCAGAGCATTCTTTTTCGCCGTGTACCAGATAGACCTTGCTCTTCCTGCCGCCGGTGGAGCGGAAATAATTCAGCAGTTCGTTGTGGTCTGCATGGCCGGAGAATGAATCCAGCGATTTGATGCGGGCGCGCACCGGGAAAAGATCGCCCAGAATGCGGACTTCCTGCGCCCCGTTCATGATGCGACGCCCCAGCGTATTGGCGGCGCAGTAACCCACGAAGATAACGGTGTTGTTAGGGCGCGAAATGCCGTTTTTCAGGTGGTGGAGGATGCGCCCCGCTTCACACATGCCGGAGGCAGAGATGATAATGGCTCGCTCGTGCATGTGATTGAGCTTCTGTGATTCAGAGATGGTGCGCACCATGTGGAGCTGTTCGAAGCCGAAGGGGTCTCTCTCCTCAAAGAGGAAATTGTAAACCTCCTTGTTGAAGCATTCCGGATGCAGGCGGAAAATCTCTGTGGCGCTGACGGCCATGGGGCTGTCCACATACACTTGGTAATTGGGCATCTTGCCGTTGCGGTAGGCCTTGTTGAGAATATAGAGCAGCTGCTGGGTGCGCTCCACGGCAAAGGCGGGGATGTAGACGTTGCCGCCGCGTTTCATGGCCTCGTGTACCTCCTGGCAGAAGGATTGGTCATCGCGCGGCGGGGCTTCATGGTAGCGCCCACCATAGGTGCATTCCATCAGCATGATATCCACATCCGGCACCGGCACGGGGTCTTTCAGCAGCTCGTTGCTGCCGCGCCCGATATCGCCGGAGAAGAGCAGGCGCTTGTGCTGCCCGTCATCGCGGTCATCAATGTCCAACACCACCTGGGCCGCACCCAGAATATGCCCGGCATCGTAGAAGGTGAGGGAGACCCCGGGAGCGATGGGGAAAGCTATTTCATAGCCGATGTTGATGAAGCGGCGCAGGCACAGCTCTGCATCCTGTTCCGTGTAGATGATTTCTGCCACGCTGCCCTCGCCGCCCTTGCGCTTGTGCATCTTGTTGAGGAATTTGCAATCGCTTTCCTGAATGCGGGCAGAGTCCGCCAGCATCACCTGGCAGAGGTCACGCGTGGCATGGGTGCTGTAGATAAAGCCGCCGAAGCCTTTCTTGACCAGGTTGGGCAGGTTGCCGGAGTGGTCGATATGCGCGTGCGACAGCACCACGCAATGAACGGATTTCGGGTCAAAGTAGGGGAAGTCGCGGTTGATGCGTAACTGATCCTCGCGGTGACCCTGGTACATCCCGCAATCCAACAGAATCCTTACGCCGTTCACCTCCAGCAAATGCTGGGAACCCGTCGTTGTTTCAGCTGCTCCGCAAAAATGTATTTTCATCACTCCGTAATCTAACGGATGATTGCATGATTTTCAAGAAAAAAGTGTTATTGAATTGTTTAACGACAAAAATAAATATCAAGCAGCACTATTTTTCTGAAATTGCCCGCTGAGCCTGCTTTACAATGCGTGTTCGAGGTATAAAAATATTGCTTTTTGAAATAGAGAGGCGTAGAATAGCCGCGTTATGAGTAATGCCAAAAAAGAGCTTCTGGATATTCTTCTTGCCAAATCCATCAAAACCGGACATTTCATCCTTGCTTCCGGTAAGGAGAGCGACTTGTACTGCGACTGCCGCGTGACCACGCTGGATGCCCGCGGTGCCAACCTGATTGGTCAGCTGGGCTGGCAGTTGGTGCAGGAGGAAATCATGCCGAAGTTTCCGGGTATCTCTGCCATCGGCGGTATGACCATGGGTGCCGACCCCATTTCTCTGGCCATTGGTATGGCCTCTGCCTCTGCTGAGCAGCCGCTGAAGGTCTTTACCGTGCGCAAGGAGGCCAAGGACCATGGCCGCGGTAAGCGCATTGAGGGTAACTTTGAGCCCGGTCAGGAGATTGTCGTGGTGGATGATGTCATCACCACCGGCGGCTCCACCATCAAGGCTATTGATGCCATTGAGGCTGAGGGCGGCAAGGTGGTGGCTGCTCTGGTGCTGGTTGACCGCGAGGAGGGCGGGCGTGAGGCTATTGAGAGCCGCGGCGTACCCGTGTTCCCGCTCTATACCCGCAAGAGTATTTTCGGCGATAAGTAAAGCCGCCTTTGTTTGCTATGCTGCCGGTGATTGCAGGTGTGGAGGGGCTGACGCTGACCCCGCGTGAGCGCGAGTTGTTCACCCGCCTGCAGCCGGCAGGCTATATTCTCTTTACCCGCAACATTGCGGATTATGAGCTGACCCGCGAGCTGACGGATGAGCTGCGCCGCCTGACGAACGGGCCGGATGAGCCCATCATCGCCATTGACCAGGAGGGCGGCCGTGTGGTGAGGACGGCGGAAATCGGGGTGCAGCTCCCCTCTGCCGCCGCGCTGGCTCGTACGGGGGATTCTCACCTGATATCGCAGGCCGCCTATTACAATGTGCGGGCGCTGACCACCATGGGGGTGAATACCAACTTTGCCCCAGTGCTGGATATTGCCTCACCCTATGCCAACGCTTTGCCCAGCCGCTGTTGGGGACGTGATTCGCAGGAGGTTATCACCAATGCCGGCGTGTGGAACCGCCTGTTGCACCGCCGTGGCTTCATGACCTGCGGGAAACATTTTCCCGGAATGGGGTTGGCGGAATGTGACCCCCACCATGATTTGCCGGTGCTGCACGGCACGCGCGATGATTTCCTGCGCGAAGCGGCGCTGCCTTTTACGGCGCTGATGCCGGAGCTGCCCTCACTGATGATAGCCCACCTGCTGATACCGGAGATTGATGCCGATCTGCCTACCTCTCTTTCTCCGGCACTGGTGCAGGGCTTCCTGCGAGACCAACTCGGGTATGAGGGCGTGGTGTTCACGGATGATTTGTGCATGGGGGCCATTGCTAAACGCTATACCCCGGCAGAATCGGTACCGCTGGCGCTGCGGGCGGGTTGTGATTTACCGCTGGTCTGTCACGATGCAGTGGAGCATTTGCCCGCCGTGGCTGCGGCGGTGGAAAAGTTGCCGCTGGAGGTGTTGGAGCCGGTGGCAGAGCGAATTGAGCGCTTCCGCCGTTTCCTGACAACCACCCCGCCCATGACCTTCCTTGAGTGGAACGATTATCTGGCAGATGTGCGGGCGTTCTGCGCTTCCGTGCCGGAGGTCGGCTCTGCTCCCGGCAGCCCGGTGCAGAACTATTGAGCCTTGAATCGGCGTTCGATGAAGAGCCCCATAGAGGGCGCTTACCTGTTAATTCAACGTTTTTCACGAGTGAAAAACGAGATGCAGCAGAAGGGGATGCTGATGATACCCCACAGGACGGTCAGAAGCCCCGTGCCCAGGATTTCTCCGTCGTGATTGTCGGCGGGGGCGTTGCACATGCACAGACACCCGATGGCGCAGCCTATGGGAAAAATCAGCAGCACTGCATCCACCGGAGAGGCAGAACGCTTCAAATAGAGACTCAGTGACAGGATGAAGAGTGGTCCGATAATGGGAATCAGGTAGAAACACAGCAAGGTCAACAGGGATAGAACGGGATGAAATGCCCCATCTGCAGAAAAATCAAATCTGAAGTGCCGGAAGCAGACGGTGGTTATCGCCGCAGCTGTTACGATAGCACAGATGATAAGCATGACTCGCATGCTGCGACCGTTTTTCGTGAAGGGCGGTTTCTTCGGTGAAAGCGGTGGAACCTTCGGTAGATACTCTTGTTGGTTCATGGGCTTGGTTGGGCGGGGGAGTTAGCTGGGCTGTTTCCAACGCGTGCTGCCGTTTTCCACCTGACAGATGGGCAGGGGGCAGGGGCTGTCGCGCAGCCAGTCCAGATGGGTGGTGGTAATGAATACCTGTGATTCTTCCGGCAGGCTGCTGAGCAGTGCCCGGCGGCGCGCCGGATCCAGTTCCCCGAAGATATCATCTATCAACAGGATGGGCGGTTGCCCGGTTTCTTCCTGCAGGAGACTGCACTGAGCCAGCAGCAGTGCGGTTGCCAGCGTGCGCTGCTGTCCCTCAGAGGCGTACTCTGCGGCGCTGCGCCCGCCGATGCTGAGTAGAAAATCATCACGGTGAGGGCCGATGGTGGTGTAGCCGGCCCGCTCATCATTTGGCAGCGCGGCATGGATGGCTGCGGCCAGCGGGGCACGGCAGGAGGGGGCGTATTGCAGGCTGATTGTTTCTTCACCGCCGGAGATAAGCCGGTGGTGGTGTGCCACATGCGGGATGAGTCTTGCCAGCAGCATGTCGCGCAGCTGCACGAGAATTTCCCCGTGCTGAGCCAGCAGCTCAGCATAGCTGCGGAGGACGGACGGGTTCCGCCGGGGATGGCGCAGCAGCGCATTGCGTGATTTGAGCGCTTTGCGGTAGGCCTGCAGGGCATCCCGATAGCCGGGGTGCCACTGTGTGCCCAGAAAATCCAGAAAGCGGCGGCGTTCTTCAGCGGCTCCCTGCACCAGAATCATATCCCCATTGCCCAGCCAGGTGACGGGCAGGGTATCGCTCAGGTAGTGGGCGTAATCTGCTGCATCCGCACCGTTGAGTCTCAGGGAAAGCCGCCGGTTTTCCCACAGAATCCGGCGGTTGCCGCGTTCCGAATCCAGAGAAATGCCGAATGCGCCGAATCCCTCCTGCACCATGCGGTCTGCGCGGGCGGCACGGGGTGAGTGCAGCGTGAGCGCAAAGCAGATGGCCTCCATCAGACTGGTTTTCCCCTGGGCATTGCTGCCCAATAACACAGCACCCTCCGCCGGGATGTCCCATTTCAGGCTCCCGTAGCAGCGGAAATGGCTCAGGCGAAGGGTGGTGAGCATGTGCAGATGCTCCTGTTAATGAAAAAATAATCAGGCCTCAATGGGCAGGGCTCGGATGGCATCCATGACCTTGCGGCCGATGGCCAGATGAGCCTCGCGTCCCTTGACTTTCAGTTCTTCCGGGGAGAACTGAATGGGGTCACCCACAGAGAGGGTGATGGGGCGGAAACGCAGTCTGCTGCTGTGAATGGGCAGACAGTCATACGCCCCCTCAATGCGGATTGGCTGCACGGGAATGTTGGACAGTTTGCTCAGAATCAGACCAATACCGGGCATGGCATCGTGAATCTGGTTGTCGGAGCAGCGTGTGCCCTCCGGGAAGATGAGCAGGCGGTTGCCGTTGCGCACCGTTCGGATGACCTGAAGGATGCTGGAGGGATTCGGGTTATCCTGGTCCACGGGGATGGAGTGGGAGAACGGCATGAACTGCTTCATGAACGGCGGGTCAAAAAGTGTCTTGCGTGCCAGAAAGTAAATCGGATTGCGGTAGAGTGTGCCGACCAGAGGAGGGTCGAGGAAGCTCTGGTGATTAGCCACCACCACGCAGGGGCCTTCTTCAATCAGTTTCTCCTGGTGGAGAATCTTGAGCGGAAAAAAGGCATGCAGGGCGCTGCGGCACACCGTGCGTGTGATGTGATAAATCGGATTGGCTTCGTCAAAGGGGATAGGCATGGCGAATGTCGGGAGAGATGGTTCAGGAAAGCTTGCTGCGGATATCCGTTACAATGAAACTGACCACTTCATCAATGGTCATGTCAGAGGTGTCGACCAACAACGCATCCTCTGCCTGCACCAGCGGAGCGCAGGCGCGCTGGGAATCTTTCTTGTCGCGTTCGGCAATGGAGTCAGTGATACCCTCTGCCGCACGGCGGGCGGCACGTACCTCTTCCGAGGCCGTGACAAAGTACTTGAAACGGGAATCGGGGAAGACGACCGTACCGATGTCGCGACCTTCCATGACCACGGCTTCACGAGTATTGTACTCGCGCTGTTTCTCCACCAGCAGGGCGCGAACCTCTGGTATAGCTGCCACGACGGATACGTTGTCGTTGGTGCTCTTTTCCGTCAGTTCGGAGCTGAGGACTCTTCCCTCGTACACCACGGTGGAGAAAGCTCCGTCCTTGCCGAAAGAGAGGGGGATACCGGGGAGGGCAGCCACCACGGCAGGGGTGTCCTGCGGGTTGATACCCTGCTGAAGAATGTACCAGGTGACGGCGCGGTACATGGCTCCGGTTCCGATGAAGGTGTAACCGAGTTCCTGTGCAATGCGTTTGGCTACTGTGGATTTACCGGAGGCTGCCGGTCCGTCGATGGCTATGGCGGGAGGATTCATGTCTTGAAGCATTATAATGCGACGGAAGCGTTCTGTCCAGCTCAAATGCCGTTAGTCAGGACAGTAGGAATGGGAAAATCGTGCTCATCAGTGGGTAGAGTGTCCTCTATCTGCTCGGGAAAAGCAAGCGCCAGTATGTGAGCCCGGGTACACATCGGCAGATAGCGGTCGTAATAACCGCCCCCATAGCCCAGGCGCTGCCCGGAAAGGGTGAATCCCACCCCCGGCACAATCATGATGTCCATTTGCTGCGGGGGGATGATGGGAAGTTCCGGGAGTGGGGCAAGAATGCCCATGGCTCCCGGGTGTAATTCGTGCTCCGGGTGGGTCACATGGTGGAAGGTCATGCTGTGCCCCTTTCCGCAGAGGGGGAAGCCAAAGCGATGCCGGGGATAATCGTGCAGCAGCGGCATCAGATTCACCTCATGCGGGAGAGGGGCATAAATGGCGATATGGAGCGCCTTATCCGCAGAGAGCAGAGGAGCCAGCAAAGCACGCAGGGCGGCAGAACGCCGCCCTGTCGGGTCTGCGGATGCCGCCAGTTGCAGACGATGAATGATGCGGCGCCGCAGTTCTGTTTTGTGTTGTTGCAAAAGAATATTACAGAGTATCAGTTGTGAGGAACCGACGGATTGCGCCCGAAGAGCGCGAGCATGCGACCGGTATTTCCCTTTTCCACTCGATAGGAATAGAAAGCCTCCAAATCAGCTGCCGTGTCCAGACCGCTGTCGATGATGTTTTCGCAGTGCAGTCCTGCGCCAGCAAGCTGTTCCTTGATTTTGGCGGGGATGTCCACCTCGTAGTGCGGGGGGCGGATGCAGGGCGAGATGACGGCCAGACAGTCGGCAGGATTTACGCCCAGAATCTTGTGCATGGCGCGGAGCGCTTCACCAACGATGTTGCCCTCTGTCCCGAGTTTGCCGGAGTGTACCAGCCCTCTGGCTCCCGTGATGGGGTCATAAAGCCATACGGCGGCACAGTCTGCCACATAGATACCCAGTACGCAGTCTGCCTTTCCTCCGCAGATGAGCCCGTCCACTCCTTCCACGGGGTAGGAGCAACCGATGTCCCCTACCAGCGCTACTTTGTTGCCGTGAATCTGTTGTGCGCGGCGCAGCATCCCGGGCTCTATGCCCACGGATTCCAGTGCTGCGTGATGCGTGGGGGTAAGGTCGCGGATGACGCTCTGTCTGTCCGTACTTGTCGCAATGCCCGGAACACGCCCGACAAAAAGGGCAATGTTGTCCGAGTAGGCATTGAGACGCTCAAGATATTCCGGGGAATAATTGTTCATGCAGGTAATGGCTTATGCTAGTGAAGACTTGTGAATGTTGCGGCGGGAAATGACGCGGTTCGCCTGGTTCAGCTGGTCGTCTGACGTTTCGCGTGCCATGATATTGGCCAGATTCTGGGCAATGTTGTTGCGCATCTCTTGCACGAGTTCACGCCCCTGGTCAGTGATACGCACCATAATCTTGCGGCGATCAGCGGCTGCGGTGTAGCGCTTCAGATGCCCCAGATCCTGCAGCTTGTCCACCATGCCGGTGGCAGCGGCGGTGGAATGCCCCATCATCTTGGCGATGTTGCTCATGGACAGGCATTCTTCCTCTGCCAGATAGGCCAACAGGAAAAATTGCGGGTAAGACACTTTTCCCTTTGTCAGCACCGGAGAGAGCTTGAGGATGCAGCTGCGCTGGGAAAAAAGCACAAAGTCGGCCAGATTCTGAACTTCGTCACTTGTCAGTCGGGAGGAGTGGTTGCTCATCGTCGTAGTAAGTTGTTTCGTTCGTCTCGATATTACGGTTTTGCTGACATTTTGCAAGCACAAAATTGCTGCCCGTTTTTCCTGCCCCCGGAACGTTTCGCCCCTCTTCAATGATATGGCCCTATTTTAATGTTGATGGTACAAGATATTGTGTTTTGTGAAAATAAAAAAAGTTTATTTTCCCTGTGATTGTGTGGGAGGAGAAGGAGGTGTTCAGAGGGAAATTTTAAGAATTTGTCGGAAATCGTCGTTGAGTAACCCTTTTTCCGAGAGTCTCACGAGGTGTGCCTGAATGGCCTTGCAGATGCTGTCGAACGTCCCCATTTTGTCCTGCACAGACATGAAATCCTGAACGGTCGGTTCGGGGAGTGCTGCTTGTGCAGCAGCCAGTTTATCTGCCTCTTTTGCCAGTTGGCGGAGTTGAGGAAGAGCTGCCTGTACGGATGCCTCATCTGTACAGGAACGCAGGCAGAGCTCGGTGCGGGAAAGGAAATCCAGCAGAGCTTCTGCCATGTCCTGATGGGTGGCAGGAGTCTCCTGAGCCGTTGCATGAGCGACGACAAGGATTACCGGAGGAAGGAAGTACAGCGGCCTCATGCGTGCAGATTAGTGGGAATGACGGTGGCGGCTGCGTTTTCCGAACAGTTTCTGTTCCGTACCGCAGGCAGGACAGGTATAGCGGAGGAAGAAAATAATTCTCAGAGCTGTGGAAATCGGTACGCCCAGCAGCGGGAATCGGTGCGCTTTACTGTGATAGGGGTAATTGCGGAAAGTAAAGGTGTTCATGTGGCACACGGAGCAGTGAACCAGACGTACCATGATGAGATAGGGGACGATGAGCAGGAAAGCCAGCAGAGAGTACACCACTTCATCATTTCCCAAAGGTCGGAAGTCCGACAACAGAAGGATATAGGGAAGGCCGATGAGGCTGAGGATGAAGAACGGAACGAGAATTGTGGCAAACGCTCCGCAGAGCAACAAAAACGGATGTCCGCAGGTGATGGGTCTTCTCTCTCCTTTATGTTTTCCAGAGCGTTTAAGCTGTCCGAGAAATGCTTCGGTTTCTGCAGCCAGTTCTGCTTCCTCCTGTTTGGGGGCGTTAATTTCAATCTCATCTTCTATCGGCAGAAATTTCGGCTGCTCAATTACGGGGGGGATATATCCCTGTCGTTCTTCGGGGATACCGATAATCTCTCTTGCGTTTTGAATGAGTGTTTCAAGCTCAGCTTTCGTTAATCGGATATCTTCCCCCGGAAACAGTTCCTTAGCGGCCAGCAGCTCCTGATGGAGTCTGTCGGCAACTCCGGCTGCCAGCTGAGCATCTGTGGTGATGCCGCAGAGTTTCAGCTGGCGTTGAGTGTCCTGCGGAAGGGTGGGAAAGAAAGAAGTATGCATCATTTTCCGGAAGCGGTTATCAATGGCAGCCTATTATGCAAGGGCTTGCAGCATGGTTTCCAGTTGGGCTTTCTTGGTTTCCCATTCGGCAAGGCGTGCGCGTTCCTGGTCAACCACGGCGGCGGGAGCCCTGTCTACGAAAGAAGCGTTGCTCAATTTAGCGTTGCTCTTGATAATCTCCTTGGTAATTTTGTCAAGCTCCTTGCTGATGCGCGTGCGCTCCGCTTCCACATCGACCAGCCCTTCCAGCGGCAGGAAGAGCTCACCGAACGGTGTGAGGGCCGTGGGTGTTCCCTTGGATGCCTCATAATCCGGGGCGACAGTTGCTTCCTTTGCCCCGGCAAGAAGTGCCAGACGTGCCACCAAATCCGCATTCACCGGCAGGGTGGGTTTCAGAACGAAACGCACATTTTTGTTGGTGGCGAGATTGTACTCGGCCTTGAGGTTGCGGGCGCGGTTGGCCGTTTCGTAGAGAGCGGTAGCCAGAGCCTTTGCCTTGGAAATTTCTGTATCGTCCATGCCGGCCAGCAGGCTGTCGGCAGAGGGCAGGGGGGAGCTCATGAGCGGCTTGCCGGCATTGCGGGAGGCAAAGCCCAGACTCTGCCACAGTTCCTCGGCAATATGCGGCATGATAGGAGCCAGCAGCGCGAGGTAGTGGCGCAGCACCGTGTCCATGGTGTAGAGAGTGGCATTGCGGAAAGCGGGGTCGCCATCGCGTAAATCATTCTTCACGGCTTCCAGGAACAGAGAGCAGTATTCATTCCAGAAGAAAGAGTAGAGAGCCTGCGTGTAACTGTTGAACTCATACTTGCCGAGAGCGTCTGCCACCGTGGTGTGCAGTTCCTTGAGCTTGGCAAGGATGTCGATATGGACGGCAGAGAACTTCGGAGCCGGGTCAGTCGTCGCTTCTCCCTGCATCATGCGGAAGCGGGCGGCATTGTATATCTTGTTGGCAAAATTCTTGCCTTCTTCAATCTGCTTCTCATCGAACTTCACGTCCGTACCTGTGGGGGCGATGCGCATGAGGCCGAATCTCAGACCGTCTGCACCATACTTGGCGATGAGGTCGAGCGGGTCAGGGCTGTTGCCCAGACTCTTGCTCATCTTGCGGCCCTTCAGGTCGCGCACGATGGAGGTGAAGAACACGTTGTTGAACGGTTTCTGCCCCGTGAAACGGTAGCCCGCCATAATCATGCGAGCCACCCAGAAGAAGATGATATCCGGGCCGGTCACCAGATCGCTGGTGGGATAGAAAGTCTTGCGGCAGGCATCATCCATGGTGGAGAAAGGCCAGAGCCAGCTGCTGAACCACGTGTCCAGCGCATCCTCGTCCTGCACCCAGTTTTCCGGGTCACTGGGCGGGTTCACGCCCACATAAATATCCCCGGCTTCGGCATCGGCCTCATCCAGCTTGAGGGCGTTCTGCAGCTCCTCTGCCTTATCCTTGCGATACCAGACGGGAATGCGATGCCCCCACCAGAGCTGGCGGGAGATGCACCAGTCCTGAATACCCTCCAGCCAGTGAGCATAGGTTTTGGCCCAGTGGGCAGGGCGGAAGACGATGTCGCCGTTGGCAACGGCATCAGCCGCTTCTTTCACACAGGGGTATTTCAGGAACCACTGCATGCTCAGACGCGGCTCAATCGGCACGTGGGAGCGCTCGCTCATGCCCACGTTGTTATCGTAGTCCTCCACTTTCTCCAACAGCCCCTTGGCCTCCAGCAGCTCAATGGATTTGTCGCGAGCCACGAAACGATCCAACCCATGCAGTTCCGGGCAACCGGGGCAGTTGATGCGGGCATCCGGCGTAAGGATGTCAATGATTTCCAGATGGTGCTTGGTGCCGACTTCAAAGTCCACGCGGTCGTGGGCGGGGGTAATCTTGAGGGCGCCGGTGCCGAAACCGATTTCCACGTGTTCATCCGCAATGATGGGGATGTCTGCCTCGCAGAGGGGACGTACAACGGTTTTGCCGACGAGGTGGGCAAAGCGCGGGTCGTTCGGATTGACCGCCACGGCGACGTCAGCCATGATGGTTTCCGGGCGGGTGGTGGAGACCAGCAGCTGTCCGCTGCCGTCGGAAAGCTTGTAACGCACGGTGTAGAGCTTGCTGTGCGTGGGGGTCATGATAACCTCTTCGTCGGAGAGGGCCGTGCGCAGAACGGGATCCCAGTTGACCATGCGGCGGCCGCGGTAGATGAGCCCCTCCTTGAACAGCTCGGTGAACACGCGGGCAACCTCCGGGGCATACACATTATCCATCGTGAAGCGCTCGCGCTCCCAGTCACAGGAGCAGCCCAGTCTCTTGAGCTGGTTGATGATGATGCCGCCGTGCTTGTCCTTCCACTGCCACACCATGTCCACAAAGGCTTCGCGACCCACATCGTAGCGGGTGCGGGGCGGTGTCTCCTTGGCAAGCTCTTTTTCCACACGAGCCTGCGTGGCAATGCCGGCGTGGTCCGTGCCGGGCAGCCAGAGCACTTCCTTGCCTTCGAGTCGAGCGCGGCGCACCAGAATGTCCTGAATAGTGTTGTTGAGGACGTGCCCCATGTGCAGTACACCCGTCACGTTGGGGGGAGGAATGACAATGCTGAACGCAGGCTTATCCGTGTTCGGATCTGCGTGAAAACATCCCTCAGACAACCAGCGTGTCTGCCATTTCTCTTCAACGAAACCGGGTTCGTATGCCTTGGGCAATTCTATCATGACCCGCCTATCCTAACGTAAAGCATCCGTCAATGCAAGCGAAATTCCCCTGCATGCCAAACAAGAAGCGGGGCAGCGATATTGTTTTCGCAGTCCCGCTTGAGCTGTTTATCTGAAAATCGGATTTATTCTTCGTCTGCCGGCATCTCCCATTCTTCCTCTGCGGGAGCCGGAGCTTCGTCGTCGGCTGTGATGGTGCTGGTCGGGGCAGCATTGGTGTCAACCGTTGGTGCACCGGGTGCAGGCTCGTAATCCTTAATCACCTGCGGTCTGACCTGATTTTTGGTGGAAATGAGTTTACCCTTGCGCTTCTTCGGCGCAGGCTGCCCTTTCACGATTTCGAAGTCAGAGGTGTCCACCAGATCATCCAGCCCGAAAGCATAGCGGGCAATATCAGGCAGGGTGTCCTTGACGAGCTCGCGCACCGGGAAACTGGCCTGGCCTTCCGGATAACGCAGCGTGATGCGATTGCCCTGCAGCCGGTGGATGACCGCGTTGCGGTATACCTTGCCTCGGGTGCTGGCAGCATCGCCGATGGGCATGCCGGGGAGCAGCCCGCGAGCCACACCGCGCAGGGTGTTGTCATCCTTGAGAATCTCATTCTGGAGGGATATGACCCGCTCGCGTTCGTTCGCAATGGAAACATTCTTATCACTGATGCGGCGTTTGAGGTCAGCCAGCTGTTCGTCGAGCCCGGCAAGGCGTTGGCGCATGTGGAGTTGCTCATCGGCATGGAAGGCGGCATCGCGCAGCTCATCGCGCTCTTTGCACAGCTCAAGATTTTCTTCCATGGCCAGTTCCATCTGGCTGGGAACTCGGTAGCGCTCCATCTCCTGATAGATGTACCAGCCGCCGCCGCCGAGTGCGCCGGTCAACAGCAGTACGAGGAACAAATCCAGCAGGCATCCCCAGAAACCGCCGCTTTTCCCCTTTTTCTTATCTTCCTTTTGCTCGTCAGACGGCGATGCCGTTCCCTCAGCGTCGGGTGCGGAGGTGGGTTGCGTCTCATCGGTTGCAGTAGGCTCAATATCGGCCTTAGTGTCCGCCGGAGTCACCTTCGGCTCGTCGGAAATATCTTTTTCTTCAGTCATATCAGGAACGGCGGTTGGCAATATCATTCTGCATCATGCGAAAAGCGGCGCGGAAAGCATCCAGCCTGTCCTGCAGCTCAATAACACGCAGCTTGGTGTTGGTCTCATCATTGCTGAGCTTGTCCAGCTCCTTGATGGCGGCTGCAATTTCTGCCTCTCGGGCAGCGATGTTTTCGGCAAGCCCGGGGACATCCTCTCCGGCATGCTTGATGAGGGCGTTCATGCGGCTGATTTCACGGCGGATTTCGGCATTCTGCTCATGCACGGCGCGAAGCTGCTCCGGGTCGGTCGGTTTGGGCCAGCAGGAGGTCAGCAGAGGAGTCGCTGCCGCAGCGAGAGCGAGGCAAACTGGAGTAAAATGTTTCACGCTCCCATTCTCGGCCATTTGCCGATGAGCGTCAAGCCACTTTTGCGTCACATCTGCAAATGAGCACAAAAAAGCCCCTCATCTGAGGGGCTTTGGAGAAAGGAAGAGGAGAAAGCTCTCCTATTAGAAGCTGTCAGACTCAGAGATGTTCTGCTGCCCGGCAGGCTGGGGTGTCGCGGGTGCCGGCTGCTGCGGCGTGCCCGGATTGACCGGTGCCGGCTGGGGAATGTCTGCTCCTTTATCAACGATGGTGTCATCATTGCTGTCCTCTGCGGCGGCTTTCTGCTCGGCTGCGGCATCCTGCGGCGCGGCGGGCTGGGGAGCCATGGAATGCAGCGGCTGACGGGTCTGCGGGTCAACCTCCACGCCATTGATGAACATGCGGGTGGTGGTTTGACCTGCGGCATCCGTCTGCTGTTTGATTTGGATGGTCTGCATGTTGCCGTTACCATCCATCTGCAT
This sequence comes from Akkermansiaceae bacterium, assembly GCA_015061985.1. Lineage (GTDB taxonomy): Bacteria > Verrucomicrobiota > Verrucomicrobiia > Verrucomicrobiales > Akkermansiaceae > Akkermansia. Next base: position 24,725 of record SUVN01000023.1, read on the forward strand.
CATCACTCGGCTGCTCTGTGCGGTGAACTGGGGCTGTCCCGGTTGCTGCGGTGTTGCGCCTCCGCCCAGCGGGGCTACCGAGGTGGGCAGAGCGGGAACCGCCGGTTGCGTGTTACTGTCTGCCGGTGTCTGTGCATCACCCGTGGTTACCATGGGCTGAGCATTGCGGCGAGCCATGCGGCTGCAGGCTCGGATGGGGGTTCCCTCGCGACCGCCCAGCAGGTAGAGATGGTCAATTTTGAGCACGGCTTCCTCGCCGGGCTGCATCTGAGAAATGGTGTCAACAATGGAGGCCGGCTGGCCGGGCAGCTCCTTGTTCATGGCAACGGTGAAGCGGGTGCCGGCGGTCAGCTGGCCGTCACCGTAGCGCACGTACTTGCGGTAGCCAAGACTGTCAATCACTTCAAATACAGCCACCTGAACCATGGTCGGGGCATCCTGCTCAACTGTTTGCACGGGCATGTCACGCAATCCCACAAAGGAGGCGCGTACTGTGTTGGAGGCCAGTAAATCACAATTGCCGCGCATACCGGCGGCATTGGGCATAGGGGCGGGATTCACGATGTCGGCAGACACCGGGGCTGTCAGCGCAAGGGCGAGAATGGCGGTATAGGAAATGAGGTTCTTCATGGTCGTATACGTCTTCAAAAGAGAATACGTCGTGAAAGATGCCATCCTTTCAAATATGTTGGGAAATAATCTTTTTGCAAAAAGTTTACCAACAAGTGGCGGCAGGTCCTTCTCTGTGGGGAATATAAATTATATATGCATGCAGACTCATGAGAAAGCAGAAAACAAAAAGCGCGATTGAGTGAATTTGCGAAAGAGGGGAGGAGAAATCACAGTAATACTGAACTTATTGAGCCTGAAAACGGCGGTTTATTTCGCTGACGGGGAATGGCAGCATGGTGGGTTTGCCACCGGGGGTGCAGTAGGGAATTTCGCAACGAAGCAGCTCTGCCAGTAAAGGCATGGGGCGCTCCAGCAGCGGGGCGACATCTTCCTGCATGGCATAGCGACGAGCCAGTTGACGGGCAAAAGGCTCAAAGGGATTGCGGGCGCGGTTTAACCGCACCTCTCCACGGGTAAACACCTGCAACAATTCGAGGATGAACGGGGCAACCTGTTTCATGGGGAGCAGAGCGGGAATGGCCTCGATACGCAGGGTATTTCTGCCGAATCGGCTGATGCCGAAACCGGCCTGTTCCAGCTGCTGAGCCGCCTCTACGGCCGGGCCGATATCGCGGGTATCCAGCTCCAGCAGTTCCGGCACAAGAAGCCGCTGCGAGGTCATGGGGCGGCGCTCTGTCTCCTGCAAGCGCTCAAAGATGATGCGCTCCCGCGCCGCTCGGGGTGAGAGCAACACCATACCCTCCGTGTTTTCGAAAATGGCGTACTTGTCCTGAAGCGTCCCGATATGCCGAAAATTCGGTAGTTCCGGGGAGGTTTCCTGCGCCGGATGGGCAGAAGATTCCACCGGAGGAGGAGTCGTACAGCGCTTGGCCGGGGTCGGGGGGAGGGTGAATTCCTGTTGTCGCGGTGTCACTATCGGCTGCAGCACCAGAGGTGGGGGCTTCGGCGCGTCCCTGCTCGGCTGAGGTTTGGTAACAACAGTCTGTTGTGGTTTACAAACAGGAGCAGGAGAGGGAATCTGATGCGGTACTTCCACCTGCTGTGGGGGTGCAGGTAGCTCTTCTGCCCCGCCACGGGCATGATGTGCCAGCGTGGAGGCCACGGCCTCGATGATGGCGAGCGTCAGTTCCGAGGGGCGTCGGAAGCGTACCTCTCGTTTGGCAGGATGCACATTGACATCCACCAGCGCGGGTTCCACCTGCAGATAAAGAAAAAGGCCGGGATGAAGCCCCGTAGGAAAACCGCCGTAACCATCTCTCACGGCACGGTTGATGATAGTATCCTCTATGGGGCGGCCATTGAGAAAAACATACTGCATGCGACGATTGCGTCGCGCGGCAGACAGAGGCATCAGATAGCCGCTGATGGTGATTCCGGGCGCTTCCGTCGGGCGCACCTGCATGAGTTGGTCTGCCGTATCGCGGCCAATAAAATCGGCAATACGCAGCCGGAGGTCGTGAGTTCCCGCCACATCGAACACCACTGCCCCATCCCGCACAAAGGTGAAGCGAATATTCGGGAAAGCGAGAGCATGCAGCCGCACCTGGTGCTCCACATGCCCGGATTCCGTTTCATCACTCTTCAGGAACTTGCGCCGAACGGGTGTATTGAAGAACAGGTTGGAGATGGATATCTCCGTCCCGGGAGCACAGCCGGCATTCATCAGAGGTGCCATGTCGCCGCCCTCACAAGAGACACGCCATCCCTCTACATCCTGGGCGCGGCGCGTGGTCAGCGTGAGTTGGGAAACAGAGGCAATACTGGGAAGAGCCTCCCCGCGAAAGCCCAGCTGCCGGATGTCGAACAAATCCTCGACCTTGCGGAGCTTGCTGGTGGCATGCCGCAGGAGACACATCTGAGTATCGGCCTTGCTCATGCCACAGCCGTCATCCGTCACCTTGATGAGGGAGACTCCGCCGCGCCTGATTTCCACACGAATAGCCGTTGCCCCGGCATCGATGCTGTTCTCCACCAATTCCTTGACCACGGAGGCAGGCCGTTCCACGACCTCGCCGGCCGCCACCTGGCTGGCCAGCGTATCGCTCATCAACTGAATGTTCTGTTCTCCCTGCTCCATGGAACGCGTTGCATGACTTTATCACGGTGCAAACGCTGCGTCAACTCCGCATTGTGATTTTCATTTCATTGTGTCCTTTCCCATTCCGTTCTGCTGACACAGAAAGACACGCAGATGTCTGGAAAAACTTCCCGCGCGGGTGTATGCTGGTGTTCCAAGTGAAAAAGTGCCACATATGCGGGAAGCGTGCGTCCATCTCACTCACGCAAATTATCAACGGACAGGTCTCCGAGCTTGCCCTCTGCGAGGATTGTGCCAAAAAGAACGGGTTGTTTGACCCCGGCACACTCAGCTTTGCTGAAAAATTCTTCCCGGAAGAGTTCAAGGCCCGCGTCGACAAACTTGTCCGCGAATTGACGGAACGTGTAACCGACGGTGAAGACTCCGAAGGGGAAGATGTGCTGGTACGCTGCCCGGCCTGCGGGTTTGAGCTCCCCACGTTCCGCAAGACCGGGCGTTTGGGATGCCCCACTTGCTATACTGTCTTTGCGCGTGAGCTTTCTCTGGAATCTGCCTCTGAAGATTCCGAATATGAGGGCGAAGTTGACGAAAAAGCACAGCTGGAAGTCGAACTTCGTGAAGCCATCGAACGGGAGGACTACGAAACGGCAGCTCAGCTGCGCGACCGTATCCGCAACCTCAATTCTGCAGAAAAATCATGACGACGGACGAACTGATCAGCTCTCCCCTTGCAGACTGGATGCTTGAATGTGACGATGAGCAGGATGTTGTCATCGGTACGATAGGGCGTCTGGTACGCAACCTGCCGGGTTACCGCTTCCCCGGCTGGAGCACGGCTGAAGACCGCCGCGCCGTCAGTGATATTCTCCTGCCTGCGCTCAAAGGGCTGCGCGGGTTCAAGAATGCGTACTGCTGCGAGATGCAGGAGTTGAGCTATGAGCAACGCCGCGCCCTGATGGTGCGCAAGCAGCTCACGCCCTGCATGGCGGCGCGGCAGGACGGCTGCCACCTGATTATCCCGGAAAAGCGCAATATCATCTGCATGGTGAATGAGGAAGAACACCTCGTTCTCCACGCCTGCCGCGCCGGCAACAGCATCCGTGAAACTATCAACGAGCTTCGCAGGCTCGCTTTCGCACTGGAAAGCAAGGTGAACTTTGCACAGGACTCCCGCAACGGCTATCTGACCAGCATGCCGGGTGAATCCGGCGATGGGATTCAAATATACACCGTGCTGCACCTGCCCGGCCTGACCATCAGCAACATGATGCCGCAGGTCACCAAGGCCATGGAAAAGCTGCACATCAACATTTCTCCCTATTATTCCGACGGCGAGGACGATACAGGCAACCTATTCATCGTCTATTCCATTCCCGGTCCCGAGGGCAGCACGGAGGAGCTGATGACGCACTACCGCAATGTGCTGAAACAACTCATCAACAGAGAGCTGCAGGTCAGAGCCAGGCTGGCGGAAGAACCCGGACTTGTGCTGGCAGACAAAGTGGCGCGAGCCTATGCCACCCTCAGTCATGCCCGCAGGCTCTCCCTGCAGGAATCTCGCAATGCCATTTCCGTTCTGCGGTTGGGGTATCTGCTGGGTATGTTTGACTGGGACGACAGAATTCCGCCCCGAACCGCCCTCTTACAACTGCGGGAGCTGGATATGATGCTTGCTCTGAACACAGCCATGCGGAAGCCGGAGGAGGAAGCGGCTCAGCCCATCATCCGCGCCCGCGCGGCTCGTGATTTTCTGGCATCCAACAGCGCCGGACTCTCCCCCCAATTTTCATAAACCAATCGGACAAACTTTTCCCCATGAATAATTTCACACCACGCGCACAGCAGGTCATGAATCTGGCTCGCCGGGAGGCAGACAGATTCCGCCACAACTACATCGGCGCAGAGCATGTTCTGCTCGGGCTCCTGAAGCTCGGCCAGGGCGTTGCCGTCAGCGTCATGGAAAACAGCGGGCTCAATATCGCCGCACTGGCCGAAAAAATAGAAAAATCCCTGATGCCGGGTAATGCCTCCGGCACGGAAGGCAGCCTTCCCTATACCCCCCGTGTTCGCAAGCTCCTCTCCATGGCCGGAGAGGAGGCCAAGAGCCTGCGCCACACCTACATCGGCACCGAGCACATCCTCCTGGCCATTCTGCGAGATTCCGATGGTCTGGCATGGCATGCACTCACCTCTGCCGGGCTCACTTATGATACCGCGCTGAAAGGCGTGCAGCAGGAAATCAGCCCCCGATTCAGCGCAGAGGATGACGATGCCGCCGGCTCCGGTCGCGGCGATGAGTTCCCGCCCAATCGCCCACCGCACGATGAGGAAGACGACGAGATGTTCCTCAATCGCCAATCTGCCGGGCGCGGTGGTTACGAACGTGGCAAAACTCCGGCGCTCAAGGCTTTCGGCCGCGATTTGACGGAGCGAGCCGCCAAGGGCGAGCTGGACCCGGTCATTGGCAGACGCGCCGAAATCGAGCGCGTGATTCAGATTCTCTGCCGCCGCACCAAAAACAACCCGGTTCTTCTGGGTGAAGCCGGTGTCGGTAAGACCGCCATTGTGGAAGGTTTGGCGCAGATGATTGTGACAGGGGATGTGCCGGAGTTCCTGCTGGGCAAGAAAATCATTTCTCTGGATTTGGCGCTCATGGTGGCGGGCACGAAATACCGCGGACAGTTCGAGGAACGGCTCAAGGCCGTGATGGATGAGATCCTTCACGAGAAGAATATCATTCTCTTCATTGATGAGATGCACACACTCATGGGGGCCGGCTCTGCCGAAGGTACGATGGATGCCTCCAACATCATAAAACCCGCACTTTCTCGTGGCGAGATGCAGGCCATCGGTGCCACCACGCTCAACGAATTCCGTAAGCATGTGGAAAAGGATGCCGCCTTTGAGCGTCGTTTCCAGCAGGTACAGGTCGGGGAACCCTCGGTCGAGGACACCATCCTTATTCTCAAAGGAATTGCCCCCCGCTATGAGGAGCATCACCACGTCCGCTACACCCCCGCTGCTCTGGAGGCCGCGGCCAATCTCTCCAAGCGCTACCTTACCGGGCGTTTCCTGCCGGACAAGGCCATCGACCTCATGGACGAGGCAGGCTCCCGACTCCGCGTGGCTCGCATGACCCGCCCCGCCTCCATCAAGGAAATTGAGCAGCAGTGTGCCCAACTGGAGGCAGACAAAAAAGCCGCCGTGGATAATCAGGACTTCGAGCAGGCTGCCACGCTGCGCGACCGTTGTCAGGAGCTCCGCAAGAAACTTTCCGGCTCTCTCGATGGATGGAAGAAGGATATGAACACCTCCGTGCCGGATGTGACGGAAGAGGATATCATGACCGTGGTGTCCAAGTGGACGGGAATCCCCCTCTCCCGCATGGAGGAAAAGGAGGCTGAAAAACTCCTGCACATGGAGGAGGAACTCAAGAGCAAGGTCATCGGGCAGGATATAGCCTGCTCAGCCATTTCCCGCGCCTTGCGCCGCAGCCGGGCTGATATCAAGGATCCCCGCCGCCCCATTGGCTCTTTCCTCTTCATGGGCCCGACCGGTGTGGGTAAAACCTATCTGGCCCGCAATCTTGCGGAAATCATGTTCGGCACGGCAGAGGCGCTCATTCAGGTGGATATGAGCGAATACATGGAGAAATTCAGCACGAGCCGCCTCATCGGCGCGCCTCCCGGGTATGTGGGACACGATGACGGAGGCCAGCTTACGGAGCAGGTTCGCCGCCGCCCTTATGCCGTCATTCTCTTTGACGAGGTGGAGAAAGCGCATCCGGATGTGATGAACCTCCTGCTGCAGATTCTGGAGGAAGGCACGGTGACCGACTCGCTCGGCAGAAAAGTCAACTTCTCCAATACCATCATCATTCTTACCTCCAACGTGGGGGCCAGTCTGGCCAGCCGTCAGGGCACCATGGGCTTTGGTGCCATGGCCTCGCAGGAAGCGGATTACGATACGATGAAGGAGAAGATTACCGAGTCCGCCAAGCAGCATTTCCGCCCGGAATTCATCAATCGCTTTGATGAGCTGGTCGTCTTCCGCATGTTGGAGCGCCCCGATCTCGAAAAAATCGTGGAGCTGGAGGCCAATAAGCTCATCAAGCGTCTGGCAGAGAAGAAAATCAATCTGACACTCTCCCCGGAAGTCATCGGTATGCTGGTGGACAAGGGCTATGACCCGCAATATGGGGCGCGTCCCATGCGCCGCGCCATTGAGCGTCTGCTGGAAGACCCCATTGCGGAAGCCATTCTGCGTGGCGACCTCTCTGCCGGTAATTCCTCAAGGGCGAGCCGACCGGAAGGAACGGATAAAATTGAGTTCGCCGACGAGACTCCGATACCGGAGAAAAAGCAGGCTTCCCCTAAACGGAAAACAACGGCAACCAAGGCAAAAGCACCCGCTAAGCCCCGAGCTTCCCGTAAAAAGAAAGACGATAAGTAAGAATAAAGCGCCGCCATCTCTACGATTGGCGGCGCTTTTACGTGTAGTATAAGTGAAATTCAGCGAACCCAACGGCCGGCTCCGGCAGGCAAGCGCCCCTCGCCCACAGGCTGGTAGCGAGTGGATTCCATATTCCCCCACATCGGCACGCCGAAAGCAGCTTTCCACTTGGCGCTCATGCTCTGACCCGTGTAGCAGCCGTAGCTCCAGCATTCCGCATCCGGGGCAAAAATATCGCGGCGTATTTTGGTGGCAAGCTCATCCTCGTGCATCCACTGGGTGGAGGCACCGATGATATCGTTGCTGTAATCCAACATGAAGGCATGCGGGTTGGAATGCCCGAAATAATAGAAAGAATTAATCTTTTCCCCACGGCGCGGAGCTTTATTGATGGCTGCGTAGGCAGCCTCTGCGGAGTCCACGTATACCAGCTGCACCCCCAGTTTGCCGGCAGTCTCCCGAATCTTGGGGATATAGTCTATCTTATTTTCCCGACTGCGGGTGATGTATGAGGGGCGGAATACAATCCACACAATGCGCTCATTCGGCTTTTTTGCCTTCGTAATTCCTATTTGCACGGTCGATGCCCGAATGAAGTTGGCCCACCAATTATCGTGAGCCGACGGTCCGCGGTAGTTCTCCCACGAGCGCAAAGCCACGCCCCCGGCCAATATGACTTCCAGACCGTGAGCCAGCGGGCTGAATACACAAAGCCCGAGCACCACAAGCAGTTGCATCACCTTCTTCATCGACAGCAGCATACAGGATGACGGCCCCATTTGTCAAGTGCGGGTTGTGCCTTAGTTCATTTATTTGAACAATCCGCAAATCCGTAATACCGCCGGACGCATTTTTCACTTATTTGCGGCATAACGCAGAGGCACGCAAATCGGATAGAGTAACGACTTAGCAAAAATGGCAGCAGACTCTGTACTGTCCATGGCAAGATTGAAGCTTGATAGAACAAGTCATGGTATGGTAGAATAATCACATGCGTTATCTATACTGCCACCTTGTTCTTTTGGTCATGATACTGATCAGTATCGCAGGCACGCACGCTGCGGCAGCGGATTTTGCGCAGAAGACGCCGGACGGCAAATGGGCGTTCGTTCCTCTGGCTGATGGTTTTGATTTTCCGGTAGGCAAGCCGGACGGCAAAGGCTACTACAAATCCCGCGGCTTGCGACTGGCCACCCCCCGTCATCTGGGCGAGGACTGGAACGGTATCGGCGGAGGAAATTCTGATTTGGGCGACCCGGTATACACTGTGGGACACGGCCTTGTGACCTATGCTGCCGATGCTCGCGGACGGTGGGGAAAGGTAGTCATTGTACGCCATGCTTTCCGCGAACCCAAGACAAAGAAAGTGCTCTGCTGTCAGACGCTATACAGCCATCTGGACAGAATAGATGTACAGTTGGGACAGCTGGTGAAGCGAGGTGATCAGGTGGGAACCATTGGGACGAACCGCGGCATGTTCCCGGCGCACTTGCATGCCGAGCTGCATTTTAACGTGCTGGTTAACTGCGGGCAACAGGGCATCCCGAAGAATGCTGCCAACTATGGACATCTGACCAATTTCATCAACCACTATCGCCGTTTGACACCGGAGAATAAGAAAGTCAAACTTCCCATCGGCGGTTTCCTGCCCTACAAAGGAACGGATGGACTGTAAACGGAAAATCTGTCTTTTCGGAGGGTCTTTTGATCCCATACACGCCGGGCATCTGCACATTGCCGCAGCGGCTCAGGAATGTTGTTGTCTGGATGAGGTCATCTTCCTGCCGGCGGCTTGTTCTCCTTTCAAGCAAGAAACGCGCACGATGTTCAGCGATAATGAGCGGATGGAACTTCTCAGGCTGGCAACCTCCGGGCTCTCGTGGGCTCGCGTATCTGATTTGGATTTAATCCTGCCGCCGCCCAGCTGGAGCTGGCGATTAGTAGAACATTTCTCCGCCCAGCATCCGCAGGCAGAGTTATATTGGCTGCTGGGAACAGACCAATGGGAGCAGCTGCACCGCTGGGCTCGCTATGATTACCTGACAGAGCATCTCACCTTCATCGTTTATCACAGAGGAACGAAGCCGGAACCCCGACCGGGCGTGCGTAGCCACTTCATCAGCGGCCATCATCCGGCCTCATCCACCATCATTCGTGAAGCCTTGCGGAACAACACGCCCCTGCCCACAAACTGGCTGCCTGCACAGGTGGAAAGATATGCACGTGCATGTCACAATGCACACAATGATAGAACTTGACTATGCCCCATTGAAAGGGTAGCATGAGGAGCGTAACCTGCGTCTGCATGCGGATTTTCCTGCGGACGCGAAACTTCCATATTCGAGTTATGAAAAAAACATACATCATGATTCTGGCCGGCCTTGCTGTGACCATGGCAGCCGTGACGCCGCTCTGCTTCTCCCAGAACACACCCGCTCCTGCCCCCGAAACACCCGCAGCAGCTCCCACCGCTACCCCGGAGCAGGCGAAGAAAGCTTTCTCCTATTTCATGGGTTATCGTTTCGGTCAGGAAGTGGCTGCAGGCGCTTCTACGCTGACCGCCTCTGACTTTGACCAGGAGGTTTTCTTCCAAGGTCTTGACCAGGCACTCAAGGGCGAGCAACCCAGCATGAATCAGGCTGAAATCGAAGCCGGCATGAGCGCCTTTGTAGAAACTCTGCGTGCCCGCGAGGCTGAGCAGGCCAAGCTCAATCTGGAAAAAGGCAAGGCATTCGAAGCAGAGTTTGCCAAGAAAGAAGGTGTGTCCAAGACGGAATCCGGGCTGCTTTACCGTGTTATCACTCCGGCTGACGGCCGCAAGTATGATGAGGCGAAGGACGGCAAGGATGCCGTTTGTCTGGTGACCTACGAGGGTAAGAAGATTGACGGCAAGGTATTTGACGCGACTTCCACCCCCATCGAAATGCCCGTCAATCAGGTTGTACCCGGCTTTGCTGAGGCTCTCAAGCTCATGCCCATCGGCTCCACCTACGAGGTTTGCATCCCTGCGGCGCTTGCCTATGGCGAGCAGGCCCCCGGCCCCATCGGCAGCAACTCCACCCTCGTCTTTACCATCAGCCTGAAGGACATCAAGAAGAACGAGCCCGCTCAGGGGGGCATGCCCTTCCAGCTGACCCCGGAGATGCTCCAGCAGCTCCAGCAGCAGGGTCTTCAAAGCGGAGCTCCGGAGTCGGCTGATGAGACTCCCGCCCCCGCTGCGGAGTAAATATATTTCCCTTTCTCTTTTCTCAAGCGCGATACTCTTTTCGGAGTGTCGCGTTTTTTTGGGGGGGGGACGATTGGCGCGATATGCGCACTGCGGTGAAAGTCCGAGCGGAGCTGCGATGATGCGGAATCCCGGATCTGAAGAACAAAGTAGCCTGCGGCTGTAAGCGTATTGCCTCAAAATAAAATCGAACCCAAGGGGGTGGATGCCTCAAAATTAATCGAACTTTAGGATACACAGTTTTTAGAACTATTCAAGCCCAAAGTTACCTTGGTGCCCAACACCCTAGCA
>SUVN01000024.1 GCA_015061985.1 Akkermansiaceae bacterium
CCCTCGAACTTCCTTTTCCACGGTTCGTTGCCTCCCCGCAGTTGTTCTTCAGGTCTGGGATTCCGCATCATCGCGGCTCCGCGCGGACTTTCACCGCAGTGCGCATATCGCGTCGGTCGTACCAAAGAAAAAGCCGCTGCGGTTCATGATTCCGCAGCGGCTTTTTTGCATTTGTCAGAGACTCTTACAGTGCCGCGATGATGGCATCACCCATACCGACAGTGCCGACACGGATTTCACCCTCTGCGCCGGTGGCCAGATCACCGGTGCGATAACCGGCGGCGATAACGGCACGTACCGCGCGGTCCACGTCATCCGCAGCAGCCGTCTCTCGGCAGGTGTAGCGCAGCATCATCCCCATGGAAAGAATCTGGGCAATGGGATTGGCGATACCCTTGCCGGCAATATCAGGAGCGGAACCGCCGGAGGGTTCGTAGAGCCCGAAGAAGCTATCAGACCCCTCACAGAGCGAGGCACTGGGCAGCATGCCGAGAGAGCCACAGACGATGGCCATCTCATCCGTCAGGATATCACCAAAGGTGTTCTCCGTGACCAGAACATCGAACTGGCCGGGGTTGCGCACCAGCTGCATGGCCGCATTGTCCACATACATATGTGTGAGCTGCACATCCGGGTATTCAGCGGCAATGGTGTTCATAACCTCGCGCCACATCACGGAGGAGGCCAGCACGTTCGCCTTGTCCACGCTGCACAGCTTGCCGCTGCGTCCGCGGGCGGCTTCAAAAGCCACGCGGGCGATGCGCTCCACCTCGCTCTTCTTGTAGACGAGGGTGTCGATACCCACGATTTCCCCATCGCGCTCGCCATAGAATTTCGGCTCGCCGAAATACATGCCGCCGGTCAGCTCACGCACGCAGAGGATATCAAAGCCATTGGGAATGAGTGAAGTCTTGATGGGGGAAGCCTCCACCAGCTCCGGCAGACAGATGCCGGGGCGCAGGTTGGCATACAGGGAGAAATGCTTACGCAGCGGCAGCAGCGCCCCGCGCTCCGGGCGCTCATCCGGGGGCAGCGTATCCCACTTCGGCCCACCCACAGAACCGAACAGAATGGCATCCGCCGCCTCACAGGCTGCCAGCGTCTCATCCGGCAGAGCCTTGCCGCAGTTGTCGATACCCGCACCGCCCACAAAACAGGCGGTACGCTCCGTGGCAAAACCATGTTTCTTCTCCAGAGCATCCAGCACACGCAGTGCCTGCTCCATCACCTCGGGGCCGATTCCATCCCCTGCCAGTACAGCGATTTTGTAAGTGTTCATGTTCGCGGGAGAGTTTAGCGCCCTGCCTACTGTTTGTCAAGCGAATGAGACCGGAGGAAGCCGTCGGGCGATAAATCTCTTGTCATGCCACCGCAAATTCTGTATAATGGAACGCGATATGAGAGTAACCTCCCGAATTCTGACAGGGTTGGTGGCGCTGGCGGGTATCCTTGGCCCGCAGGCTCTTGCTGACCGCTACGCTGATTACTGGAAACCGGAAAACATGGCCAAACTCATGTGCGCTTCCGTTCATATCGGCTATCTGCCTGCCGTGGACAACTGCATGGCCGCCTATCAGGAAACCGTCATTGAAAAGAGTGCCCCGGGCACCTACTTCAGCTGCAACAACTTCTCCAACGGCTACATCGGCGTGCAGGAACTGGCCAACAAACGCGAGGACGGCTCCCCCATCCGCGTGGCTATCTTCTCCATCTGGGATGCCAAGGATTCCGGCGACAACCCCCACGCCGCTCCTGAGCATGAACGCGCCAAGCTGGTGCAGCGCGGTGAAAACGTGCGCACAGAGCGTTTCGGCGGCGAGGGTACGGGCGGCAAGTCCATGCGCGTGTTCGATTGGAAAGAGGGTGATGTCATCCGCACGCTCGTGATTGAAAAACCGGACGGTGAGCACTTCCGCCAGATTGCCGGCTACCTCATGAACCCGGCCACCGGCGAGTGGGAGCTGATGAGCTGCTGGCGTGTGCAGGCCATTCGCCGCGGACTGGGCGGCGGCTGCGGTTTTGTGGAAGACTTCCGCCGCAACATCGAGTCCAAGAGCTACGAGCGCCGCGCCACCTTCGGCCCTGCTTTCCGCTGGGACGGCAAGAAGTGGCATCCTGCCACGGAGTTCCGCTTCACTAAAGACGGCAACCCCAACAACACCATCAACTGCCGCTTCAACCCGCAGCGCGGCTACTTCTCTCTGGCCACCGGCGGCAACATCGCCATGGAGCCCGATTTCAAGGTGTTTGAAACCAAATCCCTGCCGGTGCAGCCCACCGCTCAGGAACCAGGCGAGGATGTCATGAAGCTCATCAACGCCCCCAAGCTCGACATCCTCGAATACGAGGATATGGGCGCTGAAATCAAGTAAGCTTCTCCCCGGCAACAACTTAATCTACCGGGCGGGTCCACATGCGCAGACCCGCCCGGTCTCTTTCTGCACGGCAGCGGCAAAAAAAGGCTGCGAGAGAGCCGTTTTTTCTTGCAAAAATGGATGACAGCGGTTAATATGAGTATTGCAGAAAGGACGTTTGACGGCCTTCCCCTGCACCAACAGAAACCAACCAATAGAAAGAGGTACAGACCATGCCGAATTCAGAAACGAACATTACTGTTACGGGGCGTCACATTGAAGTGACAGAGGCAATCCGCGAATTCGCCACAAAGAAAATCCAGGGCATTCATATCGACTATCCGAAGATTGTGGAAGCCCGTGTGGTGGTGGATGTGCAAAAGGATCGACAGATGGCAGAAATTGTTCTGTTTTGTGCTGACCACATCACTATCCAGGCATCGACCACAGGGGCAGACCTGTATGCCGCCATTGATGAGACGATTACCAAGATTATGCGCCGCATGCGCAAGCACAAAACCCGCCTCATGAAGCATTTCCGCCCGCACCGCTCCAAGAGCATCCGCAAGCTGGACGAAAAAGTTTACGAGGAGGAAGTGCTGGATTACGATGTGGACACCGATGCACCGGAAGACCCGAAGCCCGTGCGCATCTCCCGCGAAGGCTACGACCTGCGCACCATGTACAAGGAAGATGCCATCATGGAGCTGGAAATCTCCGGCAAGCCTTTCGTGCTGTACCGCAATGCCCGCCGCAACGTGCTGCAGATTGTCTACCGTCTCAGCCCCGGCGAGTATTCCATCATTGAGCTGGGCAACGAGCTGAAGGCCTGATACCCGGCCAAGGCGGGAAGACCCGCCGCATCCACTTTCAGATTCACGGCTGCACTGCACGGTGCAGCCGTTTTCTTTTAACCGAATAAGAGATAGAACTTGCCAAAACAGGATATTTGTAGTACCCTCTATACGTGCACGGGCACGCGGGAGTCTCAACAGACAGGCTGAGGCGCCCTCGGGCGCGCGTATGGTAACTTATCTGCTAAGTACTATGAACACCACTATCAAAAGCCTGATTAAAATCATTATCGTGCTGCTCCTGAGCGGCAGCATGCTCATGATTCCGTTTGAAGAAATGGGGGTGCCCATCAATGTCATCCAGGCGCGAGTCATCGCCCTGTTCATTTTTGCCGCACTCATGTGGATTCTGGAACCCATCCCGATTTGGACCACCTCTGTGCTGGTGATTACGCTCACCGTCATGGGCATGTCCAACCAGTCTCTCAACTTCCTGCAGGTGCAGCGCTATGATGCAGGTACCGTGAAAGCCATCATTGCGGATGCCTACGGTCCCGGCGCAGATGCCAGGACTGTGGAGGCTACGCAGGATGCCGTGCTGGCGGATTTGAAGAAGCAGACAAGTCTCAGCTCCGGCTACGTGCGCAACACCATCAACACCGCTATCCTCAAGCCGGTGGTGGCCAATAAGGCTGACGACGCTCAGAAAACCGCCCTTCTGGCAGCCTCTGCCAAGCTGTATGACGGCGAACTGAGCCGTAAGATTGATGAGCTGAAGCTCGTAAGCGTGACCAAGCAGCGCAGCGTGTTTGCCACCTTTGCCGACCCCATCATCATCCTCTTCCTCGGTGGATTCTTCCTGGCAGATGCCGCCACCAAGTACCGTCTGGACATCAACCTGGCCCGAGTCCTGCTCAAACCCTTCGGCACCAATCCCAAGTTTGTGCTGCTGGGGCTCATGAGCGTGACGGCCATCTTCTCCATGTTCATGAGCAACACGGCCACCGCTGCCATGATGCTTGCCCTGCTCACCCCCGTGCTGGCTCTCTTCAAACCGGAGGACCGCGGCCGAGCTGCCTTTGCCCTCTGCATCCCCGTGGGTGCCAACGTCGGCGGCATCGGCACTCCCATCGGCACCCCGCCCAACGCCATCGCCCTCAAGGCCATGCAGGACATGGGGCTGGATGTTTCCTTCGGCAAGTGGATGGCTTTCGGCATTCCCTTTGTGATTATCATGCTGCTGGTGGGCTGGCTTATCCTCATCAAGATGTTCCCCATCTCCCAACCCAGCCTGGACCTCTCCAAGGAACTCAAGGGTAAATTCCTCAAGACTCCCAAGGCCATCGTCGTCTACGCCACCTTCATCATCACCATCCTCATGTGGATTATCCCCAAGGAGTACCACGGGCTGGATGCCAACACCGTGGCCATCATCCCCATCGCCGTGTTCTCCGTGACGGGCGTTATCTCCAAGAAAGACCTCAAGTCCATGAGCTGGGATGTGCTCTGGCTGGTAGCCGGCGGCTTCGCTCTGGGTGTTGCCCTCAGTGAAACCAACCTGGCCAAGGACATGATCAGCGCCATTCCCTTCGGCGAGTGGAACTCCACCGTTCTGCTCATCGGTGCCAGCTGCATCTGCCTCTTCATGGCCACCTTCATGAGCCACACGGCTACCGCCGCCCTGCTGGTGCCCATTCTGGCCGGCGTGGCCGGTGCCATGCTTGCCACCGGCTCCATGGACAACCCCGGCGCTGTCGCTCTGCTGGTCACGGTAGCCTTCGCCTCCTCTCTCGGCATGGCGCTGCCCATCTCCACTCCGCCCAATGCCATGGCATACGCCACCGGTCTTGTGGAGCAGAAAGGCATGGCCATCTCCGGCACCATCCTCTGCATCCTGGGGCTTGTCATCACCATCGTCATGATGACCCTCCTCGGCTCTGCCGGATTCTTCGGCTAAACGCGACTTTCACACAAAAAAGCTTTCCGCCTGTCGGTTCCCCACCGACAGGCGTTTTTTTGGCATCATCAAAACCAGAAGACCCATTCAAAAAAACCGCCCGACCGGGCAGGAATACGCGGTCGGGCGGTGAAAATGGGAATGAAGTACCGGATTAACGGAACTTGAGGTCCTTCACCTTGGCGGCGAGGGTATCGAGCACCTGCTTGTGGGCGGCATCGACCTCAGGCGCGGTGAGGGTCTTCTTCGCATCGCGATAGAGGAAGGTGTAGGTCATGGCCTTGCGGTCAGCGGCGAGCTTCTCACCGGAGGGGTCGCAGAACACGTCCTTGAGCTGGTAGGCAACCAACAGCTTCTGCTTGGCAGCCTGAATGGCTTTCACGATGTCGGCATTGCGGGTATCGGCGGGAACATCCAGAGAGGCATCGCGCCCGGAACCGGGGAACTGGGGCAAATCCACCGCCTTGAAGGGGGCGGTAGCCACCTGCTGGAGCTTGCGCAAATCCAGCTCTGCGTAGTAGGACTCCATGGGCAGCCCCAGCGTACGGCAGGTTGCCAGCGCAATGCGGGCCACGTAGCCGCAGGCCTGGTTGTTAATCAGAATATCAGCCCCCACGGCAGCCGTCTCACGAGCCTGCTTGGCGGGGTTGAGCGTGATTTCCGCCTTGGGCACCAGGATATCCAGCACGGCGCGCAGGTGCTCGAAATGAGCCTCACCCGGCTTGGTGTCTGCCCAGCTGGCGGGGTTGAGCTTGCCGGCCATGAAGATGCCCAGCACCTCGTTTTCGATATCCTTGCCCTTGCCGCCGCCGGTGTTGCGGAACACGCGACCGCACTCGAAGAAGCGCAGCACCTCCAGCCCCTGGTTCATGTTGCGGGCAGCCACGGAGATGAGGCCGGGTGCCAGCGAGGGACGCAGGGTGGAGTGGTCCTCAGAGATGGGAAGAGACACGCGGATGATATCGCCCTCCATGAGCGGCTTGATGGGCAGAGCATGCTCCACGCTGGCAATGGTGGGGTCGATGCTCTCCGCAGCGATGAGCTTGAAGGTCTGCGCCTCCCAGAAACCGGCACCGGCCAGCTTGCGGGAGAGCGCCATGCGGTAATCGCCGGCGCGGTCGTGCGCACTCTCCTCCACGTAGATGGAGGTGTTGGTGGCGGGGATGTTGTCGATGCCGTACACGCGCACCACTTCCTCCAGCAGGTCACAGCTGCGCTTCAGATCCAGACGCCAGGGCGGGCAATCCCAGGTGCCCTTGCCGTCAATCTCTCGCAAGCCGAGCTGGCGCAGGATGCGGGCTGCCTCCAGGTGGGGGATGGAGGCGTTGGTCATGACGTCCAGCTCCTTCCAATCCAGCTGCACCTGGTCGAGGGCGTAGTAAATCTTACCCTCCGTGCCCTGTTCCAGCACGGTGGCATTGGTGGCGTTCTCCTCCGGCACCAGACAGGGGGCCTGACCACCCACCAGCACCGGCTCAGCCGTGCCGCCGGCACACTCCAGAATCAGCTCAATGGCGCGGGCAGCAGCGCGCAGCACATTCCAGGGGGAAGTTCCGCGCTCAAAACGGTAGGAGGAATCGGAGCCCAGTGCCAGACGACGGCTGGTGAAGCGGATGTTGCTGCGCAGGAACCAGGCGGATTCCAGCACAATGTCCGTGGTACTCTCCGTCACCCCGGAATCCAGACCACCCATCACACCACCCAGTGCCAACGCGGCACCGGAGGCATCGGAAATGACGATATCTTCCGGCGTAAGGCTGTACTGCTCATTCATGAGGCTGGTGAAGGATTCACCCTCGGCAGCGCGGCGGATGTTCAGCCCGCCGGTGAGCTTGGCGGCATCAAAGGCATGCAGCGGGTGCCCCAGCTCAAAGAGGCAGTAGTTGGTGATGTCCACCACGTTGTTGATGGGGCGCAGACCGATGGATACCAGACGGTCTGCCAGCCAGGCCGGGGAAGGACCAATCTTTACGCCGCTGATGCGGGTGGCGGTGTAGAACGGGCAGATTTCCGGTGCGGAAAGGGTGATGTAATCACCCGCAGGGCAGGTCTGAATGGCTGCGGTGGGCTGCTCTGCCGGGTCCTGTTTGAGAGTGCGACCGGTGATACCGGCCAGCTCGCGCGCCATGCCCCAGTGACTCAGCAGGTCGGGACGGTTCGGTGTGATTTCCAGCTCGAAAATGGTATCAGTGGGCACGAATGTGCGCACGGGGGTGCCCACGGCGTAGTCCTGCGGCAGAATCCACAGACCGTGTTCCTTGTCCGGCAGCCCCAGCTCAGAAGCGGAGCAAAGCATACCGCGGCTCTCTACACCGCGCAGCTTGCCGTCCTTGATTTCCCAGCCGCCGGGCAGTACTGCCCCGGGCAGGGCACAGGGCACTTTGTCGCCCACCTTGTAATTCTGTGCGCCGCAGACAATCTGGCGCAGCGAGCCCTCCCCGGCGTCTACCATGCAGACGTTCAGGTGGTCACTGCCCTCCACGGGTGTCTTTTCCATGACCTGCGCCACGACCACAAGGTCGGTGGTCACGCCGCGCTCCTGGATACCCTCCACCTCAATACCGGCAAAGGTGAGCATATCGGCCATCTCCTGAGTGCCGAGACCCTCCAGATCAATGTAGCTTGAAAGCCAATTAAGAGAAACGTTCATTGCTATGTATAGAGAGTGAGAGGTTTATTGGAACTGAGCGAGGAAGCGGACATCGTTCTCGATGAGCAGGCGGATATCGCGGATACCCCAGCGAATCATGGCCAGACGCTCCAGGCCGATACCGAAGGCAAAGCCGGTGCAGCCGGAGTAGAGCTGCTTGCCGGTCTCGCGGTCAATGGCCTCGAACACGGCGGGGTTCACCATGCCGCAGCCGGCAATCTCAATCCAGCGCGGTGCCTGCCCCGCCGCCTGCAGCAGCACGTCAATCTCAAAGCTCGGTTCCGTGAAGGGGAAGAAATGCGGGCGGAAACGCACGGCGGTGTCGCTGCCGAAAAGCGCCTTGAGCATGTATTCCAGCGTGCCTTTCAGGTCGCCCACGCTCACGTTCTTGTCCACATACAGACCCTCAATCTGGTTGAAGGCAGAGAGGTGCGTGGCATCGATGGCATCGCGGCGAAACGCAGAACCCGGGCAGATGATGCGCACGGGAGGCGCCTGTTTTTCCATGGTGCGGGCCTGCACGGTGCTGGTCTGGGTGCGCAGCAGCTTGCCGCTGTCGAAATAGAAAGTGTCCTTCTCATTGCGGGCGGGGTGATCATCCGGCGTGTTGAGTGCGTCAAAGCAGTGCCACTCATCCTCAATCTCCGGGCCGTCGGACAGCGTGAAGCCCATGCGGCGCAGGATGCGCACCGCTTCATCGCGCACGATGGAGATGGGGTGCAGTCCGCCGGTCGGCAGGGCAGCACCGGGCATGGTAAAGTCCACACCGGCTACAGCGGCGGCATCCAGCTGTTGCTGCAGCTCGTTGCGGCGGTTTTCCAGTGCAGCGGTGATGGCGGCGCGGGCCTCATTGAGCAGAGCGCCCACGGCGGGCTTCTCCTCCTTAGGCACATCGCGCATCCCCTGCTGCACCTGGGTCAGACTTCCCTTCTTACCGAGAATACCCACACGGGCATCCTCCAGAGCCTTCATGTCGGCAATGCCGGCAATGCGCTCCAGGGCCTCTGCTTGTACGCTTGCTATCCGTTCTTTCATGATGTTCGCGCAAGACTATACGCCCCTTAGCCCCTACGGTCAAGCCAAATGAATGCCTTACCCATGGGTAACGCGCACGCAATACGCCGTTTTCTCAGAACGTACCCCCGGCAAAGCAGGTTTTCATCAGCCCGTCACAGCCAACTTTTTTCATCCAACACCCCATCATACAAGCCGCGAACAAAAAAGCTGCCACCTATCACAGGTGCAGCGTTTTGCTATGGGATGCTGCGTTTTGTTGTCGGGCACAGGGGTGTTTTCAGACGTGAGTTGCGCCTTCGTGCAGGGTAAAGGCGGCTTTGCGGCGGATGATGGTGGGGGCGGCATCCGTCCGCAGGAATACTTCCACGATATCAAAGCGTATGGGGACGGTATACCCGAGGAGGCGAAGCCAGTTCCGCGCGCCACGGCGCAGCAGCCGACGCTTGCGGCGGTTGACGGCGCGGGAAGGGCTGCCGTGCTCCGAGTGGATGGTGCTCTTCACCTCGATAAACACGAGGGTATCGGCCTCGCGGCAAACGATGTCCACCTCGCCGGAGTTTCCGTAGCGGAAGTTGCGCCGCAGCACTTTTGCCCCATGAGCACGCAGCCAGGAGGCTGCAACCAGCTCGGCATACTCTCCCCGGTAACGCACCGGGGGCGGGGTATCAGAATCCCAGGGGCAGCTCCATCTGTGCAACAGGTGCAAACGAGCGGCGATGATGTTCCGTAACTCCATATTGCTGTATAGCCTCCAAATGCGCTTTTGTGCCATACCCGGCATGGCGGGCAAAACCATATTGGGGGTAGAGGGTATCCAGCTCAGCCATATAGCGGTCACGGCTGACCTTGGCCAGAATGCTGGCGGCAGCGATGCTGAGGGAGCGGGCATCGCCTTTCACCAGGTTGAGAGAAGGAAGGAGGAATCCCGGCACGGCCAGGCCATCTATCAGGCAGAAATCGGGAGCAACAGACAGGCCGAGGGCTGCGCGCTGCATGGCCAGGTGGGTGGCGCGCAGGATATTGAGCTCGTCAATTTCCTGCACGGAGGCCTGCGCTATGCACTTATGCACAGCATCATCCTCCATGAGGGCAGTAAACAGCTGCTCACGACGGCGGGCCGTCAGCTTCTTGGAATCATTCAGCCCCGGAAGCTCATATCCGGGTGGCAGGATGACGGCCGCAGCCACTACCGGTCCGGCCAGCGGGCCGCGCCCGGCCTCGTCTATCCCGCAGATGCGGGCATAGCCTTGCCGACGGGCAGCCTCCTCGTGCTCCATGTCGGGCTTTCCACCCGCCGGGAGGGAGATGTCACTCTTCTTCGGTCGGGGCATCAGCGGGTTGGGGTTCAGGGTTATCCTCCGGAGGAGTGGCAGCGGCTTTCAACTGATTTCGGAGGTGGGATGGCAGGGGCTCACCGGCTTTCTGGGTGTGCAGCGCCTCGATATCGGCCAGATAACGGCTCATCGGGGTCTCTGCTCCCTCATCCTCGCGCCGCAGCAATTCCATGGCCGCCAGATAGGAATCGAACGAGCGCGTGTTCGTGTGGCCCAGTTGGGTGATTTCATACCAGTCCAGGTAATCGCGTCCGCGCACGGCTGCTGCCACATAGGCACGCCGCAGTTCGTTGAGCGGGCCCAGGACCTCCTGCAGTTTATCAGGGTCTGCCCCGCTGAGCAAATCGCCCAGCACGCGGCTGTACTCGATGACGATGGGGCGATACCCCGGGAAGCAGGTGGCGCTGAGCCCCACCAGACGCTCCACACAGGGTCGCAGGCTTTTCTGCCAATCCGGAAGCTCGCGCAGGCGGTACACGTTGTCCAGACTGACGGTGCGCACTATGCCGAGTTCATCATCAAAATAGACCAGCGAGAGTGCTTCACAGAGTTGCTCCTCACTCTCCAGCGGGGTCAGTGCTTCAGATGCCTTGGGCAGAGCCAGCGCCGCCAGCTCCAGCGCCCACCATTTGTCCAGCATGCTTTCATCCACACCTAATTCGTGGAAGTAGCGCGTAATCATTTCGCGCGGAGTGCCTTCATCCAGCGCACCCTCTGTGATGAGAGCCTTGAGCTGGATGGGGCCGCCCGGGCTGCTCAGCAGGCTCATCACCAGCACGCCGCAGGACACGTCATAGACCTGGCGGGTGGTGGCATCCAGCTGATGCGGGTTCTCGATGGAGATGATTTCCTCCGGCGGCAGCATCTCCGCGCGTTCAAAGAGGTTGCGGTATAAATTGCGGTCTATCTGACCGTTTTTCCAGAGTACTGCCTGTTGAATGCCCGTCACCAGCCACTCCGGCAGCCGGATGTTGTCCGGGTAGGCATCAGCTTCCAGCTCGCGCAGCGCGCGCTCGTAGAGCACCATGGCAATGACGGCTCCATCCAGCTTCTGCAAATCAATACCCCCGCCGGGGTAGATGCGTATCTGGAAGTTGGGTTGCCCGCCGATGATGCGTACGCGCATGCGGATGGGGTTGAGGCGTGGCGGGTCGGAATGTTGCCCCAGCAGACGAATGGAGATAGAATGTTTCCATGTCGTATCAAAGGTCAGCAGGTTGCACACCCGCTTGAAGACATCATCCGCGCGGGAGGCTATGGCACCCATGCGCAGCGAATCGCCGCCGCTCACGGAAAACAGGCGGCTCTGCGAGACGACATGCTGGTCTGCCCTAACCGGGGCGGGCGGTATTCCCGGCACGGCGGTGGCTCGCCGGGCAGCTGCCTCTCGCAGCAGAGCTTCTTCCTCCGGTGAGACGAAGGGGGCTGGTTCGGGGGTAGAGTCTCCGCTTTTCTGTTCCGCAGCGGGAGGCGGGGTATCTGAGGATTCCTGCGGCAGTGGTTCTCCCATGTCCACAATGGTATCGTCCTCTGCCTGTTGCGGTTCTGCATCAAGTGCAGGAGCCAGCAACAGCCCAGAAAGGATGAACCCGGAACAGAGAATTCTCCGCATGCGTTTCTAACAAAAAATGACGCGCAGGGGGTATACTCCTCCTGCGCGTGATAAAAAGGGCATCAGAACGGGATATCGTCCTCTTCCTCGGCAGGCATGGGTGCGGGTGCTTGCTGCGGACGGCTCTGCTGCTGGTACTGCGGGCGCTGGTAGCCACCGTTGTTGCCGTAGTTACCGCCGCCGTTGTTATAGCCGCCGTTGTTGTTGCCGTAGTTGCCGCCACCATTGTTGTAGCCCCCGCCGTTGTTATAACCGCCGGAGCGCTGTTGCTGGTAGCCGCCGTTACCGCCGCTCTGGGGAGCACCATCACGGCTGCCGAGCAGCTGCAGGTTTTCTGCCACGATGCGAATGCGGCTGCGGCGCTGGCCGGTCTGCTTATCTTCCCATGTGTCCTGCTGCAGGCGACCCTCGATGAATACGGGGCGGCCCTTGGCCAGATATTGGGCAGCAATCTCGCCGGTGCGGCCCCAGCAGGTCACGTCCAGATAGGTAGCCTCCTCGCGGCGCTCGCCCTCATTGGGACCGGAGGTCACGCGGTTAACGGCAATACGCAGCTCCGTCACAGGAGTACCGCGCGGCGTGGTGCGGACATCCGGATCCGCCGTCAGGTTGCCGATAAGCATTACTTTATTCAGATTTGCCATAATGATTTTACTGTGCTGATGTGTTATTCATTCGCGTCCGGCATCCTCAATGAACGCCGGAAATATCTATATGGCACTATCCTACCCCCCCTGCCCTGCCTTGACAAGCAAAAAAAGCCATACGGTCAGACTTGCAGGTATTTGGGGTGCAGGAAAGCACAGTGCCGCCCGCGAGGCGGGTTGTTTTAGAAGAAAAGCCGTCAGGCTTTTCTTTTTCGCTCCGGCAACGCCGGTTTTCATCAGCCTGCGACAGCCGGCTTTTTTCATCTGTCGCTTTATCATGCTGGCGATGGATGAAAAAGCACCCTTTCGGGTGCTGTGAAAACAAGGCTGCCGCCTTGGGCGAAAACGCACTTCGTGCGGGTGAAAACCGCCCGCGAGGCGGGCGGTACGATAGGAAGATTATCTGGCCAGCACGCCCGGGGTGCCGGAAACGCCGGTGCCGGAGATGGGGCGAATGGCGATGCGGTCGATATTGGCTGCCACTTTTGCCGGGATGATGACCTGGCGGGCAGCGCCGGAAAGCACATACATGGGCCACCATTTACCGCCGCGTCCCACCTGTACAACCCATTTGCGGGCGCTGCCATCGCTCTGCCAGACCACCTGGCAGCCGCTGCGGGTGTCCTGTGCCTGCACGGTGGGACGGGTTGGCCGGGTGGAGCCGCTCCAGGGCATGGGCGGAGGAACGGCCAGGGTGGTGTAGCGCTCTGCCAGCTCTTCGCAGACACCGCCGCGGTTGGTGCCGAGCGACTTCCAGCTCCAGTAGAGCTGGCCGCAGCTCTGGCGGGCCAGTTTGCGAGAGTAATCAATCTGGCGGCCGATTTCGGAGGCAGGGCGACCGGGGTCTTCGGAGCTGTTGATGCGGACGCTGGCAATGCCGGGCCAGATGGGGCGGGAGGGATTGATGCTGCTCCACCAGCTCATCAGCGCGTTGAAGCTCTGCGGCCCTTCGCAGCGCCAGTACAGCTGCGGGGAGAGGTAATCCACCCAGCCTTTGCGAATCCATTTGCGGGCATCGCAGGCCAGATGCTCATAGGCATTCACCCCGGCTTCCACGCTGCCGGGATGGCCCGGTTGCCAGATACCGAAGGGGCTGATACCCACGCGAACGTAGGGTTTGATGCCTTTCACCCGTGTGTAGAGCGTCTGCACAAAGTCATCGATATAGGCGCGGCGCTGGGCGGGGGACTTGCCGTCTGCCACTTTGTGGTGGGGCGGGTAGGGGTAGAAGTAGTCATCCAGGTGGACACCATCAATGTTGTATCGGCGCACAACGTCCAGAATCACCTGCATCACATGGTTGCGGGCAGAGGAGCTGGCGGGGTTGACCATGGTGGTGCTGCCGGCGCGCAGAATCCAGCCCGGGCTGCGGCGGGAGACGTGCCCCTTGCCCACGGGTCGGTTGCTGATGGTGGCGCGGAAGGGGTTGAACCAGGCGTGCAGCTCCATGCCACGCTTGTGGCATTCCGTGATGGCGAAGGCCAGCGGGTCATAGCCGGGATTGACTCCCGGGCCGCTCAGCCAACCGCTCCAGGGCTCCAGCGTGGATTTGTACAGGGCATCACCGTTGGGGCGCACCTGCAGGATGATGGCGTTGAGCCGGAGCTTGTGCGCCCGGGTAATGATGTTGAGCAGTTCCTGTTTCTGCTGTCCGGCAGAGAGTCCGGCGCGCGAGGGCCAGTCCAGATTGAATACCGTGGCCACCCAGGCGGCGCGGAATTCGCGCGGGGGCTCCGGCGCATTTTCATTCACCTGCTGCCAGGCCTGTGCCGCAGCACACAGGGTAATTGTCAGAATGATTAGAGTCAGAAAGCGTCTCACGCTTGCAAGCATACCCTGCTTTGTGTCTGCTTGCAAGCCGAAAGCTTGACTTTACCGCCATCTGTGGTAACATTCCGCGCATAGTTTCAATCTGTCTCTGTCACGGTGAATACGCGGGAAATGGTGCTCAATTATCTTCGCACCCTGCAGCAGCAGGGTGTTGAGCGCCTGCCTGTTGACGAGGAAGCACGTGCCATTCTCCGCGCCTGGATGCTGGCCGCCCGCAACGGCGGCAGAATGCCCGCCCCGCCCCCGGCGGCAATGGCTCCCTCACCCGTCTCTGCCGAACCGCAGATGCAGCAGGAGGAAGCCCCCCGCCCCGCTTTGCGGCTGGATGACATCCCGGAGCCGGAGCTGCCCACGGATGAACCCCGCCCGGAGGATGATGTGCCCTTCTTCCGCCCCGGCGGACAGAATCCCGCCGAAGCATGGGAAGCCATGCAGCGCTTGCTGCCCAACTGGAAGCCGCTGCGCGGACTCGGTACGCTGCGTCCCACCCCGGTGTTCGGTCAGGGGAATCTCTCTGCCGATATCATGTTTGTGGGCGATGCGGTGAATTATCATGATGAGAAAGCGGGTAAACCGTTTCAGGGTGCAGCCGGCGGCAAGCTGGACGGCATGCTCAAGGCCATGGGTCTTACCCGCGAGCAGGTCTATATCACCCACCTTGTCAAATTCCGCCCGGAGCAACCGCGCCAGACCCTCAACACCCGCCCGCCCACCGAAAAGGAAATCCGATTCTCTGCCCCGGTGCTGGATTTCGAGATTGGCCTGGTGCAGCCCCGCGTTATCGTGGCGCTCGGGGTGATTGCCGCCCGGGGTATCCTGCAACGCGGCAACCTTCCGCTGGCGGCCTACCAGCAGGAGCACGGCTCATATAACGGTATCCCCGTGGTGGTAACGCATCATCCCAGTTACCTCCTGCGCACCTCCGACCTCTCGGAACGCCGCCGCCTCTGGGAAGAAATGCTCTATGTCATGGAAACCGCCGGCCTGCCTATCTCTGATAAGCAGCGTGGGTACTTCCTCCCGAAGAATTGATTATCAATACATTAAATTATCATAAAAGTATACTTTAATGATGTAGCGTATTATCATTAAAGTATACTTTTATTATATCTTGACATGTTGAGCATCAAGGGTTATAATTCTCTCTGAAAGGAGGAGAGATGACTATTTTCAACGAGACGGAGCTGATTCACCTGTTGCAGGAATACAACCCCTGGTGGGAGCAGCGGCGGTGTACCCTCGAGCTGCCGGAGATGCAGCGGCGGGCGTATCATGATGCTCTGAGCATTCTGGATGAGCCCGGGATTCGGCGCTTTGTGGTGCTGAGCGGAGCGCGCCGTGTGGGCAAGACCACGGTCATGCGGCAGATGATTGCTGAGCTGCTGAGCCGCGGGGTGAATCCGGATAATATCCTCTATCTCTCTTTCGATAACCCCGTTCTGAAACTCACCGGCATTAAACCTGTGATAGATGCCTATGACCGCGCCCGCCCGCGCGAAGGGACGCGTTATTTCTTTCTGGATGAGATTCAGTACGCCGAGGACTGGTCGCTGTGGCTGAAGGTGCTCTATGACCAGCGGCCGGAGCTGCAGCTGGTGGCCACCGGTTCTGCCAGTCCCTATATTGAGAAAGGCGCCCGCGACAGCGGCGTGGGGCGGTGGCGAGTGCTGCGCATGCCCACGCTGAACTTCTACGAATACTGCGAGCTGATGCGGGTGAAGCCGGAGCTCCCGGCAGAGGTATCCCCGGAGGAGCTTGCGCGGATGAACCCGGCAGAATTGGCCGGGCTGATGCGTCGTTTTGCCGGTATGGCACCGCATTGGAACCGCTATCTGAACATCGGCGGCTTCCCGGAGCTGCTGCATCTGGACAACACCTTCCGGGCGCAGAGCATCCTCCGCGAAGATGTGGTGGACAAGGTTCTCAAGCGCGATATCCCCTCCCTGTTCGATGTTCGCAACACCCTGCAGCTGGAAAAAGTGTTTCTCTACCTCTGCCTGCACTCCGGCAGCCTTATCAATGCGGCGGCCATGTGCCGCCAGCTTGAGGGTGTCTCGCAGCCCACTCTTTCCCGCTACATGGAGTTCCTGCAGGATGCCAATCTCATCTACATCTGCCATTCCATTGACTATTCCGGCAAGAAAGGCCTTTCCTCTCAGCCGAAAATCTATGTGGCAGACGTAGCGCTCCGCAATGCTACCCTCATGCGTAACCCGGAGCGGCTCTCGGATGAAGAGCGCGGACTGATGGCCGAAACAACGGTGTACCGCCATTTCCGCAACGCTTATACCTCGCCCTGCCGCGTGGGGTATCTGCGCCGGGAGCAGCGGGAAGTCGATGTAGCGGTCGATTTCCCCGCAGGAGAACGCCTCCTCTGCGAGGTGAAATACAAGAATGACTCATCCCTCACGGCGGATGATGCCATCATGGCTCTGTGCCGGGAAAAAGCCGCTGCAGCAGCCTTTCTGGCTACCCGCAACATGGAGGATTTCGGGGTTTCCTGTCCGGCGGAGGGTGCTTTGCCCCTCATCCGCATCCCCGCTGCCGTGCTCTGTTACCTGCTGGGAGCTGTAAATGCTTCATCATACGCAGGTTAAACTATCATTAAAGTATACTTTTATAATGAGTGTATTTATCATGGAAGTATACTTTAATGATAGCATACTATATTGATATACAACATATTAAATAAACATAAAAGTATACTTTGATGATATGATACATCGTCATTAAAGTATACTTTTATGATGATGTAAGTTCTTGAAAGAAAATGCGGACGGCAACGCGTGGCTGCCGTCCGCAGAGGGATGAATGTTCAGAGAGGGGGGGGGATTAAGCCTCAGGCTGCTGCTCTGCCTCGGCGGAGTAGTCGATGGCAGCGAGAGCCTGATAGAGACGCCAGCGGCGCTGGATATCCTGCTCTTCGAGGGAGAGGAGCTTCTCGAAGTTGGCCTTGTTGGTCTTGGCCAACATCTTGAAGCGGTTTTCGCCGCCCTTGCCATCCACACCGATGAGGGCTTCACGCACGGACTTCTTGGGAGCCTTGCTCTTGATGGTGAGCGGGTTCTTGCCCAGCTTGATGTTGTCCGGGTTGAAGTTGTAGAGCAGCCAGCGACCGCAGTCTACGGCATCCTTCTGGCGGTCGAGACCCTGTGCCATGTTGATACCGTGGTTGATGCAGTGGCTGTAGGCAATCACCAGAGCGGGACCGTCATAAGCCTCAGCTTCAGCCAGAGTCTTGAGGGTGTGCTCGTCATTGGAACCCATGGCGATGGAAGCCACATAGATGTTGCCGTAGGTCATGGCCATGTAGCCGATGTCCTTCTTCACCTGGTCCTTACCGCGGGTGGCGAACTTGGCCACAGCGGAGCGCGGTGTAGCCTTGGAGCACTGACCGCCGGTGTTGGAGTACACCTCGGTATCCATGACCAGCACCTTCACGTTGCGCCCGGAAGCCAGGATGTGATCCAGACCGCCGTAGCCGATGTCGTAGGCCCAGCCGTCACCGCCGAGAATCCACACGGACTTGCTCACCAGGTGGTTGGCCTGTGCCTTGAGGGCGGCAAGCTCGGGGTCATCGCCGCAGGCAGCCTTGATGGCAGCCACGGTTTCGCGGGCATTGACCACCTCTGCCTCCGTCTTCTGCGGATTGGACTTGATGGCATCCACCAGGTCTGCACCAATCTTACCGGCAGCGGCTTCAAGGAGCTCCATAGCGTATTCCTGCTTCTTGTCCAGAGAGACACGGAAACCGAGACCGAACTGAGCATTATCCTCAAAGAGGCTGTTGGCCCAGGCGGGACCGCGGCCGTCGGCATCGTGCGTCCAGGGGGTGGTGGGCAGGTTGCCGCCGTAGATGGAAGAACAACCCGTAGCATTGGCCACCACCAGACGGTTGCCCAGCAGCTGTGTAAGAGCCTTGATGTAGGGAGTCTCACCGCAACCGGCACAGGCACCGCTGAATTCGAACAGCGGACGCAGGAACTGCTGGTCCTTCACCTGACCCACGTTCACCTTCGTGCGGTCAACATCCGGCAGTTTCTCAAAGAACTTCCAGTTCTCGGCCTCGGGCTGGAGAGCCTCTGCAGCCGGGGTCATGGTCAGGGAGTTTGTGGGGCAGACGCGGGAGCAGAGGGTGCAACCCGTGCAGTCAGAAGCAGACACCTGGATGATGAACTTCTTGCCCTGCCATGTCTTATGCATCTTGCTGGCATCTGCGGACTTGAAGCTCTCAGGAGCACCCTCCAACTCAGCCGGGTCAACCATCTTGGCACGGAGAGCGGCATGCGGACACACGGTGGTGCACTTACCGCACTGGATACAGGCCTTGCTGGTCTCCGTCTTCTCCGGCTGCCACACGGGGATTTCGAGAGCAAGGTCGCGCTTCTCATACTGCGTGGTGCCGCTGGGGAAGGTGCCGTCTGCCGGCATCTCAGAGACCTTCACGCTGTCACCCTCACCGATGACAATCTTGCCGAGCACGTCGCGCACAAAGGCGGGAGCACCGGGAGCGAGAGCGGCGGGGATTTCATGACCCGTGATGGAGCTGCCCAGGGGTACTTCATACAGGTTGGCCAGAGAGGCATCCACAGCCTGAATGTTCTTGGCCACCACTTCATCACCCTTCTTGCCGTAAGTCTTCTTGATGGCTTCCTTGATGTAGCCGATGGCCTCATCGGACGGAATCACACCGGAGAGGTGGAAGAAGCAGGTCTGCATAATCATGTTGATGCGGCCGCCCATGCCGGTTGCCTTGGCCACCTTGAAGGCATCAATGCAGTAGACCTTGATGTTCTTATCAAGAATCTGCTGCTGCATGCGGGCGGGCAGGCTGTCCCACACCTTCTCTGCCGGTACGGCGGTGTTGATGAGGAAGGTAGCGCCGTTGGCGGCGTTCTTCAGGAAGTCGAAGAGGTTCAGCAGGCTCGGCTGGTGCAGCGCAATGAAGTTGGCACTGGTGATGAGGTAGGTGCTGTGAATCGGCGTGGTGCCGAAACGCAGGTGAGACACCGTGGAGGAGCCGGACTTCTTGGAGTCATACACAAAGTAGCCCTGCACATACAGGTCGGTGTGTTTGCCGATAATCTTGATGGCATCCTTGTTGGCACCCACGGTACCGTCGGAACCCAGACCGTAGAACATGCAGCGCGTCACCGTGTCAGCCTCCGTGGTGAAGCTCGGGTCATAGGCAATGGACTTGCCGGTCACGTCATCCTCAATACCCACGGCGAAACCGGTCATCGGCTCGTCCTTCTTGAGCTCATCAAACACGCCCTTGACCATGGCGGGGGTGAACTCCTTGGAGCCCAGACCGTAGCGACCGCCCACCACCTTCGGCATGGCGTAGGGAAGCGTGCCGGCCACCAGAGCGTCTGCCAGAGCCTGCACCACGTCCTGCAGCAGGGGTTCGCCCTGGCTGCCCGGCTCCTTGGTGCGGTCAAGCACGGCAATCTTCTTCACTGTCTTGGGCAGAGCGGCAATCATATCCTCTGCCGGGAAGGGACGGTACAGGCGCACCTTCAGCACGCCCACATCCTCGCCCATGGCCTGCACGGCCTCCAGCGCAGCCTCTGCGCCGGAACCCATCATGATGATGACGCGGGTGGCCTCCGGGGAGCCGATGTATTCCACCAGATCATAGTAGCGACCGGTGAGGTCACCGAACTTCTTCATGGTGGCTTTCACGATACCGGGCACGGCGTTGTAGTACTTGTTCACCGTCTCACGACCCTGGAAGTACACGTCCGGGTTCTGGGCGGTACCGCGAATCACCGGGGCATCCGGGTTCAGGCCGCGGGCGTGGAACTCATCCACCAGCTTCTGGTCGATGAGGGCTCGCAGGGTATCATCGGTAATGTCGGCAATCTTGCCCACCTCGTGAGAGGTGCGGAAGCCGTCAAAGAAATTCATGAACGGGATGCGGCTCTCCAACGTGGCAGCGTGGGCAATGGCGGCCATATCCGGGGCTTCCTGGGTGCTGGCTCCGCAGAGCATGGCAAAGCCGGTGGAACGGGC
The DNA here is from genome assembly GCA_015061985.1 of Akkermansiaceae bacterium. Taxonomy (GTDB): domain Bacteria; phylum Verrucomicrobiota; class Verrucomicrobiia; order Verrucomicrobiales; family Akkermansiaceae; genus Akkermansia. The sequence continues at coordinate 20,211 of SUVN01000024.1, forward strand.
GGACATCACATCGCTGTGGTCACCGAAGATGGAAAGACCCTGAGCAGCCAGAGCACGGGCGGCGATGTGGAAGACGCAGGGAGTCAGCTCACCGGCAATCTTGAACATATTCGGAATCATCAGCAGCAGACCCTGAGAGGCTGTGAACGTGGTAGCCAGAGAACCGGTCTGCAGAGCGCCGTGCACGGCACCGGCGGCACCGGCCTCACTTTCCATTTCCACAATACTGGGGACCGTTCCCCAGAGGTTCTTGCGATCTACGGCGGTCCACGTCTCTGCCGATTCACCCATCGGAGAGGACGGGGTGATGGGGTAGATAGCGGCCACTTCCGAACAACGGTATGCCACGGAGGCTACAGCCTCGTTGGCATCAATGGTGCTGTATGTAGTGTTCATTTGCTATAATAGTGAATGTTTGTAAATAGGTGAAGGTGATACGCAGCGACAATGCCGCCCGCGCGTGAACATAGCTTCACGCCCTCTATACTACACCCGCAAGCCGCCGAACGCAACACAAAAAGAAAATTTTGCCCTGCTTTTTTGTCAGCCTGACAGAGTCACTAAAAGCAACACCCGCCGCCTTGCAGAACGCAGGGCGGCGGGTGCGGGAAATAGCGTTGTTTGCGTTCAGCTCTGCTTTATTACAGCAGAGAGAAGGCGATGTTGAGACCGGCTGTCACGATGGACACCATGCTCATGAGCTTGATGAGGATGTTCAGGGAAGGACCGGAAGTATCCTTGAAGGGGTCACCCACGGTGTCACCCACAACGGAAGCGTCGTGAATGGGCGTGTGCTTGCCGCAGAAGGAGGCATCACCCGTTTCGATGTACTTCTTGGCGTTATCCCAGGCACCGCCGGAGTTGGCCATGAACACGGCCAGCACGAAGCCGCCGGCAAGACCGCCGGCCAGCAGGCCGAACACACCGGGAACACCCATGATGAGCCCCGTAGCCACGGGAACCACCACAGCGATGAGGGAGGGAACAATCATCTCGCGCTGAGCACCCTGAGTGGAGATACCCACGCAGCGGGCGTAGTCGGCCTTCTTGCGACCCTCGAACACATCCTTGTCGCTGAGCTGGCGGCGCACCTCTTCCACCATGCTCTTGGCGGCGCGGCCCACGGCATTCATGGTCAGACCGCAGAACAGGAAGGAAAGCATGGCACCGATGAAGATACCCAGCAGCACCTTCGGGTTCATGAGCGTCACGTCGAACGCGGCCATGAACTCAGCGATGTTCATCTTGGCAACCTCGGCGCTGTTGAGAACGGTATCACCGAAGTAGCTGGTCTTGAACGTCTCACCGTAGTTAAGGGCGGCAATCTTGAGCTCCTCGATGTAGGAGGCGAGAAGGGCAAGAGCGGTCAGAGCGGCGGAACCGATGGCGAAGCCCTTACCGGTAGCAGCGGTGGTGTTGCCCAGTGCGTCCAGAGCGTCCGTGCGGCTGCGCACGTCGTCACCCAGGGCGCTCATCTCGGCGTTACCGCCGGCGTTGTCGGAGATGGGACCGTAAGCGTCTGTGGCCAGAGTCAGACCCAGCGTGGAGAGCATACCCACGGCAGCGATACCGATACCGTAGAGACCCATGCTCATGTTCTCGGCGGAGAAGGTGAACTCACGGGCGGAGCAGAGGTAGGCACCGATGGTACCCAGAACGATGAAGATAACCGGCCAGCAGGTGGAAATCATACCCACGCCGATACCGGAAATGATGACGGTTGCCGGGCCGGTGGTGGCGTTTTCGGCAATGAACTTCACGGGCTTGAACTCGAAGGAGGTGTAGTACTCCGTCACCTTACCGATGGCGATACCCACCACGAGGCCGATAACGATGGAGCCCCAGATACCGAGCCAGTTATCGATACCCAGCACCCAGAGAATCACAGCGGAAAGAATGGCGATGAGCACGCCGGAGAAGTTGATACCCTTATTGAGGGCAGCCATGAGCTGCGTCTGGTTGGCACCCGGCTTGGTGCGCACCATGAACACGCCCAGAATGGAAAGGATAGCACCCACGGCGCCGATAATCATCGGAGCCATCACGAGCTGCAGACCCTGCTCGTATGCCCAGCCGGCACCGGCGGCAGCGGCGGCACCCAGAGCTGCGGTAGCCAGAATGGAACCGGCGTAGGACTCGTACAGGTCGGCACCCATGCCGGCCACGTCACCCACGTTGTCACCCACGTTGTCGGCAATCGTAGCGGGGTTGCGGGGATCGTCCTCATTGAAGTGGTACTCTGTCTTACCCACCAGGTCAGCACCCACGTCGGCAGCCTTGGTGTAGATACCGCCACCCACACGGGCGAAAAGAGCCTGCAGGGAAGCACCCATACCGAAAGTCAGCATGATGGTGGTGATGGTCACGAGCTTGCTCACGCCCTCGCCTGCCACCATCCAGTCGCAGTTGTCCAGAATCAGATACCAGCCGGAAATATCCAGCAGACCGAAGCCCACCACGGTGAGACCCAGCACAGCGCCGGAACGGAATGCCAGCTGAAGCCCCTTGTTCAGACCGTCCTGAGCATCGCGGCAGGCCTGAGCCACACGGCCGGAGGCATAGGTAGCCGTCTTCATGCCGATGAAACCGGCAAGACCGGAGAAGAGACCGCCGGTGAGGAAAGCCACGGGAACAATCTTGTTCTGCAGGCCGAAATAAGCCATGACGCCGAAAATGACGGCAATGATAACGAAGAAGATGGAAACAACCTTATACTGCTGCTTCAGGTAAGCCATTGCGCCCTCACGAACGTAACCGGCAATCTCCTTCATGCGATCCGTACCCTCATCTGCTTTCTTCATGTCGAAGAAGAACTTGGCCGCACAGGCCAGAACCAGCAGAGAGGCAACGGGAACGATCCAGAATAATGTATTGGGGTCCATTGTCTGATTTGGTTTATTTAGCTTAAATTGCTTTCTTGAGACAAAAAAGCGCGTCATTCTACACCTCAAAACCTGTTTTGGCAACCCTAAAGTTTGGATTTGATAAGAATTTCCCCTGAAATACGGCAAAAGTAGAGTACTCTCCAGTTTTGAGAGGTAAATTATCGAATTCCCTTGACTTGAGCAGGAGAGTTCGTTAGGATTAGGGCAGTCAACCAAGCTGTAACAAAATAAGATGAAAGCTGTTTTACTGTTCCCGGGACAAGGCGCTCAGAAAGTGGGCATGGGTAAGGATTTGTATGATACATACCCGGAGGCACGCGCCATGATGGAGGCTGCGGATGCCGCGCTGGGCTATTCGCTCACGCAGGTGATGTTTGAAGGTCCTGATGCGGAGCTGACCCGCACCTGTAACTGCCAGCCTGCCCTGTACCTGCACGGCCTGGCGCTCTATAAGATGCTCAGCAGCATGGTAAATATTGAGCCGGTGGCAGCAGCCGGGCTGTCTCTGGGTGAATTCACGGCGCATGCCGCTGCCGGCACGTTCAGCATGGAGGACGGGCTCAAGCTGGTACAGAAGCGCGGGGCTTTCATGGAAGATGCCTGCAACGCCGCCCCCAGCACCATGGCTGCCATGATTGGCGGCAGTGATGAAGCCGTGGCCGCTCTCGCCGCTGAATGTGATATCGATGTGGCCAACTACAACTGCCCCGGTCAGACCGTAGTATCCGGCTCTGTGGAAGGTGTGGACAAGGCCGTAGCGGGTGCAAAAGCCGCCGGGTTCAAGATTGCCAAGAAGCTCAACGTGGCGGGTGCCTACCACAGCCGCTTCATGAAGAGTGCTCAGGAGGCTCTGCGTCCGGAGCTGGAGGCAACCCCCATGCAGACTCCCGCTGTTCCCGTATACTGCAACTATGAAGCACGCCCTGTGACCGGGCCGGAGGATGTGCGCGCCATGCTGGGCGAGCAAGTCTGTGGTTCCGTGCGCTGGGCTGCCTGCATGAAAGACCTTACGGACAAGGGTGAACGCCTCTTCATTGAGATGGGGCCCGGTAAGACGCTGGCCGGCATGATGGCTCGCATCTGCAAGGAAGCAACTGTCATCTCCATCGAGGATGTGGCCACGCTTCAGGCTGCCGTGGAAACCCTTAAGGGAATGGAAAGCTGATTCGGAAGTACGAATGACGATTGACGAAGTACGAATTTTCAGTTGCGCGCCCTTCTGTCTCCGGACGGCGCACTGATTTCTCATTCGTCATTCATTTAACGTGGATTTATGCCTGTGAATAAAAAGATTTTAGAGGTGAAGAAACCGCTGTCGTGGGTAGTGCCCGGCGTGTTGATGGCGCTGGTGGCGGCCGGTTTGGTGGTGGTGGCCAACTGCTCGAATGAGAAGGTGGACGGCGGTTATGCCGCCTATGTGTACACCAATCCGATTGTAGGGGTGAAGGAATTCAAAAGCATCATCAAGGGGCCGGGCGGCACGGGCTATGTGTGGCGTCAGAAATCCATCAAAATCTGCGTGACCCCGTATACCATGACGGAGGATTTTGATGATATCCGCGCGGCAGACCAACTCAAGATGACGGCACAGGCCTATCTGGTATACCGCATCGACAGCAATAAGATTCGCGAGTTCGTGGAGCAGTACGGTGCCATTGCGGATGTTCCCAACAAACCGGATGAAATTGCTCAGGATGCGTATGAGTCCTTCATCCGCCAGCCGTTCCGCACGGCGGTTCGCACGGCCATTGCCCGTTTCCGCGGTCTGGATGCCCCGGCACGCATCCCGGAAATCACCCTCATGGTGGAAGAAAGCCTGCGCAAGCAGTTGGAGGGTTCACCCTTCATTGTGGAGTCTGTCACCATCGGCTCCACCATGCCCCCGGAATCCGTGACCGCCGGTATCACCCGAAAGGTGGAGGCCTCACAGGAGTACGAGCGCCAGGCCATCATGCTGGAAATTGCCAAGCGTGCTGAGGAAATTGCCGATGCCGAGGGTCGCGCCAAAGCCAACAAGATGAACCAGGAAGCGCAGGGCGAGTTGCTGCGCGCCAAGGCAGAGGCAGATGCGAAGCTCTACGCCAAGCAACAGGAAGCCGCCGCCCTGCTGGCCATGAAACAGGCGGAGGCCGAGGGTATGATTCTGGAGGCTAAGGGTAAAAAGGCGCTGGACGAGGCCATCGGTGAGAACATCATCCGCATGGAAACCATCCGCAACATGGATAAGATTCGCTTCCCGCACATTCTGGTGGGCAGCGAGGCGGTTTCCCCGCTTTTTGATGCGATTCGCCGCATTGTCCCGCCGGCAGCCGCACCGGCACCGCAGCCCCCTGCGCCGCAGCCGACCGCTCCCGCGCCGCAGCCGGCCCCTGCCGAACCGCACATGTGACCGTGATGAATCCGCAGCCCGCCATCACCGTGCCGGACTATGCGCTCACCGTAGTGGAGCGTCTGGAGAGCCGTGGCTATGAGGCCTACGTGGTGGGGGGCTGTGTGCGCGATTCTCTGCTGGGGCGACAGCCAAACGATTGGGATGTCTGCACCAATGCTCTGCCGGAGGACGTTTTGCGCGTGTTCCGGCGCTTCCATGTCATCAAGACCGGCCTGCAGCACGGCACCGTCACCGTCATGTCCGATAAGCAGCCGGTGGAGGTGACCACGTTCCGCATCGACGGCAATTACAGCGATAACCGCCACCCGGATGCCGTGAGCTTCGTCTCCCGCGTGGAAGAAGACCTTGCACGGCGTGATTTCACCATCAACGCCATGGCCTACAGCCCCACTCGCGGGTTAGTGGATGCCTTTGGCGGGCAGGAAGATTTGGCAGCGGGGCTCATCCGCTGTGTGGGGGAGCCGGATGCCCGATTCAACGAGGACGGGCTGCGCATCATGCGGGCGCTGCGTTTTGCCGCGCGTTTCGGTTTTGCCATTGAGCGAGAGACGGCGGCTTCCGTACGCCGCAATCGCCACCTGCTGGAGAACGTGAGCGCGGAACGCATCTTCAAGGAACTGAAGGGGATTCTCATTGGCTCCGGCGTGCTGGACATGCTGTTAGCTTTCCCGGAGGTGTTCAGCTGCATTATCCCGGAGCTGGCTCCCTCCATTGGCTTTGACCAGCATACGCCTTACCATTGCCACGATGTGTGGACGCACAGCGCGTATGCCGTAGCAGCCGCCCCGGCGGATGAGATACTGCGACTCACGATGCTGCTGCATGATGTGGGGAAACCCGCCTGCTTCTCCATGGGAGATGATGGCAGGGGACATTTCTACGGTCATCCGGCCGCCGGTGAACAACTCACCAAAACCATCCTGCAACGCCTCAAGAGTGACAACGCCACCCTCTCCACCGTCTGTACCCTGGTGCGGGTGCATGACATGACCATGCCCACCACCGTACCGGGGATGCGTCGTCTGGTCGGCAAACTGAGGGTGGAAAATGTTCGCCGACTGCTGGATGTGCAGCGCGCCGACCACGCCGCCCACTCAGACTTCGACCACGCCTCCGGTGTCGCCCTCATTCGTGATGCCGCAGAGCTGCTGGAGGATGTGCTGGAGATGGAGCCGGCTTTCACCGTGAAAGACCTCGCCATCAACGGCAACACCCTCATGCAGCTGGGCATGAGCCCCGGCCCCGCCATGCGGCAGGTGCTGGAGACTCTGCTGGCGGCAGTGCAGGAGGGAAATCTGAAGAATGAATCCGAAACTCTTACCACCGCTGCCCGAAAACTAATTTGAACCTTTTTCTTTTCTTATCGTCTAATCATTATGTCACAATCTCCCCGTTCCCGACTTACCACACTGTTGCTTTCTCTGCTCATCCTCTGCGGCTTTGGCGGTGTGCACCGCATCTACGCCGGAAAAGTCATCACCGGTGTCATCCAATTCCTGACCGGTGGCGGATTCATCATCTGGCAGGTTATCGATATCATCCGCATCCTCTGCGGCTGCTTTGATGACAAGGAAGGTCGCACCATCTGAGGCCTTCTCACATCCTCATGGCCATTGAGGAACACAACTGTAATTGCCCGGCCTGCGAACTGATGCTGGCGCCGGAGGCAGAGTATTGCCCGGAATGCGGGCTGCGTTTCTGCCCCCGGAGGCGCAATCCCTGGACCTGGTATTGCCGCAGCTGGCAGCTCTGGCGCAGCACCACCGGTCGAGCCACACCGCAGGAATTCCATGCTTTTTTCCTGCCTAATCTGGCACTGCTGGCATGGTGGTGGGCAGAGGTGTGCCGACTGCAACAAGCGGGGGCTGATTTCCTCTGCGGTCCGTTGGTCATAGTACTCAGCATCTATCACCTGCTGGCCATCGTGCCGTTCTGTACTCTGCTCACCCGTCGTCTTCACGACCGCGATGGCACCTGGAGCGACCTGCCGGAGCAAATCCGGGTGGCAGTGGATGACCACGTCAATTCCCGTGTCTGGTGTGCCTTTGACCATCTGGAGCCGATGGTCTGGCTATGGATGGCGGTGCATGTGCTTCTGCGGGAGATATTCTGCGACACTATCCCCGGTCCGAACCGTTACGGCCCCTCCGTCCGCTATCCACGCTACAACAGCCACCTGCGCTGATTTATGCTGACCTGCGGTGCAATCCGCTCGACATCGCACCCCGGCAATGCTATAATCCGCACAGGATGATGTACGACAGGATTCTTTCTCTGATAAGCTCGTATCACCATATAGGTGTCATTTCTCATTTCCGACCGGATGGCGATGCCATAGGCTCCACGCTGGCGCTGGGTCTTGCGTTGCAGGGAATGGGGAAGTCTGTGACCATGTGGAATGAGGATGAAGTGCCGGCGCGCTATGCTTTTCTGGAGGGTGCGGAGCTGATTCAGCCGCTGCCTGAGGTGGTGCCGCCGGAGCTGGAGCTGCTCATCTGTGTGGATACCGGGGATTGGAAGAGACTGGGCGACCGCGCTGTGGAGTTATTCAACGGTTTCCCCCGCATCATCAATATTGACCACCATATCTCCAACTGCTGCTATGGCCATGAAAATCTGGTAGAAGGCGGCTCTGCGGCCTGCGGATTTGTGCTGTATAAGATGCTGCGGACGGCTGGCTGTGTCATCACGCCTGCCATAGCTTCCGCTCTCTATGCCGCCATCAGCACGGATACCGGCTCTTTCCAGTATTCCTCCACCACCCCGGAGGTGATGCAGGCGGCGGGTGAACTACTGGCAGCCGGGGTGGACGTGGGCGATATCAACCGCCGCATCTACCAGGAAATCCCCCTCTCCACCCTCATGGTGAATCGTGAGGTGCTCAACCACATGGTGGTGGAATGCAACGGACAACTCTCACACTATACCATGCCGGCCGGGCGTAAAGCTGAGCTGGGTATCAGCATGGAGGATACCAAGGATCTGGTGGATATCATCCGCACCGTGCAGGGCGTGCGTGTCTCCATCATCTTTGAAGATCTGGAGGACGGGCGCATCCGCATGTCGCTGCGCTCCAAAGATCCGCAGATAAATGTCTCTGATATCGCGGCCCGATTCGGCGGCGGCGGACATTCCATGGCGGCGGGTATTCGTATGAAAGGCGAGATGGAGGACGTGCGCACCCGCGTGCTGGAGGCCATACGCGAACAACTGAACCAAGCTGAATGAGTATGCCGGACGACCAACCCAGCGGGGTACTGCTTGTGGACAAAGACCCCGGATTCACCTCTCACAACGCCGTGGCTTTGTGTCGCCGCATCCTGCAGACCAAAAAAGTGGGGCACTGCGGCACACTTGACCCCATGGCCACCGGCATGCTGATAGTCGTTATCGGCAAGGCTACCAAAATGCAGGACATGCTCATGGGCGAAGATAAGGTGTACACCGCCACCATGAAGCTGGGTATCGAAACCAACAGTCAGGATGCCGATGGCGAGGTGGTGGCTGAAAAATCCACGGAAGGCATCACAGAAGCCGATATTCGCGCCGCCTTTGAACATTTCAGCGGAGAGTTTGACCAGGTGCCGCCCATGTACTCCGCTGTGAAAATCAACGGTGTACCCTGTTACAAGCTGGCTCGCAAGGGAAAGGAAGTGGAACGCAAGGCGCGGCATGTCCGCGTGCTCCACTATGAGATTACGCGCATTGATTTGGCGGCAGCAGAGGTGGATTTCACCGTCCATTGCTCCAAGGGATTCTATGTGCGGACCTATGCGCATGACATCGGGCAAAGGCTGGGCTGCGGGGCACACCTGACGGCGCTGCGGCGCATCCGCTCCGGCATGTTTGATATCTCTCAGGCGGTGGATGTTCCCACGCTGAAAGCTGCCGGTAGGGAGGAGCTGCTGGCCCGTCTTCTCTCCCCCGAACAGGTGCTGGCTGCTCGCTCACAATAGATTTATCCCCATTCCGCCACATGAACATCCTCTCCTCTCTTGATGAACTGCGTGCCCTGCACAGCCCCGTGCATTGGGCCATGGGATTTTTTGACGGCGTGCATCGCGGCCACCGCCGCGTGATAGAATCCGCCTCCACCCCCGGGGCGCTGCGCGGCGTATTCACCTTTGCAGAGCACCCTCTGGCGCTGCTGTGGCCGGAAATCCAGCCGAAGCTGCTTACACCGGATGCGGAGTTGAAAGCAGAATTGATGCGGGAACTGGGTGTGGATGTCCTGTTGTGCCTTCCCTTCACCCGCCGTATCGCCGCCCTCAGCCCGGGGGAATTTCTGGATGGACTGCGTGCCGTCTGCCCCATAGCAGGCATATCTGTGGGCAACAACTGGCGCTTCGGCCGCGATGGCGCAGGTGATACGGATTTTGTGCAGGAATATGCTGCCCGGCACGGCATTCGCGCCTGTGTCCAGCCCCTGCTGGAGCAGGACGGGGAGACCGTATGCTCCAGCCGCATTCGCTCTGCCCTGGCCGCCGGACGGTTGGCAGAATGTGAAGAAATGCTGGGGCGACCGTTCAGCGTCTGCGGCATTGTGGAGCACGGTCAGCACCTCGCACGCCAATTAGGCTTCCCCACCGCAAACATCACCCTGCCGTCCAACGCAGCCTTGCCACCTTTCGGTGTATATGCTGTCACCTGTCGCTTTGGCGGCACCATCCTGCGCGGCATGGCCAACATCGGCCTGCGTCCCACCATCGATGAAACGGAGAAACCCATCCGTCTGGAAGCACATTTCGTCAATTGGAGCGGCGATTTGTACGGCAAGCGGTTAGAAATATCGCTCACCCGCTTCATCCGCCCGGAACTGCGTTTCGACGGTATCGAATCCCTGCGAAAACAGATTGCGCTTGATCTGGCGCAGCTCTGATCCCTGCGGACAACAATAAACCTTGACTTGAAAGCCCGGAATGCGATAGTATGACGGGCGTATCATGAAACTCCGTTCGCGTTTTTCCTCCTCTCTGGGTGCCGTAGGCTGCGCCCTGTTGCCGCTTGTTCCGATTGCGACCGCTATATTACCCACGGCATCCGCGCAACAGAACGTGGTGGAAAAAGCGCGGCACGATTTGCAGGATGCCGTCAAACGCGGGGACGAGGCTGCTATCCGCAATGCCATCAAACGCGGCGCAGAAGTCAACGGCTACAACTCTGCCGGACAGACTCCTCTGATAGTGGCTGTGCAGCATGGACAGGCAAAATCCCTCCGGGCGCTGTTGGCCGCCAAGGCTGATCCGAACCAACGCGCCCGTACCGGAGGCACTGCCCTCATGTTTGCCGCCTATGCCGACAAGCCGGATTTAGCGCGCCTGCTGCTGGAAAACGGGGCTTCAGCAGATGCCAAGGGAGCCAATGACGGCACCGCCCTCATCGTAGCTGCTCAATTCGGGCGGGATGAGGTAGTACGCGTCCTGCTGGAAAAAGGGGTTGAGCTGGAGACCACGGCAACCGTGGGCGGTACCGCCCTGCTATACGCCATCCGTGGTGGGCACGATCAGGTAGTCAAGCTCCTTCTCGATAAGGGAGCCTCCGTTGAGGCCTGCAATGAAAACGGTCGCTCTGCCCTCTTTGTGGCGGTTCAGACCGGAAATCCCGGCATCGTCAGCACCCTCTTGCAAGCCGGGGCAAAAGCAGATGCCAAAGCTCCCACGGGCGGCACCCCGCTCATGTTCGCCGCCTATGCCGGCAATGTTGCCGTTGTCAAAGCACTATTGGACAATGGAGCAGACGTAGACGCGCTCGGACGCAACGGCGGCACTGCCCTCATCAACGCTGCCCACACCGGACGCACGGAGGTAGTACGCGCCTTGCTGGCAGCCGGTGCTAACCCTCTGGTGAAAGGCGGAGACGGTCGTACAGCGCGCACTATTGCGGATGCCAAAGGATTCAAGGAACTGGTGGCTCTGCTGGAAGAAGCAGAAAAACAACCTGTTGTCCGAAAGACACCTGAGCCTCAGCCTGTTGCCAAGGAAGAGCCCAAACCTGAGCCTCAGCCTGTCGCCAAGGAAGAGCCCAAACCTGAACCCCAGCCTGTTGCCAAGGAAGAGCCTAAACCTGAACCCCAGCCTGTTACCAAGGAAGAGCCTAAACCTGAGCCTCAGCCTGTTGCCAAGGAAGAGCCTAAACCTGAGCCCCAACCTGTCGCCAAGGAAGAGCCCAAACCTGAGGCAGAAGATGCCGCGGTGGCAAAAGCCACGGAAGAAATGCTCAAGGCCGTCAAAGCCGGGGATACAACCGCCGTTCGACGCGCATTACAGAACAAAGCCAACCCCGATGCTGCGCTGCCCAATGGGCTGACCCCGCTTGCCTGGGCCGCCTACCATGGCCATGGTGAGATGGTGCAGATTATGCTGGCAGGCGGCGCTGCCGTAGACAAACCGGATTCCAAATCCTGGACACCTCTCATGATCGCCGTGCAATTTGACCGCCAGGAAGAGGCGCACCTCCTGCTGGCCGCTGGGGCTAACCCCAATATGCAGGGCAAATCAGGTATCACCCCACTGCAAACCGCTGCCCGCAAGGGTAAGAACAGCCTCGTGGCTGCCCTGTTGAACGCCGGGGCAAATCCTGATACCCCCAATGCCGAAGGCTGGACCCCCCTCATGCTCGCCGCCTACAACGGACACGATGCCACCGTCCGCCGACTGCTGGCTGCGGGCGCCAACGCCAATGCCAAGGCTGCAAACGGCTCCACGCCCCTGCGCTGTGCCGCCCTCAATGCCGGAGCCGATTCCGTGCGACGACTGCTGGAGGCCGGAGCCGATTTCAATTATTTCATCCTTCAGGCCGCCCGCAAGAGCAAGCGCGATTCTGCTGAGAAAGTTCGCCTCCTCAGCGCCGCCCGCCGCTCAAAATAAGGCATTTTGCACTCCAATACGCATTTTGAGCTTGCCAGCGCGGCGCGGTTGTGGTAAAAATCCCCCGCAGCCTGCCCAGCAGGAAGCAATTGCGTGGTCTCGTGGTGTAAAGGTAGCACTAGGGATTTTGATTCCCTCTGTCTAGGTTCGAATCCTGGCGAGACTACTTACCTCATCTCCTGACTGTTGATAATGCTAGGAAGAGGAGTTTTTTCTTTTCATGGTGGGCATTCGTGAAATATACATGAGCTCTTTTGCCGTCAAATACTCCCAAAAATCCAGAACTTCAAGCCCTAAGCCCAATTTTTCGGGTCAAGCCCAATTTTTGTGGAATTTGAATTTTCATATCACCACGTGCCCACATTCAATTAACACTCTTAACCGATAGTTTTCAAAGTTACGATATCCGTAAGCGCGACGTTGAATTAATTTCA
>SUVN01000025.1 GCA_015061985.1 Akkermansiaceae bacterium
GATATTAGATGCCGAAGCACGCAGGAACAACGGGCACAGCACGCGCGAACGCCGCGCTTACCGGTGGCATCAAAAATCCGATTCGGACACGGGGGGGTTAGCCAATCCGCATCGGATGGGTTCTGCAACAGGGCTTCATCAGCCAGTTGCATTTTACCCGGGTTGATTATTTTTACAGGCTCATTTGTAATGTTGTTACTCATATATGCGCCAAACTTTTACTGCTTTTCTGACATTTTAAAGCTCATCTGTAAAGGGCCAGAAGATAAGATTGAACAAAACGGATACAACCATGCGAACCAGCTTTAGCCGCATTTGCGCTTTCAGCAATCTACCGATTTGTCCGGACGTTCTCCTTATACGGTCTGACCAAGGGGAGCTTTTCTTTTCCGTAAGAGCCGATGCCGGCTCCTCTTCGTATCGATAATACTCTGACATACAATATACTATTGCGGTCTCCTCCCGATCTTTATCAGTAAACCAAAAAGATAATCGTTATCAGAAGCAACCACGTACACAGTGCTGCGCCAAAAAGTTGCATATACCAGGGGTCGTCATCTCGATTCTGAAAGAGAAGTCCCAGAACAACAAACAAACCGCCTATGTACAAGCAACCTTCAAAGACAGACATCCCGGCAGCGGTGTCGTGCATATTCTCCGGAGTCAACATACCGGATGCACGAAAGCCGTAATAAGTCAGCAGAGCTCCCAGCGCATACCAGACTTGGATTTTTTTCTTTTTCTTCTCAGTTGGTTTATCCGTGGGAGTTACGGGAGCTTTGTTCGGTTTCTCATCGCGCAGCGCGGGAGTTTTATCTTCATCTTCATCGAATCTGTAGAATTGTGACATAGTGGTTTAATGGGGGGTTATGAATGATAAATCAGCGTGACGGGCATTGCCGTGCGCAGGGATTTGCGACCGCGCAGGGAGAGGCGGTCGCCGTGTTTCAGGGTAGTGGGCGCGGTAAGAGGCTGTTGATTCAGCAGCGTTTCATGTTTGCATCCCTCAATGGGGGAAATACGGCAGGTGTTGCCGCTCCAGCTGAGAACAAATTGCACCGCATCCGCATAACGTCCTTCTGCGGAGCACTGTAACAACAAGGGCCTGCCGATTTCTATCTGCCCGGCGCGTTTTCTCACCACCAGGGGCGAGTCCTTGTCGCCGATAAAGCGAATCTCCTGAGGGGTTGCCGGAGACGGAGGTAAATCGATTTTCTCCAGCCATTGGTCAACCGGGGCAGAATGCCCGCAGTCCGGGCACTTGGGGAAAGACCCGGTCATTTCTGAGCCGCAGCGCGGGCATATTCGGATTTTTTTCATATCATCATTCAGCGGCTGAAGGGTAAACGATACAACAGCAGGGATTCCCCGTAACACCAACGGGCTACAACAGTCTCGCTATCAACTGCCATTGACCTCTGCATGGCATTGATGGTCAATACTCCGCAATTTCTCTGCACAAAACGGGACGTAGAGGGATTCATCGCGGCGTCGTAGCTGTACAGGGAAAAGCCGCCGGGTTCATGGTCATGCCCGCGCAGTACAAAGGTGATGGCTCGCCCGGTCAGCTCCAGATGCAGACGGCGGTAGGAGTTCAGGTCCTCCGTTCCCAAATCGCAGCCATGTGAGGCACGATTGGGGATTTTGACCGGGGCTTTCTCCACCATGCGAACCCAGGTGAAATCCTCGCTCCAGGCAGCTCTGTACTCCTGCGGCAGAGCGTCCAGCAGCGGACGCCCGGCAGCAGAGGGGATGGGGCGGGCGTCTCGATAAAAGCTGCGCTGCAAATCCGTGTGCGGCACTCCGCCATGGGTGAACAGGATAGTGGCTTCCGGGAAATCTGCCCGCAATCCGGTCAATTCCCCCATTACCGGGGCTGTACGGGCGAATTCAATGGCCGCAGAACCGATGATGTCTGCTTCTTCAGGTGGCATTTTGCCTAATGTTTCCACAAACTCAGCCGGTTTTACGCGTGAAGCAAATGCACCGCCAGCTTTGCGGTAAATACCGGAATCATGATTCCCCTGCAAACAGGTAACAACAAGATTGCTCTGCGAATGAGAATGCATGGTCAGGTATTGCAGCATGGTCAGCACGGCAATATCTTCATCTCCCCGGTCAACATAATCCCCCAGGCAAATCAGGTGGTGCTGCACGTGGCGTTCATCATTCTGCATGCAGTGCCGGAGAAAGGCATAGATCCGAATCAGGGATTCAATATCCCCGTGCAAGTCCCCCACAAACCAATAACAGACATCCGGCCGGGCTTCCAGCAGCAGTGACGAACCATCCGGCTTGTCTGCCGCCCACTCACAAAATGCTTTAGCCACAGCCAACTGCTGCCGGGGCTCCCGCACCATCCGCAGGAAAGCTGCCGTTTCAGCATTTTCAATCATCTGTTGCAAATCATCTGCGCCGGGTGCCGGAACGGAGAAGATATCCGCCGCTTCTTCATCCTGCCCGTGTTCCGGTACCAGGCAAATGTTCGGCACCGGGTGTTGCAGCATATCGGGCAAGGGCTGATTGCCGCCCCCTATCTGCGGTGATGGTACATTTTCCGCCGAAAGGGGAGCAGAGGACTCTTGCTCTACCTCTGTAGTTGCAGTCTCAACTTCTTCTTTTTCAGTGGATTCAGTGGGTAAATCCTCCTGCGAGGATTCCGCGCAGAGTACCCCGGCGAGCGATTTCACCAACTGCTGCAATTCCAACTGCGCTTGTTCTGATAAGCGGGAAGCATCATGCACCAACAGTTGCTCTAAGCGATGTCCGTATTTGCAGAACTGAGAATATATCAGCTTTTCTGTTTTTTCTCTCTTCTTCATCCCGTTTATGATTAAAATCAGCAGTGCCGATATCAGCAGAATACCGCCTACTCCTATTCCGCCCCACATCGGCAGCGAAAAATGAGGGATAACGGCAGACAGGAATGGCTCTTCTGCGGGGCTGGAGGAACATACCGCACTCTGCGGCTCCGGAGTCACCTGCAGAATTTCCTTCGGCAGCTCCCGCAAAGGCGGAATTTCCGACTTTCCCGAAGGAAAATTCACCAGAGACTGCGATTTCGCAGTCTCTGGTGAAGCACGAAACACGACCGTTATTTCGTCTCTCCAGTATGTTATATCCCAGTGCCACATACTGAGTCTGAAGGCGGTATCAAATCAGACTGACCGTCAGCTGCATAGCCTGTTTCCCGGAGCTTCTGCCCTGAAGGCAAAGCGTATCATTTTCGGATAAGCGCGTTGCTTCCGTCAGCTCCGTGCCATTCAGCATGGTCATATTTTTGGTTCCGACGCAGGGGAGGGCATACCAACCATCGGCTCGTTTCTCCACGCGGAATTGATCCCGTGCGGCAAAATTCGCCTCTGTTGTGGCAATCGGCAGTGATTTGCTGCCCAAATCCATCCCAATCTTTGTACGGAACTCTCCGTTATTCCCCTTTAATACCAGGGTAGATGCCACGCGTGCGGGGCTTGCTTCCAGCTTCGGCTCAGGTGCCGTCTCAGGCACCTCTGCCGCAGGTATTTCCTCAACAGGCACCGGCACCTCAACTACAGGCGAATCTGCCGGCTCATCTGCCATATCCAGCAAGGCGGCATGCAGTTCGGCAACGGTCGGTCGGCTTTCTGCTACCGGACTGAGACAACGCTCTATCAATGCCGTAAACTGGGCAGCATGTTCTGCGGAGCCACCGAGCGTAGCGGACAGCATGCAGATGTCGCCGTAGCATCCGCCCTCAAGAACGGCTGCTTTATAGTTTTCCCTGTCATCCAGCTGGGCCGCAAAGGGGTGACAACCACAGAGAATTTCACACAGAATAATGCCGATGGTAAACACGTCTGAGGCGCAGACAGGAGTTTCTCCCCGCAAATGCTCCGGTGAGAAATAGCCGGGCGTACCGACGTAGCCCTCCTTGTGTTCGCCCTGAACCCAGGGGGCTTCCACATCCTGCAGGATGGAGCGGTCCATGTCTATCATGCGCGGAATCAGGCCCATGGATGACGTGGTCTCCAGCAGCTGCACGTTCTCCGGTTTCAAATCACAGTGTACTACACCGGCTTCATGTATCTTCTTCATGGCCACAAGGAAGATTTTGGCCACATCCACCCGGATATTCCAATCATTGATACCGGAATCCAGCCATACTCTCAGGTCTTTCCCGGATTCGATGAAATCAAAGGCCTGGAACATGTATTCATGCGGATTAAGCCCCGGGCGCGGATTTGCCGTAAACAGGTCACGGCAGAGAACGCAGTATTGGTGTGCTGAGGACTCTTCCAGGCGGCGGTTAATCTCGCTGACGTAGCGGAGGTAATCCCTGTACCAGGATACGGTGGGTGTCGGAGATTTGTAGTACTTCAGGAATACCTTGCGGTTTTCCTGATCCAAATTCTCCGCTTCGAGGGCCCACGCCATATTTCCCTCCGTGATGATGCGTTTTATCAGATAATTCCCCCGCTTCCCGGGAATAGTCGTTTCTGCTTTCGGTTGTATAGGCATAGTGTGTGAATGTGATAGGTTACTTATCGCTCCCCAGGTCGTTTCGCTGAGTCGGCACCCATTCGCTCTGTCCGAACAGCGGGAGCACCCCCTCTGCGCCACCACCGTAGAACTGTGACACGGATACGGACTTGCCGATGGATTCCAGAATGTCGCTGAAATCAAGCTTCTCCAACCCGTCTCCGACCGATTCCAGGTCTTTGTACACGCAGCGATCCACCGCTGCAAGCTCATAGAAGGCGGCACTCTCCGGCGCGGCAATGAACAGGGTCACCTTTTTCTTCATTATCTTTTCTATCAGTTTCGGGATAACCGGCAGCTGCATATCCACCAGCACCCCCGTTTCCACAGGTTCGTCGGACAGCAGGATGACGACCCGGTGGCACTCTTCTGATGGACGCCAGGGAAAGTCCAGTGCTATATCCAACGCCATCAGGTGGCACTCTTCTCCATTCGGGCTGACTGATGCCAGCGATTGCCGGAATTGTTCCAAATCTCTGGTGAAGAAATCTGACGGGGTCGGCTCGGTATACAATCCCCGGATAACGCCGACCGAACCGGGTATCCCCGTGGTATGATACCGGCTCACCCCCTCCGAAGAATCCTGAAAGGTCAGGAAATCAAATCTGACATCCCAATAACTCTGCCCCTGCTGACCGCTTCTCAAGCCCTCCAGCAAGCGACCCACGTTTTCACAAACACCCCGCAGACAGGGTTCCATGGACCCCGAGGCATCTATGCAAAACACGATATCTGCACAACATTTTCCGGCCATTGCTTTTTCTGTATGTTCGGGTTAGGAATTTTCAAGAGCTTCTGCTTGCTGTATCGCACGCAAAAAGGGTTGCGCCATTTGTTCTATTTTTTTTGCTCTTTCTCCCCAATCGGGATGTTCTTCATTTAACAATTCGAATTCTACAAACCAATCGGAATCCTGTCCTTTCTCGGCAAGACGCTCCATGACTGCCAGTGCCCTTTTTTGAATAGAGGCGAGTTCCTTTTTCGTTAATAATTCATATCCGGCAGAATCTAACAACGGCACCAATTCTTCCTGCCGCGTCATAATTCGTTCAATCGTCTCTGCCGTTTCGTCAAAATTAGCTTCATTCAGCTCACACAATGCTTCCTGCATGGCAATGCCAAGATTCATCCATTCCAGCACGACTGCGCGTTTCTGAATTAATTGTTCACCGGCTTGTTGAATTTTATTTGAATTGGCTATTATTTTTGCGTTTAAGTCCGTCGCATCTAATTGAAGCTCGGCATTTACAGTCAGCACCATAACAGGGGCTGCCAGTATTGTCATATATGCGTGATGGTTCATCATTGCTTCTTCTGAAATTTTTAATAATCAGAAATCAGTTATTTTAATTTTTTGGGATACCATTTCGTCAAATTGAACACTTTTCTCTTTCAATCCGGGGTTCTCTGAAAACAATCTGTCGATGAGTACTTTCATCCCGGGGTTTTCCAGTGTTGAACACAAACGCTCAGTATGTTGAACGATACTGTCCACCACTATATCGCGTTCCCATTTCGGTAAATACTTCACTGACGAAAAATCAAATTCCGGAAAGAAATTATTCAACCGAGTCAATAAAGAATCCAATTTCTCCGCAGTTTCTTTAACATTGTTTTCATTGAGAGAATACCATGTTTTACAATACTCTACGTAAAGCATGTGACACTCGCGGGCCTGCTCCCGCTTTCTTTCTCCGCAGGCGGGAATAGTCAGCACCATGGCAGGCACTGCCAGCAATCCTATACATGTGCGAAAGTTCATCATTGTTTATTTTAAATCTTCTATTTCTGATCTATCTTCTCAGTCATCATTCGCCCCATCTTTAAAACTTTTTCATGTGTCCCGGGATATTCTGAATACAATCTCTCGAATAATTCGGGTTTACGATAAAGTGCCATCTTACGCATTTGGTTACGCACACGAATCGTTTCCCAGAACTGCTCCCGCTCACAATCAAGCAAACGTTTCAGCATTGAAATGTTAAACGCCGAGCAGCAAGCCTCAACACGGGGCAATAGAGAAGCCAATTTTTCAGCCGTTTCTTTAATATTGCTTTCATTCAGAGAACACTCTATTCGACAAATTTCTTCGAAAAGAAACAAATACTCACGGGTTTTTTCACGGGCTGCTTTCTCACGCCTCCGGCGAATAACCAGTACTATGGCCACCACTACTGCCAATACACACCAACGAATAACTTTCCATTCTTCCATAGCTGTTAAAATCGCGAGGTTATAATTCATCTGCCTCACCGGCAGCCGTTTGAGTGATGGTTTTGGCGAGCGCTTTCAGCGTCTCTGTGAAATTATTCATGTCGGAGGTATAGTCACGCAGGGCATTGACGGCGGCTTTCGGGTCATTCAGAATGGCTTCCGGGTCACCTATGTCGTGCCAGACACATTTATCCGCAGCGGAAAGTTCACCATAGCAAGCCATGGCCGGGGCAAAGAGGTGCAGAGCCACGCGCTCCTGCTGCAGTAACTGGATAATGCTTTGAACATCTCCGCCGCCGCCACCGCTCAGCTCAGTCAGAACCGGGTGGAATGATGCATCTGTAAAGACAACGATGCAGCGCACGGCATCGCTTGCGTAACGCCATTTTCCGGCATCCGGCTCAGCACCTTTAGCGGTTTTGCCCCGGCTCATGATGACATAGAGAGCATCCAGCAGAGATTCCGGTTCATCGCCGCCGCCCTCTGCTTTCATGGCTGCCAGCTGGTTTTTGAGCTGCTCGGCATCGCGAACAAAGGGATTCATGACCATGTGCTCACGCCCCCACTGGGGCTCATACACAAAATCACGATAGCCGCAGATGCAGGCTCGCCAATCTTTCAGCAGCGTCCCGCCGTTGGCATCTGTCCCGGTCAGGGTGTTTACAAATGCGGAGATGTTATCGTGCAGCGCATTCATGCAGGGCTGCATGGAGCCGGTAATATCCACCAGAATGCAGATGTCTGCTATTCCTTTCTGCTTGGGTGTTTTGTCAGGTGTCTCGCTCATGTCTGTTTTATTGTTAGCGTTTGCTACAGTTTCACCGTTTACCTACCAGGAGGCATATAATATTGTAAATCAAAATAAAGGGAAGGGCGACCGTGCCGGCAACCACCATAACAGCGGTGGCTATGATGGCCACGCCGAATCCAAACAGGGCTCCCAGTATACCCAAGGTGGCAGCCCATGCCCAAAGCAAGGAAAAACGCGCCGCAAATTCTCGGTTATCTTTCAGCACCGACAGCGTCATCAGTACCCAGACAACCAATCCACCCAGCATCATCGGCACACAGCTTTCATCGCCGCTAGGTGCAGCAAGAGCCCCGCTACACATGCAGAATAGTGCCGCAAGTGCGATGATACAACGGATTATTCTCCAGATTCGTGTTCCCATGTTCGTCTATTGTTAATCGTGTTTTTTACTTCAGTTTCTCTTTGTCCGTACAAGCTTGCGGTTCAGCACTGATACCTCCGCAAAGGCTTTGGCGTAATCTGTTTCCCCGGCGGCAAGCAAACTGATCTTATCCCCGGCGTGCAACACAATCATGCCGTTCAGGGGGGCTCCATTAACCTGCACAGTAGTGACAGGATTGTTCACCGGGATAAGCCGCCAGACGGAGCCGTCCTCTCTTGCGCGGAGAATGAACTGCCGGGCATCTGCTCTGCTACCCTGCGAATGGATGCGGCTGTATGTTTCCCGTCCCACTGCTATGGATGTTACCGTGGGTGCAAACTCGACCCTCCCGATATCGCCCTGTAATACCAGTGCAGTCACTATGTCTCTTTCTTTTTTTTCTCGATGATATTCCTCAGACTCCGGTTTGTGAGGCGGGATAGACGGAGTATCCGAAAGTTCGGGGTGCATTGGCGTTTCTGAGGGGGGCGGGGGCTCCGGCTTGTGCTCGGGACGTTTTCCGGGATTGCCATGGTTGGTAGCGTTGTTTCCACCTGTCGGGGGAGTGCTCTGCTTTTGAGCCAAACGATTACCAAACGCTAATTGCAGCCAGGAGAGCACCCAAAGTGCAAGAGCTCCGGCAATAACCAGATTCAGCAGCATTACAAATCCGCCAAATCCAACCATGGCACCCAGTACGACAGATGCAAAAATAATAACCAATAGAGAAATTCCACCCAGTAATACCACGTTGGTGGCAATAAAGACGCGCCATGCCTTGCATTTCAAAAGTGACAGCAGAGCCAGAATCCACCCGATAATCCGGAGCGGAGCTGTCAGGAAAGCTTTTCCAGCTTGCGCTATTAAAGCCTCCTCCGAACCGGCGGAAGAACCAATGGGCAACATCGATATCCCGCCTACACCGAATATCAGCACCATGGCTACTCCAGACAGTATCAGGCATTTCCGGACTTCCTTCAATTCGGAATTACTGCGAAATTGAACGGCATAACGGATGGTTTGTACGGCCACAAAAGCAGCAACACTAAATCCGACAACACTCCACAAAGATGCTAAACTCTTTGCCAAGCCTATATCTGCGCCAATCAAGAATCCCTCTGTCATCACACCGACATGGTACATCTTTCCGAATACTCCCCCGGAAAACAGGATTTAACCCATTTATTACCAAGCTCGCGTTTAAGTGAGGGCACAAGGAGAAGCTCTCCTCATAAATATTGACGGATTACTTAACCCATTGTATTGTACAGAATAAAATACCGTTTATCGAAAAAACAGGTAGAATAATCTTGACCCAGTATTCGGAATACTTACCCCATCTACTAAACATACATTATGAACACAGCAGAGAAAATCATGGAGGGGTTGCCGCTACGCAGCAAGGATGCAGCGCGTCTGGTATTAGAGACTTGCGAGGAATTGGGGGAACGCGTGGCGGGGTTGGAGACAAGGGCGTTGATTTGCCTGTTACGGCGGGTGATACGGCTGGGGGTGGAGGCTCTGGAGAAACAGGAGCATACTGTGACTTTTGAGACAGCGGTGTGGGCGAGCGTGAAGGCGCGGGCGGGACGGAGACCAACGACGCAACGGGATTTGCGGCATTATGCGCGGCGTTTGCTGCGGGTGGAGGGTGTAGCGTCTCGTCCGCTAAGGGCAATGAGTACCCGTGAGTGCCGCGAGCTGTTGCAGGCGGCGTTTGGAGGGAGTGCCAGTTCTTTTCGTAAGGGGCGTGCCATGCTGCACAGTGTGTTTGCTTACGGCATGCGGCAGGAGTGGTGTGCGGAGAACCCTGTGGTGCGGGTGGAGGTGCCGCAGGTGCAGGAGCGGGAGATTGTGCCGCTGCGTCCGGATGAGGTAGCGCGCCTGGAGACAGCGGTACAGCAGCCGGAGCACCGGGCGATGCGACTGTCGCTCCACTTGTTGCTGTACTGTGGATTACGTCCGCAGGAGGTGGCGCGGTTGCGGATGCAGGATGTGCACACGGAGCGCGGCTGTGTGGTAGTACCGGGGCGGTGCAGTAAGACGGGAGGCGGGCGTGTGGTGCCGCTGCGGAAACGCGAAGCTCTGCGCGGCGAAAAATTCCGGATTCCGCGCAACTGGGGGGAACGATGGAGGCGCTTACGCCGCGCCGCCGGTTTTGCAGCCGGGCAATGGGTACCGGATGTGTGCCGCCACTCTTTTGCAAGTTACCATGCCGCCCACTTCCGTAATTTGCAGGAACTACAGCTGGAAATGGGTCATAGGGATTCCTCGCTGCTGCGCACCCGCTATCTGAACTTGCCCTCAGTCAGAGATGCAGCAGCATACTGGCAATAAGGCAGCGGTGTCAAGCATTCTTTCGCAGCAGACAGCAGAAGCCCCCTGCCCCAAAACCGTGGTGCGGGTAGAGACGATACGCCGGAAAATCAACCAGACGGGAACGGAACGGTGCCAGGGTCGGCACCTCCACCGCTGCCCAACCGGGCACGCGTCTGAGGATGTAGGCCATCACTTTCTCATTCTCATCCGGGTCGTAGGTGCAGGTGGAGTACAGCAGATGCGCCCCGGGAGCCGCGCACTGCACCGCCGCCAGCAGGATTCCCTTCTGGCGCTTGGCGTTGCCGTTCACCATGGCCGGTCCCAGACAGCCGGGATTGCGAATCCCCTTGCAGAGCAGCGATTGGCCGCTGCACGGGGCATCCACCAGCAACAAATCAAACTGTTGCCCCTCTGCTGCCCATTGGTCGGGGCGCAGCCCAGTCACCGTCACATTCGGCACACCGCATTGCTCCATATTCTGCCGCAGAATCCCGCGGCGGGCAGCATTCACCTCGTTGGCCGTGTGATTCACCGGCAGATAGCGCGCCGCCATCAGCATGGATTTTCCGCCGGGGGCAGCACAGAGGTCGAGACTGAGGGCAGGCGGCGGCACCAGCTCCAGCGCCGCCGATTCCCAGCAGGAGGATAAATCCAGCATGTAATACAGACCTGCCCGGTAGTCCGGGTGCGCGGTCGGCCGGGGAATCCCCTCCCCCGTCAGCGGCACAAACACGCGCGGCGGCAGCCAGGGCGCAGTACTCATGTCTGCGCAGGGAAAAGGCGGCACATACTCCGGCGGCGCTTTCGGGGTGAGCACCACCGCAGAGCGGGAGGAATCGCCCGCCCGCATCGCCGCCAGCAGGGCGGCGGATTCCGCATCATCCAGAGCCAGCCGTTTGCACAGCCTCTGCTCGCCATGAGAAGCCTCCTGCATAAGAAAGAGAGCAGCAGCGTGGCATCAGTGCCCGGCCTCGCGCAGCGCCATGGCGGCTGCACCCACCATTCCGGCCTCATTGCTGAGCATGGCGGGCAGAATCTTCAGCTGTGCAAAGTGCTTGGCGTACACCTGATTCTTCACATACTCCCGCAGCGGCTTGAACAGCCAATCACCGGCCTTCGCCACACCGCCACCGATGATGAATGCCTCCGGGTTCAGGATGTAATGACAGCTCACCAGACAGCAGGCCAGCTTGCGTGCCAGATCATCCCAACAGGCCAGCGCCACCGGGCACCCGGCCTCTGCCGCCTTTTCCAGCCCGAGCGGGGAGCAATCCTCCTCTGAGCGGGTCATCCCGGCAGCCGCATAGGCGGCCATGGCATCCGCCGTCAGATTGCGGTGGCCGATATAATCCTCCAGCGCCCCGTAGTTCTTGTAATAACCGGAACGACCGCGATAATCGATACTCATCTGCCCCAGCTCACCGGCGGCGCTCATGTGCCCATGCAGCATCTGCCCGTTCACAATGATACCGGAGCCCACACCCGTGCCAAGTGTCAGACAAACCAGATTCTTCATCCCGCGGCCCGCCCCCAGCTGCCATTCCGCATAGGCCATGCAGTTGGCATCATTATCCACAGCGGCCGGCAGGCCGGAAAGCTCCTCCAGCAACCGACGAGCGGGGACATCATACCACCCCGGCACATTCGCCAGGCTGTCTGCCATACCGGCATCATGGTCCACAAATCCGGGAAGCCCCATCCCCACAGCACGGAGGTCGGGGTACTTCACCTGCAGCGCCTTGATTCGCTTGCCCACCTCTCCGAACACCGCTTCGGGCGTTCCAAAATCCATCGTCGGCACCGGCTCGGCACGTTCAATGATATCAATCCCCTTCACGACGGCAATCTTCACAGAAGTGCCGCCCATATCCACTCCGATAGCTAACTCGTCTTCGTACGCCATGTCCCCATTATGCCAAATTCACGCACAAGGTAAAGAAAAAAAGAGACCCGATTCATCTGAATCGGGTCTCGCACGATTGCGGGAGCAGGATTTGAACCTGCGGCCTTCAGGTTATGAGCCTGACGAGCTACCTGGCTGCTCCATCCCGCGATTTTAACTTCACCCTTGTGGGTGCGGGATGAATATACACATTCTCCGGTACAAAGTCAAGCTTTTTCTTAAAAAAATGATTAATTTTCGTCAAATTCGGCATTTTCATGCTCGGCAGCCACTTCCAGGAGCTCCTGCGCTTTCACATCGCCGGCCATGGCGGCGTTTGCCAGCCAGCCGAGCATGAGCGCTTCGTTCTTCGGCACGCCGATACCGGCTGCATAGCAGCTGCTCATCAGCAGGCAGGCCTCTGCATCGCCCTGCATGGCAGCAAAGCGCAGATAGCGCACCGCTTTCTGTGCGCTGCCTGCCCCGCCATGGCCGCTCAGGCAGAGCTTGCCGCAGAGGACTTGAGCCTCCACCGAGTTTCCCTCAGCCAGCGGCTGGAGCCAGCGCACCGCTCCGGGGAGATTACCCGCCTTGGTTTCCATCTGCACCAGAGCCAGACAGGCGTTAGGGTTTCCATTCTCTGCCGCGCGGCGATACCAATCGCGAGCGGCCGCCGCAGAGGCATTCACCCCCAGACCGCGCTCAAAGCACAGGCCCAGAGCCGCCATGGCGCGGTGGTCGCCCCCGGCAGCCGCCAGACGAAACCAGGGAACGGCGGCGGCAGGTGTCTCCGGCATGCCTTTTGTACCCGTCAGGATGCGACGGCCCAGCTCATACTGCGCCGGGGCGTGGCCCTCATCCGCCAGCTCCTTGAGCAAGGCGTTGTTGTGACACCCTGTCAGCAGGGTGCCTACCAGCAGAGCACAGGCTGTCAGGATGCGTTTCATGCAGGCAGAAAATAACGTTTCTGGCGCTCGGATATCGGCATACCGAGTTTTTCCATGGCGGCAAGCATGTCCTCCCACACACTTCTGCGGGCGCTCAACGCCTCGTTCCTCAGCAGGTAGCTGGGATGATAAGTCACCCGCACAGGCACGCCCTGACACTCCAGCCAGCGTCCGCGCATGGAGCTGACAGAGGACTCTGAGCTGAGCAACGCCTTGGCTGAACTGCCCCCCAGACATACAATGCAAGCCGGGCGAATGGCGCGGATTTCTGCCAGAATGAGCGGCAGACAGGCAGCCACCTCTTCCGCAGTAGGCGGGCGGTTGGCCGTTCCCTGCTCCGGCCCCATATCCGGGCGGAATTTGCAGACATTGGAGATATAGACCTCATCGCGGGAGAGCCCCATGGCGGTCAGGATTTTATTGAGCAGCTGCCCCGCGCGCCCCACAAAGGGCTCGCCCAGACGTTCCTCATCGTAGCCCGGAGCCTCGCCCACCAGCATGAGCCGCGCATGCGGATTCCCCGTGGCAAAAACCATCGTACTGCGCAGTGTACCCAGTCGCAAGGCGGGCTTCCAGTTCTCTGCCCGGCGGCGCAGCAGCGTCAGCTTTTCTTCCACGGTCATTTCCGGCGCGGCAGAAGGGGCAACGGCAGCCGCCGGCTGTACGCCGCGCCTGGCCTGCAGCATCCAATCGCGAAGAATGGAACGGGCATCATCATCCACCGCCAGCCGCTCCTGCCCGCCCGCCATCAGGTGGGTGAGACTTTCCACGGCTAGCTGACGAATGGTGGTCATGGGAACATGTTACACCCGAAACGCTGACAATGCAATCAGGAAATGAAAACAGTCAGGAAGGAGGGGTATTCGCTTACAGCTCCAGAAAGCGGATACCGGGTGACGCCCCCGGTGCAGCAGGCTCAGCCGTGGGCATCGGCGCGGCTTCCTCCGGGAGAATACCGGGCGGCATCATCTCCCGCAGCATGCGGGCGTGCTCCGGGTTCTGCTGCTCCACCATCTGAAAGATATCCGGATACCACGGCAGCATGCAGGTCGACACGATGTTCAGCGAGGCATAGATGATGGCCGCAGCCAGCAGATAACGGTAGAAAGGTGGAGTCTGCACCTGCACCGGCAGGGTGCGGGCGCGGAGATCCCACGTGGTGATTCCCCTCCGCTTCAGCATAAACAGGGCAATCGGCCCCATGATGAACGGCAGGATATAGGCCA
This sequence comes from Akkermansiaceae bacterium, assembly GCA_015061985.1. Classification (GTDB taxonomy): domain Bacteria; phylum Verrucomicrobiota; class Verrucomicrobiia; order Verrucomicrobiales; family Akkermansiaceae; genus Akkermansia. The sequence goes on from SUVN01000025.1 coordinate 14,279, forward strand.
TCATGCCCATGCCCCCGATAAACACCATGAACGACCGCCCCAGCGCCTGCGCAAATCCCACACCCGGCGTCAGCGCCATGGTCTGCTCCCCGGCAATAGCCCCCGTGAACAGGCGAATGCCCATCAGACGCTTACCGGGGGTCGTCCCGGTGAAATGAAGGGACACGGCCTCCATCCCGATGAGCCCCAGCCAGAACATGGGGCCATACGGCAACAGGTTGATGGAAAACTCAGCCCCCGTCAGGTAAAAGACAATGAACATCAACGAAGCGTAGACAGACATGTCCACCAAGCGCGCCATCAGACGAACCCCGGCGCTCGGGAAACGGAAATCCGGCAGGGGAATCAGCTCCGGTTTCTCTTGCGTATCTGTCACCGGCTCACCATCCTCTGTACGAGGCGGTACGGGGGGCAAGGACTCTTCCTCCGCTGCCTCCGGAGCCTCCGATTCTTCCTCTGACTCAGGGGCGACCTCGTCATCTTCTTCTCGCGGATTCAGGAAATCCGACAGAGCCGGCAGCTCACGCAGAGGCATCCAACCGCTGCACCCGCTGTGCCAACCGAGGGTTTCGGCAGAGAGTTCCCCGCTCTGCACCATCGAAATCACATCCGGCACCGTGGAGGGGCCGCATTTCTTCTTATCCTTAATCCAGTAGATATCCATGGGGTAAAATCAGTTGGAACGCAGTGCGCGGGCGGGGTCCTGGCGGGACACGATGAAGGCGGGAATCAGCGCCGCCATGGTCACCATCACAAAGGCTTTGAAGGCTTGCATGGCAAAGGTGGCGGCATCATACTCCGCCGGCAGGGTCAGCCCGTGTGCCTCCATGGGGAACGGATCCATCCCGACAGAGGCCAGGAATGACTGAATCTCCAGTCGATAATACAGCACCAGCAGCGCCAGCAGTATGCCGGACACCGCACCGACAAAACCGATGATAACCCCCTGCCAGGCAAAGATACCCATAATCTTGCGCGGTGTTGCCCCGAGAGCCTGCAGAACGGCTATCTCTCGCTTGCGCTGCATGGACATGGTGAACATGACCGCCATGATACAGAAACTGGCAATCAGCGAGATGAAGGTCAGCACGAAGCTCATCATCACGCGCTCATTGGCTATCAACTTGTACCACTGCTCGAAAGAGCGAGTCCAGGGCGCGATGTACCAGCGCAGCTCCTTCCCTTCCGCTCCGGCTTTCATGGGAGTGAGCACCGCCATCAGCTGTGCCTCGATATCGCCCATGTTGTTGGGGTCGGCCACCCGCACACAGATACCCTGCGCCTGGCTGTAGCCATCCGTGGAATAGCCCATCACATCCTGTGCAATCTGCAGCGGCAGGTACACATTCGGCCCGGGCATGTTCTCCGGGGTCTGGTATATGCCGACCACGCGCAAATCCATGGGCATCACCATCTCGTTGATACTCTTCACCGCCTTGCCGTCCTCCTTGTCGCGGTCAAGCGCCGCCAGCTCCTGTGCCGTGGTGCGCCAGCGCTTCTCCTCCTCCGCAGAGAACGGAACACCGCCCGCATGCGCCTGAATCAGCTCAAAGAACACCGTGCAGGCCTCCTCCTCGCTCTGTCGGAGCTTGGACGGGTCGAGCTTCGTGATATGCTCTGCAATGGCCGCCATTTTACCTTTGTCCGGCACCAGCCCGCCCTCGACAGAGGAAGCTCCGTCAAAAAGAGTGGTCACCCCCTCCATGAGAGCCTTATTCTCATGAGTCTGGAGGGGATTCTGAATCATGGCATAAATATCGGCCACTTCATCGAGACTGCCCACGGGGGTCAGATGCAGCGAGTCCCCCACATACAGCCCGAGCGCCTGTGACGTGGTGGCAGAGATAACGCATTCCTGGTCAAGCCCCTCGCCGAAATCAAAAGTTCCCTCCCGCAGCATCACCTTCAGCGGCTCCACCTGTCCGGCATTGTGCGGCTCAATGGCGTTGAACCTCACCGTCATCCGGGTGCCGGGTGCCTGGGCAAAAGCTTCATTCTCCAGCTGCGGATACACGCTGACCACGCCGGGGATGTTCCGAATTTTCTCCATCACGGCGAACCAATCCACGTATTCATCCGAAAGTCGGACACGCTGCATATCATCGCCAGGATAGAGGACAAAATGAGGCGTGAGCGCCAGCACGCGCGATTCCATCTCCTTCTGCAGCCCGCTCATGACGGAAAGCACCACAATGAGCACCATCACCCCCAGCGCCACACCGGCCAGACAGATGAGGGTAATCACGGAAAAGAGAGTGCGCAGCGGATTCAGATAGCGCACGGCCAGCATCAGGCTCAGATTTCGTCTCAGTATCTTCATTTGGAGGAAGTGACAGTATCTCCCAAAATCCGCACCCGCGCAAGCCTAAACAAAGACATACAGAGCTACCTGCGGCTGTTCGGGCTTGATAGACATTCCTCTGCTGCTACCCCACCCCGGAAGGCATATCAAGCAGAACAGGCACTTCCCTGTCGGAAGTGCCTGTTCCTTTCATCAATCTCAGCAGGAGGCCATTTTGCGCTTGCGGCGAGCGCGGACACCGGCCGCCAGCACATCCAGCATTCCCAGCGTGCCGGGCCAGTCGATGCAGGCATCCGTGATACTGACACCATACTGTAACGGCGGCTCGCATTTCTGATTGCCGGAGTTGATATTGCTCTCAATCATGACAGAGCCGATATAATCGCAGCCGTTTGCCAATTGCTGCGCGATATCGGCCGCCACAATCGGCTGCTCCTTCCAGTTCTTGTGGCTGTTACCATGCGAGCAGTCCACCATGATTCGGCTGGTTATCCCGGCTTTCTGCTGCGTCTCCCAGGCATGCTGCACATGCTCTGCGCCGTAGTTGGGTCCCTTGGAGGAACCGCGCAGAATCAGGTGGCAGGAATCATTGCCGGAGGTGGAGACGATAGCGGACACACCCTGCTTGGTAACGGAAAGGAAGCAGTGCGGATGCGCGGCAGAGACGATACCGTCCACGGCAATCTGCACGTTGCCGGAGGTACCGTTCTTGAAGCCGATGGGCATGGAAAGGCCGCTGGCCAGCTCGCGATGCACCTGGCTTTCCGTGGTGCGGGCACCGATGGCACCCCAGGTAATCAAATCACTGATATACTGCGGCGTGATGGCATCCAGGAACTCCGTGGCAGAGGGAACCCCCATTTCCGCGAGGCGCAGCAACAGGCCGCGCGCCATTCGCAGCCCGCTGTTGATGTTGTAGGACTCATCCATGAACGGGTCATTGATAAGCCCTTTCCAGCCCACCGTCGTGCGCGGTTTCTCGAAGTACACACGCATGATGAGCAGCAGGTCCTCGGCATACTTCCCGCGCGCCTCTGCCAACCGCGATGCATAATCAATGGCAGCGGCAGAATCATGTATGGAGCACGGCCCCACCATGACCGCCAGACGGTCATCCTCACCACGGAGGATGCGACCGAAGGCTTCACGCGTTTCGAAAACCAGCCGCGAGGCGGCGGGGCTCGCCGGGAAATCCTCCATGAGGATGGCCGGCGAAATCAGCGGCCGGATGTCCGTGATACGGACATCGTCAGTAATCGGATGATTCATTTATTTCTCTCTTTTCCAGGAATACACGTTGTCTGCCACCGAGGAGTCATCCTTGGAGGCACCCTTGCCGCGACCGGCATGACCACCGGCTACACCTACCTGATCAGGGCCGGTGCTGTAAACGATGCAGTGCTTGCCACGGAGGCGCTTCTTGCGGACAAACGGGTCAATGCAGCCCAGATCCTCTTCGCAGAGCACCACATAGTAGGGCTGACCCCAGGGGTCATAGAAACCAACATTGCCGGAGGCATCCACATAGAGGCCGTCGGCGGCTCTCTCCTGCTCATCGGAGCGCAGGTAGGTATCGCGGGTGGAGTTGATGCGCTCATCGCCTTCCTCGCGATTGGTGAGAATTTCAATCATTTTAGCATCCTTACCGGCAGCAGTGGCGAGGAAAATCTGCTCATCATTATCGGCGCGAACATCACTGGGGTCATACGGCATCAAGCCATTGTTATCCTGGCCGAAGCGGGTGCAGCCCTCCACGATGTCGGTACAGACCTTCTTGGCGGCGGATCTGGAGGCGCTCACCTGCACGCTCATGTAGGCAGGATAGGCGATACCGGCGAGGGTTCCGAGAATGGCGATGACGATAAGGAGCTCAATCAGAGTAAAGCCCTTGTTGTGAGAGTTACGGAAAGTCGTTTTCATACGCGCTTATGCTATCATATACCGGGGGCAGGACGCAAGGAGAAAAGCCGTTTGCAGCCCGCTTTCACCCGATTTTTCAGTTTTTGCGGCGAAGCAGGCCATACTTTGGCGAGAAAATATAGGCCAGCAGAAACACCGCCCCCAGCACCACAATGATGGTGGCCCCCAGATGCCAGCCCAGCGGATAGGACAGGAAAAAGGCCAGCACGGAGCCCAACCCGCCGATGAGGCCCCCACCCCAGAACATGAGCTGAGCCCGGTCGGTCAGCAGATACATGGTCGCAGCCGGAGCCACCAGCAAGCCCAGGGTCAGGAACGCCCCCACCGCCTGCAGAGACGACACCAGCACCAGGATGATGAGCGCAAACACACCGTAGTGAATGAGGCGCGTGGGGCAGCCCATTGCTTTGGCCGCGCGCGGGTCAAAGAGTGTGATGAGCAGAGGGCGCTGAAAGGCGGTAATACCCAGCACCGCCACGGCACCGATACCATAAGCTATCCACAAATCCGCATCTCCCATACTCATGATATTGCCGAACAGCCAGTCATCCACCTTCTGCTGGAGCCCCAGGCGAATGAGGATGATATAGCCGATGGCAAAGGCCGTGGTGTGCAGCACGGACAGCGCCGTATCGTGGTCCATGCGCGAGGTGCGGGAGACGAAGAGTGAGCCGAGCCCCACCATCAGCCCGGCCAGCACGGCCCCCAGCAGAATGCTCATGAGCGTGAGTCCGAACAGCAGGATGGACAGCGCAATCCCGGGCAACAGCGCACAGGACAGCGTGCCGATTTGCAGCGAGGAACGCCGCAGCAGCACCAGCGCGCTCACAAAACCGTTGGAAAAACCGATGATGGCGCAGGCCCACAGGCTGCGCTGGGCAATGGGTTCTCCCAGAAATTGCAGAAATTCGTTCATGGTCTGAAACGGTAATTGCGGCCGAACGTCCGGCAGATTTGCTCCTCTGTCAACACATCTCCGGCATTACCGACGGCGATTAACTGTGTGTTGAGCAGCACGGCGCGGTCAAAAAGGCTCGGCACGGTGGCTAAATCGTGGTGCGAGGCAATCACCAGCCGCCCCTCATCGGAAAGAGAATACAGCAGCTGCCCCAACGACTCCACCCCGGGCATATCCAAGCCGGTAAAAGGCTCATCCAGCAGGAGGATGTGGGCTTCCTGTGCCAGCGCACGTGCCAGAAAGGCTCGCTGCTGCTGCCCGCCGGAAAGCGCCCCTATCTGCCGATGCTGCAAGTGCATCAGATTGAGCGTTTTCAGCGATTTATCCACAATATCGCGGTCATGTTGCCGCATGGCTTTCCAGTTACCGAGGGCGGGATAACGCCCCATCTCCACCAGTTGACGCACGGTGATGGGGAATGCCCAATTCACCTCCGAACGCTGGGGCATGAAAGCAATTTCATGCGGGGTATCGTGCAGCGGCTTCCCATTCCAGAGCACCTGTCCGCTGCGGGGTGTCAGAAGTCCCGCCAGCACATTCAGCAGCGTGGATTTGCCGGCACCATTGGGACCGATGAGAGCCACCCGCTGCCCGCATTGCGCCCGGAAGCTGATATCTGACAGCGCATCCTGTCCGGCACCGTAGCCCGCGCAGATACCGCGCAGCTCCAGGCTGTGTGCCTTATCATGTCGGTGGCCGCCGCCCCAGCAGATGTGGTCATGAGCCTCTACCATACGAAATGAAAAACATCATGCATTGTTCCGGCCTCTGCCCAGCGCGTACACGAGCAGGCCTCCCGCCCGTCCGGCTCCAGGGTCAGCGTCACGGCCTGTTCACCGGGCTCTGCCCAGGCGGCCTCCACCTCAATATCCGCAGCTTCACTTCCCACCGGCAGCAGCAAATCTCCCTCCCATGGCAAATCCCCGGTCACTTCTGCCAGCAGTTCACCGTGGAGCCGCAGTTGCAGTTTTTCCGGATTTCCTGTTGCGCGGAGCGTGGCATACACCGCCTGCCGGGCAGCAGGAGCCGTCTCAGCAGCGGCCGTCACAGCCGGCTCTGCCGCCCCGGTCAGCCAGGGTAAGGGGGCTCCGGCTATCAGCACACCCAACAGGGTCAGAAAAAAGGTGGCTCTCGGTGACATGGCGTTAATGGGACTGCCCCAATCCGTCAACAATGTTGCGGATATTGAAGCGGAATATCTCCCGATACGTCGGCATCTCCGGGTGAATACCATCCATCACCAGCGGACGGGTAACGGCTCCCACCTGCCCTGCCAGCGTCTCCATGGCACGCGGGGAACCCGTGGCCTCCGTAAAAATGCACCGCACTTTCAGCTCACGCAGGCTTCGCAGCAGCTGCGCCATCGTGGCCGTATCCCCCTCACTCTCCTGCGCTATGCCATGCACCGGCACCTGACGGAATCCGTAAGCTCTGCCGAAATGCCCCATGGCGGCATGCGCCGCCACCAGCACTCGAGCCTCCTGCGGGATACGCCCCAGCGCCACACGCGCCTCGCGATCCAGCGCATCCATCTCTGCCGCGTACGCCTTTTGTCCGGCGCGGAAAACAGCAACATCTGCCGGGGAAAGTACTGATAACGCCTGCATGAGGGCACGGGAAGCCCGCTTCATGTTCTGCGGAGCATTCCACCAATGCGGGTCTGCCAGCTGCGTGCCGGGCAGATAAACCGGGGGAATGGATTTTCCCAGCTCTGCCACTTGTGTGGACGGGAGCGAGTCCTTCAAATCCTCCAGATAAGGCTCCACCCCCATGCCGCAGGCCAGCACCAGAGCAGCATCGCGAGCCCGCGCCAAATCAGCCGCCGTGGGGTTGAACGTATGCAAATCCGCACCTTTGGGGAAGAGGTTCACCACCTCCACCTGCTCACCGCCCACCGCCTGCGCCATCTCGCTCAACAGCGGATGCAGGCTCGCCACCTTCACCCGCCCCTGTGCCGCCATGACACCGAACACCAGCAAAAGCAGACAAATCAGAAGCTTTCTCATGCCGCGGATTGTACCGCAGTGCCCTGCATCTGTCAACGCCACACCCATCCGCTGACGCACTTACCGAAGCGGTAAGTAAAACCACTACAGTGCGTGACATTTACGCCACAATGAATGTGGCATTTCTTTCACCGTGGAAAACTTGCCGAATCCGACATGGATGAGCTATACTGCAAGCGTCGCAAGGGTAATACCACAGCGACGAAACAACAAAAAAATCACGTATGAACAAGAAGACACTGACACTGCTTGCGCTCACTCTGGGTGCAACTTCTCTCTGCCGGGCAGCCGACGCTACTGAGTCTCAGGCCGCACAGCAAAAACCCGCATTCGACCTCTGCCAATCCATTACCGACAGATTGGATATATTCAATGCTGAGCGGGACGGGGCAGAGAATCCCTGGATTCAGGATTTCCGCGTGAAGTTCCGCGCCCAGTACCAGTACGGGTATGTTGACCCCTCCGGCGGTGCCGACCGCGAAAAGGGAGGTCGCGAGCATGGGCGCAACACCAACAGCGAGTGGCGCCGCTTCCGAATCGCCGCTCAGGCCAAGGTTCTCAACCGCTTCACCCTCGTTTCCAACTGGAATATCGGAGGCCTGGAAGGACGGGACGAATTCAAGAACGGCAAGTGGAATCAGACCCGCACCTCTTCCTCCGTGGATGAGCTCTACATCTCCGGCAAAATTGCCAAACCCGTGAGTTTCACCCTCGGCAAGCACAAACCCGCCTTCATGGGTGAGTACCGCACCTCCAGTGCTAAAATCGTCACCATTGAGCGTTCCCTGCTGGTCAACCAGCTCAAGTCCGAGAAAAACTATGGTATCTCGTTCAAGAATGCAGACAAGAAAGCAACGTGGGGCTGGGAGGCCGGGCTCTGGGTGAACGGCGCGCGCGACAACCAATGGCTGGAACCCGCCTTTGACAGCGACACCGGCTACATGTTCGGCGGCGGTATCAGCTACGCCACCGGAGATAACAGCCGCCTGTATCTGGACTACATGCATTCCTTCGCCGACTGGAGCGATGTGAACCGCACCGACCTCTCCTACGAGGGCTGCGGAGCCCGCGATATCGTGGCCCTTACATGGGAAGCCAAACAGGACAAACTGCGCTTCACCGCAGAAGCCATTGCCGCCTTTAATCTGAACTCCGAACAGGCTGAGAACGCCTACGGAATCGTGCTGATGCCCACCTACCGCATCTCTCCGCACTTCGAGGGCGTGTTCCGCTACCAGCTGGCTGCCGGCAGCAACGCCATCGCAGGCGATGGCCACTTCTACACCAGGAACAGCACCTACAACGGTGCCGCCGATTTGGTGCAGGGCCTTTACTTCGGTATGAACTACTACGTCTGCCCCAGGAACCCGGACGGCATGAAACTCATGCTCGGTGCAGAGTACCTGAATTCCCACGGCACGGATGCCGCCGGTAACAAAGGCTTCACCGGCTGGGGTATCACCGGCGCCATGCGCGTGAACTTCTGATACCCGTCATTTGAATCCATAAGGGGCGGCGCAGAACGCCGTCCCACACCCTCGAAAACAACAAACCCAGGGTTAAGTTCCCTTAACCACACACTAGAACTATGCTTAAAAATACCATTATTTCTCTGTTGGGCATTGCCACCCTTGCCCAGGCCGATACCACCATCACCGGTGCCGGTGCCTCCTTCCCCGCCCCGGTTTACCAGAAATGGACATACGCCTATACACAGGCAACTCCGGGCACCACCGTCACCTACCAGAGCGTAGGCTCCGGGGTCGGGCTCAACCAGATTAAATCCGGCACCATCGACTTTGCCGGGTCGGACAACCCGCTCACGGCGGAACAACAGGAAGAAGCCGGACTGACCATGGTACCCATGCTCACCGGGGGTGTCGTCGTCATCGTGAACCTGCCCGGGGTAAAGAGCGGCGCGCTCAAACTCAGCCGCAAGGTGCTGGCAGATATCTACCTGGGCAAAATCACCGCCTGGAACGACAAAGCCATCGCCGCGCTCAACCCCGGCATCAAACTGCCGAAACTCAAGATAACGGTTGTCCGCCGCGCAGACTCCAGCGGCACCTCCTTCATCTTCACCAACTACCTCTCCAAGATTTCTCCGGAGTGGAAAAGCAAAGTGGGACAGGGAGCCGCCGTCAAATGGCCTGTCGGTATCGGCGGCAACAAGAATCCGGGCGTGTGCAACAACGTCGCCAAAATCAGGGGAGCCATCGGCTACACCGAATACACCTATGCCGTGGAAGCAAAGCTTAACTGCGCCACCCTGGAAAACGCAGACGGTCAATACGTGCGCCCCGGCCTGGAGACATTCTCGGCCTCCGCTGCCTCAGCAGACTGGAAAAACGCCCCGGGTTTCTACATGGAGCTGACCAACGTGCCGGGTGCCAAGTCCTGGCCCATCACCGGCGTGACCTACATCCTGCTGCGCAACGACACCCCGGCCGATAAGAAAGCCGCCATGGGTAAGTACTTCAAGTGGTGCTTCACTCAGGGTGCTGCCCAGGCTACGAAGCTGAACTACGTGGCCCTGCCCGCCGAAGTCGTCAAGCTGGTGAGCGAAAAACTCTGAGGAGAGAGAGATACCCCCTCACCCAACTCCCTCTACCATATACATCCATAACACCCACCCCGCTGCTCGCCCCCGGGCGATGCAGCGGGGGAAACTTTTACACCACTCGGCTCGCAGAGCCGAGTTTTTCACCCAAGGCACAGCCTTGTTTTCGCCATCGGCTGTGCCGATTTTTCACCACGCCCCGGCAGGGCGTTCTTCACCGCGAGCGTAGCGAGCTTTCACGGGGGCAACGCTCCTTCCACGTAAGCCCCGCAAACACTGCACCGCCCATCAGGGCGGCTACACCTTATCCCCGCATAGCTTCTATTCCACCCTCAGCATGTCTGCCAGAGCGCAGAAATAGTCTGCTGACCAGATATCCAGCGCATGAACATCACGCACAAAGGGTTCCACATCACGCCGCACGGCATCCACCGATACGCTCCGGAGTTTTTCCTTCAATTCCGAACGAAACCGCTCCACGGTCATCCCCTCTGCATCCGCAGAAGCAAACTGTCGTACCCGCTCGCAGAAATGAGAGAAATTCAGCGGGACTCCCCGGCGCACATACCATTCAAAATCAAACCAATCCCTGCCCTTCACCCGATTTTTCCAGCCGCGATACATCAAAGCGTGCATCTTACCGGCAAAGAGGCAGGGCAAGGTAAAGCAACGGGTATAAAAAGAATAAGGATGAAGCAACAATTTCTGCTCCGAATCGAACATCAGAGGTGGTGTCGTATCCACTTCTATTTTGATTCTGATATTCCGCCCCCGCTCCAGTTGCAAGTCATACTGCACCGTATCGCTCTTCAGAAAAGCGGAATGAATGGTACTCTGTTTGCTCTTCTTCTTAACGCTGAGGTGAACTTTCTGCCCCATCGAGGCAAACAGTGTCTCAATACCGGGAAAATAGGGTTCCAGAGAAAAATCAGGCTCCGAACGCAGCAATGAAAAATCCAGGTCTTCCGAAAAGCGAGGAAGTCCGTGAAATATCCGCAAGCAAGTTCCGCCGTAAAAAGCGGCCTTTTCAAAAAATCCCCCCTGACCCAATGCCGCCAGGGTCACCTGCTGCATCACTTCGTGAATGGCATTCAGTTTATCCTCTCGGTCATTCACCTCGTAGGATGCCAGCATCTGCTCAAAGACGTTCATGGCTGAGAAAAAGAGCTATATTTTTCAAATCCGCCGACTTCCGGGTCGACGCGTCCGCACACTCTGCGACAATTTCCGGATTCAACCTCATACGGGCATCCTGATCCATGCGCAGAAACTCATCCAGATAAATTCCGGCAGCTCTTCGGGATTGCAACCGCAGCCCCACGCTGTCCAGCACCAGATCACACAACGCCTTTTCCGGCGTGGCTCGCAGGTAAACATATCCCTGTTCCGTGCGGTGCATCGTCACCCCCACGGCATAATACCCCTGAGGCACACGGATATAATCATACACACCGGTGGCATTTTCAAAGCGTCTGCTCCGCGTCAGGCAGGAAGACTTGACCACATGAACCCTCTCCGGTATCAATCCCTCCTGAAACAACACCGTTTCATACGATACGTATGACGGCGCCAGAAGGTGATTCGCTATCAATCCACGGGAATAGCCAGCACGTCCATCCGAACACAGGTACAGATTCCGGCGCAGCGGTATCAGCTCCCCGCGCTGCTGCAACAGCGCCAATCGAGCCTGCGGTGCCCGAAGCCCCGGTAAGGCAGAGCGCAGCACCCCGGTGCTCACCGGAACGCCCGCAAACATGCTGTACATAGAATCCTTCATACTCCCATCTCAAATGAATTATTAGCAAATTTTGCATACTTAATCAAGTTTATTTTCATTATCCCTGCAAAATTTGCTAAAATCATCGCATCCGCAACAGCCATCGCTCGCGCCGGAGAGCTTTCACAGATAGCAACAAAATTCACCGCCGGGAGAGATGAATCCCCCCTCCCGGCGGCTCTATCTGTTGTTTTTCGGCTAAGAAAACGCCTCTTATTTCCGCCTGCGGCGAGCGGCGAGTGCAGCCAGCGCCAGTAAGCCCAGCGTCGATGCGTGTCTCGGCGAAGCAAGCAGACCTCTTCATTTCGAAGTGGTCTGACGCGGAGACGGAAGGTCGGCTCCCGGCTTCGCCCCTGAACGGGGCTACGCCGTGGCGGAACGACTCCGATTGCTTTTATTTCCTGCGACGGAGCGTAAATGCCACCCACCCCATGAGGCTCGGCATGGATGCTGTCGGCTCGGTGGCGATGTTATTTATGCGAAGCGATTCGGTTAACTGCGGCATCAGAAATCTTTTCCATTCCCTTGGAAATGACGGTGTGTGTGACGAACAGAATGAACCACAGGGCAGATACCACCATACAAATTATCCCGGTAATGTTGGCTCCGTTTGCCAGCATGATACCGGGCCCGGTGAACATGAGTACCCAGGATATTTTCTTGATAATGCGCATGATGTGCTGTGGAATGAGGTAACGTATCAGATAGCAGAGTCCTGCCACACCGAGTGCTATGAGAGAAATCCACAGCACCAGTGTGGTTGCTGGCCCGAAAAGATAGGCCCCCACACCGCCCAGACCGCCGATTGTCAGATAAAAGGGCATGATGCGTAACAACAATACGGCATATCCTCCCATATAGAGATAGATACCCATAGAGATATCGCTGTTCCCCTTATTCAGGAAGAAGCTGGCAATGGCACTTATCGCACCAGCAGCTGCCAGATAGAGGATGAACGACGTGCTTTCATCTTCGTCATCTCCTGTGACCAGATTGACCACAGCATCTCCTATAAGTGCAGTTGCCGCGATGTCCTCTCCCTCGTCTTCTATCGTGTGCTCCGGCTCAGCATTCTTGGGTGCAGGCTTTTTACGCAGGATAGGTTTAACAGGCGGAGTCGGTTTTATCCGTTTCATCGGAGATGAAGTCGATGGTGAGGGTTTATTTTCAGTATTCATGGTCATGATAGTTTGGGGGAATGATATTCGAATGGGAGCAGATCCATTTGTACTATGACGCTCGGCTATATGCTGTGAGACCTCGAATTGCGAGAAAGAAACCGAGCAATCCCCCAGCGAGGACAGCAACAGCTTGACAATGTCGGAATGCATAGTCTTACAGCTTTATTGAAAGCATCACTTTTTTTTCTTTCCTCCGGCGGCTCTCAGTAGTTCGACAATTTCAGTGTGACCTTTTTGCGCAGCTTGATACAGGGGACTATAGAAATCTTCTGTGCTCCTATTGACATAAATCCCCGGCATGGCTAACAGCAACTTAACAATTTCAGTGTGACCTCTTTGCGCAGCGTCATACAGGGGACTATCCTTATTGACATCAATTCCCGGAGCCGCTAACAGCAACTTAACAATTTCAGTGTGACCGTTTCGCGCAGCTCGAACCAGGGAACTATCCTTATTGACATCAATTCCCGGAGCCGCTACCAGCAACTTAACAATTTCAGTGTGACCGTTATACACAGCTTCATACAGGGGACTATTCTTATTGACATCAATTCCCGGCATGGCTAAAAGCAACTTAACAATTTCAGTGTGACCTTTTTGCGCAGCTTGATACAGAAGGCCCTTCTCATTGACATCAATTCCCGGCATGGCGGCTAAAAGCGACTTAACAATTTCAGTGTGACCGTTTTCCGCAGCTTCATACAGGGGAGTATTGCCAGACGATCGCCTATTGACATCAATCCCCGGCATGGCTAAAAGCGACTTAACAATTTCAGTGTGACCGTCTTGCGCAGCTTCATACAGGGGACTATTCTTATTGACATCAATTCCCGGCATGACTAAAAGCAACTTAACAATTTCAGTGTGACCGTTTCGCGCAGCTCGATACAGGGGAGTAACGTCAAACGACGGCCTATTGACATCAATCCCCGGCATGGCTAAAAGCAACTTAACAATTTCAGTGTGACCGTTTTCCGCAGCTTGACACAGGGGACTCTTCTTATTGACATCAATTCCCGGCATGGCTAAAAGCAACTTAACAATTTCAGTGTGACCGTCTTGCGCAGCTTCATACAGGGGAGGAGTATCGCCAAACGATGACCTATTGACATCAATCTCCGGCATGGCTAAAAGCAACTTAACGATTTCGGTGTGACCTTCTTCTACTGCTCTGTACAACGGATTATCATTATCGGATACTTTTGCACCGGCGGCAATGAGTGCTTTGACTATCTCCTCATGTCCTTTTCTTGCAGCCCAGTCCAGAGACCACCTTAAATTTGAGCCTGCCGCAATAAAGGCCACCAGACATTCCTTAGGTAAGTGTTTGCTTTTGGAGCGATCCCACAACCAATAAATAGTCGATACATAGTTATAATCACTAAGTTTTTTTTGACCATCCTTGTAGAGTCGGTAGTTATACAAGAATTCCTCAGAATTTTTGCTGTAGGAATCATCAACGGTCGGAGGCACATAGTGGTCGCCATACATAAACCCACCATTAACCGTAGCTTCCGCATACGTGTCAACAATTTCGTAGCGTTTCAGCAATTCCACGGCTTCATCAGTAGAAATCACCTCAATGCAGCCGGCCTGTTTAAGTAACTTGCGGACTTCTTCAGAACGGGCGCATTCCAGAGCATTAGAGTTACTCCCATTCCGCGTAAAACTGACAACCGCATTCACGCCGGCATCAATCAGAATTTTTACCAGTTCTGCATGGTCTCTTTCAACGGCGTAGACAATAAGGGGAATCTCGCCGGGGCAGAGGGGTGACACATCCGCCTTGGCCTGAAGGAGTACTTTTACAGTCTCAATGTTACACTGTTTAACAGCTTGCATCAGCGGAGTGAATCCCGCTTTGTCAGTTTTATTGATATCCGCACCGGCACTCAGGAGCTTCTGAACGGCATTTGCGTGTGGCAGTGCCGAGTGTAGAGCAGTGTATCCATTGTTGTTGACGGCATTGACATCATTCCCGGCCTTCAACAATATATCCATGATTTCAACATGTCCATTCGCTCCGGCAAGCATGAGCAAAGAGTCTCCATCGTCATCGGTCACATCCGTCTTTGCACCGGCGGTGATCAATTGTTCCACCATGTCCTTTTGTCCTTTCTGAACTGCCATACCCAAAGCCGATGAGCCCGATGCATTGACTTTGTTGCAATCCACGCCCTTTTCCAGCAGCATAGCAACAATCTCCCTTACCCCCGCCGCAACCGCATAATGCAAAAGCGTCCCGTCGGCATTCTCAACGGTATTCACCTCTGCGCCTGCGGCTATCAAAGCCCGGCAGGCATCGATATTCCGGCTCTCTACAGCGGCAAAAAGAGGAGTTTTGCCTCCGGCATCAGCGGCGTTAACATTCGCCCCCTTTTCCAGCAACAGAGAAATAAGCTCACCTTTTCCATGGCGAACCGCCGCAACCAACGGAGTCATCCCGGTTAAATCAGCTGTATCCACCTGGGCTCCGGCTTCTATCAGTGTACGAACAAAACCGACATTTTTATTTTTTACGGCAGCAAACAGCGGAGTGCAACCGGAGGCATCCGTCTCATTCACATTGGCCTCTTTTTCCAGCAGAAGACCAATGACGTTGCCGTAGTCTCCGGCCGCTGCTATATGCAACGCGGTCTCCCCATTTGCATTTTTTGCGTGAACAGAAGCACCGGCTTCAAGCACCAGCTTAACAACATCCGGGTTGCGACTCTGAATGGCGGCCATCAGCGCAGTCTTTCCTTCCGCATCCGGCGTATTCACATCAGCCCCCGCTGTCATAAGAAGTTGCATACGTTTCACGCTGCCCTTGGCAGCCTCTGCTACGAGCTGAGCATCGTACTGCGGTGCTGCAATATTGAGCGCCATAAGTTCCTCGCAGGCCAGCCGCTTGGCTTTCTCCTCAGGCGATTCGCAGGAGGGAAAAGTTAGAGCAGCGGTTCCCAATGTAATGAGAGTAATAATTTTCTTTTTCATTGTTGTGATATTGGATGAGTTGAAAGTTCGTTCCTGATTATGTTGGGAGGATTATATATCCTCCGGCTTAACGAGCTCCGCTATTTCTCAATAGACGGATGATTTCCGTGTGTCCCGCACCTTCTGCGGCCTGCAGCGGCGTTCTTCCCCTGTTAGTTGCTTTATGTATGTCAATATCGCTATGTTCCAAAAGAAGCCTTACGATATCAGTCTGACCTTGCACTGCTGCAACATACAGAGGAGTGAGACCTTTAGAGTTTGCCTGATTGACATCGATATCTGCACGTTGGAGGAGGATTTGGGCTATCTCTGTTTGCTCCTGAACAAGAGCGATCAAGAGGGGGCAAAGGTTGTCTCCGGAAGCCAGGTTGACGTTTATCTGAGGATGTTGGAGCAGAAGTTTGGCAACTTCAATCTTGTTTTTACTAAGAGCCATAAATAATGGACTTACATTTCCGTCCGCAGTTTTGTTAACATCAATTTTCGCATGTTTCAATAAAGGACGTACAGTTAATTCGTCACCGCTGTTGATAGCGGCTATAAGAGGAGTGATACCCATTTCTGCGGCCTGGTTGACATCAATGTCTGCACACATCGTCAACAGAAACTCTACGAGGACAGCGTTGTTTGTTGCTGCTGCAAGGATAAGCGGAGTGTTACCATTGTCATCCGTTGTGTTGATGTCGGCTCCGGCCTGCAATAGCAGTTGAACAAGCATTCCATCATCATTCAGAACGGCTTTTATGAGCGATTCATTGTACTGCTCGGGAGATATGCCGAGAGATGTCAACTGCTCTGTGTACATTTGCTTTACTTTTTGCATTGCTTCTGTCGCTAGCCGTTGCTCTTTCTCTTCCTGTGATTCACAGGAAGAAAGCATAAAAGCAGCTATGCTCAAGGCTATTAAAGCATGAAGTTCTTTTTTCATCATAAGTCGCTTATAGCTCATTAACATCATCCAACAAGTCCAGCACGCCAGCTATTTTCTGCACCATCATCTCATTTTCCGACAGTCGCGTTGCATTTGTAATTTCTGTTATATGGTTCAGCTGCTGTACCAAGTCCTTTCTTATCGTATTTAAATCCTTCAATCTATTCTCTATAAGGGACAATAAACGTACCACTAATGCTTTCTTGTTAATCGTCATCTCCTCAGTACTGCTCTTATCATTCAGAACATGATATAGCTCGTTCCACGCTCTTTCCAGCTCGATGTTATACTTCTGTAACTCATTCATAATCTGCTTATTTTATAATTTCCTTCAATTCTTCTATCCAAGTCAACACTTCTTTCGCCTTACAATCAGGCTCCATGCATAATTGAGCTGTTGCCACATCTGCTTGCAAATCCAAAGCAAGCATGCGGCATTCGTCTATCAGCGTTTTTACATCTTCCTGCTTTGCATCTGCGCCCTGCGCGACTAGTGCTTCTTTCTTCTGTTTGTATAAATGATAACGATCCATAGCTTACATGGTCATTCTGAGACCATCAACAGTATACGCTTTCGGAATTCGTAGAAAATACAGCTTAAAAGTAGCAAAATCAATCATGAATTGAGAGCATTTTACGCTAAATACTCATCCATGCTCTTTTTGTGTCAACTGGGACGGGCATGAAGAGAATCAGTCAGCTCAACTATTTACAAATAACGGGTATTCTGCTTGACTTACGAATTCCGAATTCGCAACGAACTTATGAATACAATAGCACAGACAGATGAGGAAACAGCGGCTTTAGCATTACTGAAAAGCACCAAATTACCCTTGTTGGAAGCGGCGCAGGTGGCTTGCGCGGCTGTCCGAGCGGGACGGGGAAAAATGAAGCGGGCTCTGCGGTGTATTACGGCGGGAGAGGAGGAGCTGAAGCGGCAGGAGCGCACGGTGACGTTTGACAAGGCGGTAGAAGCGGCGCTGGAAGCGCGGCAGCACAGGCGGGCGCGGACGCTCTGCGATTTCCGCTATGTGACAAGGCGATTCATGAAACGCTGCCCCGGGCTGGCGCGGCGGCGGGTGCGCAGCATCACGGCGGCAGAATGCGCGGCGTATATAGATGCGGCCTTTGAGACACCAAGGCAGCGGCAGAAAGCGCGACTGACGCTCAGCGGGGTGTTCTCCACGGCAATGAAGCGCGGCTGGTGCAGCGAGAACCCGGTGGCGCGGGTGGAAGCCCCGCGCGTGGTGGAAAAGACGGTGCCGATTCTGACGCCGGAGGAAGCGGAGCAGCTGGTACAGGCAGCG
>SUVN01000026.1:0-30928 GCA_015061985.1 Akkermansiaceae bacterium
GCGTCAACGAACTCGTCCAAGCCAGGAGCTCATTGCAGCTAACACTGAGCTCCTGCTCCGGCGAGGTGATTATATCACTCCTCGCACGTATACTACCAGAATTTATCAATTGAGGGGTGACAGCAACGCCCGAATGAACTGATGCTACGTATTATGTAGAAGCCAAACCTGCTGTCGCCCCATCCGGGGCTTCTATGCATTTTTTTCGTTTTACCGGAGGCTTCGCCCGCTGCGCGGGCTTACCTCCGGCTACGAAGCTGCCGCCCTTTCGGGCTCAACATTCCTCGGGCTTTCAACCCGACAAATTCCCATTTATTCTTTGTAAACTTGTGGAATTATTTGCAGAGCGATATACTAGCGCCCAGTTATTTATCGAATGGCATACTAGGGATGCCGGGAGAAGCATCAATTTTTCTCCCGCGTCATGTACTTCATGATGGCATACAGCACCATCAGCAGTACCACACCCAACACCACCAGATGGGATTCTGCCTTCACAGCGTCTATCAATGCCTCCGGCGATTCCATGATACCCGGATGCTCGCTGCCTACCTTATCCCCGAACCACGCCAGTACCCAGCACCAGATGGCAGAGCCCACAATCGTGGCCAGGCTGAAAGTAAGAAAGTTCACTCGTGCCATCCCGGCGGGAATGGAAATCAGGTGGCGAATGACCGGCAGGAAGCGGGCAAAGAAAATGCCGGCAGAGGCGTATTTCTGCATGAAGCGCTCCGCTTTTTCCACCTTATGCGGCGGCATGAAGAAGTACTTGCCGAAACGCAGCACCAGCGGCCGCCCCAACAGCAGCGCACACACATACATCACCACGGAACCGATGTAAGAGCCAACCGTGCCCGCCAGCACCACCCCCCAGAAGCTCATACTCGCACCTTCCTGAGAGGCCACGATGGCTGCGGGCGGCACCACCACCTCGCTGGGCACGGGAATGATGGAGCTTTCCATCGCCATGAACACGACCACTCCCCAGTATCCCCAGGCTTCAACATACTGCATGCAGGCATTGACAAATTCGTGGAACATGCGGGGTATTATGCACACATCCGGGTAAAAAGGAAGCCTTTTTCTTGCCAATTCAGTCGCATCGTGGTAGAGTGGGAGCATGAAGTTGTTCATGGTAGCCGGTGAAAAGAGCGGAGACAAACAAGGGGCTCTGCTGATTCAGGAATTACTCCGCAGACAACCCGATATGGAAATCGTGGGGCTCGGAGGTGCTCGCATGCATGCGCTGGCTCCCGGTATTGAGGACTGGGCAGACCAAGCCGGTGTCATCGGGCTGGTAGAGGTGCTCAAGCACATCCGCTACTTTGCCCGCTATCTCAACGACATGACCAACCGTATCGCCGCCGAACAGCCGGACGGGCTCGTCCTCATTGATTACCCGGGCTTTAACCAGAGGCTGGCTGAACGCGTGCGCAAGGTTTCCCCGAAAACCAAAATCGCCTGGTTCATTGCGCCCATGGTCTGGGCCTGGAAAAAGGGACGCATTCCCAAGCTGGCACGAGTGCTGGATTTGATGATGTGTACCTTCCCTTTCGAAAAACCGCTCTTCGAAAAAGCGGGGCTGCGCACGGAGTTTGTGGGCCACCCGCTGGTGGATGATATTTTAGCGCAGCGCCAGACAAATGTGCGGGAGAAAGGGCTCATCGGTCTCTTCCCCGGCAGCCGCAACCGAGAGGTGGAAAGCAACTTTCCCGTCTTTGTGGAAGTGGTGCGCGAGCTGCGCACCCGCCACCCGGAATGGAGGTTTGAGACCTCTGCCAGCACCCCGAAGCTGGCAGAAAAGATGCGCGCCATGGCAAAAGCCGCCGACATGCCGGAAGAGGTCATCAACATCTGCCCCGGCAGCTACCACGGGCTCATGGACAGAGCGGAAGCCGCGCTGGTGACCTCCGGCACTGCTACGCTGGAAGCAGCCCTGCACGAATTGCCCTTTGCGCTGGTGTACAAGGTGGCGGCGTTCACCTACTGGGTAGGGCGTATCATCCTCACCATCAAATACATCGGCATGGTAAACATTCTCGTGGACAAACCGGTGACCCGCGAGCTGATTCAGCACGACTTCAACGTAGAAAACTGCATTTCCGAGCTGGAACGGCTCACCACTCCCGAACCGCGCGAAAAAATACTGACAGATATGCGGGAATCCATGTCCAGACTGGGTCACGGCGGAGCCGCCGCCAAAGCAGCTGAGGCGGTGCTGAGCCTGTTTGCCTGACGTTTCTTTTCTAACTCCAACGCCCCATTCGATGCCTGTCGAATGGGGCGTTTCTGTGTCTCATCCTAAGCTCTACTTTTTCTCCACTCCCAGAAAATCAATGGTGAGAGGAAAGCTGTATGACGTGTCACCGGAAGACGTTTTCGCAATATCTATGATACTGCATACCAGCCAGGCAATCAACAGCAGCGGCAAAATCACAACCCCAATCAGAATAAACCAGGAGAGCGCCGCCAACAGCAGCCAGATGAACCAGGATATCTGGATATTGATACACCGCTTAGCAAAGACCTCTACCTCCGCATCGTCTTTCCAAGCCAGCATACAGATGAGCGGCCCCACCATGGCAGGGAGCGATACAAGCGAAATCAGTAGGCCGGAGGCTGCCGTTAACGTGAGTTTGGTATTTTGAGTCATCTTGATTTTATGGGGTCAGGTAAGGAAATAGCCACCGAGCAGGCTCAGCAGAAGTAATACAACAGATATCCGGAACAGAGGGAACAGGCGCAACGGCTCAGTTGCCCCACCCTGCCGCCGACCAATACTCACCAGAGCCACTCCGGCCAGCAGGAAAAGGAAAATGCCACAGGCGCCCAAAAGTGCATCGGGGCTCAGAAGAAGCTGCGCGGAATCCGCAAGAGGTGTAGAAGGGTTCGCCCTGCCCAGCTGCAACAGACAGCCGATACACCAGTATACCACCAGACAGACCATGCTCATCAAGGTCCCGAATACTCCCACTAAAATATACAAACCTCGTTTCATACCTTACCACAGGTGAAGAAATAATACACAGAGAGGGGCAGACAGCATCAGGCTGCGACGCAGAGCCGCGTACTGATGCTTCCGATACATCCGCAGCAACGAAAAAAGAATCAGCAAGAGCACACCCCACTCTGCCGTCTGCAACAGCTTGTGCATCAGGGCTCTTTTCAGCGGTTCATCCAAACAGAAAAACACCATTATACGCACACTGCCAAGCACCACGGCCAACACCCACGGAGCGTGCAGCAAGGAGGCAATGATGTAGTATTTCGCGCGCTTCGCACGGCGCGATTTTCTCCCGCAACATGACTTGCGCCATACCCGAAAAGGGAATCGCCATCCTACCACAGAAAACACCACAGCGAGCAGCGCCGCTGCCCACATCAGCGGACTGAAAGTCACCGTCAGCGCAGCCACCTGCAAACACCACATCCCCGCAAGAACAGCCGCAGAGGCCAGCATATCTGCCACCGCACCACGCACGATGGCATCACTCACAAGCCGCATGACAACACTTGCCACACCAAGCGCAATACCCACGCCGGTTGCAAGCATTATCACCGTGGGACTCAAACCATGCATTGTCATTAACGTCATTCTACACCTATAAATCCGATTGTCACGCAAATCCGCAACAAAATGTCAGGTTTTTCTCCGTTTTTTCAATCAGGCGGCCTGTCAGCCATAACAAAAAACATTGCATTGCACGTCAACTGTGCTATAATCCGACACGCGCAGGTGCAAAAGAAATGCACCCTAATCTATACTAACATCATATCCCCCATCAAAAACATGAGTATGACTACATCTCCGTCCGCAGTCGCCAAAACGATGTCCGGTGCAGAAGCTTTGGTTCAGAGCCTTGTACGCGAAGGGGTAGATGTAGTATTCGCCTATCCCGGCGGTGCCAGCATGCCCATTCACCAGGCACTCAGCCACGAGCCGTCCATCCGCACCATTCTCCCCCGCCATGAACAGGGCGGAGCTTTCGCAGCAGAGGGGTACGGCCGCGCCACCGGCAAGGTGGGGGTCTGCATGTCCACCTCCGGCCCCGGTGCAACCAACATGATTACGGGCATTGCCGATGCGTTCCTGGATTCCGTGCCGATGGTTGCCTTTACGGCACAGGTCGGTACTGGTATGATTGGTACGTCTGCCTTCCAGGAGACGGATGTATTCGGCATGACTGCTCCCATCGTCAAGCACAGCTATCTGGTGACTGACCCGAATGATATCCCCCGCATCGTCAAGGAAGCTTTCTACATCGCACGCACGGGGCGTCCCGGACCCGTGGTAATTGATGTTCCTAAAAACTGTCAGGAAGCCTTGATTACCCCGGATTTTGATATCGAGATGGATCTGCCGGGATATCAGCCGGAAATCCCGCTCAACAAGGCGGCACTTGATGCCGTTATTCCGATGATTAAGGCGGCGAAGCGCCCGGCTGTCTATGCCGGCGGCGGCGTGGTGATTTCCGAAGCCTCCGACTTGCTGGTCGAGTTTGCCGAGCGTGCTCAGATTCCCGTAGCCACAACGCTCATGGGTCTTGGTGCCATGCCGGAAGACCACCCGCTGTCCGTGCGCTGGCTCGGCATGCACGGCGCAGTATACGCCAACAACACCGTCAATGAAGCCGACCTAGTGCTGGCCATCGGTGCCCGTTTCGATGACCGCGTGACCGGAGCCGTAGCCACCTTCTGCCCGAAGGCTCGTATCGTCCACATTGACCTCGATGCCGCAGAACTCAACAAGAACAAGCGCGTTGATCTGGCCATCAAGGCCGATGCCGCACAGGCACTCGGATACCTGAACTCCCGACTGGCCGAGGAAGGCATGGAGCGCCGCGAATACGCCGTTGCCAATCGCCCGGAATGGTTCGGCATCATTGAGACATGGAAGAAAGAGTATCCCATGAAGCACGAGCTGCGCGAGCGTGAAATCATGCCGCAGCAGATTATGGAAGAGCTCTACAATCAGGTGGCTGATCAGGATCCCATCATCTGCACCGGTGTGGGACAGCACCAGATGTTTGCCGCTCAGTTCTTCAAGTTCAACAAGCCCCGTCGTTTCTCCTCCTCCGGCGGCCTCGGCTCCATGGGCTACGGTCTGCCGGCAGCCATGGGTGCCCATGTAGCTTTCCCCGATAAGCCCGTCATCCACATTGACGGCGATGGTTCCATGCTGATGAACATTCAGGAGCTGGCCACCATTCATATCGAGAAGATGCCCATCAAGTGCATCATCATGAATAACCAGCATCTGGGCATGGTGGTACAGTGGGAAGACCTGAAATACGATTCAAACCGTGCCAACACTTTCCTCGCGGATCCGTCCGTGCAGTATGACCCGACGCACCACACCCCCTCTGCCCTCTACCCTGACTTCACCACGATATGCGCAGGGTTCGGTGTGAAGTGCGAGCGAGTCATTGAACCGTCTGAGTTGGCACCGGCCATAGCCCGCATGTTGGCCTCCAAGGAGGCATACGTGCTGGACATCATGGTGCCCTACGACATCCACGTGCTGCCCATGATTCCGGGAGGCATGTCATACCGCGATGTTCTTCTGGAACGCATTGCCGGCGACGGCAAGGGGCGCAAAGCCTCCGAACTAGGCAAAGAAATCCCGTCGGCTCTTTAATCGCATATGCCGCGCACCGCGCGGCATTGCTGTGTGCACTATAATAGCATTTATCAATAATCATGGGGTCGTCAGTAGTAGGAAAGTTTGTTGGTGTTATTGCCTTAATCGTCCTAGCATTTATCGTAGGTATCGTGACAGCAGATAATACAAAATCTGCTGCTATGGTAATTTGCATTGTCGCCGGACTCATAGGTGTTATCGCGATGGGAAAAAATGTGTGGATGAGTTTATTCATTCTTGTTCCCATAGGTCAGGCAATTCCGATATTTTACGTCTCCCTGTACTTTCTTCTGGTTGTACCCATACTCATATATTGGTGTATATTGGTTGTTTTAGGTCATGCTCGTTTTACATGGCGAAAACTTCCCGGAGCTGATATAATCGTGCTTATATTCATGTGTTACATGGCAACGGTAATATACAGGCATCCGGCTCTTGACTATGTTACGAGTGGTCTTCTGGGGCTCAAGCCCGATACACTTTCGCGACACTTCGAATATGTTCTATGCTTCTTTGTATTGATATATTACGTAACTTTCAGTTGCATACCATTTGAAAGAAAAAAACTTATACGAGTAATAAAATGGGGAGTTCTCATTAAATTGGCTTTGTTATTGTGCATGGCAATTGTGAAAATGGATGCCGAGTCTGCAGGTGCAGATATGCTTTCGACTGCCAATAGTGGGATGCGCGTGAGATTCTCCTCATTTCACACTTTTGCCTTGAACTTATTTATTTTTGCGTACGCAAGTACTCCTTTCCTTAAGTTGTTGTTTTCTCCGATAAAACTATCATGTATTCTGAGTTCAGTAGCTCTGACTCTAGTTTCCGGATATCGTAATAGTCTGGCGCAGCTTGCACTATTAGGTTTTTTTATTTCAATTATTAAGAAAGAATATTTGATGATAGTTTGTGCATTTATCATGTGCATGGCTACTTTGGTCGCTATCAATACGCGAGAAACCATCAATCTGCTTCCATATACAGTTCAACGAACGCTTGCCGTATTTCCTTGGATGGACGTGAATCCGTCAATTCGATTAGACACAGACGACTCAAGTGAATATCGCGTTGTGTTGTGGAAATGGGCGCTGGATGAACGTACCCGAATGGTTGATGATTACATGTGGGGAGATGGATGCACAGTGAAAGCATCCGACAAACAACGACATTTACGTGCTTTTGCCCGATATAATTACGCTATTCTCACTCATGAACATCTCGCACACCTTGGCGAATGGCATAGTGGATTCATCGCTATCATGAAACAATTGGGGATAGCCGGGTTAATACTGGTCATTTCAGCCCATATATATGCGTTCATTACTGCATTTCGTATAGCCAGAGCTTTACAAGGCACACCTCTCTTAACGTATTTTCTTATTTACTCATATACACTTATCAATTCTATTACTTTCTATATTCTTCCTGCAGAGACAGTAACATTCCTCAAACATTTGGCAGCTTTCTCATTCCTGAAAGTGTTTTATTGGATAGCGGTGGAAGAAGGTCGGTTAATCCCTAACGACAAAAACAAGCGCTACGTACCTATCTTAATTCAGCAGAATGTCAACGAATCCGCGATTCATTGACGTTCTAATTGGGCCATTATCATATAAAGAGCTTAACCAATTGTCAATATCACCTTAGCACTCATGTTGCTATCCCATAGCCAATTCCTATGAGTAGCCCTAACCGGTGCGAAGCTATTGTTTTATTTCTGCAGTAACTTTAGAAATGTATAAAACTTTTGGCTATTATCGCCAAACGCCCACCCCTCCTAATGTCAGTTGTGACGTATGGAATTATTGGGCTCTTGAGTTCTTTCCGACTTGCTATATATTCCCGGATAGTCATGAAATCTCCACCAGGGCTAATTGGGCTCTGATAGTAAAAAATACCAATTTGGCCATGGTATAGTGTTTTAATATCCGCAGTCTAACGACAAGTTGGGAACTCTACTCACATACCACGCGCAATCCACCTCATACCCTGCAAGGCGACAATGATGACAGGGCTGCGCTGAATTGTACCGTACTCCACTGACCGGGGGCGGTGGGAGAATCTCCGAAATAGCCGTACACCAGACAGGAACCATACTGGGCATATAACAAACGGCTCACCGGGCCGAGTGCACCCATTCCCATCACCGCCATGAGCCCGGAAGCACGGCGCAGGAGGTTCACGCCCACCTGCATGTCCTCCGCACGATTCAGAGCAAAGGCAAACTTAACCACATCCGCCCCCAGTTCGCGGGCTCGGATCTCCAACGTGCGCAGGGTATCTTCCGACGGAGTTTTCTCAAAATCATGAGCAGAGGCAATGATGGGCACTCCTGCCTTTTTGGCGGCTTCCACCAGATGCGGCACTTCTGCCAGATGCGCGATTTCCCAATCCAGAGCAGCGGCCTGCGGCAACAGACGAAATGCCATTTCTGCCCGGCTCTGAGTATCGGCAAAGGGATAGAGACCGCCCTCCTCCTGCGTTCGCACGGTCAGAAGCATGGGCATTTGCAACGACACAGCGGCAAGCTCCTCCGACTTCATACCACGCAACAGGCCATCCACCCGCAGTTCCAGCATATCCGCATCCGGCTTCTGCTCGGTCTGCAACAGGGAGCGCAGCGTTGCGGCATCGGCCACGGAACCGACAATCAGAGGGGGAAAATCACGGAAAACAAACGCATTCATCAGAGGTATTTCTTTCTGTTATTCTTTCATTTTTATTTTGATATGACGCGTCTCCCATGCAGAGACAAAGGCACACTGCAAGGCAGCCATACCGCCATAGGGAGCGGAGAGCATCGCCAAGGCTCTCTCGTTGGGCACACAGTTCACGCGAGCCTGCAAGTAATTACGCATAGCCTCAAGGCCGCGTGTTCCATCCATATGCAGAAAAAACGCCATGGTCATGGCCGAAAGGGCGTAGGTATCCGTATCAACACTCGAATGCAACCCCAGCGCATACATCTTCCCCTTGCTCATGGTGAAAAATTCCTCCAGGGAGAACGAGCAATCCAAGCGCCCTGCGGCGGCAGACCTCCGTGCTCGGGCAGATATCAGGGCAAAGCCTTTCTCAAAATCCACGGCACCATCCACGTGGGGAGAAGCTCCGACGTATTCTGCCCAGCCCTCATTGGCCCAGATGGGCAGATTGTTATAGATGAAGCACTGGTGGGTTCCCTCATGTACCAGCAAATGAGTATTCACCGGATGTGCATTCAGGGAACCATCCGCATTGAGACCGATAGCCGAGAATGACACAAGGACGGTATCTTGCTTCAGTGTTTTTTCCGTACAGGGCTGGTTCTCCGGCGCAATGCCGTTGTCGGAATATATCAAACGACTGCTCTGATAAACACCGGAGGAGCCCCGCACACCGCCGAGCCTGTGGTATTCCTCCATAGTCGGCACCAGCCGCACATGCATATCCGGTGTGCTGCCCTGCCGCCGATTCATCCTCGGCACGGGCAGTTTTTCCCCGATGGCGAGGTTGGCGGTATAGGTGGCTTCGAAGATATCGGCAACCTTGCAAATCGCTTCATCTTCCAGCCGCAATGGGCAAGTGATGCGGTAATGGGGCGTAATGCAGACATACTCACCGTTGGCATCGGGCACCGGCAGACGCGTGATATCTGCCGGAGGGGGCAAGGGGACTTTCGACAGCCACCCATTGGGAGACGGAGCGGGAGGCGCGGTTGCCGCCAACTGCAGCTCGTACGCCATCCGGGCAGCCCGACGCGGATTGCTTTCCTCACCGGGAAGCAGATTCACCGCCTGCTCTGCCAAGGCGGCCCGACACACGGACAACCCCAGCAGCAGAAAGGAAAACAGGCGGCAATTGCTCATCGCGCGGCTGCAAATCAGCGGGTCAGGCCGTCCTGCTTCGCCTGATTCCAATAGGCGTACTCAGAACGGTTGAAGTCCACGTATTCCGGGGAGAGGTCAGTGGTGTAGATGACGTACTCCTCTGCCCCCATGTTGAGGTTGATGGTAATCTCAAACTCACGGGCCTGTACACGCTCGCGCAAATCATCGCTCGGCGTATCGGTCTGCATGCCACCACGGCAGGCGGGCAGTCCCGCAATGTCGATATCAACCTTTTCTTCGCGCACACGGGAACCGGAGTACCCCACAGCGTGAATGATGCGCCCCCAGTTCGGGTCTCCGCCGTTCCAGGAACTCTTCACCAGAGACGACTTGGCTACACCCTCGGCCACCTTCTTCGCCTCTATGGCTGTGGGAGCCCCCTTGACCCGCACCGTCACAAATTTGGTCACGCGCTCGCCGTCCTGCACAATGTGCTTGGCCTGCGCCATCATCACATGATTGAGAGCCGCCACAAAATCATCCCAACCGGGCATGCCGGGAGCCAGCTCCACACCGGAAGCACCGTTGGCCATCACCAGCACGGTGTCGTTGGTGCTCATGTCGCCGTCAATCGTGATGCGGTTGAAGGAATGCTCCACCCCGTTGTGCACAATGGCATCCAGATGTTCACGGGAAATGGCGGCATCCGTGCAGATGAGACAAATCATCGTGGCCATGCAGGGAGAAATCATCCCCGCGCCCTTGCAGCAGGAGCCGATGCGCACTGGCTTGCCGCCCACGAGAATCTCTACGGCTTCCTCCTTTTCACGGGTATCACTGGTAATGATGGCAGAAGCCACATCATGCCCCTTGTCGGCAGAAAGATTGGAGCACAGCTCCGGCAGGCGCGGCTCGATGCGCATCATCGGCATGGGCAATCCTATGACACCCGTCGAGCAGACGGCCACTTCAGAAGCTTTAAGCCCGAGCGATTTAGCCACAATACTACACTCCTTGCGGGCAACAGCCACACCCGGGGCACCCGTGCAGGCATTGGCATTGCCGCTGTTGGCAACCACGGCGCGGATATTGCCGCGGCGCAGGTGGCTCTGACTCACGCGCACGCATGCGGCACGCACCCTATTGGTTGTAAACGTGCCGGACGAGGTGGTCGGCAACTCCGAATACACCAGCGCGAGGTCGAGCCGAGTGGCTTCCGGCTTCTTGATGCCGCAACTTAATGCATTGGCAACAAATCCTTTGGCAGCTGTCACGCCGCCACCGATAACTTTCATTGTGTTCTCAGACATGCTTGTTTACCAACAGATTTCCTGTGACACACCCAATCTACCACCCAACGCGCTGCTTTGCAAGCAAGTTTTGCGCTCGCACGGGCAGATGTCAACTCTTAATTTAGAACTTTTTTAATTTTATTAGCCTGCGATGACACAAATAAAACAATCCGATACGGGAAATGGCTTGCGCGCGGGGGAAAATGTGGTATAGTGGGTTCAATGAACGAGAAACTGATTATCATCGGGACGGGCCCTGCGGGGTACACAGCAGCCATCTACGCCGCACGCGCAGATTTGAGGCCGTTGATGTTCACCGGAGAGCAGATTGGTGGTCAGCTGACCACGACAACGGAGATTGAAAACTTCCCGGGCTTCCCGGAGGGTATCAATGGGCCGGAGCTGATGTTCAACATGAGCCAGCAGGCCGAAAAGTTCGGCACACGCTATGTGTATGAGACGGTGCTGAGCGTGAGCCGCGAGGCATGCAGCGGGCTCTTCACCGTGACAACAAATGGGGGTGCCTATCAGGCAGAGTCCGTCATCATTGCCACAGGGGCAACGGCTCGCTACCTCGGACTGCCGGGTGAAAAAGAACTCATCGGCCACGGACTGACGGCCTGCGCCACCTGCGACGGTGCTTTCTACCGCGATGTACCCGTCTGCGTGGTGGGCGGCGGCGACAGCGCCTGCGAGGAAGCCTCCTTCCTGACACGCTTTGCCAGCAAGGTATACCTGATACACCGCCGCGATACCCTGCGTGCCAGCAAGGCCATGCAGCAGCGTGTGCTCAATGACCCGAAGATTGAGCCCGTCTGGAACAGCACCATCGCTGCCTACCAAACGGATGAAAGCGGTGAAGTCTGCGGTATCACCCTGAAAGACACCGTTACCGGTGAGGAGCGTCCGCTGGAGGTGAAGTGCGTCTTCATGGCTATCGGCCATGTGCCCAACACCAAGTTCCTGGGCGACCTCGTTGAGCTGGATGCCGGGGGATTCGTTGTCACCAGCCCGGGCGGCACGGACACCCGAGTGCCCGGACTCTTTGCCGCAGGCGATGTGGCAGACCCGAAATACCAGCAGGCCATCTCTGCTGCCGGCATGGGCTGCCGCGCGGCACTCGATGCGGAGCATTACCTGCTGACAAACTTCGGTTGAACGGCTGACGCACCATCACTCTCTCCACTTAGTCAAGCCTATGAAAAAAACACCGTTCATTCTGACCATGGCAACTGCGGCTCTGCTCTGCAGCTGCGTCACCCCGGATGCGCTGTACAACGAAGCCAATGCCCTCTATCAGGCTAAGCGTTACTCGGAAGCCATGCCGAAGCTGCGCGAAGCTGCGGAGGCAGGGTATATCCCCGCGCAGCTGACGCTGGCCAAAAGCTACGATTTCGGCACAGGAACAGCAAAAAATCCTGTGCAGGCAGCATACTGGTATCGGCAGGCAGCCATGAACGGTGACCCGAATGCGCAGGACAACCTCGGGCTCTGTTACTATTTCGGAACAGGCGTGACGAAGGATTTACCCACGGCGGTCATGTGGCACCAGCGGGCAGCAGAACAGGGCTATGCCCCGGCATGGAACAACCTCGGGCTCTGCTATCGGAACGGAGAGGGCGTACCGCAGGACGAAATCCGCGCGGCCGGCTGCTTCCGTCGGGCCGCAGAGATGGGCCACGATGCCGGGCAATACAACCTGGGGCGCTGCTACTTCCACGGTGTCGGCGTGATTCAGGATGTGGAGCAGGCCAAATTCTGGATAGGCCGCGCGGCGGCACAAGGCTACAAGAACGCGCAGCTCTTCATGCAGGATAACAACTGGCAGTAACGGACAATACTGTTACTGGCATAATTTACGCTTCACGAGCGGCATGGGTGGGTGTACAATCCCCCCATGCCGCAATCTGTTTCCTCTCCGGGCAAAAAAAATGTTCCATGGGGCTCATTCGCGAGTCTGGTAGTCATCCAATCCATGAACTCTCTCAATGAAAAAGGGGTTCAGTTCCTGCTCATTGCGCTGGGCATCTGGATGGCAAAGGCTCTGCAATATCCGCTGTCCGTCCTCATTGTCCTCCCCTTTGTTCTCTTCTCCCCCCTGGCCGGGTGGCTGTCTGACCGCGTGTGCAAGACGAGGCTGCTGCAGGCCATGGTATTGCTGCAGGTACTGGTGCTCACCGGCATGTCCATCGGGCTCTGGACACAGAATCTTCCGTTGGCCATCGGTTCGTTCACCGTCTTCTGCGTGCAGGCCATGTTCTTCAGCCCGGCCAAGAAAGGGCTGGTCAAAGATATGGTCGGCACAGAAAACATCGGCTTTGCCAGCGGTATACTGGAAATATCCTCCATGCTGGCTCTGCTGGTGGGGCAGATTGGTGCGCTCTACATCGTCTATACCCTGCTGAGCATATGGGGACGCGACAGCGGATGGGAAGCGGCCGCCGTTCCCTGCTCCGTCTGCACCATCGGTGCCGTCATTGTGCTCATTCTCAGCATGTTCATCCCACGCTATGCACCGCAGAGCACACGTCCTTTCGAATGGAATCTGCTCTGGAAACACTTTACCCAGCTGCGCATGCTCTGGGACAACAGAGTTCTGCGCAACAGCGAGATAGGCATCGGCTATTTCTGGTTCATTGCCGGCATCATGATGCTCATCGTGCTGCAAATGGCGGCAGAAGCCAACCCCGTGCAATCTGCCGCCGACTTCATGCAGGTGCTTGGGCAACAGAAAGATTCTGCCATCCTCTTCGCCTGGTTGAGCGGAGGAGCCATCTCCGGCGGGCTGGTGGCCTCCATCATCTGCGCCGGGAAAATCCGCACCTGGGTCGCCACGGCGGGAGGCATAGGCATGACTCTTGGCTGTGCCGCGCTGGCGTTCATCCCCTATGGAACGCCGTTATTCTTTGCGGCACTGACCCTCACGGGGTTTGCCGCCTCCGGCTATCTGGTGCCGCTGAACGCTCTGCTGCAGGATAGAGCAGATGACGATAAACGCGGTGATGTGATAGCCGCCGGCAATCTGGTGGACTGCTTTCTGGGCATCATGTCCGTAGTATTGCAAGGCGCAATGATGTGGCTCGGCATCAGTCCGCAGTGGCAATGCGGCATTCTGGCCTGTACGAGCGCGCTGGTTGCCGTCTTCATCATTCGGAATATGCGCCGGATGTAACAACTCCTTCTTGCCATCGTCTCCATATTCTGGTAGGATTCAGCATCGAGCATGAAGCACGTGTTTCCCATTCTTGCGCTGGCGGTTCTGTTGCCGGCTTGCAGCCTTGACCAACGCATTGACCAGGTCTCGGCTGAAATCGAGCGTCTTTATTCCCAAACCCGATTGTGGGAAGACTTGCCCCAGCGCTCCATTTCCTGGCAACAGGCCATTGCCATGATGCGGCGGCAGAACCCACAGCTGCTGGCAGCACAGGCGCGCATCGAACACGAGCAGCGAGAGGCTCTCAGCGTCTATACCGACATGATTCCGGGCGTCAGCTACTACAGCTATTTCAACAAATCGCTGCAGGGACTCACCCAAACGCTCAGCTCGGATGACATCCAGACATCCGTCAACATCCATTTCTACCTCCCCACCCTCACCAGAGTTCCCTACAAGGTATACTCTGCCAAAGCTGAAGCCTATGCAGCCATCAAGGCCAAAGAGGGCAAGGAGCAGGAGTTGATTTCTAAGCTCTACACAGCTGTTCGCACGCGTGATCTCCGGCAGCGGCAGCTCGCCCACGAAAAAAAATCGGCCGCAGCAGCAACCGGAGAAATTCTCCCGGCACCGCCGAACTTCGGTGCGGAAAACAGCGATTTGGAATACTGGAAACAGATATCCACCCTGCTGGGTGATACCTCTGCCCGCTGGAACATCCTCCCCTCCGGCATGCCGCCTTTCCGCTGGAGTCATTACAGCAGAAAGATGAAGCAACTGTCGGAACTGATGGTCTGCCAGCATGCGCTGAAGCTCGAACAAGCCAGACTGGCGCAATACGGCGTGGCCATGGATTACCTGCCCACCATCAACACCGGCATGTACAGTCCC
Organism: Akkermansiaceae bacterium; assembly: GCA_015061985.1. GTDB lineage: Bacteria > Verrucomicrobiota > Verrucomicrobiia > Verrucomicrobiales > Akkermansiaceae > Akkermansia. The sequence continues at coordinate 14,788 of SUVN01000026.1, forward strand.
TCCCTCTTCTCCTCCACCGGCGGAACCTACAGCGGCACCTTCCTGGACATGGATGACACCACGCTCAACCTCAGCATCAGTTACAGGCTCGACACCAAGCTGGACAACTGGTACACCTACAAGGACAACAAAGCCCGCTACGAACTGGTCAGCCGTGATATCGTGCGCTCCCTTCTGGAGCATAAACAGAAGATGACACTCCTGCGCCGCAGCATGAACGAGTACTATGCCTGGCGCAGCTACATGCAGAAGCGCATGGACTTCATCAGGAACTCACCCTCCGACAACCCGGCCGACTTCCTGGAGCGCGCGCAGGAGCTGCACCGCATGCAGTCCGAGCTGCTCTCGCAGGAAGAAAAAGTCATTGAATCCGAAGCCGCCCTCGTGCTCGAATACGGTCTGGAGTAACCGCTACTGACCCTATCACGGCTCGCGGATAGATTCATCCATCGCCTTGAGGAAAGGGTGCATGAGGTAGGAAATGACCGTGCGCTCGCCCACCTTAATTTCCGCACGCAGTCGCATGCCCGCGCTCTGCCAGAGTTGAGCCGGCACCCCGTCCAACTGCCCATTCACGGCCATTCGCACGCGGAACTGCGGGCGCTTACCGCCGGTGGCAGCAGAAAGTGAACTACCCTCCTCCTGGTCCAGATTGGAGGTCGATTCCACCGTATCAGCAGATATATAGGTGACACTGCCTTCCAGCGTACCATATTTCTGGAAGGGGAACGCATCCAGCTTCAGCCGGGCCTTATCCCCCTTACGCAGCAGTCCCACATCCTTGGGCAGAATATCCACTTCTGCCTCCAGCGGCTCGTCCAACGGAATCAGGGTAATGAACGCCTCAGCCTCACGCACGGCAGATCCCTCCTGATAGGGAGCAATCTCATGCACCACGGCGCGGCAGGGCGACTTCACACTCTCCGTCGTTGCCAGATAGGAGGTCTGGCGTATTTTTTCGCGCAGCGCCATAATCTGCAAGCCGGTTTCCGCCAGCTGCTCATCTATCTGCTGTTTCCACTCTGCCACAAAAGTGGTCAGCTCTGCGGCAGCTGTATTACGCATCTGCTCATCCTCCACCAGACGGGTGCGCTGGTTCTCCACCTCGATTTCGTTGCCCATGCGCTGAATCTTGGTATTGAGCATTTCCACACGGGGAGCAAGCCCCTGCTCCGCCAGCTTGATATATACCGACTCAATACGATTGAGCGGTTCCATCATCTCATCATACTTGGCCAGCGATTTCTCCACAGAGGCAGAGGTCGCGGCATAGCGATCCACGCTGGCCTGCAGATACGCCACCCGTTTGGCGTAGTAATCACAGCGGGTACGGAAGAGCGCCTGCTGCTGAGCCGCAGGTTCGGAACCGGCCAAATCCTCCGGCAGCACCAGCTCCGCAGCGCCGTTCTGCTCCGCCTTCAGTCGGGCTTCCTGGCAACGATAATGCGCCAGCTGGTCGGTGAGGGATTTCAGCTCTGCGGCGTTCACGGTGGGGTCTAGCTCCACCAGCACCTGGTCTTTCTCCACCACTTGCCCCATGCGCACGGGCACGGACTTGATGACGCTGCGCTCCAGCGGCTTCATAGTGATATTCGGGCGCGTGGTCACCAGCTTTCCCTCAGCAGCCACCACTTTATCCACCTTCGACACACAGGCCCACACCACCCCCAGCACCAGCAGCAGGACTATCACCCACATCACACTGTGTGCCGGCACCGGGCACTTGCGCGTCTCCAGCCAGATGGATTCCGGCTCGCAGGCTGCGATATCGGCATCCGTCAGCTCCTTCAATCTTTTCATTTTACGGCTCATGGCTCTCAATCTTCCTCTGTTCCCATTTGCTGCTGCCAGAAACTGGCATACAGACCGCCGGCAGCAACCAGTTGGCGGTGTGTACCATGCTCCAGAATCGCTCCCTTCTCCAGCACCACGATGTCATCTGCGCGGCAGAGAATAGAGAGACGGTGCGAGATGATGAATACGGTGCGGTTCCGGGCAATCTGCTTGAGATTGCGGCGGATGAGCGTCTCGCTCTCCGGGTCAAGCGCACTCGTGGCCTCATCGAAAATCAGGATACGCGGGTTGGGCAGCAGCGCACGAGCAATGGCAAGCCGCTGGCGCTGGCCGCCGGACAAGTTGCTGGCATTCTCCTCCAGCATGGAGTCATACCCGCGCGGCAGGTTCTGGATGAACTCTTCCGCTCCGGCCACGCGGGCGGCATAGATAACCTCCTCCATCGTGGCATCTTTCTTCGTGAGCGTCAGGTTCTCACGGATAGTGCCGTGGAAGAAGTAATTATCCTGCAACACCACGCCGATGTGGGAGCGAAGATGCGCGCGGTCAATCTCTCGCAGGTCAATTCCATCGTACTTGATGACACCCTGCTGGAGCGGGTAGAGCCCCTGCATCAGCTTGGTCACCGTTGTCTTGCCGGAACCACTGCGCCCCACCAACCCAACGGTGGTGCCGGGCTGAATACGATAAGTGAAATCACGAATGGCCGGCGGAGCATCCGGCAGATACTGGAAGCGGATGTTCTCAAAGGAAATTTCACCGCGCAGCGGCTGGCGGATACCGCCGCCCACCTGCTCATCGCGGGCATTCATCACCACCCCGAGCATGCGCACGGAAAGCGAGGTCTGCTGGTACTCATGCACCAGCCCCACAATGCGTACCAGCGGTCCGGTTACACGCCCGGCCAACATATTGAAGGCAATGAGCGCACCCACGGAAATCTCCGCATCAAATACCGCCAATGCACCCACCCAGATGATGCACACCCCCATGAGCCGCTCCAGCCAGTGGCTGAGCGTGCGCGCCGTCATGGAAATCTTGGCCACATTGAAATAGCGGGAGATGGCAAACGCCGCCGTGTCATTCCACTTGCGCTGCAACACCGGCTCCAGCGCCAGCGACTTAACCGTGCGGACACCGTGAATCGTCTCCACCAGCATCCCCTGGCGACGTCCTTCTGCCTGGTAAAGCTCCTCCAGACGACGTTGGAATGGCTTAATCAGCACCGCAATCACCAGAGCCATCAGGAAAGTGAACAGCAGCACCACAAAGGTCAGCTTCGTGCTGTACCAGAACAGCACCGGCAGAAACACCAGCAGCGATATCAGCTCCAGCAGGCTGAAAAACAGACTGCCTGAGAGGAACTGGCGGATTTTTTCCGTCTGCTGCATGTGCTTGATGAGCACACCGCTGGAGATACGTTCATAGAAATCCACCGGCAGATTCAACAGCTTACGGAAAGTCTTGGTGGCCAGGCGAATATCAATTCTGTTCGTGGCAAAGATAAGCAGATAATTCTGCAGAAATTCCAGAATGGCATTGAACAGCAGTGCCACACACACCGCAATCCCCAGCACCGTGAGCGTGGTGTAACTCTGGTGCACCAGCACCTTATCCACCACCAGCTGGAAGAACAGCGGCGTCACCAGCCCGATGGCACTGATAGCCAGCACCGCCGTGGCCACCTCGCCCAGCAACTTCTTCTGCCGCGCAAACTCAGGAATGAACCAGAGCAGCCCAAACGGGCGATTCTCATCCAGCAGGGAGAACACCCGCTTGAACAACACCACCTCACCGCTGAACTTTTCCTCATACTGCTCCTGCGTCAGCCACTCAATCGCCGGAGCCTGCCCCTGAGCAGGCGGGGTCGGGTCCCAAACACCCATCACCAGCGGCGCATCCTCCTTCGGTTCCTCACCGGGGGGCGGAGCCACCTCTCGCATGCCGCAGAGCACCGCACCCGTTCCATCCTTCTTCACCCCCACACAGGGATAAATATGCTCACGCTCCTCCAGAGCCGCCCACTTGAGCTTCCCCCGGCGGGACGTCAGCCCCAGGTCATCGCCCATCTTGCGCAGCAGGCTCAGACTCGGCTCCTCCTCCACAGCGTATTCATGCAGCAGCCGCCGCACGTCCGCATCCAGATTATGGTGACGGCAAATGCTCACCAGACAATATATCAGCGTATGGCGACCGTCTGCCGCATAGTTCTGATTGGCAAAATTGCGCAGGAACACCGCCTTGCCTCCCCACGCCTTCTCCAAGGCCGCTTTTTTCAGGAAAATCACCTTACCACTCTCGCGGCTGAGCGGGTCAAACACCGCATAATGTTCATCCTCACCCTCTGCGCCGCGACGGCAGCCCAGGAAAATCACCCAGTTCTCATTCCCCAGCTGCAGCATCACGGGAGAGCCAAAATGCGTTGCCAGCTCATCCGGCGACACATCCTCACGCCACTCCGGCTTGAGGCGCAGGGCAGAAAGCACCTCCTGCACCCGCTCCGGGGACTCCACAGGCGAATCCCCCATCAGCGCATCCGGATTCCCGGCATCCGGCATCAGCTTACAAATCTCCTCCAGACAGGCACGCCCCGTCTGAACCACCTCTACTTCCTCTTCCATATAATCAACAATTATTCAAAATTCGGCGATATGGCCTTAGCAGGAGTCGGTGTCGTATTTCGCCCCGGAGCATTTCGATGCACCACCCCGGATTTCTCCAACTCCTCCACAAAACGCTGCATCGATTCAAAAGCCCGCATAAAAGCAGCAGGAGGCAGCACCAGCTGCTGGTTCACCACTCTGGGCAATTCCTGTTGCTCCTCAGTCGGACTTCCATCGTAGTGAAAAAGATTCAATCGAACCATACCACCCGCCAGGGTGATACTATCCACTCCATCCGTATAGATATATTCTTTCATGAAAAAGAACGAGGAAGTCCCCGCCTTTTCGACGGGAACTACCCCAGTTTTGATTACTTATGCATTAGCAAGGGAGAATCGTTTGGTTTCGCCGTTTGCCTCCTCCTTCTCCAGCTCCAGGGCATAGGTCGTGTTGTAGCGGCCTGCCCCGTTGTCGTAAGAGGCTACTTCCACAAAGTAGGTTCCGCTCGTGAGCGACAGGGTGTGGTCCAGCCCGCGACTTGCCTTCACAGAGCGGCTCATCACCTGAGAGACCCCACCGTCGCGCTCCTCGCGCAGCAGCTTCACCTTCACTGCTGCGTCCTGTTCGCCCAGCACCAGCGACAGCTCTGCGGGTTTCGTGAGTTCGAAGCAGTAGTAATCCACCGCATCGCCCATGCCCACCCAGCCGCTCAGCGCGGCATCCACAGCGCCGCCGGGCTTCAGCATCGTCGCCTTGTCCGGGCTGTTGTTGTCCGTTACCCATGCGGAGTCGGCCACCTCGGCATCCACGCTCAGGCTGTACTCGCCATTGTAGCGCCCCAGGCCCTTGTCGTAGGACTCCACGCGGATGTAGCACTTCTCGCCGCTCTCCAGCGCGATGCCTCCCAGCGCCGCAGCCGCCGAACCGGGCGCCACCAGCAGCTTCTTCTCTGCCGCAAAGTTCCCCTTCTCATCCAGGGTTCCCACGCTCAGGTACACCTGCGTGCCAAGAGCCGCAGCATCCAGATTGATGGCATACGCGCCCTCGCCCTTCGCCGTGAAGCAGTAGTAGTCCGCCGGGTCATCAAAGCCCACCCAGCCGTTCACGCGGGTTGTGCTGTGGCTCTCGCCGCCGGAGGGAACCGTCATGATGATTTCGCGGGATTCGGCGGTGCTGTCATCCTCCGGCTCGGCTGCCCCCGTGCGGAACGCCGTGCCTTCCGTCCACGCACCCACGTTGCCCGCGCCGTCCACAGCCGCCACGCGCCACTGATATGCGGCACCTGCCAACAGGGTGAAGAAGGTGGCTTCCGTGCTGTTCACCTGCATCGACTGCGCCTTGGTGAAATCGCCATCCACGGCATACTCAATGCGGTAGCCGGCAATGCCGGACGCATCGCTCACCGCATCCCAGCTCAGGCGGGCAGAAGTACCGTGCGCCATCACCTCAAGCCCCTGCACCGCACCGGGAGCCGTGATATCCAGCGCGCTCTCTGCCACTGCCGACCAGGCAGACACATTGCCCTCCGCATCGGCAGAAGCCACACGCACATACAGCGTCCCCGTACCGGGCAGCGCCGTGAGCGCGTAGGAAGTACCCGTGATACCCGTCACCGATTGCGCATCCGAGAAGTCCGGCTTCGTGGCATACTCCAGCGTGTAGGAGGCTGCATCCTCCACCACGTTCCAGGATACCGCCACACCGCTCTCCCCGGTAATCGCCTGCACCCCCTGCACCACGGCGGGAGGCGTGGCATCCATGGCAAAGCTGCCCGTAGCCGAACCGGAATTTCCGGCGGCATCCGTTGCGGTGATGCTGTAGGCATGCTCACCGTCTGCCAGCTCCAGCGTGTAATGCGTTGCTCCGCGCACGCTGTACTCCTCTCCATCCACCGTGAGAGTGTACACCGCCGGCTCGGAGCAGCTCCAGCTGAAGGTCACCGCAATCCTGCCATCGGCAATCTTCTTCAGCTCCGGCTCATTCAGCGTCACCACCGGGGCGGTGATGTCCAGCCCGGTCTGTGCCACAGCCGACCAATCGGACACATTACCCGCCGTATCAGCCGCCGTTACACGCACATACAGCATCCCCGTACCGGGCATATCCGTAAGCGCATACTCCGTACCCGTGATACCCGTCACCTTCTTCGCATCAGAGAAGTCTGCCTTCGTGGCATACTCCAGCGTGTAAGAGGCTGCATCCTCCACCGCGTCCCAGGATACCGCCACACCGCTCTCCCCGGTAATCGCCTGCACCCCCTGCACCACGGCGGGAGCTGTGGCATCCATGGCAAAGCTACCCGTAGCCGAACCGGAATTTCCGGCGGCATCCGTTGCGGTGATGCTGTAGGCATGCTCACCGTCAGCCAGCTCCAGCGTGTAGCTCGTTTCTGAACCGACATTGTAAGTCTGACCATCCACCGTCAGCACGCAGGCTGCGGCTTCCGAGCAGCTCCAGCGGAATGTCACGCGGATGCGCCCGTTGGCCAGCTTCTCCGTCACGGGGGCCTCCGCCGTCACCTCCGGGCTCACGATATCTGTGCCGGTAAAGGATTTCAGATAGGTATACGTGCCCAGCACATAGCCATTGAGGCGTGCGCCGTCCTGTGCCACAGTGTAATACCCCGTCTGCTCATCATACTCCACCGCCAGCGTCTCCAGAGCCGTGGTGTTATCATCCGAGTCCGTGACGTAGATTTCCTGCACTCTCCCGGTGTCGAGATTGGTTTCAAAGCCCCAGAGGGTCAGTGAGTGACCGCCGCTCAGGCTTCCTCCGGTGCCTACGCTGCGGAAGATACCGAGGGCTATCATGCCGGAGGCATCGAAAATATCAGCCCATGCCGCAGGCAGCGTCTCCGCTGCGACATCGGCAAGCGGCACCTGCGCCGTATGCTGAGCGATGGTTTGCGGGGTGTAGAACTGCTCATAGTAAGCTCCCGTTGTCGAATCCCCGCGATAGTGAGCATCCACATAATCACCATAGCCGGAGGAGGTACTGTCGCCGGACAGCCACCATATCAGGCCGTAGACATCCACACCCGAGCTGTTTTCCCACGATTGCGTGAAGGTGGCATAGATGGTCTCTGCTCCCTGCGGAGCATCTGGCACCACGGTTGCGGTCATGCCCTGCTCCTGCCACCATGCCAGCATATTTGATGCCGCAGCAGCCCAGCACAGGTTACTGTCACCCGAGCCGGTCTTGTTCACATCATAATACCCGCCCGTGACCGCACCGGAGGCATCAAAGCGCAAGCCGTTTGCCCAGTGCTGTTCCGCATCCGGCAGCACGCCCGTCACCGTGAAGGTTGAGCTTGCTGACCATTCGGAAGCATTTCCGGCGGCATCCACCGCCCGCACCTGCCACACATATTCGACAGGGTCAAGCGATTCCAGCGTCACGGAGGCTTCTGTGCCGCTCACAGTACGCCAGACCTCACTACCGGATTTCCGGTAACGCAGCTCGTAAGACGCAGCCTCCGCCACCGCTACCCAGGAGAGGACAGCCTGCGTCTCGCCTCCCTCGGCAGAAACGCCTCCCGGCACCTCCGGCGCAACTGTATCCACCGTCACATTCTGCGCAGTGCTCCAATCACCGCCCTTGCCGTGATTGAGAGCGCGAACCTGCACGCTGTATACGCCGTCCGGCAGCTCCAGCGTGGTTTCCGTGCCGCTCACCGCCACCACCGTGGGTGATTCCGCTCCGGCGGCAATGTAGCTCAGCTCATAACTGATATCGGCAGCTTCATCCACCGCGACAGCATCCCAGGATATCGTCAACACGCTGCCGTCCACCATCATCTGCACATTCTGCGGCACGCCGGGCAACGGAATGCTGCCCACCACCACCTCACCGATGAGGTCTGCACCATCCGTGCCGTACAGCAGCTTCACCTTGCCATCGCTCTGCCCCACGACCAAATCATCAATGCCGTCCCCGTTCAGGTCACCGGTATCGATGCGCACGCGGTTCGTCTCACTGCTCATATCCAGTAGTGCATCCCCGGCAAATACTGTCTCTGCAGCCCCGAAGAGCGGGGTTCCCGTCGAGCCCTCATTGCGGTAGAAGAGAACCGTGCCGTCTGCCGTTCCCAGCAGCATATCCCACAAACCGTCGCCATCGAAGTCCCCCGTAGCCACCGTGGCGCGGGAGCCGACATCGATACGCCCGGCGGCATCATGCAGATAGCGTCCGGCATCGAACGCCGCCGCCCCCTCTGCAGAGGTGTTGAGATACAGCAGCACATTGCCGTCTCCCGTACCCACCAGCATATCCGTGCGACCATCACCATTGGCATCCACGAATTCGATAGCTGCGCGAGTTCCTGCATCTACGATTCCGCTTTCCCCGCCCACCGAGCAGCTCAGCTCGCCCGCATCTGCCCAATAGCCGCCCTCCGCAGCCGTGAAGATGCGGATTGTACCGTCAGCCAGGCCAACCTCCATCTCGTCCTTGCCGTCACCGGTGATATCGACCAAGCGCACGATGGCACCCTGACAGCCAGTAGCAGCCAATTCAATCGGTGTATCTTCCGCCGTAGAGGCATAGATGAAGGAGGCAAAGGATGCTACTTCTGCCGTTCCTTCGTTGAGGTAGATGCGGATGCGGCCCTTGCCGTTCTCCGCGACCTCACCCACCAGCACATCCAACAGGCCATCGCCGTTGTAATCCACCAGCGCAGGCGCGGCATAGGTGCTGCCCACCACCCCGGCAAGCTCTATCGGAGCCGTGTACGCCGGAACAGACGAACCAAAGGGCAGCCCGGCGGCATCCGTCACCGCACCGTCCGTCAGCCGCACCGTAGCCTGTGCACCATCCGGCACCCCTGCCACCGTGCCCACCCAGGTCAGCACATGGGTGGTGGCATCATAGCGGAATGTCCCGGTACTCAGGTCAATATTCTGCGCCGAAGTAGACACCAGCAGAGCCGCCGCCCAATCCGCGCACACCGCCTGCTCACTGAACGCAATGCTCAGCGTCAACTCATCCCCCGCGCGGACAGCCTGCACGTTCTCCACAGACAGGGAGGACACCTTACCGCTCGCCGTTGTCTCTGCCTCTGCGGGCATCATCTCCTCCAGAGCCTCCGCCAGCCCCACATTATCAATAGCCTGCGCAAAGAACGCATAGCGATGCTCTCCCTCTGCCACGGTGAACAGCGCAGATGTTGCAGAGATATTTTCCTGCCAAAGCTCCCAATCCCCGCCATCCACAGATACGAACACATTGTAACAAGCCACACCGCTGCCCTCATCCGTACCGCTCCAATCCACCCGCAGATAGCGCGTGCAGGCCGTAGCCGCCACCGCCGTCACCGCACCTTCCGGTCGGTCGACATCAAAGGTATAGCTGAGTACCGGCGTCATAATCGGTTCATTGTAGTCGAAGATGATTTCCGCCTGAGAGGTCGCCGTGGTGCCGGTAACCGTCGTTTCCTTCGGCTCAACATAATAGTACACCCAGCCATCGCCCTCCGGCGGGTTATAGTTCGGAGCCAGCAAGCCGCTGAACGGATCGCTCACAATCCAGCCCGTCTCCGGGTCAATGGCCACAAACTCCCACACCACCTCACCGGTATCGGCATCAAAGAACGCATTGACATCCACCAGCACGCCCAGAGTCGATGTCCAGTCCAGACGAGCCTTGTAACTCTTCACCTCCTCCGAAATCTCGACGTAGTTCCCGCCAATCATCATATCACCCAACCGGAAGGTGCTGTAATCATACGCATCATCCAGCCTGTGCTTAATGGTCACCATCGCCGCATGAGCAATGTTCTCCTCCGGTATATTCTCACAGAGAATCTGGAACTGCATCTCCTGCGGCGCAATCCAGTTCTCCGCCCCATACGCCGCCGGTCCGTAGAAGTCGTTCGGATCGTAGGAGCTGAAATTTTCGTGAGGCTGCACATCGTCGGGTTCCTCATCTTCCGGCTTTTTATCGCAATCATTCAGTAAGTACCACGGATTCACACCAAGAGCAGAAATCACAGTCTGTATCATGGTGCTACCAGAAGTCTCTTCTGTCCGCCCCATTACAACAGACATCGGACTCCACACTCCGTTTGACCTTATCCACATATATGTCTCCGATGCACCATCTCCGGCTTCTGAAAAATCAGTTTCCGTGTAGATAATAGCCACATTTCCCGCCTTTGCAGTCACATCAACACCATTCGGACGGTTCGTGCAGGTAGTTACCTTTTCTCGTTTACTCCACTTTCCATCTTGGGTTTCACTATAGTAAATCGCATACTTACCATCTTTCTGCAAAACAAGTTCGACGCGACAAGCCCTGCCGTCATCCGTTTCGTCAAGTTTTGTTTCCTGCACCTTATCTCCTTCCGGAATCTCTTCATCCGGAATACTCCCCCACTTATCCGTCACTTTGCTATCCTTGACATACAACACATAGGATTCTTTTTTATAATTGACAGCATCTAATATTCCTGACAATTCTGTAGCAGATACATTTTCCTTCGCAATGTAATCTCCTACATAACCACTTATGGCTATCACTCCGTAGTCGCCAAGTGTAGAGCAGTTTATATCAGTTATATAGCCACGCCCCAGCAGTAGATCCGAAACACGGGAGAACTCTGATGTGTTAATATAAACAGAGAACAATTCTCCATTTTTATTGGCAGTTATAGATAATTTACTGAAATTATTTTGCTCATCGCTGGTGATGGTGTACGTTGTATCGTCTACCACCAACGACCTCACAATTGACATCTTGGCAACATCCTTACGCGTCAATGTTATTTCTTCAATGTCTTCAGCTTTTGAACCAAAATTATAATCGCCGGATGACTCATAACTCCAACCCAGAATTTCAGGAGTCTTCACCTCATAATGCAAATTACCGGAAAAACTCAGAGAGTTACTCACATACGACATATCCGTCATATTAAGCTTGAAAGACACACTGATCGCTCCGCTTCCCCTTACATACCATTCCCTGTTCTTTCTGTCTTCAAGACCACCGCATACGGTAACCGTAAATGTCGGGTTAATGATAGTAGCTTTACCGGAAGCCCATGATGCATCTATTTTGAACTCTATCTTGTAACCAAAATCAAAATCAACACCGGCTTTGCTAAGTGCATTTTTCAGCACAAACAAGCTATTGCCTATTGCTGTTACTGTCGGATTCCACGGACACCAATGCTTCAACCCCCATATTAAACCATCGGGAGCATCGAACGATAGCGTTAAATTAGCACTACCGGATCCGGTTTCCGCTTTTTCTCCCATCTCTGTATAGAAATATGTCACCGTCTCAGACAAAGAACCACTTACAGACCATGTGTCCCAATCGTATTGACCGTGCCACGTCCTCTTCTTTCCGTCAGCATTAAGAGAGTATGAAAGCACCACTTTACAAGGGTCTATCTGTTCAATGCTTCCTGAGCCCGCAATTTCAGCTGTTGAGTATTTACCTAAGGGCATTTTAATGGGATATTTGAACGATCCTTTAATTGCCTTCCCCGTATCCGACAATTCTTCTTCGATTTCCTGCCAATGAATCTCATCCCTCATGTCAATATCCACACATGAAACCTCAGTTTCATTACTGCATACCAATAAATACTGACCATTCCCCCGTGATTGCAGTGCGGTATGAGCGTTCGCATCTTTCCCAACTTGAACTGCCGCCAAGGCCTGATAGTTTCCCGATTCTTCCGCTGTCACCAACTGCACATAGGAGTCCAAATTCCCGGATTCATTGCGTTCATTCCAGAATACCACATACGCATTCAGCGTGTCATCCCATTGCAAGGCAAAATCACTCAAACCTTCAGATATCCGAAGCACTTGATATTCGCTCCAGCCCCCATTTTTCCGGGTAGTAAAACACAAATACCCATTCACCAGCCACAACCGGCCTAAATCCCCATTAGCCGCATACTCAATGTCTGATTGCCCCTGCAAACGACCATCATCATCTGAGTCGGTCACGATGTAGGGACTGATATCTTTATCCTCTACACCTACTTCAAACTCAGGAATTCCTATATCCTGGTATCCATCACCATCAGCATCCACAACAAGCCCGGGTACGGCAACATAATACACCCCCTCACCGTCATGACGAATCATGTAATAGCCCTGGCTATCTGTCTCCGCACTACCAACCAGCTCGTAGCTGTCACCAACCTTCTTATGAAGGTTTACGGTAACTCCCGACAGCACTTTCCCGGTTTCCCACTCTTTCAGCACACCCTGCACCACATACCCCGGCACATAATCCGGGCAATGTTTCATAGCACTGTCGGTCAAATCGGCAAGTGAGGATACGTTGACTTTCTGCCCGGCAGCAGCAACGGCATCTCTCATGCCATAGATGAAAGTTGTAAAATCGCCGATGGTGTTACCGATGCGGGGCTGCATATCACTCCACCAGGCAGCCCAATCAGCATCGGAACAGGCAGACGGCCGCAGGGCGCTTTCAAAATACGCCCATTGCGCATCCGTTATTTCTTCCGTGCTGTTGGGATCCAGCAGCCATGCCTGAATGGCACCCGTACCGGAGCGATAGTGTTTGATGTAGATGCCCAGTTTGCTTGTTTCCCCAGCGGTCATCACCTCAGGCGTGAGAGCATCTGCACCGCCCAGGAAGAGAAGCGCGGAACGGTCTTTGTATTTGGCATCTTCATAACCATAATACATGGCAAAATCCTCTGCCGTATCCGTTATCAATATAATGGCATTGGAGACATCATACCCGGCCTTGTTTTCCGCAGTCAAATCAGCCTTCCATACCCAGCCCACTCGTCCGATGTGTCTCTCTCCATTCATGTTGGAGAAGTTCAGCTCCACCAAATCAGAGAAAGTGGCTATGTGCAGCGTTTCATCCAGAGCGTCTACTGTATCCGACTCATTTTGGACATAAAGCGTCAATTTCGTTCCTGCAGCAAGTTCCTCCGGCAGGCTGAATGTGACCGTTGCCTGGCAGGAATCCACGATGACGACTCGCTCCGCATCGTAGCGTACACCGTTTTCATCCACCACATAGACAGACATTCCCTCAGCAAATTCGGAGCCGACCAGAGTCAGGGTTGAGGGATGCCCTGCTGCCAGATTGGAGAAGGAGGAATCATACACCGCAAACTCGGACTTCTGAATCTGCGCCGTATAGCTCGAGTCCTTTCCTCCCTTGATGGCGATGTAATAAGTCGTTCCGGCTTCTGCATTGAATACGGAGAAATGCAGACTGTTAGCTGTCGTTTTCTTGTTAATCGCTTTCCCATTCACTACGGTTGTTACCATGACCATAGCGTTCGGATTATCTACCGTCAGATTATAGGAACCGCTTTCCGTCGGGGTAAAAGCATAATAGAGCGTTTCATTGGCAGAAGAAAGACGCCCGGCTACCGATTCACCCGTAAACTCCGGCACACCGATGCTGATCTTCGTACCGACAGCGGAAACATTATTATTCTCCTTATCCTCGCTCAGGCGATCAGACTCATCCGTACGCACAAAAATATAGTAATCCCCCGGTTCCAAATCTGCCAGCAAGCCTTTGACGGATGCCGTATAAGAACCATTTTCCGATAAAGCCTCCGTACGGTTGTAGCGCCCCAGAAGGATAGCTTCATCCTCATTCCATTGTTGAGTCCTGCACAGATACACAGCATCCGTCCAGGTTCCCGGAGTCATCGCGTCGCCAATGTTGCTGACGGTATAGGTAATGGTCGTATAACGTCCCAAAGTTGTGGAACTCACGTCAAGCTCCGTCCCCACCGTCAAGTCCGGAGATGCCACATAGATTTCATGCTGATAATCCGCAGACATCTCCACACCCCAATCATTGCAAACCGATTGATCAACGCTGAGCGTGTACGTTCCCTTGCTCGAAACCGTATCAAAATAGAATCGGTAGAAAATGTTGCCGGAGACACCGGCTTTCCTCATCTGCGTCAGCTCTATTTCCTGACCATCGGGCGCATACAGATGCACGGAATCCAACGAGATGGTGCTGTCATCCATCACCTGATCAAAGAAAACATCCACATAGCTGAACACACCCGTCACCGTGCTGTTGCTGCGGAAGAGCAAGACTCGCGGCTCCGCAATTTCCAAGCAATGGTAGGTAATGCCACTGCTGAAATTCTCGGAAGCGGTGAACGATTTCCCATCCACATCCTTCAACTCTGTCGTACAGTTCACCCGATAATCTCCCGTGGGCAATTCATCGAAATACAGAGTTACCTTCTTACCGGACACTTCATACTTTTGAATGGCCATCTTATTGCCCTCCGCATCCGTCAGCAGGATGCTAGCCGCATTCACGGTATCTGCATCCACCAAGCGATTGAAGCTGAGCGTCAGGCTTGTTGCCAGATGCGACAACCGATGCCGACCGACCATGGAGGCATCAAAACTGAACTCCTGTGAAGGAGGTGCCATCAGTACGCTGGAAATCAACACCCTATCTTCCGTATAACCCTGAATCTTAGCTATTACCTCATCAATATCAGTCGTTCCCCAGTAGTTACCCGACAGATCGATAACGCCTGTAGACGATGCCATATCCGTCAGCTTAAGCGTGGTCTTGCTGAAATCATTGCCCGTTATCGTGGTGCTTGTCGAGCCCATGGATATCTGCAATGTCCCGTTAATCGAGCATCCGGTAATACTGGCAGTCGAACCACTATATACATATACGGAGTTATTGACGGTACTGTTACTCAAACTCAACGTGCCATAGTTGTAGATATAGTCCTTCACCGTCACGCCATCCAGCGTGGCCGTGGCCCCGGACTGGATACTCAGGTAATTGCGCGTATCCAACGTGCCGCCCTCCATCTCCAATGTTCCTCCCTTATATATGTAGAGATAGTACCCATTGCGTACATTTGCATTCTTCAGCTGCAACTTACCACCGTCTCTGATGTACAGATAGGCTGACGAAGAGCTCCCGCCTATAATGGCGTCTGCCACTTCCTCATTTTCCGCCACCAACGTGCCGTACACATTCAAATCATGGTCACTCTGCATTTGCAGGCATACCCCTTCCTCCAGCGTTACGGTATTGTTTTCTCTTACTGCAATGCTATCGGTTGATTTATATCCGTTGGCAAAAGTGTCAGGCAATTCAGTCAACGTTGAGGTATAAATATTACCGCTCACGCCGATGTACTTTGCTCCCTCATTTGTTGCTGTCCAGTCAAAGGATTCCAGCATCTCCTGCACATTTCCTCTGAAACCTCTCAGACGGAATACTTCCGTGCCTCTTATAGTCACACCCGTTCCGACTGTCGTTATATCGCTTACGCTGTCTACATGCAAGGTGCTACAGCTCACATCCTCCAGCGTGCTGTTTCCGAAAGCTGCCAGATAGGAACTCACCGTCACATCCTTTGCGTTCAGCTTACCACTACTGCTGATATATGACGCACATTCCACATTCTCCAACGTAAGTGTTCCGCCGCCGGTGATATAACTGCTGATACTGCTGTCCGTCATCGTCAGTGTGCCGGCGTTATCTATATAATCGTTCACCGTCACGCCGTTCAGCGTGGCACTTGCCCCGGACTGGATACCCAGGTAATTGCGCGTATCCAACGTGCCGCCCTCCATCTCCAATGTTCCTCCCTTATATATGTAGAGATAGTACCCATTGCGTACATTTGCATTCTTCAGCTGCAACTTACCACCGTCTCTGATGTACAGATAGGCTGACGAAGAGCTCCCGCCTATAATGGCGTCTGCCACTTCCTCATTTTCCGCCACCAACGT
>SUVN01000026.1:30938-32108 GCA_015061985.1 Akkermansiaceae bacterium
AGTACCCATTGCGTACATTTGCATTCTTCAGCTGCAACTTACCACCGTCTCTGATGTACAGATAGGCTGACGAAGAGCTCCCGCCTATAATGGCGTCTGCCACTTCCTCATTTTCCGCCACCAACGTACCGTACACATTCAAATCATGGTCACTCTGCATTTGCAGACACACTCCTTCCTCCAGCGTTACGGTCTTACCACTGTTGATAGACACATTTGATTGACTCTTATATCCCCCCGGTAATGTTTCAGGTAAGGCTGTCAGTGTTGCGTTATTCAAATTGGCAACTCCCACATAGGCATTCTCTGCAGTTGACGTCCATGAAATAGAATTCAATAATTTCTCCACGGAGCCGGAAAAATTCATCAGCAGGAAAGCCATTTCTCCCGTCATGGTAACTCCCTGTCCCTGTGTTGTCACATCACTATCGCTATCCACATTCAAACGAAGACAGGTCACATTCTCCAGTACGGACTTGCCTGTTACTTCCAATGAGCCGCCTATCCTGCTGTTGCGGGCATTAACCATTCCACCCCCGGCGATGTAATTTGTCGTGGTTACATCTTCAAGATTGATTGTGCCCGAATTGGTAACATACTGCTTCACCTCCGTTCCATTGAGCGTCATCGTTCCTCCGCCGTTCACCGCCACACCGGAATTCGCATAAAGCGAGCCCCCTTCCATCTCCAACACACCCCCGTTGTATACCGTCAATCCCGTATAGTATGATAAATTGATATTGGCATTCTTCAGCTGTACCTTGCCTCCTTCTCGTATATACAAATAATAGTAAGATGATTTTCTCGTCCCCGTTATCGCATCCGCTACCGTCTCCCATTCCGCTGCCAGCGTGCCATATACGTTCAGGGTATAAGCATTCAAATCCCAACACGCGCCTTCCTCCATGGTGACGGTCTTATCTGACTGAATGCTGACACTTCCTACGAACTTGTACCCCAGGTTCAGTCCACCCTGAGTTTTAGTAAAGGTCGACGTATTCAGATTTCCGGTCATACCAATGTATGCTGAGTCTGACGTGATGCTACCCACATATGCCGCTAAATTATCCGTATTACCGGAATAGCCGGATAAACGGAACACCTCGCTACCGGTGAATGTATTACTACTGCCGGTTATGTTTCCCGTGGAGGAAAGCTGCAAATATGATT
>SUVN01000027.1 GCA_015061985.1 Akkermansiaceae bacterium
GCGGCGCGATTTATGGTGGTGATAACAGCACGATTGAGTTGAACGGGAATGGCAGCGTGACCTTCAGCGAGAACTGGGCTTACGGCGACGGCGGCGCGATTTATGGCAGCACGATAGAACTGAGCGGGAACGAGAGCGTGACGTTCAGCGGGAACACGGCTGATTTCGGCGGCGCGATTTATGGGTATGGCAGCACGATAGAACTGAGCGGGAACGAGAGCGTGACGTTCAGCGGGAACACGGCTGATTTCGGCGGCGCGATTTATGGGGATTACGGCGACATCACGCTGAGCGAGAACGGGAGCGTGGAGTTCAGCGGGAACACTGCTTTCTATGGCTACGGCGGCGCGATTGATGGCGGCACGATAACGCTGAGCGGGAACGGGAGCGTGACCTTCAGCGGGAACACGGCTTCCTCCTCCTATAATGATACCCACGGCGGCGCGATTGATGGCGGCACGATAACGCTGAGCGGGAACGGGAGCGTGACGTTCAGTGGGAACACGGCTTCCTCCACTGATAGCTATGCCTACGGCGGCGCGATTTATGGCTACGGTAATCTGAATATACGGAACAACGATTCCGTGTTGTTCGAGAAGAATGCAGAGATTAGCGGCGCGACTTACCGTCTGAGCAGTATTTACGCAGGAGGCAGCGGGGATGTGATTTCTCTGTCCGCCTCGGCGGGGAAGAGTATTGAGTTCCGGGATTCGGTGTATATTGATTCCGGTTCAACGGTGGAGCTGAATGCTGATTACACGGATGCGGAGGGAGTGATGCATAAGCAGGCGGGGGATATTATCTTTACGGGTAAGTACACGGAACAACACCTTAACGAGCTGTTGGCGGCAGACGGTTTGAACCGCACGGCAACGGAAGCGGAAATCCTCAACTCCCGCACCACGGAGGTACATACCATGACGAACCTGTACGGCGGTCGCTTGCGTGTGGAGGATGGCGCGATTTACAAGGGCAATGGTATTACCGTGCATGAAGGTTCTGCGGCAACCGTGCTACTGAAGGATGCGGAGCTGAGCCACACTGGCTACGGTATCACGTTTAACGCAGGCACCACCCTGGAACTGAGCGGGCACAATACCATAACGGCTGCTCATCTGAACATGGAGGACGGCAGTATTATGAGCTTCCGGATGGATAAGGATAATGCCGCCGAGGGGGCTCTGACCTACACCGGCAATTTCAACATGGGAAACAAGCTGGTGCTCAACCTGAATCTTGATAGCAACATGGCATCATCAGGTCGCACGGCGTTGATGACCTTTGCCAACGGACCGGATGCCGGGAATTGGAAAGCAGAACATGTAGTGGTCAACGATCTGAGCGGCAAGGGCTACGGTGCCACGGAGCTGCTCTGGGATGGCAATACGCTCTACCTGAGCCATGCCAAACTTGATGATAACGGCACGGCTGACTGGGAAGGCGGAGACGGACGCTGGGACGGTATCTCGGGCAACTGGGGACAGGGTGACAACATGTTCTCGTTTACCGGGCAAGTAGACCTCTTCTTCGGTGATAAAGGCAGCGGGACCATCACTATTGCCGGAAGTTTCTCTACGGGAGATATCCATGTGAACAACTCTGAGGGGAACGACTACCACTGGAAGAATGATGATAAACACGCCGGCTGTCTGCACGGCGACCACAGTTTCCACAAGGAGGGTAAGGGTGATCTGACCGTGGATGTGGAATTGAGCTACACCGGAACGACGCAGGTGGACGGCGGCACGCTCACCCTGAACGGGAGCGCCGATTTGACAGGCACGTTCTCCAACAACGGTAAACTGGTCATCAATGGCAGCACCACCCTTGGGGGAGACTACGAAGGCAGCGGCGATATCGAAATCACCGGTAAATTGAAGCTGGATAAGCATGATATCGAAATCGGCAAGGGTAAGGACAAGGATAAAGCCGATGTCCACAATAACGGCAAGGGCAATGATGACAATATCTTCTCTGCCGATAACGAGGACTATGAGATTAAGAACGGACATGTTGTAGCCAAAGGTCAAAACGGAAACAACGGCAACAACGGTCTGCACCTGGGCAACAAACTCACCGATACGAGCGTGGAAAATGCCGGGGAGGAGACGCTTGTGATAACCCACGGAGAGAACAGCCTCAACGGGGTGCATGCCAACAAGGGTAATGTGGAGGTATACGGCAAGGATAAACACCGCTTGCAGGACATCACCATTTCCGGCAATCTGAGCGTTTCATTCATGACCACAGGTTGGGAAGAAGGTATTGATGAATACCGGGAAGCGGAAATCAGCATTTTCGGAACAGCCGATTTCGAATCGAATGCCATCCTCATTGCAGACCTGATACTGGAGAGCGGCTGTAAGCTGACGATGGATGGGGCGGTTCACATGGGAAGTGATGTGACGCTCAATCTCGGCACCACGCTGAATGGACGGCTGTACGAGGATGCCCTCAATCTCGCTCACGCCGGAGAATATGTGGTACTGTTCGACAGCGTGGATAGCCTCATCCTGAACAACGGGACAACAAGCATCACCTACGCACCCGGCGAATTGACCCTGGAGGATGGTGTGGCAGCCAACATCTATTTCACCAATCTGGGAGAAGATTCGAATATCTACATCACCTTTGTTCCCGGGGACACGCCTGTCGGGGGCGGAACCGGGACCACTGGCGGCGAGATACGCCTGACGCTGGGCAAAGGCAGCGACTCCGACGCAGTACCTGAGCCGAGCACATCCATACTGAGCCTGCTGGCGCTGGCAGCCCTTGCCGCCCGCCGTCGCAGGAAATAACGGCCGTTTTTCTCTTAGCCGAAAACAATAAACAATGCCGCCGGGAGAGGGGATTTATCTCTCCCGGCGGTGAATTGTTGCAATCTGTGAAAGCTGCGCGTGAAAGTTAGCACGAGAAAGGGGCTTACGCCCCGTGAAAGCGCGATGGCGCGAGCGAGCGTGGGGGAATTCTAGCGACTGATGATGGTTGTGTTGGGGGAGAGGCCGTAGGTCTGCGGCTCGTACATGAGCTGGGCTTCGGCGGGCGGGGCGGTGGAGGTGCCGGCACGTTTCACACGGGCATAGTAGCTCATGTTGAGCAGGTCACGCCCGCCCCAGCGCGTGCAGAAGCCGCGCACGCGGTCGGCCAGATATTCCTTGTGGTCAAACCATGGGCTCCATGCCCGCCGGGGCAGTTCCAGCCCGGCGGCCTGGCTCGGCACATTCGGGTTGATGGCTTCCATGCAGGCGGGCAGGTAGTCCTCCAGCACGAAATATTCCAGCTCCGGCGCGGCCTTGGCACAGGTAAGCGTCACGCGCACCACATCGCCCACGCGGAACTCCGTGGCGGGTTTCCAGTTGCCTGCGGCATCCTTGATTTCGTACACGCGGGTAACTTGCAGTCCCTTTTCCGTCACGCCCGGGTATTCTGTCTTGTCCGGCAGGGCTCGGAATTTGACGTTGAGGTAGGTTGTACCCTGTGTGGTGGTGAGGACGGTGGGCAGCTCGCGGAGTTTTGCCGCTGCGGGAGGCGTGTAGCGGGTGATGCCGTTGCCGAGTGTCATCTGTGTGCCATCCTGCAGCTGCACGGTGGCGGAAGCCGCCTGTGCGGGTTCGAGCCGCAGGTATTCGCCCAGCGCCACGAGCATCCAGCTGCTCTGCCAGGTGGTCATGTGGCGGTAATCATGACCGCGGCTACGCATCCAGTTCAGGAAGGCCGTGTGGCGTTCTGTCGGATTCCGGCGCAGGGCGGCGATGAAGCGGATATCCGTTTCGGCGCGGTGTTGCCACCATCCCACGTGGTGCTGCGGAGTGTTCGCGAGGGCATCTCGGAGCGCAGCTGTGATGATTTCCTCCTTGTTGCAGGCGCGGCCGATGGCATAGCGGGAGTACACGGAGAGTTTTTCCCACTCCTCCTCAGTGCGGGAGGTGAGGTAGTGCCGCAGTGCCTTCATCTTCTCTTCCGGCAGGGGAATGCCGTTTTCCTCTGCCAGCGTGAATACCAGAGCCGCATGGGCGCTCGCCCACAGGCAGGATTCGCGCAAGTCTGACCAGTAGCCCAGCCCGCCGTCTTCCAACTGGCGTTGGAAGAGTTTTTCAATGGCCTGCGTGATGACTTTGCTGACCTCCTGCGGGCTGATGTCCTGCATGGTGGGTGAGAAAGGCGCGAGGCGGCTGTGGAAAATCCAGGGCAGCAGCCCGGAGGCCGTCTGTTCCGTGCAGCCGTAGGGATAGCTCAGCACAAAATCCAAGGCAGAGGCCAGATGCAGCAGCGGGTTGGCAGAGAGCTCCAGCTGCACGGAGCTGCGCCCGGAATCCGCCAGCTCGGCAGCGGGCAGGGCGGCAAGCTGCAGAGGCTCAGCCCCGGCAGCCTGAATCAGGTGGTGGGTTTCCTTGAGCACCGGAGCAGGGAAGCGCACGGGGAAGCTGCCTTCCACGGCATCACCGCCGGCGGCTGCAACAGCTGTCCAGCGCAGGGTGTTTTCTCCCTCCGTGGCGGCGGTGAAATCAAAGAAGAGCGTGCCGGTGGTGCCGGCTTTCAGGGCGATGCTCTGCGGTGCACCTGCTCCCGCGAGGGAAACTTGCCAGGTGTCATCCTTGTCTGTATTATTGGTGATGGTGAGCGGGAGGCGCAGGCAGTCCCCCAGACTCATGAAGAGCGGCGTACCGGGAGTTATCATGACCGGCTGGTTGACGGAGAATTCGCCCTCAGCCTGCCCGAAGCGTTTGCCGCAGCTCCCCACGGCCACGGCAAAGACGCGGTAGGTGGTGAGGGTATCCGGCAGTTTGGCAGTGGTGGAGAAGTACCCGTTCTCATCGGTGCGGAGGGCTGCCTGCCACACCGCTACGGGGGCAAAGTTTGTCCGCAGTCGCGGAGCCTGCCCTTTCTCGGTATCGGCTTCCTGTACGGCCTCTTCCATGGCCACGGGAGCCATCGCGACTCCGAGGGCTCTTTCTGCTTCATATTCCTCTTCCTCATCGTCGTAGCCGGTGTCGCCGTCTACTGCTGCGTATGCGCGGAAGCCACCGTTTTTCGCGGAACGCCGGGTGACATTGATAGCCGGGACTCCTCGACCTGCGCCGATAATGCTGCCGTCCCAGACGGGGTAAAGCAGAGCCGGGGAAAGGCGGAACTCTGAGGGAACAGGCAGGGTGAAGCGACGGAAACTCAGCCTCGGCAGCCGCGCGGCGGTGAGAGCGAGCCCCCAATCCGGCAGCTTATAGGGAGCCACGGACAGCATGCCGGTATCTACGGCAAAGAGCGTGACAGCGGCTTGTCCTGCGCTGTCATCCGGCAGGGTGATGCGCCCTTTCAATTCCACCTCATCCCCGGGGCGAACAGCCTTTTCCGGCAGAGAGAGAGCCACCTTCAGCTGCATGTCAGCACGGGGGATGGTGCAATCGTCTTCGCGGCTTATCCAGTCGGTGTACAGCCCTTCCTCCCCGGGGAGAGGCCGGAGAAGCTGGCAGCGAATCGAGCCGTTTTCTCCCTCCTGCAGGGGGAGGGAAATCGTTTCTTCGCCGCCTTTGGCCTGAAGGATGACAGGACGAGCCCCTTTGCGGGAATGCACCACCAGAAGCACGGCTCCCGGACAATGGGTTTGCAGCTTCAGTCGGAGCGCTCCGTTGTCAGCATTGACAGAAAGCCCGGTCTTTCGCTCCTCCTCACTCTCATTGTCCAGGGAGGCCACCCAGGCGTGCCAGTTGCGTCGAACCTCCAACTTGCGCCCGGCAGAATCGGTGCCGGAAATCCGGATGTCCAGATGACGAACGCCGGCGAGTTCCGGGCGCTTGAGGATATCGGTCAGCGGCAGGGGGACGCCGTCCGCACAGTTGGCGGGAACGGTGATGTCCTGCTCCAGAACACATTGCTCTTCCTGCCGTGTGAAGACGATGCCGCCGGGAAGTTGTTCCCGCTTCTGCACCTTGGCCAATGCACGGATATGAATGGATTGCTCGCGGGCGAGGGGATTTGGGTTGGCGGCGCTTTCCGTCAGCAGGAGCCGTTCGCCCTCTATTTGTGGAGTAAAGTCAGCAGCAAAAAATTGTTGGTGAATCCTTGGCATCACCAGCTGCTCCTCACGGTCGTTGGCAATGCTGCCGTGAACGGTTAACCATGCTTTCCCCAGCGAATCAGCGGCAAACGGTGTCTTGATTTTGCCCGTGTATGAGGCCACTCCCTGCGCATCTGTGGTCAGGCGGATGCTTTGTTGGCTGCGGGGGGAGTCTCCTCCGTCCGGAAGCAGCATCGGTTCAGAGCAGACAACCGTCAGTTGAACGGCGGCGCGGCTCAGCGGCGTTCCGTTCAAATCTGTGGCCTTGATGTTGACGGTGTATTGCTCCGGCAGGATGCTCGCCACCTTCAGCTCGGACTCTGCTTCAAAGGCATCTCTGCGGAAAATCTGGCAGGATACGGAAAGTTGTCCCCCGTTGATATTTTTCTGCCCCGGAGCAGAGACGCTGATTCTGTAATCGCCGGTGATATCTTCCTCACCCGTGGGAAGCGAGAAGCTGTGGGTCCAGGCTCCGAATTCATCCGGTGTGAGGTCCTGATGCAGCAGTCGCTCACCGTTGGGCCTGCGTACTGTCAGCGTCAGCATGTTTACCCCGGTGGGGAGGTCGCAGTCTGCATTCGGGGAGATGCTGCGCAATACCCCACGCAGGTTCACCGTATCCCCGGGGCGGTACAAGGGCCTATCTGCCAGCATCTGCATGCGCAGGGTGTTCTCCGAGCCCGATGTGGCAGAATCCGTGGAGACAAAGGTATAATCCTCCCCGGCGCATACCAGGCATCCGCTCTTGTCCCAATCGCCGGTGTGGCAGACACCCTGTTGGATGGGGAGCTTCCGGCCGTCTTTGTCCGTCAGTTCGCCATCTTCCACGAAAGAACCGTCACTCAGGCGGGTGAGGAAGAGCAGCCCCTCGTCAGCAGAAGCCCGCAGGTCTGTCACATAGAGCGGGAAGTAGCGTTCCTTTTCAAACAAATCCGCGCGCAGCCCCAGCGTTTCGAGCATGTGCCGGATGCCCGGAGTGACTTTCTGCCTGACGCTGATGAGGTAGATACCGGGTTTGGTATTGCCGCCGGTGAGGGAATCGAGGTTGATGCTGATGCTGCGGGAATGCAGCAGGTCGGAGGAGCCGCCGTTGTCCACTTCGATGGTTTTCGGCTCAAAGGAACGCAGGCCTCCTGGGAACGGCTGAGCCGAGAGCCCCTTGGCAATCAGCTTCAGCTCCGTTTGGCGGATGAGCTGGCGGAGCAACTTCAAGCTCTTTTCTCCGTCTTGTTTCGGGTGCAGCTTTTGGGTGCGTTCTTCTGCAGCCAGTCGGTACTTGAGGCGTTCCAGCGTGCGGACGAATCGGCTGTACTCTTCCAGTTGCTCCAATTTGTCCATTCCGCGCAGCGCCTGATCTGCGCTCATGTGGTAGGCCGTCAGTTCCAGCGTTTCGACGTTGAGAGCAGGGAGGAGGAAGCAGTGGTCGCCCTTGAGCGGAATTAACGCGGTGTCTACCCCTACCTCCGGCGCGGCCGGGTTGAGGCTCAGCCGGTGCAGGTGCTCGCATTCGGTGGCGAGTCCGTTGGCGGCTGCCGTTCCGGCGGGGATGATGATATCTGCATCTATCGGTTCGGCATGATTTACTTCCAGATGCAGCGAGTCTACGGTATCATTCGGGGCGTAGCTGATATCCTCGTTGCCGCGCCCACGGGGAATGAGCGGATGCCATTCGGGCTCATCTGCGGGGGTGAGGAGGGTGAAGGTGATGTTGCTCCCGTTGACACTGAGCGTTTTTGTCTTCCCATCCGGTGCAGTGGTTGCCTGTTGCCCGTTGGCGCGGATGATGAGATTCCGGAAGATATCCGCGATATGGCTTTTCCTCACGGGGGAGGAGAAGCTGATTTTGATTCGCATGCGGCGTGGGGACTCCGCCTGTTTTTCCTTTTCGTCGGGGCGGGAGATGTATTGAAAGACCCCGGTTCCCAGTTCCTGCTCGGCGAGGTAGAAGATGTCGCTCTGATTCGGAATGCGGAAGCCGCTTTCGTCTGTCGGGACGATGCGGAAGGCCCATGTTGAGTCTGCCGACTGCTTCTGCGGGGCCCTGGCGATGATAAATCCGGGAACCGGGGTATCCTTGTTCACCTTGTGCCAATCCACCTTATTCTCAGCCAGAATATCCAGCGCCAGAGGGAGGCAGACATCAGGAATCAAGCCTAGTGTGGCAGCTTCCGTTTCAGCGGGGATGGGTTCTCCGCTGGTGATGGTCTTCCCTTGGGCATCCGTGGTGCAGGAGAGGAACTCATAGCGCACCGGCGTGCTGACGGAGAATTCCCGCGCTTCTTTGGTGAGAAAAGAGTCGGGGATGATACAGAATGTCGCTGTGGGGGTGCCGTTGACGGGGCAGGCATCCAATGACGGGCGCGGGCAGGAGAAGGTCCATTCCGTCTGTTCCATGGGGGCATTGCTCAGGTATGTTGCCTGTCCCGGTTTGAACGCCAGTCGGAACTTCGTGAAGACGGAGGTTCCTTCAGCAAACTCAATGGCCAGTCTATTCTGATCCACCCAGCGGCAGCTCGGTTGGTGGTCGGCATCGCCCGTCAGGTCAAATTTATCGAGCCCTCTGCCGTTCAACTCACTTTGCAGCACGACAGGCTCGTCAAAATGGATGCTCCATTCTATGCCGGAAGCAGCTGCAACGGAGGCGGCTCCGAGAAAAAGGGGTGTCAGGTAAGGTTTCATCGTACTATTGCTAATTTATACCACTATGTGCTCTCGGAAGCGAGCTAAAACTGCGAATTTTGTGATTTATCTCACGCGTGGCCCAAAGATTGGTGAAAGCCGGCGCGTGAAAGTTTCGCGGGGCTTCATGCGAAAGGGTACGTTGTCCCCGTGAAAGCTCTCTGTTGCGGTCAAGGAAGATACTAGTATATCGTTCGGTAAATGATTCCACAAGTTTGCAAGGGATAAATGGGAAGTTGTAGGGGAGATGTTCGCTCTGAAGAGCGAAGTGAAATTCTCGCCTGCGGCTCGAGCGAAATTCCGCTGCGCGGAGCGAAATTAACAGCTTACGCTGTCAGCGAAATTGCTGCCTACGGCAGCAGTGATAGAGTTCCGCAGCCCCTCAGGGCTGCCATTCTTTTTCACTACCGCCGTTCCGGCGGTAATTTCGCTATCCACTCAGTGGATAATTTCGCTCATGGCTCCAGCCATGAATTTCGCTGCCCGTCAGGGCAATTTCGCGTGCGGGCTTGCCCGCACATCTTCCCCCGACAACTTCCCATTTATCTACCGAGGTGTCAATTCCTACTGTTTAGCTATTTATCGAACGCTATACTAGCGGCTGATAATGGTTGTGTTGGGGGAGAGTCCGTAGGTCTGCGGCTCGTACATGAGCTGGGCTTCGGCGGGCGGCGCGGTGGAAATCCCGGCGCGTTTGACGCGGGCGTAGTAGCTCATGTTGAGTTTCCCTTGGCCTCTCCAGCGGTTGCAGAAGCCGCGCACACGGTCGGCCAGATATTCCTTGTGGTCAAAGCGGGAAAACCACGGATTCCATGGTAACTCCCATCCGTTGCTCTGGCTTGTTACATTAGGATTGATGGCTTCCATGCAGGCGGGCAGGTAGTCCTCCAGCACGAAATATTCCAGCTCCGGTGCCGCCTTGGTACAGGTGAGGGTCACGCGTACCTCATCGCCCACGCGGAACTCCGTGGCGGGCTTCCAGTTGCCCTCGGTGTCCTTGATTTCATACACGCGGGTGACCTGTAAGCCCTTTTCCGTCACGCCCGGGTATTCCGTTTTGTTCGGGAGTGCTCGGAATTTCACGTTGAGGTAGGCTGTGCCCTGTGTGGTGGTGATGACGGTGGGCAGCT
The DNA here is from genome assembly GCA_015061985.1 of Akkermansiaceae bacterium. Classification (GTDB taxonomy): domain Bacteria; phylum Verrucomicrobiota; class Verrucomicrobiia; order Verrucomicrobiales; family Akkermansiaceae; genus Akkermansia. The sequence continues at coordinate 9,862 of SUVN01000027.1, forward strand.
CACGAAGTTTTGCTGCTGCTGGAGGCGTGTAGCGGGTGATACCGTTGCCGAGTGTCATCTGTGTGCCATCCTGCAGCTGCACGGTGGCAGAAGCAGCCTGTTCGGGTTCGAGTCTCAGGTATTCCCCCAGCGCCACGAGCATCCAGCCGCTCTGCCAGGTGCTGGCGTGGCGGTAATCGCGGCCTCTGCTGCGCATCCAGTTCAGGAACGCTTCATGGCGCTGCTCCGGGTTCTGTCGCAGGGCGGCGATGAAGCGGATATCCTCCAGCGCAGAGTACGCCCAGAGTCGACCTTGAAGTGTGTTTTTCGGAGAGAGTATTTCCTCCAGCGCGGAGCGGATGAGTTGCTGATTGCCGCAGACGCGTCCGATAGAGTATCGCGTGAAAGGGGTACAATTCTTCATTTCGCGTTTGTTGCGGGTGGCGAGGTAGTACCGCAGCGCCTTCATCTTCTCTTCCGGCAGGGAAATGCCGTTTTCCTCTGCCAGCGTGAATACCAGAGCCGCATGGGCACTAGCCCAGAGGCAGGATTCATCGGAATCCTCCCAGTAGCCCAGCCCTCCGTCTTCCACCTGGCGTTGGAAGAGTTTTTCAATGGCCTGCGTGATGACCTTGCTGACCTCCTGCGGGCTGATGTCCTGCATGGTGGGAGAGAAGGGTGCCAGACGGCTGTGGAAAATCCAGGGCAGCAGCCCGGAAGCGGTTTGCTCTGTGCAGCCGTAGGGATAGCTCAGCACAAAATCCATGGCAGAGGCCAGATGCAGCAGCGGGTTGGCAGAAAGCTCCAGCTGCACGGAGCCTCGCTCGGATTCCGCCAACTCTGCGGCGGGCAGGGCGGCAAGCTTCAGCGGTTCCGCTCCGGCGGCCTGAATCAGATGGTAGGTTTCCTTGAGCACCGGGGCAGGGAAGCGCACGGGGAATGTGCCTTCCACGGCATCGCCGCCGGCGGCTGCGGTGGCTGTCCAGCGTAAGGTGTTTTCCCCCTCTGCAGCAGCGGTGAATTCAAAGAACAGCGTGCCGGTGGAACCAGCCTTCAACGTGATGTTTTGCGGGGCCGCTGCTCCGGCAAGGGAGACGTTCCAAGTGCCGTCCTTTCCTGTATTATTGGTGATGGTGAGCGGCAGCCGGAGACAATCACCCAAGCTCATGAAAAGCGGTGTGCCGGGTGTAATCATGACCGGCTGGTTGACCCGGAAATCCCCCTCTGCCTGCCCGAAACGCTTGCCGCAGCGGCTTGCAGCCACGGCAAAGACGCAGTAGCTTGTCAGCGTGTCCGGGAGCTTGAATTGGGTGGAGAATTTTCCCTCCGCATCTGTTTTCAGTGCAGCCTGCCAGACCGCCACGGGAGAGAAGTCCCGGCGTATGCGCGGGGTATCTTCCCCTTCTTCTTCCTCCTCTGCATTGACTGTGGAAGTTTCGGAACAATCTTCCTCATCATCAAATCCTTCCTCCTCTTCTGCTTCTTCCTCCTCATCTCCGTCGGTAGAGCCTCCCCAGCTGAGGGGGGCGTATTCAATCTCCTCATCCTCCGCGAGGAAATCATCATTTTCATCTGCTTCAATATCGCGACCGGAGCCGACAATGGCACCGGGCCAAAGCTGATGCAGCAGAGCATAGCCACAGGTAAACTTTACCGGTGTTGTATCGTTCCATCGAAGTCCGCGGTGGCCAAAGGGCTCGAGGGAAACAAAAGGTGTAGAACCGAAGAAGTCCGTGATATCCGGCATATATTCATACGGGGTCGACATGCCTTTATCCACGGCTACAAGCGTAACAACCGCATCTGCCGGAGTGCCATCCGGCAGCGTGACCTGTCCCCACAGCTCCGTTTCGCTGCCCGGGCGTAAATCTTCAGTCGGGGTGCACAGGGTAAGGTTGAGCTGCATTTCCGGGCGGGGAACGAACAGAGCATCCAAGTCGGATTGAAGTCTGCTGAACCATCCCATGCTGTCGCGGGTTGTTTGAAGCAAGTGACAGACTAACGAACCCGTTTCGCTTGTATGCAGCGGAATAGTGAAGCTTTCCTCTCCCCCCTTGACCGTCAGGGGGATGATGCGGGCACCACTGCGGGAGTTTATCAGCAGGAGCGCTTCTCCGGCGCGGGGAGCGTTCAGCTCCACTTCCAGAGCCCCCTCCCTGTGCGTGCAGCTCAGACAGCTTTCATCGTCCTCATCCTCGTTTTCCTCTTCTTCTTCCTCAATAAAATCGTGTCGCCACTCATCGTTATAGATTCTGCCGGAAGAATCCGTTCCGGAGATGAGAATACGCAGGGGAAAGGAATCCACCGCCTTTTTGCAGAGTTCTTTCAGTGGCAGCACCACGCCGTTTTCACAATTGGCCGGCACAGTCCATTCCCGGTCGTCCAGACATTGTTCTCTGATGGTGACTTTGCTGATGTAATCCGAGAGCTGCTGAGTTTCGTAAACGTGGCCCAAAATACGGATTCTGAGCTTTTGCTCCCGCCGGAGCGTGCGCTCATGGATGGCATCATCATCGCTGACGGCATACAATCGAAGGGTATCGTCATTCAAATCTGCCCGGAAATCGGCGGCATAGATATATGTGGAGATACCCTCCGTTTCCCTATATTCCTGTCGGTCATTGGCAACGCTGCCGCTGATGCTCAACCGAGCCACGCCATTTGTCAACGGGGGAAAATCTCCGATAAAATAGCCGCGAAGTTCAGCGATGCCCCGCTCATCCGTATGGAGGGTGGTTCGGATTGTCTTTTCCGGTTTTCCGTTGGGCTGCAGACTGATGCCGGGTCCTCCGGAATTAACATGCACCTCCACTTCTGCACGGCTCAGCGGGGTTCCGTTGAGGTCTGCGGCATGCAGCTCTGCCGTGAACTCACCGGGGGCTATCAACGGCGCACGGAGTTGCCACTTGGTCTGGAAAGCGTTTCGCCGGAAGAACTCGCAGGGGATTTTTTGCTCTGCAGAGTACTCGGTGCCGGGCAGATGAACGACAACACGATAGTTGCCGGTAATGTCTTCCTCTCCGTTCGGGAGAGTAAAACTGTATTGCCATGTGCCGAGCTCATCTGCCGTTATTTCCTGTTGCAGCAGAATCTCCTCATTGGCACGGTAGACGGTCAACTGAGCACGGGAGAGGGAAGCGTCCGTCTCACACTCTCCGTTTTCTGTCATGCGGCGGATGATGCCGCGCAGGTGTACGGTTTCTCCGGGGCGGTACAGCGGGCGGTCGTGCAGGATGTACATGCGGATGTCTGATTCTTCCTGTTCCTCTCTACCCTCTTCCTCCTCACTATTCAGCGGAACGAAATCCTCACCGACGCGCACCACGCTCGTATTGTTCGGCCGGGGAAAGTCCGTGGTATATCCTTCCGGCAGGGGCTTGCTGAATCCATCTGCCCGCAGCACTTCTGCGTTTTTGGCGAGCGAGCCGTCACTCAATCGGGTGACAATCAGTTGCCCGTTCTCCTGATTCACCATCAAATCCGTGACCTGTAAATGGTAAAGGCGTTGCGTTTCCAGCTCTTTCGGGTCAATGTGCAGAGATTGGGCCAGCTCACGGACGGCGGGGCTGAGGGTGGGTTTGATGCTCAGGACATAGAACCCGGGCAGGGGAGTGCCGCCGGTGAGCTCGTTGAGATTCAGGCAGATTTCCTGTGAGTGAATCAGCGGATTTTCTCCGTCCGTGGGGAGGTGGATTGTTTTTTGCTCAAAAGAGGGCAGCTGGCGGAGGATACTCTGAATATGTGCCGATACCCGAGCGTTCTCCTGTGTTTCCTGCCGCAGCATATTCGCCATCAGACGCAGCTTTTCCGCGGCTTCCGAATCTGCTTTGTCCTTTTGCCGGATACGTGCTGCGGCCAGTTGAAAGTGAGCATTGAGCCTATCCCTCAGCACCAAGTCATCGGCGCTTATCTCAGAAAGTTCATCTTTCCATCGGAGATAGTTTTCCGCATTCAATCGATGCACCTTTACCTCCAGAGATTCTGCATTGAGCGTGTTGAGCCTCAAGTCAAGCTTACCTTTGAGCGGCAGAAGGTCGGTATGAGTGCCGCTCAGCATGGGGACGGCGGGATTGAAGCTGAGGCGGTGCAGGTGATCGCACACAGTGCTGAGCCCATTGGCAGCGCGTGTGCCTTTGGGGATGATAACTTCCAGTTCCGTAGCTGCCGGAAGATTCACTTCCAACAGGAAAGATAATACCGTTTCATGTTCTTCGTACAGAATTGTTTCCTTCGGGCCTTCCTCTCGGATGGTGTATTCCCATGCCCCTACATCTATTTTTTCGTGTGGCAGGAGTCTGAAAGTGGCTTCTTTTCCATCGATGGTGAGAGTTTTTGTGTCGCCGTTTGTTTTCGCTTCCTGCCCCTTGGCACGGATGCTGATGGCGCGGAAAATTTGCTCCCGCTCGTTCACATTTATCGGCGAGGAAAAGGAAATTTCCACCTGCATGGAATCTTTTTTGCCGGATTTCTGAGCCGGACGCCGGATGAACTGGCTCACGCCTGTTCCCAGCTCCGCCTCCGGGGAAAAACCGATACGTCTTTCTTCCGTGACCAGACCGCTTTCCTCTGTCGGGGTGATGTGCAGTTCCCATTTTGCGGAGCCCAACAGCGGTTCAGTTGCACGCACCATGATCATCCCGGGAATGAGCGTGTCGGGATGAACTTTGCTCCAGTCGGGGGATGTCTCCGCCAATAGGGCGAGGGCGGTCTCCGGGCTGTTGACCTCCCCCAGTTTGGCGGGGTGAAGCTCCGCCTCCACGGTGCGTCCGTAGATAATCTTACCTCCAATTATGTCCGCAATCTCTCGGAATTCATAGCGTACCGGAGTGGAAACGGAAAATTCCCGTGCTTCTTTGGTCTGCGTACTCTCCGGGTAAACGCAGAACGTGGCCGTGGGGTATCCGTGGCGGCGGTTAGCCGTCAGCTCGCTGCGTGGGCAAAAAAAACGGAATTCTGCTTGTTCCATGGATTCCCCGCTCAGGTATTTATCCTGTCCCTCTTTGAATTCCAACTTGAATTCCGTGAACACAGAGGTGCCGGGAGCAAATTTAATTGCCAGCCTGTCTTGGTCTACCCAGCGGCATTGCGGACGGTGCGTATCATCGACGCTCAGCGTGTATTTGCCCGGTGTGTCGGTACCGATTTGACTTTCGAGCACCACGGGTTCTTCAAAGTTGAGCCGGGTGTACGGCGCGGCCTGAACCAATACCGCCGTGCTGCAGAACAGAAGTAGGGGGAAAGCTTGTCTCATCACTAGTATAGAGTCTACACTAGTGATAATCCCGCCGCGAGCAAAATCCGCAATGATTTTTGAAAAAAAGATGCTCTCAGAAGATAAATTTGTTCTGAGAGATTATTTTGACTCCTGTGTATGGTAATACTCTGCCTCTATTTCGCGGGCTCGTTTCCCGCCGTGGCTGCGTAGAAGCTCTGCCATGGCCGGGAATTGGCAGCGTTCCGCCTGGTCCAGCGGGGTGGCGGCAAAAGGAGGCCGGTGGGACAGCTTGACCGCATTCACATTTGCTCCTGCCTGTAGTAGAAGCCGGGCAATTCTCAGCGCTTTTTGCTCATCACCATGTGATGGGTCAACGGCATGATACAAGGGCGTTCTGCCGTTATCATCCGGAAAATTCACCTCTGCCCCGTGGCGAAGCAGCAGCTGTATGCATGCCTCATCCCCGTCACGCACCGGATTATGCAGGAGACTGCAATCGGCAAGCCGCGCAGCATCGGGGTGATATTTCAGCATCAGGGGAATCAGGTGCCTGTTTTGCTCACTCTCAACGGCTGTACGCAGGGGGGTGTATTGGTGTCCCGGGTAGTGAGGATTTGCCCCTTTGCTCAGCAGATATTCAACTTTTCGGGCTTTGACCTGCTCGCTGTCCTGATTGGTTACCACACCAAGGAGTGTCCGGGAGCTGTCAATTTTTTTCCCGAACACAAAGTGCATGATATCAGCTGAGAGATAGTGCTCAGCTGTCACGAATCCGTTAAATGTCAATTGCGGGTTGCTTCCCGTCATCTTTGCTGAACAGATGATGACAAGAATGAGGAATACCGTGAAAAAATTATGGTAAATTTTCCCTGATTCTTCTTCTTGTGGGGCAGATTCTTTGTGTTCAGTCAGGCAGATACTGTTTCTTTTTTCCCAGCTGCGTGCATCGCTATCCGGCAGGTGAAACCGGAATCTGCGCCATATCAGGCGCATCAGTAAAAGACTTCCGAGGAGAATAAGTAGTTTTCCTGTCAGAATGAACGCTTCTGCTAATCTGCCGGGAGCCGGACACCAATCGGGAATCTGTCTCAGCAAAGTATCATATACCCACATGTAGACGAGCAGAAATAATAGGATAGTCAGAATTCGCTTAATCATGGTAGTATATCCTGATGAGGTGTCTAACATGACAGCTCAGGAAAGTCAAGTCGATTTTTTTGCTCGGGAAAAGCAAAATCAGCCGCAGGCACGGCTGATTCGGTAAGGGGGCTGAGAGTAAAAACCGGTTTCAGCGCGGTGCTGAGAACTGCGGGGCGGGCAGCTTCGATTCCGAGCTGTCTGAGCCGACCATATCGCCCACGTCTTTGAAGGTGACGAAGAGGAAGAATGCCAGAATGACGAAGAAGAACCCGGTCTGTACCATTTCCAGAATCTTGCCGCTGACGGGGCGACGCAGGATGATTTCTGCCGTGCCGAGCACGACGTGACCACCGTCCACGATGGGCAGGGGCAGGATGTTGAGCACGGCCAGATTCACATTCAGAACCACGGCGAACCAGAGGATGAGTCGCCAGCCGTTTTCGGACTGAAGCATCTGAAAGAGGTAATTGCCGATACCGACCGGCCCGGAAAGGTGCTCCATGCTGACGCTGCTGCCGGGAGCGGCTACCTTGGCGATGGTGTCACCCATCCACTTGAGGCTTTGACTGACCTGTGATTGCGGGGAAGGATGCGTCAGCCCCAAATCGGCATCCATGGAGTTGGCCCAGTTGATACCCAGCAGGGGGTAGGCTCCCTCTTTACCTTGCCAGTTGGTGGGAATGGCGGGGGTGACGTTCACAGTAGTGCTGCCTTCCGTTCCGGGCGTTGTCAGCGTGAGCTGCATGGGGTTCCCATCAGCCGAGGCTACGGAAACAGCGGAGGGAGAGTAGACCGGCTGCCCATTCAGCGCGATGATATGCTGTCCCTGCTTCAAACCTGCTTTTTCTGCCGGTGAACCCGGTGTGATTTTGCCCACAATGGCGGGGGCGGCGGGAATGATACCCACCTGGCGCATGCCGCTGCGCTGCCACCACTTGGTCTCCGGCAGCTTGTAGCCGCAGGGGATGGTGATTGTCTCCACCTTGCCGTCTGCCTTCTTGCGCTCCACGGTGAAATTGATTTTCTCATGCTCGCTGAGGGCCACCAGCTCGCGCACGCCTTCCATGTTGCCCATCCACTTATCGACTTTCTGACCATCAATGGCTCGGATGGTATCGCCGGGTAGGAGCCCGGCTTCTGCGGCGGGACTGCCGGGGGGAATGTAGCCGATGGTGGTGGTGGGCAGTTCGCTGACAGGCTTGCCGACACCCCAGACGATGAAAGCAAAGACATAGGCAAGCAACAGAGAGAACAGAGGACCTGCTGCCGCGATAATTACTTTATCCAATGGCTTGAGCGGTTTCAAATCGGCAGGGATTTCTGCCTCGCCCTCAATGCTCTGCATGTCTGCCAGCTGGGGCAGGGAAACAAAGCCGCCTGCCGGAATCCAGCCCAGCCCCCACTGTACGCCGCCGATTTTTTTCTGCCAGATGGGCTTGCCGAACCATATCTGGAAACGGTCTATGTAAGCACCGCGCCACTTGCCTGCCAGAAAATGCCCCAGCTCGTGCACGAAAATCATGACGTTGAAGAAGAGGACGACCAGAATGATGAGCCATGCGGTTTCGAGGTAGGAAAGAAGCGTTGCCATAGTGATTGCTGCCATTGTATCGGAGTTGCATCATGTCCGCAAGTCCGCGTCCTGACATAAAAACGGCTGCGAATTTGTTTCGCTGCCGAAGAAGTGAAGAGCGACTACCGTTAAGGTAAGCATTACCACTGCTGCTGTTCTGATGCCGCTGAGGTATTTGCCGAGTCATGGAGTATGCGTCAACATGAATTTACCGCTGCTCGTCTGAATCGGACAACGGCGTTCTGTAGTGTCTGCATCATCAATAACAATGCTTTGCTCGGCAGCTCGTATACCGCACCGGTCGTACAAAAAGCCGCAGCTTCATTATGCTGCGGCTTTGAAATCAATTATTGCCGGAGTTCTTATTTGCGACGACGGCGTGCAGCCAGACCGGCGAGTGCCAGAAGACTCAGCGTAGCCGTGGTTGGCTCCGGAACTGCAACAAAAGAAGTGGTGATGCCCTTGACGAACTGTGCGTCAGACACCGTGATACAGGCGGTGTTGCCGCCGCCGATTTTGCCGCCGATGCTGAAACACTTAATCAACTTACTTTCTCCGTACTCGTTTGCGCTGGTAATCTGGGTCTCACCTGCCAGTTGCCCATCCACATAGAGACTCAGAAGACCGGAGCCGTTGTTGGTCAGTGCCAGAGTTACTACACCATCCGTACCGGGGGTGTAGGTGATGGCACCGCTCATGCGGTTGCTTTCATCAACCACACCACCAAATCCATCCTTATCCAGAACGAATGTGTTGGTATCCTGATAGTAGCTTGGCTTCCAGTTCCAAGCAGAGGTTTCACCTAAGCTGAACAGTACCGGCCATTGGCTAGTTGCATCTTCGTTTATTTTGAGCTTCACAAGCATTGAGAACTCATCGGCGTAGCTGAGATTTCCGGAAGTTTGCTCAAACGAGAACTTATCATTAGTTAAGGTAATGGCACCGTTGCTGATGAGGTCGTTACCTACGTTTGTCTCAAGGTTGGTGGCGACCCCGGTTGCAGTATAGAGAGAGACTCCGCTCGTTGTGGTGAAATCTGCATCCCAAATGACCTGCGGTGTTGTATTTGCCTGAACCATCCCGGCAAGAGCCAGAAGTGTAATGATTGTTTTCTTCATGTGTAATATGTAACTGTTTTTAGTTATAATGGATGTGACGTTGCCGGGTACAGGACTACCTGATCCTACGCGCGTCGGGATGTCAAGACACCTGTTACGCTGCAACAGCGGCAGTATATTGCATTTCAAATGCGATGTACAGAAAAAAATCGCTAAAATATTAATTTTTCACGAACTTGGTATTCTTTTACGGAATTAAACCATTGTTTTACATAAATACTCAATCTTACAACATATTGAATAACAGTATTTTACAAGTAATCGCATTTGAAATGCTATACGGTGGTAGGTACAAACAAGTCCAACCATCCGTCGAACGAACGATAGGGCTTGCTTATCCGCGCTTTTTCTGCCAGATGGGCTTGCCGAACCATATCAGGAAGCTGTCGAGGTAAGCTCCGCACCACTTGCCTGCCAGAAAATGTCCCAGCTCGTGCACAAAAATCATGACGTTGAAGAAGAGCACGACCAGAATGATGAACCAAGCGGTTTCGAGGCAGGAAAGAAGCGTTGTCATAGTGAATTGCCGCGCACTTTAGCGCATAATCCGCCTGACCATAAGTCTGCGTCCTGACATAAAAAGGGCGACTGCGTAACAAGAGATTGCTACACAGTCGCCCCAAGAAAGGAAAAGGCGAAATTATTTCTGCAAGAGTTTTTCCAGCAGCGCCTGGGAGTTGTCTGCCAGTGCGGCAGGGTCTTCCAGCATACCGGCGCGGAGCAGGGCGGTGTTGATGATTTGCCCGGCCAGCAGTTCGGCCAGCGCAGCATCACTTTCTCGCAGCTCTGCCAGTTTCATCACGATGGGGTTGTGGGGATTGAACTCAATCTCCGGGTGATTCTCCGGTACGTCCTGCCCCATGGCCTTGAAGTAAGCCTTCACCTCCGGGGAAAGATCGTTTTCTCCCTGCAACGCAATGGCGGGTGCGTTCGTGACGCGATTTCCGGTGGTCACCTTGCTGAAGCGATCCTTGAAGGTCTCGCTCACCCACCCGGTCAGGGCGGTGGCAGCGGCTTCATCCAGCCCGGGGCGGTCGGGTTGAGCATCCTCGACCTCCGGCAGGTCAAGATTGGCGCGGTCTATGGCCTTGATGTCCTTGTCGGCGAATTTCATCAGGCTGTCCATCACAAACTGGTCGCCGCCCTCCGTGAGGAAAAGCACTTCAAAGCCGCGAGCCTTGAGCGCATCCAGATACGGGGAGTTTTCCAGCTGGGCTCGGGAGGCACCGTAGAGCACGTAGATATCTTTCTGATTTTCCTTCATGCGGCTCACATAGTCGTCCAATGAGGTGAGCTTGCCGTCCTCCGTGAAGGTGGACTGGAAGCGCAGCAGCTTGCCCAGCGCATCCTTGTGCTCCCAGCTGGTCACGACACCTTCCTTCATGTAGCGGCCGAACTGTGTCCAGAACTTCTCATAGGTCTCCGCATCATTTTTGGCAACGCCCTCCAGATGCTTGATAAAGCGCTTGGTGATGATGCCGGAAATCTTGCGCAGCAGGGAGTTGTCCTGAAGCATCTCGCGTGAGATGTTCAGAGGCAGGTCCTCGCTGTCCACCACGCCTGCCAGGAAGCGCAGCCACTCCGGCAGCAGCTTTTCCGGCTTGCTGTCGATGAGTACCTTGTGGCAGTACAGGGACACGGCGGGTTCGCAGCGCCCGAACCCCATTGCCTCCGGGTTTTCTTCCGGCACAAAGAGCACGGAGTTGAGCACAATCGGGGCATCTGCGCTGAAATGCATGTAGCTCATCGGCTTGCTGTCCGTGTGGTGGATGAACTGGTAGAAGCCCTCGTATTCCTCTGCGGTCACGTCTTTCTTGTTCTTCATCCAGATGGCTTGCACGGTGTTGAGGTGCTCGCCGTTGAAATCGATGGGGAAGCCTACGAAATTGCTGTACTTCTTCAGGATGTAGCGCACGTGGTCGGCCTTGGAGAAGTTGGCGGCATCTTCTTTCAAATGGATGAGGATGCTGGTGCCGCGCGGGGTGTCGGCTGCGGCTTCGCCCAGTTCATAGCCCTCGCGGCCATCGCTCACCCAGTGCACGGGAGCGGCCTCCGGCTGCCAGGATCGGGTGGTGACCTCCACCTTGTCTGCCGCCATGAACACGCTGTAGAAGCCCACGCCGAACTGACCGATGAGATCCTGCGGGCCGCCCTGATTCTCCTTCATCATCTCCAGGAACTTCTTCGTGCCGGAGTGGGCGATGGTGCCCAGGAATTCCACCACCTCGTCAGCGGTCATACCGATACCGGCATCGGCGATGGTGAGGGTGCGGGCTTCCTCATCCGTGGTGATGCTGATGCGCAGCTCGCGCTCGGGCTGGTAGATGGCGGATTCCGTCAGTTGGCGGAGACGCAGCTTCTCCAGAGCATCGGAAGCGTTGGAGACCAGCTCGCGCACGAAAACCTCGCGGTCACTATAGAAAGCATGAATTACAATATCCAGCAACTGCCGGACCTCTGTCTGAAATTGGTGTGTCTGCATAGTGTTGTAGGGAAATGATTGCACCCATTGTAAAGAAAACCGCACTACCGTCAAGATTCAATCATGGCATGTCGGTGCGGGGCTGTTTCAGCTCACGTCCGGTTTGCATGGATGTCGGTGCGAGGCTGTTTGTTCCAGTATCCGTTTGGCTGTGATATTGCCGGAGAGTGTGGGGATGATGAAGAGCCCGAATCTGGCGCGGGTGCAGGCCACATAGAAATCCGCCGCTGTGAACCCACGGTATTCATCCGGAGCCGGGATATCGGTGAGGATGACAAAAGGAGCCTCCAGTCCTTTGAACCCTTTGATGGTATCGGCCAGGATGCGCGGGCTGTCGTGGCGACGGCATCGTTCATGCCGCGCAGCGGTTTCCTGTGCGTTTTCGGTTCCGTCGGCATAGTCCAGCTCCGGGCAGAATGGGAAGCTGCACCGTTGGTTGCTTGCCCGCCATGGGGAAAGCACCACAATATCGCTGTTGCGGATGTGGTGCTCCGGGTGGTTTTTCAGTTCTGCAATGGCTCTGCGGACTTCGTTTGCCCGTTCTTCCGGCGAATCTGAGGCCGCTCTCAGCCGGAGCGGGGCTCCGCTGTACAGGGAGGGGGACATGGAGAGCAGCGTGGGCAATATGCCGTGGCTGAAGGTAGCGATGCGCCAGGCGTTGCGCAGATTCCGGGTGAGCCGTATGCGCGTGGGCAAATCCGGCAGCTCGTGGCAGCGGTGATAGATGTCCTGCCGGGTATCGGCAAAGAGGTAGAGCTTCCCTCCCGGTGGCAGTATGCTGCGGATGATATCCCACCAGATGGGCTTGAAATCCTGTGCTTCATCCACAAAGATGTAGTCATGCCGGGGCAGGGCGGCCTTGCCGGAAGCCACCCATTCCCAGCCTGCATCATCCAGATAGGGTGTTTGTTCATCGTATAGAATGAGGTCATCGCGCCCGGCCGGGCGGATGATGTGCTCGATGCAGTAGTCGTGGAATCCGGCGATGATGATATGCGCTGCTCCCCGGCAGCCCCGGATGCCGCGCCGCAATCTGTATGCCAGCGCGTTATTGTAGCATAGCAGCAGGATGCTTTTATCGCTTTCCGGGGGCAGAAGTGCTGCCAGTCGTCGCACCTCTCGGAGCGCCATTTCCGTTTTTCCGGAGCCCGCGCACCCCTCCACCCGAATGCCGCCCCGCGATTCTTCCAGACTGGGCAGCAGTCGGAATAAATCCGGTGCGGCGTTGGCCATGGTCTCTGTGTAGTTGCTGAAATCCATGCGGAAGAGCAGATTCGGGGCAAAGTATTCCTCCAGCTCACGAACCAGCGCCTCTGTCATGAGTCGGCCTTTTCGCCGCCGATACACAAAAAGACTTTCGATGCGTTCCTTCAGGTGGTTTTCCAGTGCCTCGCGCCCGCAGAGATAGAGCGATTCGAGCGGTACGTGCGTTTTGTGGCTGATGCTTTTGTCTTCTTCGCTCGTGTTTTCGCACAAAGCCGGCGGTACGGCATTGGTCAGGATGGCCATGGCGCGTATCTCCGGCTGCTGTCGGCTGTCCTCCGGCAGTATCCCGCGATGCACCAGTCCCTGTATCACTTTTCTGCTGCACAGAAACGCCTGATTGAGAGGCGATTGCTTGTGCCCGAGTCCTGTCCATGCCTCATCTTCTTCCCTGGCTTTGCCCTGCCATTCTCCGTGGTGAAGCCGCACGAATGGCCAGTCCTTCACCTCAATTACCACGATACCCAACCCGGGTATCAGCACAATGAAATCTGCCTCGTAGTTAGCGTAGTTGTTGTTCCTCTTGCTGTGCTCCCGGTGGTTGAGAATGGCTACCCAGTCATCCGGCATCTGCTGCAGTTGCTGATAGACCTGAAGTTCGCCGTGTTGCGGTTCTTTCGTCAGGTGGGATGGATACATTCTGGCCATGGCATCAGCCCGTGATTCTATCACGTTGCCCCGGTTTGTAAAGAAAGAAGGCATACGGACGCAGAGTTACGGTGCGTTTCTTGCTCCTCCAAACAACAACCACCGGGGAGCTTCTCTCCGGTGGTTGGAAGATGAACACGCTTTCCGGGAAAAATCAGGCTTTCTTGCGCTTGGTTGCGGCAGAGATACCGAGGATGACCCCCAGCAGCGCCACGCCGCCGATACCGAAGAGAATCGGCGTGCACAGGACGCATTCATCTTTCGGCGGGTTGGCATCGGTGATGACGAGCTCTTTCAGCACGGGCGACCAGCCGCCTTCCGTCTCGCTGAGGTTGGCACGAACGGTGAAGTTGAGCCCCTCTGTGGGCTGCTCGTTGTGGAGGTCAACGGCGAAGCCGGGATCCATCAGGCCGCCGGAGACGGTCGTATCGGTGATGGACAAATCCTTGGTGGAGGGGGCGTAGGTCTTGCCGAGGACGCTTTCCGGGGTAGCTTTGCCATCCACCGTGGCCACCAGATAGGTGGTTTCGCTGTTGAGCTTCAGGTTGTTGAACGTAAAGGTGTAATCGATACCGGGTGTGGCGGTCGGAGACTCGTTGGAAAGGCCGATGATGTTCATCGTTGCAGGCTCCATGACCATCAGCCTGAACGCCACGGGGCGGCGGATGGCATTGCGCCCTGCCAGCGTCAGTTTGTTGAGATAATAATCACCGGTGAACGACTTGGGCTGCTGCTCACTGACCGGGGTAATGGTATCAGCCTTGATGGTGAAGGTGAAGCCATGCACATAGGCAGCGTCGGGCGTGCCGATGGCGGTTGTCTTGTACGAAAGCGTATCGCCGGCCATGGCGCAGGCTGCGGTAACAAGGAGGGTGAGAAGCGTTTTTTTCATAGTGAATGGGAATGTTTGGTGGTTTTTCTGAGAAGAAGCGATGCGGACACCTTCGTCCACCCTGCTATTTTCGCAGAATCGGTGAAAATAGCAAGTTATTTTTGTCTCTCTGTCCGATTTTTGGCAGAAAAAGAGCGCTTGCTGTCCTCATGCACGCCCGGTGAGGCTTGTGTAGGTCTGCAGGGCGTAGGAATCGGTCATGCCGGACACGTAATCAATGACGTGGGCAAAGCGGGATTCACGGGTGGCGGCTTCCTCCTGCGTGGCATGGAGAATGGCGGCAATTTTCGGGCTGAGCGGATGGGCGGAATCCTCCACCCAGAGCAGGAAGAGCTCCAGTAGCCCGCGAATGACGTTGAAGCCGGCGATTTCGATGCGCTGCACGCTCTCGTGGCTGTAAATGTGGCGCAGGGAAAAGCTGCTGACGGCTTCGTAATCCGCGCAGAGGGGCGAGGCTTTCATGAGCGATGCGGTGAGCGTACCGCACATCATGGCATTGTACTGCTCATCCATGGTGAGGCGGAGGGTGCGGATGCACCGACCGATGGCCAGGGCACGGGCATAGTGGATGCCGGCGGCGGGGCCGTGGCGGCGGCTTTCTTCTTCGGCGCGGTCGCGGTGTTTCTGTTCCAATCGGCCCAGCAGGCAGAGCTGGTTCAGCGTTTGGTCGTAGCTGATGATGCGGGAGATGAACGCATCCTCCAAATCCGCTATCAGGTAGCTGATATCGTCCGCTGCTTCCATCAGGAAGGCCAGCGGATGCCGCGCCCAACAATCCGGGGCAATCTCCGGCATGCCACAGGTATCTGCCACGGTGCGGAATGTGGGCAAATCATCGGTATTGATGCCGAATTTCTTATAGCGGCGGGGGGTGGCACCTGCCGCCGCCGGGGGGCAGGGGTATTTGGTGAAGGCACCCAGCGTGGCGGCCGTGAGGTCGAGCCCGCGCCCATTGATAGGGTCACAGATGCGGGTGAGCAGGCGGAATCCCTGGGCATTGCCCTCGAAACGGAATCCCGCAAAATCCGGGGAACAGATGCCTGCGCGGATGGCCTCTGCAATGGCGGTTTCGATGGCTTTCTCTCCGGAGTGACCGAAGGGCGGGTTGCCGATATCGTGTGCCAGACAGGCGGTGGCCACAATATCGCCCAGCGGGGAGAGGTCAATTCCCGGGGCCTCGCCGCGTTCCTCAATGATTTCGCGCAGCTCCAGCGCGAGGGCTCGGCCCACGTTCTCCACCTCCAGACTGTGGGTGAGACGGGTGCGCACATAGTCATTGCGTCCCAGCGGGAACACCTGAGTCTTGTCCTGCAGCCGACGGAAGGCGCTGGAATACAGCACGCGCCCGAAATCGCGGTTGAACGCGCTGCGTTTTCCTGCCGTGTCGCCGCCGCCGCTCAGGCGGGCGCTGCTCAACAATGCCGACCATTCCATGCACGCAGAATACCACAGAAAAACGATGCCTGACAAGCGGAAAGCGCATTGGCGAAAATGGATGACGCCATAATCCTGCCAAAAACGGTTTTGCGGAAAGGTTAAGCTTGACTCCGCAGGGGTGTTGGCGTACAATCCCGCCCGCCATGAACGCAGAACAGATTAAGAACACGCCGCTGTGCGACAAGCACGTCGCCCTCGGTGCCAGGATGGTCCCCTTCGCGGGGTGGAATATGCCGGTGCAGTACACGGGCATCATTGACGAGCATAACACCGTCCGCAATGCCTGCGGTGTGTTCGATATCTCCCACATGGGGCAGTTCGTGGTGAAGGGTGAGGGCGCTACCGCCTGGCTCAACGGCATGTTCACCAACAACCTCAACAAGCTGGTGGACGGCATGGGGCAGTACTCCATCATGCTCAACGAAAAGGGCGGCGTGATTGATGACCTCATCATCTACCGTCTCGGCGAGGAAAACTACTTCGTGGTGGTGAACGCCAGCATGATTGAT
The DNA here is from genome assembly GCA_015061985.1 of Akkermansiaceae bacterium. Lineage (GTDB taxonomy): Bacteria > Verrucomicrobiota > Verrucomicrobiia > Verrucomicrobiales > Akkermansiaceae > Akkermansia. Next base: position 26,118 of record SUVN01000027.1, read on the forward strand.
GAAGACTACGCCTGGCTCTCCGCTCACAAGCCCGAGGGGATTGAGCTGACCAACCTGAGCGCCGACTACGTGGGTCTTGCCGTGCAGGGCCCCGCTTGTGAAGAGGTGTTCGCCAAACTTTGCCCCGGTGTGGAGCTGCCCGTGCGCAACGGTATCCTCTGCTTCAATGCAGATGGGGATGATGTGATTGTGTGCCGCACCGGTTACACCGGCGAGAACGGTTACGAGTTCTTCTGCCCCGCCGCCAATGGTGTGCAGTGGTTTGAGAAGGTCATCGACTGCGGTGCCAAGCCCTGTGGTCTGGGTGCCCGCGACAGCCTGCGTCTGGAGATGTGCTACTCGCTGAACGGCTCTGACCTTTCCCCGGAGAAGACCCCGCTGGAAGCCGGCCTCTCCTGGTGCTGTGATTTGACCAAGGATTTCATCGGTGCTGATGTACTCCGACAGCAGAAGACTGAGGGCCGTCCCACGGCTCTGGTGGCCATCGAATACACCGGCAAGGGCGCGCCTCCCCGCCACGGTTACGAGGTGCAGCTGCAGGACGGTACGCCCCTGGGCGAGCTGTGCAGCGGTGTGCTTTCCCCCAGCCTGGGCAAGGGTATCGGCATGGCTTATGTGCCCGCCGCCCTTGGCAAAATCGGCACCCCGGTGAATGTGATGGTGCGCGGCAAGGCCGTGGCTGCCGTCATCGTGAAGAAGCCCTTCCTCAAGAAGTAATCTCCCTTTGATTTAATCCCTTTAACCCCCAAACATACATAAACATGAGCACGAATCCTGCTGAATACAAGTACTCCTCCGAGCACGAATGGGTGAGCCCCGTTGTGGACGGTGTGGTGACCATCGGTATCACCGATCACGCCCAGTCTGAGCTGGGTGATGTGGTCTATGTGGACCTCCCCTCTGAGGGTGACTCCTTTGCCGCCGGCGACAGCATCGCCGTGGTGGAGTCCGTGAAGGCCGCTTCCGATGTGTACAGCCCCGTCACCGGCGAGGTTGTGGAGGTGAACGAGGCTCTGGATGCCGAGCCCGGTACGGTGAACTCCGACCCCAACGGTGCCGGCTGGCTCTGCAAGGTGCGTCTGTCCGACCCGTCCGAGCTGGACGCCCTGATGGATGCCGAGGCCTACACCGCCTTCTGCGAGTAAAGCAAGCTTCCCGGCGGGCAATTGTCACTGCGTCAATTGCCCGCCGCTTTTTTATTTCCCCAGAATAAGATTTATCATGATTACCGCTCAGACTTCTTTTATCCCGCGCCACATCGGACCCTCCGAGGCTGAGGTGCAGGAAATGCTGCAGACCATCGGTTTCTCCTCTCTGGATGAGATGACCGATGCCATCGTCCCCGCCGATATCCGCCTGAAAGCCCCGCTGGCCATGGATGCCCCCATGGCAGAGCAGGAAGCCCTCTCTGCGCTCTCCGGCGTGCTCGCTGCCAACAAGCCCGCCCACAGCCTCATCGGTCAGGGCTACTACGGCACCTTCATGCCCGCTGTCATCCAGCGCAATGTGTATGAGAACCCGGGTTGGTACACGGCCTACACGCCCTACCAGCCGGAGATTGCTCAGGGCCGTCTGGAGATGCTCATGAACTTCCAGACCATGATTGCCGGGCTGACCGGGCTGCCCGTGGCCAATGCCTCCATGCTGGATGAAGGCACCGCCGCCGCAGAGGCCGTGAACCTGTGCATCAGCTCCAAGAACCGCAGCAACACCTTCTTCGTGGCAGATACCTGCTACCCGCAGACGATTGATGTCATCCGCACCCGTTGCGAGACCACGGGCGTGAACCTCATCGTGGGTGACTGGCGCTCCCTGGATCCCGCCTCCGTGGCCGGGCTTGCCGGTGTGCTGGTGCAGTACCCGGACAATCTGGGCAGCGTGGAGGACTACTCCGAATTCTTTGCCAAGTGCCATGCCGCCAAGGTGCTGTGCGTGGTGGCAGCTGACCTGCTGGCTCTCACCGTGCTGAAGGAACCGGGCGCTTTCGGTGCCGATGTCTGCGTGGGCACGACCCAGCGCTTCGGTATCCCCATGGGCTTCGGTGGCCCCGCCGCCGCTTATATGGCATGCTCTGATGCGCTGAAGCGCAAGCTGCCCGGCCGCTACATCGGCCTCTCCGTGGATAAGGACGGCAAGCCCGCCTATCGTCTGGCTCTCCAGACCCGCGAGCAGCACATCCGCCGCGAGAAAGCCACCTCCAACATCTGCACGGCACAGGTGCTCACCGCTCTGCTCAGCACCTTCTACGCCATGTACCAGGGCCCGCAGGGGCTGAAGGATGTGGCCATGACGGCTCACCGTCTCGCCGCAGCCTTTGCCGCCGCCGTGACCGCCGTCGGCAAGAAGGTGGTGTCCGCCAACTACTTTGACACCGTGGCCGTTTCCGCTCCGGGGCAGGCTGATGCTCTGGTGGCTGCCGCGCTGACCGCCGGCTACAACATCCGCCGCATCGATGCCGACACCGTGTCCGTTTCCTTTGATGAGACCACCACGGATGCCGACGTGGCCGCCCTCTGCACCGCATTCGGTGCTGCTGCCGGGGAGGTGCCCGCCTCCGCCGTGTGGGCAGGGGAGTTCACCCGTACCTCCGCTTTCTGTCAGGAGAAGTGCTTCAACGCTTTCCATTCCGAGACGGAGATGATGCGCTACATCCGCCGCCTGGAGAGCAAGGATCTGGCCCTCAACGAGGCCATGATTCCGCTGGGTTCCTGCACGATGAAGGCCAACTGCGCCGCTATCATGATGCCCATCACCTGGCAGGCCGTCACAGAGCTGCATCCCTTCGCCCCCGCAGACCAGTGCAAGGGCATGACCACCATGCTGCAGCAGCTGGAGAAGATGCTGGCCGTGGTGACCGGATTCCATAGCTGCTCTCTGCAGCCCAACTCCGGTGCCGCCGGTGAATACGCCGGCCTGCTCACCATCCACCGCTACCAGGTGGCTCAGGGGCAGGGACACCGCAATGTCTGCCTCATCCCCAACTCCGCTCACGGTACCAACCCTGCTTCTGCCGCCATGGCCGGTTTCAAGGTGGTGCCCGTCAAGTGCGACGAGCTCGGCAACATCGACCCCGCCGACCTCAAGTTGCAGGCAGAGACGCACCGCGACAACCTCGCAGCGCTCATGGTGACCTATCCCTCCACCCACGGTGTGTATGAGTCCGGCATTGCCGACCTCTGCCGCATTGTGCATGAGAACGGCGGTCAGGTGTATATGGATGGTGCCAACATGAACGCCCAGTGCGGTCTGACCAACCCCGGCACCATCGGCGCAGATGTCTGCCACCTCAATCTGCACAAGACCTTTGCCATGCCGCACGGCGGCGGCGGCCCCGGCGTGGGCCCCATCTGCTGCGCCGAGCATCTGGCTCCCTACCTGCCCGGTCACTGCTGCACGGCTGAGACCCGCACCCAGGGGGCTGTTTCCTCCGCAGAGTACGGCTCCGCCGCGCTCAACCCCATCACCTGGATGTACCTCACCATGATGGGCTTCGAGGGACTCAAGCGCGCCTCCCAGATGGCCATCCTGAACGCCAACTACATCGCCAAGCGTCTGGAACCCTACTTCCCGACCCTCTACGCCGGTGCCAACGGTCTGGTGGCTCACGAGTGCATTCTTGACACCCGCCCCATGCTGGCCAAGAGCCACCTGAGCGTGGACGATATGGCCAAGCGCCTCATGGACTACGGCTTCCACGCCCCCACCATGAGCTTCCCCGTACACGACACGCTCATGGTCGAGCCCACGGAGTCCGAGAGCAAGTATGAGCTGGACCGCTTCATCGAGGCCATGATTGGCATCTACAACGAGATGAACGCCGTGGCAGAGGGGACCGTGCCCGCAGATGACAACGTGATGGTGAACGCCCCGCACACCGCGCTTGCCGTCTGTGCCGATGAGTGGACGCACGCCTACACCCGCGAGCAGGCCGCTTTCCCGGCCTCCTGCCTGAAGCTGCACAAGTTCTGGCCCGGTTGCTCCCGTGTGGATAACACCTACGGCGACCGCAACTTCTGCTGCACCTGCGATACACTCTGCAAGGCTGAAGAAGCCTGATAGCGCTCGCACTCAGAAAATCATCAGCCGCCCCGGTGTAAAATATCGGGGCGGCTTTTTTCATCCCGGCATTGGAACGGAGGGGGGAAACAAATTAGAGCGTGCGGTAGAAGTAATCCTCATCCATCTCCCGCGAAATGAGCCCTTCAGCCTTCATCCTGTTAGCAATGAGAGCTGCCAGTCCGTAACCGATTTCGAAACGCTTCTCCAGCATATCTTCCTTGATGCGCTTCTGCGTTTTCGTAAACTCGCAGACCTTGCGGTATAACTCTTGCCTTTCAGGAGAGGCCAGATAATCTACTCGCGTACCCGCCGTCGGTTGTACCGGCGCACTCGCCGCCGCCTCATCCGGCGTGACCATATCCATCATGATATTCATCATCTCCCTGAGCTTCGGTGTCATTTCGTCCTTTTCCATGTGCCCATTGTAGCGTGTCCTCCGTCAATGAGCAATCTCAAATGCATCATATATTGAGGAAAGCGCACGTATGGATTCAGCTTGCTTGACTCTGGGTGTGAGCCTGTGCTAAAATGTGCGGTAATGAAATCTTTCCTTTTTTTTATTGCCATACTTGCTATGGCATTGCCGCTTGTGGCACAGGATGAATCTGCGGCAACTCAACCCAATGAATTCGAGACGGAAGAAATGGCTCAGATAATCGAGTTCATTAATCGACCCACGAACGGGTATAACTTTACCTGGCGGGCAGGGGCGATATCAAGATTCCTCAAGGAACACTCTGAGCATTTGCAGGAGATTCTTAACAGGGCGACTCCGCGAAACTATGCCGAACGCAACGTGTTGGCTCTGGCCTTGTGGCTGGCAAATACCCCGGAAGCTACGGCTCAGCTGGAGACAATGTCAGAGTATAATCCCCTGCTTGGAGCAGAACCGCCCATAGGAGCAGGAATATCAATGAACGCCAAGCGTCCGGATATGACCCGCCTGGAGCAGCTGTACAACGGAGTGGAAGAAGCAAACGTACTGGATATGGCATGGGGGGTATACGACGTGACCCGCGATGAGGAAATCCTGGCATCATTTATACGTTGTGCCGCTCGTCTCTCAGCTCCGGCTGAGGGGGCATACGAATACTGGTGTATACCCGCTGAGGGGCGGCGGCCATTCCCGTCTCATGCCGTGGGAATGGATATCGTGGCGATGGCGGCAAAGTGGAGTATCCTGAGCCGCTCTGCTCAGGATGAAACGTTCGCCGGCGAGCTGGAGCGAGTTCTGCTGCTGCAAGCCCCGGATGTGCAGAATCGCTTCCGTGAACCCTTGCCTGATAATGAGCAGAACAAACGGCAGTACTCAGCGGAATGAATCGCTATACAACAATCTTTGCAAGTCGAAACCTCAAAAAATTGATTTTTTCAAAAAAAAGACTTGCCAGAGCCGGAGAAATAAGTATAATAGCCCCGCTTCCATACCACAGCTCAACATGAGCGACGGTGAGATAAAGCGGATGTAGCTCAGTGGTAGAGCGCAACCTTGCCAAGGTTGATGTCGTGGGTTCGAATCCCATCATCCGCTCTTCTGCAAACAGCAGAGAAAACAGACGGGGTATTAGCTCAGTTGGTAGAGCGCTTCAATGGCATTGAAGAGGTCAGCGGTTCGAACCCGCTATGCTCCAGTTCTACAAATGGGCGGTAGATTTTTAACGAATCTACCGCCTGTTTCATTTTTGCCTATGCCTTAGCGGGTTACGCGCTGCCCGATTGCATCCCTGTTGGGGCTA
>SUVN01000028.1 GCA_015061985.1 Akkermansiaceae bacterium
GATGGACGATGGACGATGGACGATGGACGATGGACGATGGACGATGGACGATGGACGATGGACGATGGACGATGGACGATGGACGATGGACGATGGGCGATGGGCGATGGGCGATGGGCGATGGGCGATGGGCAATGGACAATGGACAATGGACAATGGACAATGGACAATGGACAATGGACAATGGACAATGGACAATGGACGAGGTTCGGCGCGTCTTCGGTTCGCAGGAGGACAATGAACTAATGGCAAGGCATCTGCATGCGAGCAAAGCGAGCGGAATTCTACCCCTTGTCCATCGTCCATTGGACTTTGTACTTCCCGCCAAAACCCCATCTGACGAGTAAATCTATGGGATGTGTGTGCAATGTGACACAAAAAATGCAAGATTATGCTTGCCAAACGTGCAAAATGATGTAGAATTGCCCTGTCCTAATACATCGAGCTGTAGCGCAGGCTGGTAGCGCGCTTCGTTCGGGACGAAGAGGTCGCAGGTTCGAATCCTGTCAGCTCGATTCCTATTGAACCCTATTTCTCCGCCTGATGGCGGGAATCCGGCGGAAATACTCCCCGAATCAGCACATGTTGGTGCTGCTGGAGGAAACATCAGCCCCGCCGTTTCCGGGGTTCTGCCTGTGGGAATGCAGCCCGCTCGCCCGGGTTGTTGACCCCCGGCATCTGCTTCACCCAATTCCAGATTATGTCAGGTCATAACAAATGGTCCAAGATTAAGTTCACGAAGGCTGCCGCCGACGCGAAGAAGGGTAAGATATTTGCCCGTTACTCCCACGAAATCACTCTGGCTGCCAAAAACGGCGGCGGTGATGTGGATACCAACCCGCGCCTGCGTGCTGCCATTGAAGGTGCCAAGGCGGCCTCCATGCCCAAGGACAACATCGACCGTGCCGTGAAGAAGGGCACAGGCGAGCTGCAGGGGGCAGCTATCCAGGAGATGACTTACGAGGGTTACGGCCCCGCCGGTACGGCTATCATTGTGGAGGTGGCCACGGATAACACCAACCGCTGCTCCTCCGAGCTGCGCACCATCTTCTCCCGCAACGGCGGTAATATGGGTACACCCGGTTCCGTTGCCTACCAATTCGACCGCAAGGGCGAGGTTCGCATCAATGACGCTTCTCTTACTGAGGACGATGCCATGGAGCTTGCCATGGATTGCGGAGCCGATGAGTTTGAGGAAGGCGAGAGCGAGGGCGAATGGTCCTTCATCTGTGGGCCGACCGACCTGCAGGCCGTGTCTGAGGCGCTGGCAGCCGCCGGTAAGAGTGTGACCGGCATGAAGCTCATCTCCGTAGCTCAGAATCCCACTGTTATCAGTGATGTGGAGACCGCCCGGAAAGTCATGAAACTCTACGAACTGCTGGACGATTATGATGACACCATGAACGTGTTCTCCAACTTCGAGATTGATGAAGCTGTGCTGGAGCAGCTCTGATGCTCTCCCTCAGCCCATTCTGTTTTCTTCATTATTTGTTTAACAGGAATTTGCGGCGGGCGATATTGCCCGTTCCATGGTGAGCGCCCGCCGCATTTCTCCAGTCGCTCCCTTTCGATGCCATGAGTGCTCCAGATGAAAGAACCGGTTCTCCGCGTCCGCGCGTCTTCCGCAAGTCCTTTACACGACATCCTGCCGACAATCGGGAAACCCGGGAAGGCAGCCGCGAGCCGCATGCCCGCCCGCATCGTCAACAGCAGGGACACCAGCTGCGCCGTCCGGGACGCCCCCAGCGTGACCCTGCCAAATTGCAGCAGGAACGCGCCGAGGCTCGCCGCAACAATATCGCTAAATACCGCGAGGCCGCACGGCGTGAAAAGAATGCACAGGCTCCCTCTCGCGCCTATGTTCCCGTGGGCGACCCGGAGCCGCTGACGGGTATTCTGGAGATAACGCCCAAGGGATTCGGTTTTATCCGTACGGCAGACAATAACTGGGCTCCCTCGGAAACGGCCATCTATGTGCCGGAGGATATCATCACCACCCACCGTCTGCGCCCGTATGTGCAGGTGAGCGGTATGGCGCAGCGGTATGAGCGCGGTCACCAGCTCATCTCGGTGAGCGCCGTCAATGGTCTCCCCCCGGAACAGGCTGCAGCCGCCCCGCACTTTGAGGATTTGAAAGCGGTCAACCCCACGCATCGTCTGGCTTTTGAGACATCTTCTTCCCGCTTCACGACCCGCACGCTTGACCTCATGGCACCCGTGGCTCGCGGCCAGCGCGGGCTCATCGTAGCCCCACCCCGCACCGGCAAAACCACACTGCTGATGCATATCGCGGAAGGTGCAATCAAGAATTACGGTGAGGAGTTGCACCTGATGGTGCTGCTGGTGGATGAACGCCCGGAAGAAGTAACCGAGTTCAAACGCCAACTCCCCGAGGCAGAAATCTTTGCCTCCAGCAATGACAGCCCCGTGCGAGAACACTGCCGCATGGCCGAGATGTGCATCGAGCGCGCCAAGCGTCTGGTGGAAAACGGTAAGCACGTTCTCATCCTCATGGATTCCATCACCCGTCTGGCGCGTGCCTACAACAACGCAGAGCGCGGCAGCGGCCGCACCATGAGCGGCGGTATTGATGCCCGTGCTCTGGAAACGCCCCGCCGTCTGTTTGCTGCGGCTCGCAACACCCGCGCCGCCGGTTCGCTCACCATTCTTGCCACGGCACTGGTGGAAACCAACAGCCGCATGGATGAACTCATCTTCCAGGAATTCAAGGGCACCGGCAATATGGAGCTGGTGCTTAACCGCCGTATCGCGGAGATGTATATCTACCCGGCGGTGGATATCCTGAAGAGCGGCACGCGCCGCGAAGAACTCATCCTCCCGGAAATGATGCTGGAGAAGGTGCGCCTCATTCGCCGCGGCCTGGCCAATTACAAGCCGACGGATGCCATGGAACGACTTCTTTTCTTCCTGCGACGCTGCCCCAGCAACGCGCAGCTGATTATGGACATCAAGTCCCGCAGCAGTAATTGAAGCTTCTTTCTCGGCGGCCCGGTGGCCGCCGATTTTTTTATCCTTGCTCCGCAGGGGGGAAGCCCGTATAATCGGGGCATGGCTTGGATTTGGCTCCTGGTGGCAGCGGTGTGCGAAGTCGGTTGGCCTGTCGGCATGAAATTGTCGGCGGGGTCGGGGTGTCGTTGGCTCTGGATAGCTTTTGCCGTGGTGACCATGGCGCTCAGCGGTGTGTTCCTGTATCAGGCGCAGAAGCAGATACCCATCGGCACGGCGTATGCCATCTGGACGGGGGTGGGTGCCGCCTGTACCTTCCTGATAGGCGTTTGTTGTTTCGGTGATTCTGCCTCGCTTCTGCGAATGCTGGGGGTGGGGCTCATCATCGGTGGCGTGATTGTCCTGAAAGTTTCTGCCTGATTCGCATACCTATGTTATTTTTCGAGAGCAAGTACATGCGGTTTGAGGACGGCTGCTGCTGCCGCCGCAGGAGGGATGAATACTTTGAGATTCTTGACCCGAAAAAGAAGCCGATGCTGCGCTGCCGCAACACGGTACGCTTCCCCTTGAGTATCATCGTGAATAAACCCGTCATCGAGGACGCAGCCGGGGAGATTCTCTGTTATATAGACCGCCCCATTTTCTGCAGCCCCGTGTTTACCCTGCGACTGCCGGACGGGCGCACAGAGCTTGTGGACACCTCCGTTTCGGCGCGCTGTGGATTGGATCGTGCGGATTACACCTACCACATTGCCTTGCTCGGGGCATCTCTGACTATCCGTCAATACCACCTTCACCGTGTACAGGTGGAACATGCGGCGCATTATCAGCTTGCCCGTGCTGTGGGCTGCTATATATGCTACGTCGAGCGCCGGGAGGACAGACGTAATCACCCTATCTTCGGGGATTAACGTTTCATCCCTACCCGTTATGGCGGATATCATGCAGGAAAGTATCTACGGGGCACTCATGCTGACCATTCTGTGTATGGGCATGCCGGCGGGCACAATGTGTTTTCTGTTCCGCGACAGGGAGTTTCGCGTGGTGAGCATCACGGCGATAGCTTTGTTTGTGCTGTCTGTCCTGTTGATTCCGGTTCTGCAAATGGACGGCAAACCGGTTGTACGCCCGTTGGTGGAGCGAGTGATTCATCCGGTTCGGCCGGAGAGTAAGACCGTAATATCGGCGAATCCTCTTTCCGCTGCGATATCAGCCGGGGTGTGTTCCCAATTGTCCCGTTGGGTGGGGTCAGCTCCGGCTGCGAGCAGGGCAGGGATGAGCTGCGGCAAGTGGTAAAAGGCGCAGGAGTGCAGGGGAGTCCAGCCATCGCGGTCGGGGCTGTTGGGGTCAGCACCGGCTGCGAGCAGGTGGAATACGTTGTCGGGAGAGGCAGATTCCCAATCGCGACAAACGATGACAGCGGCATGCAGGGGCGTGATGCCTTCCTCCCTGTCTCGTTGGTTAATACCCGCAGTAGCCCCCGCCTGCAGCAGAACTTGCAGGACATCGGACCGCCCGCTCCATGCGGCCAGAGCAAGCGGGGTGTAATGAAGGTCATCCCGCGTGTTGACATCGGCCCCGTTTGCAATGAGGTGCTCCAGATGCCCGAGCTTTTGATTTCTCACGGCCTCCAACAGCTGCTGCTCGGGTGAAAGCAACAGCCGGATGCTGTTTCTGATGCGCTTCCTGCGCTTGGTATCAGGTTGACTCGCCTTTGTTCTCTTGCGTTTCATGGGGGAAAATTGAAATCAGGCACGGAGATTGCGGATACCGAGGCAGAGGCCGTAGACCGAAAGGATGCTGACCATGCTGATGGCAGACTGCCCGGCGAAAAGAAAGACATAAAAGAGTCCCTCCTGTGCGTCCCAATGCCCCGCCAGCTTCCATTGCGTGAACTCCCACAGAGGGAAGAGCATGTAGCAGAGCGACAGACACCCCGCCGCCATGGCAATCCGCCAACACGTATGATTACTCTTTCTCGTGAACAGGTAAACAATTACCACAACGGCAGCAAACACCACACCGCCCCACGGTAGAGTCAGGGTACAGAATACAGCCAACCAGATGTCACAGAAGCGTCGGAGGTATCGGGTAGCCATATCCATGTCCTTAGTGTAATGGGGATAGACATGGGAGTCAAGTGTGATATGTAAAAAAAGCGTCGGCATGTGTTTTACATGCCGACGCCGGGTAAAATGCGGTGAGATTATGTTATTCTGCCGGGATGACATCCAGCTCCGACACAGCGGCAGAATCACCTCCATCGTGTGCGGACAGAGCCACCAGACGAATGAAGCGGGCATCCACCGGGGTGAAGAAGATAGCCTCCTGCATCTCAGCAGAATTGCTGAAGGTGCCGCGAGCCACTGGCTCGCCCCAGTTCTTGCCGTCATGGCTCACATAGACCTCATAATCCTTCACGCGCCCCTGCGGAGAGGGTGCCCCGCGATAGAGCATGCCGCGCAGGCGGCGCTCGCTGCCCAGATTGATACGGATATCATGCGGGAAGCTGGCCATGGTCACACCTTTCATCGTGTGCCAATAGGTATCGGGATTACCATCCAGCACGTTGGAGGCAGGGCCTTCACCGGGCAGATCAGAGCTGACGTAGTTGATGGAGAAGAAGGCGTAGGGCGGATATTCACCCACCACGCTTTCGACCATGGGTTTCACCTCTGCCACGGCAGCGTACGCCTCACCCTTGGAGATGGGCTCCAGGCAAACCATCTTGAAGAAGCGCGCCTTGCGGGGTTCCGGCAGCAGGACGGAATGCTCGTTATCCTCGTCTGCCAGGCTGAGGGTGCAATCCGGGGTCTCCGGCCAGTTCCGGCCGTCCTCCGAGAGGTAGAAGGCCATCTTACGCACACGGGATGAGGTGCGACCCTGACGCGGTGTCACGGTGAAGCCGCGCAGCATTGAATCCACACCCAGGCTGATGACCACATCGTGCGGGTACTCAGCCACCGGCTCACGCCAGCGGGAATGCCAGTAGGTATCGCGGCGGCCATCGATGAGGCTCCAGGGTGACTCGCTGCGACCGGAGGTGGATGAGCAGGAGACGATGCGCATGAGGCGATCCGGCTGCCAGGCATTGAAATGCTGGAAGGTAGAGGCAGAGCGCAGGCAACCCGGGCTGTCGGCATGAGCTCGCACAAAGCCATCCTCACGCTGGAGGAAGGGGCCGGTGTACTCCATTTTGGAACCATCGGGCAGCGTCACTTCAATCCGGGCATCACGCGTGGAGCAGGAGGCCGTCACATAGCCCATGGAATCGCGGGATATCGTTACCGCACTGGTCAGCGGGAGCGACTGGCGACCCACCGCCTCTGCCTGCTGACCCAGACGAATCGGGCGCAGGGAGAACGCAAAGGAGGTCGAACCGGACAGGGGGATATCACGGTCAAGCGGACGGGGCCCGCAGGCCGCACCACCCAGACCGAGCGTCGCCACATCCACATTCAGCACGGTGGAGCCGGCGGGCTTCAGCTCCTCCGGATGCGGGGTGTTGAAGATTTCCTGTGCCGTATAGGGCAGGGCGGAGAAATTGAACGAGCTGTCCTGGTCGGAGGAAACCATGAGCCCCACGCCGTCATCATCCGTCAGCGCCACCCAGGTGGTATCCATGCGGTTGCCCATTTCCATGGGGAAGGGATAGCGCTCCACCATATCCTGAACCTTGAGGTTATAAATACCGATGGGTGTGCCGACCCTGCGATCCGGGTAGTTTTCACCGGGGCCGCGACCAAGCCAGCGCACGTTGTTGTAGCGCTCGGGCAGATTCAGCGTATAACCCAGACGGGGCAGCACAATCTTTTCTCCATAGGATACAATACCGGCCTGCACGCTGACCTGTCCGTCCGGCAGGATGGTGTAAACCAGTTGGGTGATGAAGTGGAAGTCACGATCATTCACCGGGCCGAGGTCGGTGATTTTAAATGTTCCGTTATCGTAGTTGCGAGAATCGAGGCTTTCCTTGCGGATACCCTGGCTGCGCACATCGCAGGAGATGCGGACAGCCTTGTTATCCAGGCGCTCCACCAGCAGCGGAGTTGCAGTATGGGTCATGTTGCGCAGCCCGTTGTTGAGCCACTGGTTCATGGCCCATTTATCGTTGGCCACGGGGGCACGGAACGCGCTCAGGTTCAGCGTCGGTTTATCGCCGATGAGCTGTTTGCCGTCCACGATGTAGTTACTGATACCGCCGGTAGCTTTATCGATGGTCAGGGTGAAGTTTTTGCCCACCACGAGCATTTTGCCGCTCATGTTGTTGACCTTCAGGCCGGCATCCGGCTCCAGCTGCACCATGGAGGCGCGGGGATTAAAGCCGGTGAGAGCCTCCGGCAGGGGAAGCTGCTCGGTAGCCACCACATACCCCTTTTCTGCCCAGTTGGTAGATGCCTTCAGGTGCAGATTCACGGTAAGGAAATAGTGACGATCCGGGCTGAACGCCGCCTTGGCGGACTCGATGGGGATGAGCACTTCTCCGTGCTGCAAGGGCGCAGCGGGTGTCACAAATGTGCCCTGTGCCACCACCTTGCTGCCCTCTTCCGTCAGCTGCCAGGAGCCGTCAAACTCCGACAGGTCGGTGAAGAGATTCTTGTTGCGGATATTGACGCGCACGTACTTCTTGTCCGCCGTTAATCCGGCATAGGTGAAATCGGCATTCTGCTGGGCCTTGCGGATTTCCGCATAGAGCGGCGTGGGTGTACGGTCGCTGTAGATGACACCCTTGATGCAGAAGATGCCGTCGTTCGGGAACTCACCGTGGTCACCACCATAGCTCTGGCGGGTCACCTTCCGGCCGTCCGGCAGGGTGACTTCCTGGTCGTAGCTCTGGTGAATCCACTCCCAGATACCACCGCCGATGATGGAGTCACTGGAATCAAAGGCTTCCCAGTAATCAGCCAGGTTACCCATGGAGTTGCAGAGGATGTGGGCATACTCGGACACGTACCAGGGCTTCTCCAGCTTGGTGGCTGCTACCTCGCGGGCCCAGTTCACGCTGGGATACTGGTTGGAGCAGAGGTCTGCCAAATCGTTATTGCGCTCGTACTGGGTGGGGCGGGAGGCATCACGCTGCTTGATCCAGTCGCGCACCGCGGCAAAGTTATCGCCGGGGCCGGCCTCGTTGCCGTAGGACCACATCACCACGCAGGCATGGTTCTTGCTCTGCTCCACCATGTTCTTGTTGCGCCACACATGCTGGGCTTTCCACTCCTCCGGGTGGGAGAGGGAGAGCTCACCGTAGTAATAGCCGTGGGATTCAATGTTAGCTTCGTCGCAGACGTAGATACCATATTCATCACACATCTCATAGAACCAATCCGGCTGGGGATAGTGCGAGTTGCGGATGTGGTTGATATTGCCGCGCTTCATGAGCAGGAGCTCCTGTCGGCATTCTTCCTTCGTCACCGTGTGACCGTTGGCATGCTGGCTCTCATGGCGGTTCACACCCTTGAGCTTCACGGGCATGCCATTGACCAGATAGCGCCCGTTGAGCAGCTTCACATCACGGAAGCCCACCTTGCGGGAAATCGTTTCCGTCACCGCGCCGTTCTTATCCTTCAGCGTGAGCAACAGCGCGTAGAGATTCGGCTTTTCTGCGCTCCACAGAGCAGGCTTCTCCACATCAGCGGCCAGCTTCACCGCCTTTTCCTCGCCTGCGGCCAGTGCCAGCGGTGCGGACTTGACGGACTGCACCACCTTACCGGCAGCATCCAGCAGTTCGCATTCCACCGTCACCTCGTCCGCAGCTTCACCGCGATTATCCACATCAACATCCACGCTGAACTTGCTCACGGCATAGTCACTCGTGCCATCGGCATTCTGCGGGAAATCGGTATGCACAAAGAAGTCGCGCACCAGCGTGCGGGGGGTGGAATACAGGTACACATCACGGAAGATACCGGAGAGGCGCCACATATCCTGGCATTCCAGATAGGTGCCATCGCTGAAGCGGTATACCTCTGCTGCAATGACATTCCTGCCGGGCTTCACGTACTTCGTGATATCAAACACGGCGGCACAGCGACTGTCCTTGGAGAAGCCCACCTTCTGCCCGTTCACCCAGAGGTAGAAGAACGAATCCACCCCATCGAATCGGATGAACACCTCTCGCCCATTCCAATCAGCCGGCAGCTCAATATCGCGACGATAGGAGCCCACGGCGTTCGGCTCAGTGGCAGGAATAGTGTACTTTTTCTCGTGATTGTTGCGCGGTTTCGTCATCACGCGAGGCCAATCACGCACGACGGCATACGCCTGATTGATATACATGGGCGTACCGTAGCCGCGCATCTGCCAGTTGCTGGGCACATCAATATCTGCCCAGCCGCTCACATCAAAATCCGGCTTAAAGAAATCCAACGGACGCTTCTCCGGGGAGGGCGCCCAGTTAAACTTCCAGTTACCATTGAGAGAAAGCACCAGAGAGGAATCCTCACGATTCCCCTTCAATGCTTCATCCCTGTTTGCAAAAGGAACAAAGAATGCGCGCGCCTCTTCTCGTCCGGCGGAGAGATTCTGAGGGTTCTCCCAATCGGGGTGCGGCGCATAGGCAGCCTCCTCAGCCGCCAGCATTCCTGTCATTGCCATCATCGCCATAGCGGTTTTCAGCAAGTTCATATACATAGGTACTACCAGAAAGACATTCATCTTTCAAGCAAAAAGATTTTTACCTTGTCAATCAGGCGGCTGTCTGGTATACTCCCGCCGCAAGCTTATGACTGGCCATCGACAAAGTTTTCTCTCGCGTATCACGCCGCTTCTGGACTTGGTGCTGGCGTTTTTCTTTGCTTATTTTTCAGCCAATATAACGAATCTGCTTGCCCCGCTGTTCGGCTGGGAGCGTGAAACGGCGTTCAACCTGATTACCACCACACCATTTTTGGCCGGAGCCGCTCTGTTCAGTATCCCTTTCGTCTTACAGCTGGTGGGGTTCTATCACAAGAACAGCCTGCAGCAGGTTTCTACTGCATTGCATCAGCTTGTCACCTTTGCCGCCTATTATTTCGTCGCGTTATATATCTATCAGAGTCTCCGTAACGACTCTGTTTATTTTAATCATGTGCTGTTGGTTAACGCTATCGGTATTCCCTGCGTTTTGTTCATACGATTTTTCATTACACGATTCTGGAATCTGTACACCAGCAGAGGTCGTCGCAATCTGCGGCAGGTGATTCTGGCCGGCAATGAGGATGATGTCACACGCCAGTGGGACAACCTGCCCACCTACTGGAAAAACCGCTTCAATGTGGTTGGCAGAGCTGTCCCCGGTCTTACCACGGAAACTGAGCTCCAGAAAATGGTTGAAGATAATAATGTTTCCCATCTCGTGGTGTGCGGAGGGCTGCGTACATATCATCTGACGGAATACATCATCAATGTGTGCGAGATGCAGGGTATTGACATTTACCTCATGCTCAATGCTTCCAATCACCCCGGAAGCATGGGTGCCGAAATCAATGAGGTGCATGACAGTCGTATGCTGATTCTCTGCTCTCGTCCCACCCAGTTCTGGGCTCGGCTCATCAAGGATATTTTTGACCGCATTGTTGCCATCATCCTTCTCATCTGTTCGCTCCCTCTCTGGGTTTTTGCCGCCATCGGAATTAAAATCAGCGATCCGAAGGGAAAGATATTCTATCGTCAGCAGCGCTCCGGCCTCTACGGAAAGCCTTTCGGTATGTGGAAATTCCGCTCCATGTATGTAGATGCTGATCAACGTCTGGAGGAGGTGAAAGCAAAATACGGTAATGAGATGAATGGCCCTATGTTTAAGCTGACAAACGACCCGAGAATCTTCCGATTTGGGCGTTTTATCCGTAAATTCTCCATTGATGAATTGCCCCAGTTGCTCAACATTATCGTCGGAGATATGAGCATCGTTGGCCCACGTCCGCTTGCAGTCTACGAGACTGCTGAGTTTCCCTCCATCGCCCACCGCCGCCGTTTGAGTGTGAAGCCGGGGCTTACCTGCTACTGGCAGATTGAGGATCGCAGCGATAACGGCGACTTCGACAACATGATTAACAAGGACTTCAAGTATATCGACAACTGGAGTCTGTGGCTGGATGTCGTCCTCTTCTTCCGCACCATACCTGCTGTTCTCTTCGGCAAAGGCGCCAAGTAAGACATGTTCCACATCGTCCTCTTCCACCCGGAAATCCCACACAACACCGGAGCCGCCGGACGGTTGGCCGTGGCCACCAATTCCCGTCTTCATCTCATCAAGCCCCTTGGGTTCAGTCTGGACGAGAAACACGTGCGTCGCACCGGTCTGGACTACTGGCCACACGTTGACCTGCACCTTTGGAACAGTTTGGATGAACTGGAGGCAGCTGCCGCACCCGGTGCGCGCTTCTGGTATCTTTCCACCAAGGCTCGCCACGGCATATGGGATGCCTCCATTCCCCTGCAGGACGGCGATTATCTCGTCTTCGGGCCGGAATCCAAAGGTCTGCCGGAGCGCTGGATAGATGCCCACCCGGACACAGCCCTCCGCATCCCCATGCCCGGCGAGCACGCCCGCTCACTCAATCTCTCCACTGCCGTAGCCATCATGCTCTATGAAGGGCTGCGCCGCACCCTCCCTGCAACCCGGTTATGAAAAATATCGTCTACTTCGACCTGGAAACCCGTCGCTCTGCCGCAGAGGTGGGCGGCTGGCACGAAACCGCCAAAATGGGCATGTCCGTCGGCGTTACTTTCTCCACCCGCGATAACGCTTACCACATCTACACAGAGGATCAGGCAGAAGCTCTCATCGAGGAATTGCGCCAGGCAGACCTCGTGGTCGGCTACAATCACATCGGGTTCGATTACGGCGTGCTGCAGGCCTTCACCTTCTGGACCGTGGCAGATGTGACCCACAACCTTGATATCTGCACCTACCTGACATCCAAACTGGGGCATCGCCTCAAGCTGGATTCTGTGGCCAAGGTTACCTTGGGTGGCAATTCCAAAACAGCCGAGGGAACTGATGCGCTCAAATGGTGGGCAGAATATGAAAAAGAAGGCGACCCGCAGAAGATGCTCGACATTGCCCGCTACTGCTGCTACGACGTGAAAGTGACCATGGAGGTCTACAAATTCGGCGCGCAGAACGGCTACGTCCTCTACGAAAACAAAAAAGGCGAAACCGAGCGCATTGAGGTGGACTGGTCTTTGGACTAATATTGCTTCTTCACATTGATTACCAGGCTAGTCGGACTCGAGTAAAATCAGAGTTATCACTACTGCTTTTTTGGGGGAGCGTTTTTTGAGAATACAATCAAAAACATGAGGGAGTTACTTTTTATCGTAACTCCCTCATTTTCAGTTATACGCACGAGAGGACTCGAACCTCCACGACTCTCATCACTAGAACCTGAAACTAGCGCGTCTACCAATTCCGCCACGTGCGCACTTGGATTTGGTGCGGGCGCATTAAACCATAATTCGAGCAGAAAAGCAAGACAAATTTGTAAAAAAATGAAAAAAAGTGCAGAAAAGAGTCAGAAAGAGGGGTGGAAGCGGCTTGCAGTGGGCAGGAAGAGGTGATATACTAGAGGCGGATGAGCACACCTGAGCCAGAGGAAGCCGGGAGTTCGGCGGTGTTGCAGCCGGTCGTCGGCCAACCGCACCGCCCGGCCGGCACGAAGCCGAGCATTCCTGATCATGAAATCATACGCATGATTGGGCGGGGTGCGTATGGCGAGGTGTGGCTGGCGCGCTCGCTGACGGGGGCGTATCGCGCGGTCAAGGTGGTGTGGCGGGAGGATTTTGCCAACGATGCGCTGTTCGCGCAGGAATTTGAGGGTGTTCTGAACTATGAGCCCATTGCGCGGGATATCATCGGGCTGGTGCATATCCTGCACGTGGGGCGCCATGGCGGGGAGAGCCCGTACTATTACTATGTGATGGAGCTGGCAGATGATGCGTACACCGGCATTCATCTGGACCCGGAAGGGTATGTGCCCCGCACGCTGCAGAGCGACATGAAGCTGTACGGACGGCGGGCTATGCCGCTGGATTATGTGCTGGAGGTAGGTTGTCAGCTGGCGCGAGCGCTGGAGGCGCTGCATGCGGAAGGGCTGTCGCACCGCGATGTCAAGCCCGGCAATATCATCTTCGTGAACAGCAGAGCCAAGCTGGCAGATGCCGGGCTGGTGACCACAAGCAATCAGCGCGCCTTTGTCGGCACGGAGGGCTATATCCCGCCGGAGGGGCCCGGCACCCCGAGGGCGGATGTCTATGCACTGGCCAAGGTGCTCTACGAGATGAGTACCGGCATGAGCCGATTGAGCTTCCCGGCGCTGCCGGATGAATTGCCGGAGGGCACGTCGCACCGACGCTGGCTGCAGTTCAACAGGCTCATCTGCAGCGCTGCTGAGCCGACCATCACCAAAAAAAGTATCACCACCGCCCAGGAATTCGCGGATGTGCTGGAAGAGCTGCGCGATGACGTGCCGCACCGCCGCCGCAAAAAACGCCGACGCGGAGCGGATGCACCGCCGCGCATCCGCAAGAGCTACGTGGTGGCAGGAGTGCTGGGCATTGGCTTCCTGCTGACGGCGGGGGGGTATTTTCTACCGGAAGACATGCAGCAGCGCATCCGGCGCGCGCTGGCAGAGCTGAGCGGGCAACCGCAGACCCCGCCCCCACCGCTTGCGCCGTTGCCGGTGACGGATATACCAACCCTGCCCACGTTACCGACCCTGCCGGCACCCAACACGGTCATACCCGGCGCTCCGAAGCTCACCGGCGAAGGGCAGCTGTTTGTCGGCAGCGTGCCCAGCAGTGCCTCCATCTATACCGAGGAGGGCGAATATGTGGATGAAACGCCCTACGGTCCCATCCCGCTGAAAGCGGGGAAGCGCGTCAGCTTCATCCTCCGCAAGGAGGGATTTGCCGATTCTTACGTCAGCGGCGTGATTAGCGACAGCAAAATGCTCTCACTCACCCCGGAGCTGCGTCCCTACCGTCCCCCCGTGACCGGGCAGGCGTGGAAAGATGCCCAGGGGACAGCCTATGAACCGGCAGGCGGGTTGCACAAGGCCGCCACCCCGGTGACGACGGAGCAGTTTGAGGCGTTCCTGAAATCCCGCCCGGAGCACTACGGCCGCATCACCTACGAAAAACATGCCGACGGTGTGCGTACCTCGCAGCAGGGTATCAGCGAATTTACCCTCTGGCTCACCAAACAGTGCGAGGAGGCCGGCACCATCGGGCGCGACCACTCCCTCATCGCCCGCCCGGAGGCGGGCACGTCCACGGACTCCAATCTGTGCGGCTATCGTCTTTACACCATGCTGGTGCAGAAAACCCCCATCAGCATCTATTCCAACCCGCCGGGTGCCCGTGTCACCCTCAACGGTCTGCCGCTGGGAGTCACCCCCATGCAGGATGTCAAGGTGCCGCTGGCTCCCTATTTTCTGGAAGTGCGACTGCCGGGCTACACCACTATACGCCGCAGCGGCCTTTCCCCACGTGATTTGGTGCTCAACCTGAACCTTGAGCGCAATCATTCCCTCATCTTCGGCATTGAATGGATTAATAGCCTGGGAATGAAACTACGCCCCATCAGCCCCACCCTTATGGCTTGTGCGACAGAAGTGCGGGTGTCCGACTACCGTGAATACTGCCGAGCCAAGGGGATGGAGGTGCCGGAGCATCCTGCGCAGGAGCACAATGAGCACCACCCCGTTGTCAACGTCTCCCGACGGGATGCGGAAGCATTTGCCGCATGGCTGACCAGGAGTGAGCAGGACAACGGACTCATTGAGCGAACCGATTTCTACCGCCTGCCGACGGATACGGAATGGAGCACCCTGGTGGGATGCGGGCAGGAAAAGGGCAACAGCCCCTACGACCGCCACCGTCACCATGTCACCGCCTCCGTGCGCTACCCCTGGGGCATTATCTGGCCTCCGCCCCGCGGCAGTGGCAATTACGCCGACATGAGCACCCTGGGTAATCGCCCGGCGGATCATATCCTGCCGCAGTACCGGGATGATTTCCCCTTCACCGCACCGGTAGGCTCCTTTGCCGCCAATGCGCTGGGCATTCACGACCTGTCCGGCAATGTGCAGGAGTGGGTGAGAGATGAGTACGGCGGCCCGGCTGACTTCCAATTCCGGAAATATGGCGTTACCCGCGGCGGGGATTATTTCTCTTTCCGCCCGGGGCAGCTCTCCTCGCACAGCCGCATCCCGCACCCCCCCGGCATGAAACGCGCCACCATCGGATTCCGCCTCGTTCTGGAGCGAAAACAGGAAGGTTTTCGTAAGTAACGTATATGTTGACAGGACTCCTGATAGATGGTATGCTGAGCTTTGTTATGAGACGCTTTTTTCTGTGTGCCCTGAGCCTGCTGCCTGTTTTGTCCGGTTGCATTGCCTCTAATCTGGGGGCTGCGCTGGATAGTGTGGGGAAGGCTGTGCCGGTCATCACTCAGAAAGAAAAGGAAATCCCGGTGGTATACAAACGGGGAGATGACCTGTACATGGAATGTGAAGTGCGCTACATGCGGTATGCTCCCCATCTTGTTGATTTTTACGGAGATCCAATCCACTGGCCGCATCGTGTCCGATATACGGAGCTTTCCACAGCCGCGAAAGTACCGCCCCCCGAACGCTACCTGATATGCCTGAACGAACAGAAGCCGGCTCTGGTGCGTGCTCGCGATTTTGATTTTTCGCAGGCGGTGAGACTGAATCGGGAGGAGGCCTGCCGTTATACCTTGCGCCATATCCCCATGCGGCTCAATCGCGGCTGGCATTTCCTCAGCGCAGACCTTCTGGATGCGAATGGGGGGGACATCAAAGAGCTGTCCGAGGTGCCGGAATATCGAACCCTCGGTAACAAATTACGCACGCCGCTCGTTGCGGCCATATCCTGGGGGGTGGATGTCCCGCTGTCTTGGGCGGGGTCGCTGATTACCTCTGCTGTCATCGTTCCCGCGACGGTTATTTATGTGTTATCGGGGCAGAAGATTCACTAAGCCTCATCCATGTTGCGGATGACCGGGAACGAATGCTGCCTCAATGAGGCGAACCGCAGGCTTTACGCAAGGCAATCCCGGCATTCTGCTGCGAGATTACAAACGGCGTATAGGGGTAAATCAATCAATGTTGTAGGAGTTCCTGCCGAAGAGAGTACCTGCCGGTGGTAGGTGTGCATGGAAGTACGTACAGCAACGGTGGGCGAGAATTTATGGCAATAGCTTTTCAGGCTCTTGGCTTGCAGATTTAATTCTGCCTTCACTTCGATGGGGATAACGGCCATGTGGTGTTGTATCAGGAAGTCTATTTCGGCTCTCATACTTTCTGAGAGCCAGTAATAAGGCTCCAGAGCGCTCTCTGCGCGCAATTGTTGTTGCACGTATTGTTCTGCCAGAGCTCCCTTGAATTCCTGAAAAATACGATTACCATACAGAATGATGGATGCATCGATGCCGGTTTTTGCTCCGAGTAAGCCAACGTCCAGAAAGAATAGTTTAAACGCACCCTCTGCGTACGGATTGAGGGGAAGTGCGGGTTTTGAGATGCGATTAACCCGATATATCAGGCCTGCCCGAATGAGCCAATCCATCGCTTCTTCCAAATCCCGCGCACGCATATTTTTCTGAACTTCCTTGTATACGAAACGCTTGTTTTCTTTCGCCAATTGCGTGGGAACAGATTCCCAGAGCATGGAAACTTTTGCGGCTAGCTGGGGGGGGATGTGCTTGCTGAAATCTCCGGAGTAATCGGCGAGTATTTCTTCCTGTATTTCTCTGACGGCGTTGAAATCGTGTGTTGTCAGGTAGGTGCTGACGGCTTCCGGCATGCCACCGATGTAGTAATAAAGCCGCAGCATTTCTTCGAGGGTGGATGCAAAAGAGGTGATGATATCCCAATTTCTTTTTTTCAACTCCGCGCACAGCTTTTCCTTACCCATGGCATCGAGAAATTCAGTAAAACTCATCGGGTACAATGTCATTCTGTTGACTTTGCCCACGGGGAATCCGGTGCCGCTGTGTTGGTGAACTCCCAGCAATGAGCCGGCTGCAATGATGTGGTATTCTCTTGCTTCCTCGCAAAAGTATTTCAGTGAAGTCAGTGCATGGGGGCTTTCCTGTATCTCATCCAGGATAAGAAGAGTGTTGTCGGCTCGAATGCTGAACCCGACTCTGGCCTCTATGGCTGTGAGAAGAGAGCTGATGTTGTACCCGCTGCGGGTAAATTGGTGCTTCATTTCCTCATCTTTATCCAGGCGAATGTAAGCAACCTGCTCATAGTGAGTTCTCCCGAATTCTTTCATCAGCCATGTTTTGCCCACCTGTCTTGCACCCAGCAGAAGCAGAGGCTTTCTGCCCGGATTGTTTTTCCACTTTTCCAGTGCGTATATGGCTTCTCGTTTCATTGTTGCTGTTCTTTCCGATTATTCTACTTTTTTCAGCTCGATTTTCAAGCTTTATTCACGAAACTGGATGGACTTTTGCGCACAAATGCACGAAACTGGATGGACTTTTGTGTAAAACTCACACAAAATCGGATGGAGTTTGCAAATAAGACTGGTGTATGTTGGGGGAATGAATTTCAGCAGCCGCTTTTTTCCCGGTCAAGGAAGCGTTGGATGAGGAGTTTGCCCTATTCCTTGTAGTCCATGGATTCGGCATAATCGGTTCGGTACTCATCGTGCTCCCATGGCAGGAATTGATTGCGCTGGGTACGCCCCTCTTCCACGCACTCCAGGCTCATGTAGTCAGCCAGGCAAGTGCGCTGGGCTTCATCCAGATAAGCCATCTGATGGCGGGTGTATACTTCCAAATCGTTGGAGGGGGCGGAGCCGGGGTTGATATCGACTACCCCCTGCAACGCGCCGATGAGGAAGCGGGGAAGCAGGAAGCGGTACGCGTGTGGCCCAACGTAGTTCAGCGCACAGGAACAGGCAAACAACAAATCATCCGGTATGGCTTCCCAGTTATCCCGCTCCTCCATCAGGCCAAGCACGGCTTGAGCATCGGCAGACCGGTAATCATCCTCCGCCTCTGCCCCCAGCAGCACACGCACCTCCCGATGACAGCTCACGCCGGCAAAGGCTTTGCGGATGCGTTGGATGAGCTGCTGTCGGCGCGGTGTCAGCTCGGTATTATCCGGCGAGAAAGAACGGCGGCGCGACTCAATGTGGCGCAGAAACTCCCTCGCCTCTGCGATGGCTCCGGGGGCTACCTCCGGCATGCGCCCGGTGGATTGGTCAGTGCCCTTCTTTTTCTTTCCCATAATCAGAGGGTGGCATGAAGGTTTGGACGTGTCAAGACCGCTTGATTTTCATTGCGTGGAGTGCAAGTGACCCCAAGTTTGAGTAAAGTGCTCGATAAATGGGAAGTAACGAGAAGTACAAAGTCAAATGGACGAGGGACAAGGTGCAGAATTCCGCTCGCTTTGCTCGCCTGACTTTTCCTATGTCCATTGTCCTTTGTCCATTGTCCTTTGTTCATTGTCCTTCAACTTTCCATCTTTGTCGGGCAAATCTGTGGGATACCGCATGCGTTGACTTACATTATATGAATTTGGCTTGCAGGAGCGCGTCTGTTGCGGTAGATTGTAGGGGAATCCCCGACCATGAAAAACAAGCGATTCCTGATTCATATCGGCATCATGAGTATCTGTCTGTTGGTGCTGGTGATGGCGATTCTGATGACGCCGGGCGAGACTCCGAATCTCAAGGCTGCGCCTGAGCCGGAGGCGTTTCGGGTGTTGTCGGAGGGCTTAGGCCCGGATGAAGGGACGGTGCCTTTTTATCAGGTGATGGCTGAGGGCCGTCGCGCGGATGGTACTCCGCTGCAGATGGTGTATTATCAGTACTGTCTTACAACTCTGGGCGAGAAAGCCTGCGCGCTGGATATGCAGGTGCGGGAGACGCCCCACCCGGGGTATACTCCCTTGCTTTGTGCGCCGAACGGCACCTTTTCCATTCGTATTCCCGTCTACGGCATGAAGCAGCTGAAACCGACATTCTGCGGTCAAAAATGCGCGGAATGTGAACTTGTTTACCCCTGAACTCATCTCAAGACTTATGAAAAACATCCTCATCGTTTCCGGACACACGGATTTGAACGACTCCGTAGCCAATAAGCAGATACTCGACATTCTGGCAGAGAAGCTGCCGCAGAGCCGTCAGGTACACTTGGACAGTCTTTATCCCGACTTTGCCATTGATGCGGCGGCCGAGCAGGAAAAGCTGCTGTGGGCAGATATCATCGTGCTGCAATTCCCGGTTTTCTGGTTCTCTGCACCGTCCATCCTGCACCGTTGGATGGAGCAGACTTTCCTGCACGGATTCTCCCACGGTTCTACGGGCGACAAGCTGCGCGGCAAGAAGCTCCTGCTGTCCTACACGACCGGGGCACCCGCAGAGGTCATGGATTTTGACCCCTTCTTCCAATTCCTGAAAGCAGCAGCGCAGTTCACAGGCATGGAATATGCCGGAACGGTGTCTACCGGCGGCGTGTCATACCAGATGCGCGAAAACCCCGAGCTGCTGGCTCAGATTCACGCCAAGTCCGCCGAGCATGCTGAGCGGCTTGTGGCGCTGCTGGAGCAATGCTGAGGCGGTGGTACCGATTCATTCCTCCGGCAGCTCGACAGGTGTTTGCTTCACCTGCATGAGCGCCTGTTGGATGGCGGGGTCGCAGTTGTAGCGCGCGGAGCTCAGTGCCTCCGCGCTGATGGTGTCCCCTGCGGCAGAGAGCTGGGGAATCAGCTCTACGGCGTGGGCTACTGCGGTGCTATAGGCGGGGGAATCCCGGTCGGTCGCTTCAAAGTTCAGTTCATGCCGTTCCACGATGGCATTGAGGCATCCCTTGGCATCTGCGCCGTGTTGCAGGAGCAGACGGACGATTGGTAAAGCATCGCCCTGCCGGGGAGAAATGGTGTCCGTAGCGCTCAGTACGGCCAGTTGCAAGGCGGTTTCGTGGCGTTCATTCGTATCGTTGATGAAGATACCGGGCAGCAGAGCCTTGACGCGTTCGACATTACCCGCTTCAACTGCGGCCATGAAGTGCCGGTGCAGGGTGTCTGCCTCCTCAGCTGATTTGCTCAGGCAAACCACCAGCCGAATCACCAGCGCTTCCAGCAACAATAATGGCGGCAGAATGAGCATCAGCATGTAAACGGGAAACCACTCCATGTAAGGATGGGGAGGGTTACCGTCATATGCAGCAAGAAGAACCCACAGGCTGAGGCACAGGGTGGCACCCCAGCAGAGCAGCACCTGCACCCAATACGGCTTGCCGGGCATTCGCAGGCAACAGAAAGTACCCAGCCCGACCAATACGCTGCACGCCACAAGTGAGGAATAACTCACCGCCTTTTCCCCGAACAGCAGAATGGTGACAGCGGTCATCAGCATGACCGAGAGTATCATCAGCATTTGGTATCGGGCGTTCATGGGACGGCGTACGGGGATAATTTCTTCCGCAGTCTATCACGCGTTACCTGCCGGGAGCAAGCTAAAACGGTGCAGCACTCCAATCTTGACACTTGCCAACGACTTTGGTAGGATGCGCAGCATGAGAGCACGCGAAATCATGCTGATGCTGGTCGGAGCGGTTGCTATGCTGCCGCAGTCACTTGTTGCCAATGTTGAGATGCCTCAAGCATCTGACTGCGGGCTTGCGCAGGAGGTCAGCCCGCGTGACCGGCGCATGCAGTGGTGGCGGGAAGCTCGCCTGGGGATGTTTGTTCACTACGGCCTGTATTCCGGGCTGGCCGGCGTGTATCAGGGTAATCGTGCCGGCGGCGAATGGATACAGTGCAATGTGGGGGCTGACACGGACAGCTACGCGGCGGAGGCGCTTCCCCTGTTCAAACCGGAACCGGGTTGGCCGGAGAAATGGGTGGATCTGGCCAAGGAGGCCGGATGCCGCTATGCGGTGTTCACCAGCAAGCACCATGAGGGCTTTGCCATGTTCGACACCGCGACCTCCGACTACAATTCCGTGAAGGTGGCGGGGCGCGACTTTGCAAAAGAGTTTGCAGATGCCTGCCGCAGCCGCGGGCTGCGCGTGGGATTCTACCACAGTGTGATTGATTGGCACCACCCGGATTATGACAACACCATCTGCCCCGATTTGTGCTATCCGAAAGGGCAGGCGCTCATGTTGCAGGAGAAGGGGATTCCCCGCAATCAGGATTCTTATTGCAAGTACCTGCACAGCCAGGTACGCGAGCTGATGACTCAGTATGGTCCGGTGGATGTGATGTGGTGGGATTATTCGCAGGGTGCGGCAGAGGGTGACCGCGCCTGGAAGGCCACGGAACTGGTGAAGATGTGCCGCGAGATTAATCCCGATGTCATCATGAACAACCGCCTGTTCAATGCCTACTCTCTGGAGGGGCAAAAGCCGGAGGAGTTCGGCTCTGAGGAGGTGCGCGGCGATTTCTATACGCCGGAGAAATGTGTACCTGCCGGGCAGGATACGGTGCATGACTGGGAGACTTGTCTCACCGTGGGGCACCACTGGGGCTACAGTATCAATGACGGCAACTTCAAGAGCCCGTCCAAGGTGATTCAGACGCTTCAGGAATGTGTGTCCAAGGGCGGTAATCTGCTGCTCAACATCGGCCCGCGTGTGGATGGTTCCATCCCGGAGCACACCGTGGAGGTATTCCGGCGACTGGGTGAGTGGATGAAGGTGAACGGTGAGTCTATCTACGGCAGCAAGCCCGTGTTGGGGGCAGAGCAGGTGGAGGATGTGTGGATGACCATGGTGTGGGACGATGTGTATGTGTTCCTGCCGCCCATGGTGGAGGAAGAACCTGCCGCGTCGGGTGAAACTACCACAGCTGCCGAAGAAGAGGCGAACGCTGAACCGGAGGCTGCGGAGGATGAGTACTATGTGCTGCGTTTCCCGGGGTCGATGTTCGATGCCATTGCTCCGCAGATTCTGGGCCAGCCGGACTGCCGTGTGGAGATGCGCCGGGTGGAGGAACCGGGCGAGGATGAACCCTCCGTTTTCCTGGAGCTGCGCATCCCCTATAGTGCCTGGGACAATGCGGTGGAGGGACTGCCTGTGCTCAAGCTTGTCTACAATGGTTAACTCATTTCGCCTTGCTCTGCCATGATACCTCAGGCCGCCCGCTCGCTTCCCTGTATGCTTGCAGACCAGTATATCCTATCCTCCGTGCTGGAGGAGAAGGAGGACAGCATTGTCTACGAAGCCACGCAAAAGGATTTGCAGCGCGAGGTGCTGGTGGAGAGTTTGCGCGTGGATGCCGCCACGGATGAGGAAAAGGTGGGTCGCTTTTTCGAAACCTGTCGTTTGCAGGCGCGGATTCGGCATTCCAGTTTGGCGGCACCGCTGGAGGTGCTGGAATACGAAGGTACCTGGCATGTGGCACGGGAGCGCATCCACGGCGAACCTCTGGATGCCATGGTGAGCGCCGGGCGCACGCTGTCGGCAGAGATGGTGTGCGGCCTTCTGCAGCAGCTCTGTTACCTGCACCTGTATTTTGACATGGAGCGCATCGCCACGGTGCCGTTTTCGCCGGAACATACCTACCTGATGGATTTCGGTGGCTATCGCTTTGACCACATGGCGGTGGCCGGCGTGCGGCGTCCCGGTGAGACGCAGAGGCAGCTGACTGCCGTGGCCGCCGTGGTGGAGCCGCTGCTGGATCGCAACAGCATGTTTACTCCCACCCTCCTGCAAATGATGGATCAGATTTGCAATACCCGTGCCTGGTCCCCTATTTCCCCCGCTGTTCTCGATGAGGAACTCATCCGCCTCCAGATGGAGATGATTCACCGCAAAAGGTGACCCCGGCAGCCCGCCACGCTGTGGGTGGATTACAGCCGTATAAAAAAGAGCCGTGCGATAAAGCGCGGCTCTTTTGCGGAAAGGGTGGGAAGCGTTCGTATCAGCGGAGCTTCTGTGTCCAGTATTCCAGCCGACGGCGGGTGTTATCCGGATTGGGCGCGCCGGGGTTGGTGCGCAGCTCAAAGGCGCGCTCCAGATTGAACACGCTGTGGACATCCTCGCCGTATTCGGGGGAAATCTCGCGGAATTGCTCCAGCGTCAGCTCATTGAGCGGGGTGCAGCTGCCCACGGATACGGCCACGGCCTTGCCCACCAGCTCATGCGCCTTGCGGAAGGGAACGCCGCGCCGCACGAGGTAATCGGCCAAATCCGTTGCCAGAAGCAGCGGGTCAGACACGGCAGCTGCGCAGCGGTCGGGGTTGATACGCATGGCGGCCACCATTTCGGCGTTGACGCGCAGTGCCAGGCTGACCGTCTCGAACGAATCGAACAGCGGCTCCTTGTCCTCCTGCAGGTCGCGGTTGTAGGTGAGGGGAAGCCCCTTGACCGCCACCATCACGCTCACCAGATTGCCGTACAGCCGCCCGCTCTTGCCGCGCGTCAGCTCGCACACATCCGGGTTCTTCTTCTGCGGCATGAGGCTGGAGCCCGTGGTGTGCGCATCCGACAGTGTGCAGAAGCCGAACTCAGCACTGCTCCACAGCACCAGGTCTTCGCTCATGCGCGACAGATGTGTGCCGATGACCGACAGGCAGAAAAGCGTCTCCATGATGTAATCGCGGTCGGCAATCGCATCCATAGAGTTCTCCGTCACGCCGTCAAAGCCCAGTTCCTCCGCGATGCCGAGGCGATCCAGATTGATGGTGGAGCCGGCAATGGCTCCGGAACCCAGCGGGCTGACATTCACACGGCGGCGGCAGTCCGCAAGGCGTTCCGCATCGCGTCCCAGCATCTCCACATAGGCCAGCAGATGGTGCCCGATGGTAACCGGTTGGGCGCGCTGCAGGTGAGTATAGCCCGGGATGCGGACATCCGCGTATTCGGAAGCTTTCAGGACGAGAGCTCGCTGCATGTCGCGCAGCAGTTCCTGCGTGGCATCAATCTGAGCACGGCAGTACAGGCGCGTATCGGTCGCCACCTGATCATTGCGGGAGCGGGCCGTGTGCAGCTTTGCCCCGGGAGCCCCGATGCGGCGGGTCAACTCGCTTTCGATATTCATGTGCACATCCTCCAGCCGGATGCTCCAGTTGAAATTGCCCTCACGGATATCGGCCAGAATCCCCTGCAAGCCGGATTCAATGGCACTGAATTCTTCTTCCGTGAGCATGCCGGCGCGCAGCTGTGCCCGCGCATGGGCAATGGACCCGGCAATATCATGCTCATACAGTTTCCAATCGTAAGAAACGGATTCTCCGTACTTCAGTACCAAATCCGCCGTTGGCTGGGAAAAACGTCCTGTCCACATAACAGGAAAATCTTACACCATTGCACCATTCCGTGCAAGCCCGTATTGCGTGTTCATCGGAAAGAAGATTTTTTCAAAAAAGGTGAAAAATGTTGACTAAGGGACTCCCTTGCAGAGTTTTTCAACCTGTAAAGGTTCTGCAAATCGCTTGTCGACATAAAAAAGAAGACCGCCCGCCGTGCCAAAACACGTCGGGCGGTTCAGTACCGGCTGTGGGACTCGAACCCACACTCTTTCGAACTCGATTTTGAGTCGAGCGCGTCTACCAATTCCGCCAAGCCGGCGCAATGCGGTGTTGCGGAGGCTATTTAACAGGGAAAAAGGCGATGAGTCAAGAAAAATTCCGAATCATGACAGGACGAATGCTTAATTGTGGTTCAACGGCAGAGCGGGATTTTGCCTTTGTCCATCGTCCTTTTTACATTGTCCTTGATTCACACGTCTTCCCACGGGGTGCCGGAGCGGGAACCGTAGAGCGGGTTCGCCCAGAGTCGGCGGGCAAGCGAACCGGGGGTGGAGATGCCTAGCAGGAATCGGCGGCGCTGGGTATCGCGGGAGAACTCCGGCAGGTCAGTCGAAGCCGGGGCCGGATTCTCAGGGGGCTCGGGAACCATGGGCAGGGTTGTTTTTTCTCCGCAGCAGATGCCGCAGTTACCGCAGGGCAGGATGGCTGTTTCCTCTCCGGTGAAGTAGCGGTGCAGGGCGGTATTGAGGCATTCCTGCCCGGTGAGCATGGTCAGCAGGGTGTTGAATCGCTGCAGATTGCCGGCGGTGTGGCGGGCAAAGGTGGAGGAAAGCTCATCTGCCACGGCGCGGGCATCAGCGGGGCTCCCGGTGGAGCGGATGCAGAAGGCGCGGCGGCGGTAGCGGATATCCCACTCCTGCGCGGCGAGGCAGTCATCCAGCTGGTGCATGGCTTCGGCAAAACTGCAATCCCAGGCCAGAGCGGCATCAGCTACCTCTCCCTCACGGTGCTCGGCCAGCCAGCGGAGGCGGGAGGATTCCGTCGCATCCCGGCCATCCAGAATGGTGCTGAGGGGAAAGAGCGGTTTGGCTTTGTAGAACTGGTAGCCCGTGGACTCCTCGACCACGGCTCCGGCATCTTTGAGCCGCTGTAGGGCGCGTTGCGGAACATCTTCGGAAATATCGCAGGCGGTGGTCAGTTCCCAGGGGGAGACGACTCGCCATGCGGCGGGCAACAGCCAGCGGACGCAGCGCAGTACGCCCTCGGCATCCGGCTCTGCTGCGAAGATGCGGTTGCGGGCATCGGTGAGGTCTGCTCCGTTGAGCAGGACGAGCGATTGAGCGGGCTGCCCGTCACGCCCGGCGCGCCCGGATTCCTGGAGGTAGGCTTCCGGCGAGGAAGGTGCACAGTAGTGGATGACGGAGCGTACATCCGGTTTGTCCACGCCCATGCCGAAGGCGATGGTGGCCACGAGGATGCGCAGGCGATTGTGCAGGAAGTCATCCTGAATGCGGGCGCGCAGGTCGGCGGGTTGTCCGGCGTGGTAGCAGGTGGTATCCGGGTACCCGGCGGCGGCCAGTTCGGCGGCGAGCTGTTCGGTTTCCTTGCGACTGCGGCAGTAGATGATGGCGGGCAGGTGCTGCGGCTCTGCCAGATGCGCCAGCAGGGCGGGCATGCGCTCGCTGCAGCTGAGGCTGCGGCGGGTGATGTTCGGACGCGCCGGGGGCAGGGTGATGCTGTGTTCCGGCAGGATGCGGAAGGCAGTCTGCAAATCCTGCTGCACGCGCGGGGTGGCGGTGGCTGTCAGTGCCATGGTGCAGAGGAAGGGGTATTGCTCCCGGATGCGCGGCAGTTGCAGGTAGTCCGGGCGGAAGCTGTGCCCCCATTCGGAGACGCAGTGGGCTTCATCCACCACGAAAAGCCGCAGCGGTGCCGATTGCAGGGCGGTCTGCAAATCCCGGTTATCCAGAGATTCCGGAGCAACGAAGAGCAGCCGGAGTGTTCCCGCTGCGGTGGCTTGCAGCGTTTGCTCCCGTTCCTCTTCTTCCAGCGTGGAATCGAAACGCGCGGCGGGAATGCTGCTGCGGGTGAGGGAGTCGCACTGGTCGCGCATGAGCGCAATGAGCGGTGAAACCACCACAGTGGTTCCCCCCAGCAGGTGGGCGGCGGCCTGGTAGCAGAGGCTTTTACCGTGTCCTGTGGGGAGTACCCCCAGCGAGTTTTGTCCACGGAGCGCCGCCTGTATCAGCTGCCGCTGCCCCGGCCGCAGCTCCGACACCCCGAAGGTGCGCAGGATGCTCTGCTCCTCTGTGCTGCCGAGGTTCATGTTCAGGTGAGAAAGTGGCGGATGGCTTCCAGTTGTGCGGTGGCGGTGGCGCGGCCGATGTCGTAGGCTGCCTGGAGCCGTTCCGGGTTCTTTTCCACGCGGCTGACGGGCAGGGGGGCGGCCGGACGGATGACGAGGATGTTGCCGGCGGCTTCCTGCTGCGCGATGTATTCGAGCGTATCGTTGTACATCCGGTGCCGGGTTTCCATGGCGCTCACCAGTGCCGGGTACTTGCGGTACAGGAGCCGGATGAGGGGCATGGCGCTTGTTTTCTTCTTGCGGTAGTCCGCAGGCTGCGTGAGGATGACAACATTCCGATTGTACCCGCAGTTTTCGAAGAACCGCAGCGGAATGGCATCGCTGATACCACCGTCCAGCAGCTTCTGCCCGTCAATTTCCACCGTGCGGGAAACCATCGGCATGGAGGCAGAGGCTCGTATCCAGTCGAACCCGTGGTCGTGATACCCGTCATAGCGGTGGTATACGGGCAACCCGGTTTTAATATCGGTGCAGACCAGCCAGAATTCCATGGGGTTGGCGGTGTAGGCGGCAAAGTCGAACGCATCCAGGTGCAGCGGTACTTCGCGGTAGGCGAAATCGGTGTTATAGATATTGCCGGTGAGCAGCAGGCTGCGCAGCCCGCAGTAGCGTCGGTCGTTACAGAAGCGTTTGTTGTAGCGGAGGGCTCGCCCCACCTGGCGGGATTTGTAGTTGCACCCGAAGGCCGCCCCGGCAGAAACCCCCACGGCACCGTCGAATTCGATGCCCTGTTCCATCATCACGTCCGTGACCCCGGCGGTGAACATGCCCCGCATGGCGCCGCCTTCCAGTATCAATCCTTTTTTCATTTGTTGCTTGGGGTGTTCACAGGCTCCACTGTGTCATGGCGTGGAAGCGGTGGATGCGCTCTGCCAGCTCCGCGCGTGTGGCAGAGAAGAGCGACACCGTACCGAACTTCTCGCAGGTGCAGGCGGCCACGATGTTGGCCAGCGCTACGCCGCTCTTCATGGCTTCCCACTCGGGATGACCGCCGTTCAGGCAACCGGTCAGGTGACCTGCCAGTGCGCCCATGAAGGAATCGCCTGCTCCGGTGGGGTCTTTCGGGTGCTCCAGCGGCCAGGCCGGGCAGCGGAACAGCCGCGTATCTCCCTCCGGTGTGCGGTGGAAGAGGGTGGCTCCGGCGCTGCCGTGCTTTACCACGGCGTAGCGCGGCCCGGCTGCCAGCAGTCGGTATCCGGCTTCGATGGAGTCCTCCGTGCCGGCATAAGTGCGGGCTTCCTCATCGTTCATGAGGGCCATGTCCACCCGCTCCAGCAGCTTCTGTGTGTATTCCGGCTCCCGCTCAATCCAGGACTTCATGAAGTCTGCCATCACGAACTGTGCCTCACGGCACTGCTCGACCAGCCGATATTGCAGCGGCGGGGTCACATTGGTGGCGACCACCAGCCGGGCTTTCTGCAGCTTTTCCGGCAGCCGGATGCGCCAGTGCTCCTGCACGCCTTCCACGGTTTCCACCGTGGTACGCAGGTTCATGTCTTGTTCGTATTTTCCGGTCCAGGCAAAGGTACGGCCGGGTGCCCGATCCACGTGTTGCAGGCTGATGCCGCGGGCCTCCAGCGCCATGCTGAATTCCTTCGGAAAATCATCGCCCACCACGCCTACCAGGTCGGCCTCTGCTGTGATGAGGCGCGCAGCCAGCGCGGCATAGACACCGGAGCCGCCCAGCACGGAATTAACCTGCCCGGCGGGGGTGATGAGGGTATCAATGGCGATGGTGCCGTAGATGAGGGCGCGGTCGCTCATGGCGGGCAGGGGGGGATATCAGCTCCAGGCCAGGCCCACCGCCTTGCGGAGTCGGGTGAGGGTGGCGGAAGCCTCCTCGCGGGCACGTTCTGCACCCTGATTCAGCACGCCGTTCACATAGTCCGGGTTGGACAGCAGCCACTCGCGGCGCTCGCGGGGAGCGCGGAAATGCTCCCAGTAGGCCTCGAAAAGGTCTTTCTTGAACTGTCCGTAGCCTACGCCGCCGGCCAGGTGGGCATCCACCATGTTCTGGTACTGCTCCGGCGTGGCAAAGAGTTTGTAGAGCTGCAGGATGATGGAACCCTCCGTCGGCTTCGGGTCTTCCAGAGGGGTGGCATCCGTCACCACTTTCTTGTTGATGAGCTTGCGCAGCGGCTTTTCCTCACCGAACATGGGGAGGGTGTTGCCGTAGCTCTTGCTCATCTTCTGGCCGTCCAGCCCGGGCACCACAGCTGTTACTTCGCTGATGATGGGCTCCGGCAGCTTGAAGATGTCTGCCCCGAAGGTGTCGTTGATTTTACCTGCCAGATCGCGGGTGACTTCCAGATGCTGCTTCTGGTCCTTGCCCACGGGCACGGCATCCGCGTTGTACAGCAGAATGTCGGCAGCCATCAGCGCAGGATAGGCAAAAAGAGCGTGGTTGGCGGCAATCCCCTTGGCCACCTTCTCCTTGTAGGAGTGGCAGCGCTCCAGCAGCCCCATCGGACACACGGTGGAGAGTATCCATGCCAGTTCATGCACCTCCGGCACCGCCGATTGGGCAAAGAAGACAGACTTCTCCGGGTCGAGCCCGCAGGCCAGGAAATCCACGGCCAGCCCGTAGGTGTTTTCCTGCAGTTTCTGCGCACTCTCCATAGTGGTCATGGCGTGATAGTTGGCGATGAAGTAGAACCCCTCGCCTTTCTCCTGAAGTTGAACCGCAGGCCGAATGGCACCGAAATAGTTGCCGATATGCAGCTGCCCGCTGGGCTGTAATCCTGTAAGGAATCTCATGTCAGATGGTTGGAATGATGATTATTTGTTGGAAATGGTAATGGGTACCAGCACGGGCGAGGCTGTGCCCCGTGCCCGCTCGTCCTGTGAGAGCAGGGCGTGCAGGAAGCTCCGCACGCTTTCGGCGGTGTAGGCGCCCTCGATAGTGCGCAGCTTCACCCCCTCGGTGTAAAAGACGGTCGTGGGCACCTTGTTCAGCTCGAAATCCTTAGCCAGAGATGTATATTCATCCGGGTTGACCATTACGACCTGTACCGTGCCTTTGCCCTGGTTGGCAATCTGTTGCAGGCCGTTGCGCATGCGGTTGCTGTACGGACACCACGGTGCGGCAAAACACAGGATGAGCGTGCGCCCGGAAACTCCTGTCACCTGGCGTATGTCTTCTCCTTTGTAATCGCTGAACAGCTCGAACTTCGGAGCTTTCACCAGAGAGGTCGGGGCGGCGTTGCGATCCGTGCGCACCAGCGATTCCAGCGATTCGCGCTGCGGATTCGGAGCCGGTTTGGTGGAGGTCGTGAACCGGGCGGCCTTTTCCCGCTGCTCCTCATCGTTGTCCCCGCAGCTGCTCAGCAGCGGGAATATCAGCAGCGGCACAAGTAATCCGGTCAGTCTCATACGCCCTTTCATACCACCTTTTCGCGCGCGTGTGAAGCCTAATCTGTGTTCTAACCCCCATCTCGCTCGCGACAGCGAGCTTTCACGGGGAGCAATGCTCCCCTTTCACGTGCAGCCCCGCAAACTTTCACGCGATAGCTTTCACCTTTGCCCCCCCATCTCGCTCGCGACAGCGAGCTTTCACGGGGAGCAATGCTCCCCTTTCACGTGAAGCCCCGCGAGCTTTCACGGGAGCAACGCTCTCTTTCACGTGAAGCCTCGCGAAACTTTCACGCGATGGCTTTCACTCTTCCGACGAGGAATGCAACGGCGGTGCTTCCCACCGCGCTCACGCGTCACCACGCAGGAACGAAAGGTGAGAGCTGCATCTGTCAGAACGTCCACTGATTGTGGTACACTGCATCAAACAGGAGATGCCCATAATATGACATGAGTTCTTCAAATAAGTCAGGGTTCTCTTTTTTATGCTGCAAAAGTCTATTGCAAGTTTGCTTTAGTTCTGCCAGGTTGTCGGCATTGTGGTGCTTTTTTGGCATCCACAGCAGGCGTGATAGATGAAGGATATCGTTTGCGATACGGATGGATTTTTCTGCGGAACATGACAGCGCCGGCACGTCCGCAGAGCAAAAATATAAGGTGTCTTCATATAGCGTCTCTATATTAGAAGCGCCTATGGCATCATGCATCTTTTTATAGTGTCTCCAATGAGTTTCCAGTCGTAGATTTGGGTCAGCAGCCAGAATGAATAGATGGTTATTAACAGCTTCAGTTGAAAATTTGATAAACTCATCCGAATGGAGCCATTTTATTAGATGGTGCGCCCCGGTTGTTGATACAAGGCGTATTTTGTGGTTTGTAAAAGGTAATGCTACAATGGGCTTTATCGTTCTTGCCCACATAACACCTTCGCTGCTCATGTTGACGACGATTGCTCCATCCATATCGGGTTTGTATTTTATATCATACAATCGAAAGGAAACGCTTTCTCCGTTCGATGAGTTTTTCAGGACGGTGGTTTCTTTTAAGGGGGCTTGGCCATTCAGCCATTTTTGTAATGAATCAGAAGCTGCATGAATAAAAGCTCCCCACGTCGGGATGTCCACAGTTTCGAAAACTTCCGTTTTATCTTTCTCGGTAGATGCGCTTACCGATGAAAAACAAAGAGAAAGTGTACACAATACTGCCGGATATAACTTCATAAAAATGGAATCAGAAAACAGATGTCAGCATGAATCGGTTTTTTTGCTGCTTATACCATATCTAATTGTCTGCGTCAATTTATTTCACTGAAATAGAGACGATAAGTGCATGCGTGTCCCAAATTTGGGTAAAGGGAGCGGTAAATGGGAAGTTAACGAGAAGTACAAAGTCAAATGGACGATGGACAAGGTGGAGAATTCCGCTCGCTCTGCTCGCATGCAAAAGCTTTGCAACTAAATCATTGACTACTGCGAGCCAGCGGCTCGCCTGACTTTTCCTTCGTCCATTGTTCTTTGTCCATTGTCCT
>SUVN01000029.1 GCA_015061985.1 Akkermansiaceae bacterium
CTACGGCACAAAGCCGCCGCGCGGTACATTAGACTTGCATCATAGCAAATATAATGATACAAAACTCACGCGCGAAAGTGTAACCTATGTAGTTGAACTAAAGTGTTACCCATGTGAATGGCGCGCCATTTTGTAAGAAGTCCCCCCTCTTCGCAATAAGTTGGAAGTTGTGGGGGAAGATGTTTGCACTGAAGACGAAGTGAAATTCTCGCCTGCTGCTCGAGGGTAGTTGAGCGTTTGAGTATGATGCCTGTTTTTGGTTACGCTGCCGCTGCAGTAGGACCTGGCATACCTTTTTTATCCTTTCCCTGGTGATCGCATAGAGCCTTACTACCAGCATGCGAATGCTCGCCACCATAATCTGCTGGTAAGATCGTGCCGCTTTGCTATATAGTTTGCCTGATTCGCTTTGCATTCCTGCAAATGGCGAAATCTTTTGGTACGTCAGGTATGACACGTAACTGGGGTGGGAAGGAAGCCGGAGGCGAAGCTCAGACAGGATGAACAAGAACCGGATAGAAGGCCAAAGCGCACGATGTGAGGCAGCATTGTATGCTTACGCTCGATACTCTGTCAAGAGTGCGCATGGTAAATTCGGCTTGCACTGTGTGAAAGCTGCGAGCCTTATCCTGAGTGCCCCGTTGTTCTGCCGCGGCAGACAGCTACGAGCGCAGCGAGACGCAAGGAAGGAGCAACGGGAGTCGATGGGATGACCATCAAAGACGCAGCCGAATGGCTCCGAGTATACATCCGGAAGAACGGAGACAATGCCTGTTACAGGGCAGCTACCGACCGCAGGACGTTAGGGGAAACCAACTTCCCCTGCATGGGCGAACCGATGCAGGGGAACACAATGAAAAAGACTATTTTGCTTGGATAAATGTTATTGTTTGGCCTCCGTGGGAGCTTCCGTAATATGCTCTGCTCCCCAGCGCCCCTTGCGGATGTCGCGGATGTTGGCGGAGACGCAGCGTGTCCATTCGCTGCGGCTTTCACAGTACACGCGGGCTACCTGAGTCACGGAAACACGCCCCTTGGCCTTGTGCTTGCCCAGAATGCGTGCCAGATCCTGTACGCACTCTTCTTTCGTCTCATAACGACGCTGACCACGGCGTCCCATGATGCCGGCCAGGTTGTTCTTCTTGCGTGCAGCCTTGGAGGTGGCATGAGCCGATTCGTGGCGGATGATGGCCTCCATCATCACGGGATCCACTCCATGCTCGGCAGCCGCCTCACGGATGGCGGGGCGCAGGGCTGTAACCGCATCGGGCTCGTTCGCCATTGCACCCATCACCAGCATCAGACTTGTCAGTATGGTAATGGTTACTCTCATGTCGGACGACATGATAACAGCTAGGTTGCCGCTTGTCAAGCTTATTTTCTGGCAGTTGCGACTTTTCTTAGAAAAGTTAAATTTAAACTTGCTTAAATAATTTCCGCGAACCCGCATGGTTACAGGGAAAAGAGGCTCTTGATAAAATTGCTCTTTAACCATGATTTTTTTTCTTACCGACCAAGTTTTCATTTTGTGTTGGACATCGGTGTTTTCCTGTGTGATAATGCCGATACCCGGAGTGCATGATGAAGTTACGATGTGTTGAAAGCGCAGATGATTTGGAGAATGATTGTGTGAGCAATCTGTTGTTGGGGGTAGGGATTCTGCTGCTGGGGACGTGGTTATGCGGCTCCTATCTGTCGATTCCGATTCTGCATGTCTGGCAATCGTTTCAAACATCGGATGTGCCTGTGGTGGCAGAAGTATATGATATGAGGAAGGGAGAGAGGGATCGCATCAGGTATATGGAGGTGAGGTTCACGTATCATCATCGTCCCTATCGGCTGAGCACGGATAAAACAAGGCTTTTCATGAACTGCCGGACTCTTGAGTTCAAGGGGGACAGGGGTGTTTTGCTGTA
The DNA here is from genome assembly GCA_015061985.1 of Akkermansiaceae bacterium. Taxonomy (GTDB): domain Bacteria; phylum Verrucomicrobiota; class Verrucomicrobiia; order Verrucomicrobiales; family Akkermansiaceae; genus Akkermansia. The sequence continues at coordinate 1,917 of SUVN01000029.1, forward strand.
CGTCAATGAGCGGTTTCCCGAGAAATCTGTTCTGGAAAGGAGAACGGATATCCTCACCACCTTTGCGTGTGCGCTGTTTTTCCTTGTTTGGAGTTTTGGGACCGTGCACGGGGTGGCATTTACCGTGAAAGGGATTCTGGGGGTATTCCTGTTGATTAAGCGGGCCTGACGGTTAAGATGCAATCGCCCGTAGAGTCGTGATAATCAGCCGGAGATTCAGGAGGTGTTTGGGGCAGATGGCGGTGCAATGATGATGAGCGCGTCAGAATGCTGAGATTGCACCATGCACAGAGACACACGCCATGGGGGGCATGGCGTGTGTAGTCGGTCGTTGGGTAGTTCAGCTGTGGGCACAGGGGATGCGGAATCACGGTGTGGGTGATTCCGGTTTTTTCCCTGTAGCATCAGCTGTGGGCGCGGCAGGTTGGGCTGCAACGGTGTGCAGGCGTGCTACCGTGACATTCTTGAATAGGGGGAAAGGATGAGTGCCGGTTAAGTGTCAAATGACGTTCGGCGGCCGTGAATCGGCGTATTCAAGCCCCATGGCAATATGGGCGGGCTTGCTGTGAGTAAAGTTGCGGGAAATGCCGCGTTTTTTCAAAGGAGGATGCAGCGATGATGCGGGCTGCGGGGTGGGGTATTGGGTAGCGGTGGTGGCCGGAGGGAAAAGCGCAGCCGATGGTGGCGAGGGACGAGGCGGCATCATATTGTGAGCAACGTTTTGGTATTCGCACTGTTGCGTCGGTTGAGGTGCGGCTTCGTCAACGGAACAGGTTGGTGGACTGGTATTGTGCATGTTTTGTTCAGATTCTTTGGCTCGTATTTCTTCATCGGGAACAATTGATTCGGGAACGACCTGTTCCGAAGCTGCGCAAAATGGGAGGTCTGTCCGGTTACCGCTGCTGACTAATGAGGTGTTGTTTTCCAGCAGGTCAATGATGCGCTGCAGCTTGGTTTCGGAGATGAGTTTGTTGATTTCCGTATCAGCGAATGTGGTGCTGCCGACTGTTTGCTGGAGTGCGCTTGCCGTGCCGGATTGCAGCATGAGGAGGTACATAGAGAACTTCATCATGCCTACGCTGTCCAGCTGCAGATACTGGCAGAGCTTTTTCAGGTTGTTCAGCAAGCCGACGGGATTGCCGGCCGGATGCTGCGCAGTGATTTGAGAACGCACGGTATCGATATCGGAAGAAAGGGAATCGGCCTGCTGCAACTTTCGCGGTTTTACCCGGTACTTGTACAGGATGTCTCGCGTCATTCCGGGATTCTGGTTGATTTCATTCAGCACCATATCCCGGAAGGCGAGTGCATGGTCTCTGGCAAGCTCAGGGCTGCCGAACTGCTTGTCCGAAAAATAGCGGGCAAGTGTGGTTCCCTGGCGGCTGATGGCGACTCTCCAACCCTGAAAGTTGGTGAATTCATACGTGAATCGTGTGATGTGACGTAAATTCATGGTCGTGGTCTTCTATTGGTCTGTCGTTTGGCTCCGGCGTCTGACTGTGTTGTTGAGCAGTTTCGCCGCGCGAATTCTATTTAAAAATTGTAATTAGTCAAGAGAAAATCATAGAAAGGTTCTAAATGTTATAACTTCTTTCCAACATTTGGGGAAATCTTTGAATAAAAAATTTTATCCGGTGAAAATTGGCGCTTTTAACCATAAAAATATTCAAATCACAAAAATGCAAGCTTGTTGCAAATGTTTAAAAATAAATATAAAAGACAATGTTATTATTAAATTTAAATTATATAGGTGTTGAAATATGTATCAAACTCAAACTTTGTGGTGGCGGGGATGCTATTTCTGCTGTTGGATGCCTGAAAAGTGCGCCGGAATTGTTAGATTTGGAATTTCTGATATTCTGCAAAAAAGAGATGTTTTGGTGAAAAAACAGTCGAAAAGTCGGCCGCACGGCGGCGATTATCGGGCAATTGTGCCGACAGTGGCCGACAAGTTGCCGATGGTGCGGCAGATATTATAACCTTGACTGGAGGGGGAAATCATGGTAGTAATCAAGGTGCTATGTCTATGTCTCGCACACTTGCCGCTATGGCGGCTTTGTTCATGGGAGGAATCGCGGCAGTTGCTGCGGAGGATGAGCGCCCGAACATCCTGTTTATTATATCGGACGATCATGGAACGAATGCGCTGGGTACCTGTGATAAGGACAGTCCTGTGCCGCTGCCCGGCTTTCGCAGGCTGGCGGACGAGGGTATGGTCTTTGACCGAGCCTACTGTGCTAACTCGCTGTGCGGGCCGTCTCGCGCCTGCATGCTGACGGGGCGTCATTCACACAACAATGGCTTCCTGTACAACTACGGCGGCCCTGCATTCAACGGCGATCAGCCCACCTATCCCAAGATGCTGCAAAAAGCCGGGTATCAGACCGGTATTGTGGGTAAGTGGCATCTCATCTCGCGCCCCACGGGCTTTGACTCCTGGCAGGTGTTCCCGAGCCAGGGCGATTACCTGAACTCTACGTTCCTTTCCGCCGGCCCGAACAACAGCACCCGCAGCAACCGCATGCGAGGCTATGTGACGGATGTTGTCACCAACATGGCCATTACCTGGATGGAGAGCCGCGATCGCAGCAAGCCCTTTGCTCTGGTGGTGGGTCACAAGGCCCCGCACCGCAACTGGCTGCCTGCCGTGCGCCATCTGGATATCATCAAGGAGTATGTATCCAAGATGACTCCTCCCGCGACCCTGCACGATGACTGGAGCGACCGCCCGGAGTTCCTGCGCCACAATCGACAGAGCATTGGCTGGGATCTCTGCCCGTGGAATGACAACCACCTGGTGTATGACCGCATTCCCTTCGACGTGATGAAGGAGATACTGCCCAAGGGCCAGCTGCGCAACAAGATTAAGAACGGCGAGTTCAAGGGACAGATTCCTGCTGATTTCGATATTGAGAAACATGAGCCGAAGTTTGTGCCCAAGACGCTGCTGGGTTGGGGCATGGATTGGATTGAACCCGGGTTGCAGGGTGTTTATCGCAATCATTTCAACACCCGCACGGACGAGTTCGTGGCCAATATGCGTGCCGGTAAGTACAAGACCGTGGAGGATATGACAGAGCAGCGCTGGCGCTGGTACATGGAGGACTACCTCGGCTGCATTCTTTCGCTGGATGAATCCATCTCTGCCCTGATGGAGTACCTGGACAAGAGCGGCCTCTCCGAAAACACTCTCGTGATTTACGTGGGCGACCAGAGCTTCTATCTGGGTGAACACGGCCTGTACGACAAGCGCTGGATATTCGAGGAATCCATGCGTATGCCGCTCATCATGCGCTGGAAGGGAACCATCCCTGCCGGTGTGCGCAGCCAGGCCATGGTGCAGAACATCGACTACGCACCCACGCTGCTGGAGGTTGCCGGAGCAGATACGCCGGAGAACACGCGCACCATGGAGGGCGTGTCCCTGACCCCGCTGTTCAAGACCGGTGAGGCTCCGCAGTTTGCTGACCGTCCGCTCTACTACGCTTTCTATGAGCAGCCGGGTGAGCACAATGCCCCGCGTCACGATGGTATCCGCACGCAGCGCTACACCTTTGCTCGTATCTGGACTCCCACGGGTGAGGAACGCAAGAGCGGTGTGCGCAAGCCGGAGAACGAGTGGTTGCTCATTGACAATGAGAAAGACCCGCAGCAGATGCACAATGTCTCTCAGAACCCGGCCTATGCCGGCGTCATGAAAGAGATGATGGACAAGTACAATGCTGCTCGTGCGCAGTATCGCGTGCCCGCTGATTGCCCCGGCAGTGGTAATCGCATCCCGGATTACCTCCCCTCCTGGGGCACCGGTGAGAATGACCGCATCAAAAAGTAAGGACGTTGAATCCATTACTCGTTTTTCAGGCCGCAGCGTAACATCTGCGGCCTTTTTTCTTTTAGCAGTCAGCAGATTGTGCTATTATTCCCTCTGTGCAAGAAACAAGGACATTCACAGGATATCTTCTGCGTGTGCTGCGGCATCCGGCGGGGCTTGTTTCACTCTTTTATCTGGTGGTGTGCCTGTCAATATGGGCAGATGGGGTCGGAACGGGGGCATGGTCAGGTGCTTTATGCACCGGTGGGGTGAATGCCGTGCTGATTGGGCTCGCCTCTGCATGCCGGGAGGGGCGTACGCTGCCCATGGGTGCAGCACTGACGCTCTGCGCGTTGTCCCTTTTCGCCTTTATACCGCTTATTTTCCGCCTCATTGAGCAACTGCCGACGGATGCGCAGGCTGCTGTAGCGATTCCTTTTTGTGGCGGTGCGGCCTGCGCGTTGCATCTGATGGTGTCGCTGGTGTTGTGCGGCCTCGTCTATTGGTTTGCCCGTTCATCAAAGAAAAACTCATGAAAGCTGTGACAAGTGCGTTGCCTTTCGAACTGCCGGAGGATGAAGAACTGCTCTGGTGTATAAAGAAGGTGCCCGGTATGGATATATGTCAAGGTGTGCTGTGGATAGTTTCGGCTTTGCTGTTGACGGCGCTTTGTTTGTTGCCGAACCTGTTGTCGGATGGTCGGGGATATGTTTGTGCAGGTCTTTTGCTGATTCCAACTCTCATCCTTATATGGGCGGCAATTCAAGCGTACAGGCGTGACCGGAGGATTATTTATGCCTTAAGCAATCGCCGGGCTTTTATCATTGAGCATCCGTTGAATCGAGAAGGGGTACCTATCGTTTTTTCATTTGCTGTCCGTTCCGGAATGGTATGTGTGAGTCGATATCATCGCAACGGAAATGTGGATTATTATTGGGGCGAAGAACGAATGGGCGGCGTCAGGCATAGAGTAGGTTTTCTTAATGTACCACCGGAGCTGGACCCTGCCTCGTATTTGATTCAGACCGGTATTGTATTATCCCGGGATAAGAACGGTTGCCCTCCTTACCATATTCGTCGCCCGAAGATGGCGGGTATTGTCGGGTGGAAAAACTTGCTGGGCTTGAGCATTCTTGCTGCTGTTTTGTTCCTGGCTTTTGATGAGGCAAGGTTTTATCTGATGAGCCGGGAGACAACGGCAATTATAGAGTCGTACCAGAAGAGAACGGAGAAAAGAGATAAAGGCAGGAGTGAGGTGGCTGTCTTTTATCCGAAGGTGAGTTTCAGATTGGATAATGGGGAAATATGTCAGACCGTCAGCAAAACGGGCTATGAAAGCTGCCCGGCTTATCACCCCGGCAGCCGAATTCCTGTGCGTTACCATACGGCAAACCCTCATCGGGTGACCATCCATGATGAATCGGCTCTTTTCCTGCCCGGAGGCATCGCCTTTGTCCTGTTCTGTTGTTTATGGGTAAAATGGAAAAATGCCGCTGTGGATGTTTTTCCGGTCAGAGTTTCCTGCATTTTTGTGGAGGCTGACCGGTCGGAGGCGTAAGGAAATCCGGTTGTTATGAGTGGGCTACGGGGAGGTTCGGAGTTACACCTCCCAGAGTCTCAGGATGCAGGACTGCTGCGGGTGAGTCCAGCGGATGGGTATGCCGGAGGCGAGGAGGGCATCACCACCGAGCGTCTGCCCCTGCAGCGGGCAGTGATAGCCGGTGGCATCCGGGGCCGTTTCTTCGATGCGGTAGCGGGCATTCGGGTTGAGCCCGTGGAGGGGGATGCGGGTGTGTTGGTCGGTGTAGACGCGCTGGGTGGTGTAGGCCAGCAGCAGTGCATCGTGCCCGTGGATATAGAGAAGGGCACAATCCGGCCCGGTGTAGGGGGAGACAAGGCGGTACAGGTCGCCCAGTTGGACGATGGGTCGCAGCTCTTTTGCCAGTTCCACGCGGGCGCGGATGTCGCGTATCTCCTCATCGCTGAGGGCGCGGGGGTCGAGCTCCAGGCCGAGCCGCCCGGCAAGCGCCACATCAAAGCGGAATTTGAGGGAGGCTTCACGGTGGGTGTAGCCGTTGGGGCTGGCGGTGAAGTGGCAGCCGATGGCGTTGGCCGGGAAGAAGAAGGAGGCCGACCACTGCATGCGGAGGCGGTCGCAGGCATCGGTGTTATCGCTCAGCCAGAATTCCTCATGGAAGGCGGCCGCGCCGATATCCAGCCGCCCGCCGCCGGCGCTGCAGCATTGGAAGGTGACATCCGGGAATTCCTGCCGCAGTTGCCGCATCTGCTCGTAGTAGCGGGTGATGTAGTCGAAATAGAGATTGCCCTGCAGGGAGGGGGGCAGATGCGCGGAACCGGGGTCGGAAATCTTGCGGTTGCAGTCCCATTTCACGTAGGAGATACCGGGTGTCTCCCGCAGCGTGCGGCTCACCGGCTCGGTGAGTTGCAGCGTGGGGTTGCTGACATCCAGCACCAGTTGGTGGCGTTCCTCCCGCGGGGGTATGCCGGGCAGCGTGAGCGCCAGCTCCGGGCTGCGGGTGTACAGGTTACTCTTTGGGCAGACCATTTCCGGCTCCATCCAGATACCGAAATCAATGCCGCAGGCGGCAGCATGCTCTGCCAAGCCCTGCAAGCCCTGCGGCAGTTTGGCGGGGTTGGCCTGCCAGTCACCCAGCGAGGAGGTGTCATCATCCCGCTGCCCGAACCAGCCGTCATCCAGCACAAAGAGCTCTGCGCCGAGTGCGGCGGTGCGCTCCATCATCTGCCGCACGGTCGCCTCATGCACATCGAAATGTACGCCCTCCCAGCTGTTGAGCAGAGTGCGGCGGCACTCTGTGCCGTGCGGCAGAACCCGGCGGCGCAGGTAGCGGTGCATATTCCTGCTGGCGGTGCCGCAGCCCGTGCAGCTGAATGCCAGCACGGCGGTGGGCAGGGTGATGCTTCTGCCCGCGCAGAGGGTGTAGGGGCTGTGCTCAAAATCGTGTCCCATGCGCAGGAACAGGTGGCCGTAGCTGCTGTGTTTGAAGCTCAGTTTGTAATTGCCGCTCCAGGCCAGCGCGCCCAGCAGGCAGTTGCCGCGGTTTTCATCCGCCGGGGCATCTGTTGCCAGCAGGAATCCGGGCGTGCCCTCCTGCGCGGTCTTGACCCCGGTCGTGCTGCCGACGGAAAGCGTGTTGCCGCAGCGGATGCGTTCCTCGCTCAGGTAATTCTCTCCGGACCATCCGCCGCGAAAAGTGGTGAGGTGGTATTGCCCGGCGCGCAGCGGCAGCGCTGCGCTGTCTGCCCGAACCAGCAGCATGTCGCCCGTCCCTCGGTTTTCCAGAACCGTGCTCAGCGTGAAGATATCCTCCTCTGCCATGGTGCGGATGGTGACGGTCACGCCCAATTCCGGGTGGCGCGGGTCGCTCAGTCGGGCGCGGAGCCCCGTTTCATCCGCCTCCACGGATTCCACCCTCAAATCGCAGCCCAAGGAGCCGTCCGCCCACCGCAGTTGCAGGGCATACTCCCCGGAATAATTGCCCCAGAGCCCGCAGGCATCGAAATCTGTGGAAACCAGCGGCCACTCTGCCGCCGGGGCGGCAAAGGCATCATCCGCGTGGTTCAGCCGCACTCCCAGTCGGGAGAAGAGGAGCTTGCCCTGCTCATTGACCCGCAGGGAGAATTGCAGATTCCGGGTAAAAAGATGGTAGGCGGACATGGGAAAGAGTGTTACTCTGCCAGTCTAGCCAAGCCCGGCAGGCAAGTCAAGAAATTAGCGGCAGAAACCTGTTTCTGCTTCGGCGGATAGATGAAAATGGGTTCTCTGCTTCCGTTATCCCGTCTGACATTAGCCCCCGGGTTTCTGCTGTAGGTGGCGATATGGCCATCCGGCGTGAGGGTGAAGTAGTATAGGTAGCCGTACGAATCGGTGAAGCGACCGGGGGTGTCGGTCGTGAGGCGGCAGGTTCTGAGGAGCGGTGCCGTGTAGCCGCTGCAGTATATGCGGCGGGTAATCTCCACGGATTTGTTGTCCGGGGCTACACGGAATTGATAGATGTTGAAGGGGCCGAGAGCTTTGTAATTCTGTTTTTTGCCGGGGTGGCGGCGGCATTCCCAGGTGAGAATGCGGGTGGAGGGGTCATAGACGGCGGCTTTGGGGCGGCGGTGGTATGAGTTGCCGCCGGTGAGGATGGGCTCATCTGCCGGGGCGGGGAAGGGCTGCACACCGTCCATGAGCCTGATGTCGGGCTCTTTCAGTGCCGGGGAAAGCCGGACGTGGCTGATGTGAAGGCTGCGGGTCATGGAACCCGGAGCATACGTGCGGGTTGTAGTGCCGCGAAACTGTCCGTCCGGGCAGATATCCCATTGTTCCAGCGAGATGCCTTGTCCCTCCACAATATCGGTGGGCGGATGAACGAAAAGATAGGGCTTGGCTGCCGTGTGGTCGGTGGCGGTGTAGCACCGGTTGCCGCTGTTGTGGAGGCGGCTGCGGGTGAGCGTGGTGAGCCGGGTACCCTCGGAGTTGATGCGTTGAATCTTCTCTGTGTAGCGCGCCGTGCCGTCTTTCTGTCCGCGTGTCCAGCTGCGGGTGGTCAGTGTGCGGGTGGAGACATCCCATTCGACAACGGCGGAGCCGGCGGTGGTAGAGACGGGTTCTGTCAGGTGCGCGAAAGCATTTTTTTCTGCATTCGTCAGTTCGTGTCGCACCTGCGGGTAATGGAGAGGGCCTTTCCATGCAAGATGTTCGGCAGAAGCCGCCGGCAGCAGGAACAGGGGCAGTAGTTGCAGGGAGCGGAGAGACATATTGTTATGACATGTTAGGGCGCCTATCGGTTCAATGCCGATTGCGTATTATTTTAGAGTAGAAATGAAAAATGCCATAAAGACTTGCGGAATGAAGCTTTTTATGGATTAATAGGGGCGGAGATGAAGAAAAAGTGGAAAAAATGGCTATTGTTGTTTGTGCTGCCGGTGGCAGCCTTTGGGGTGTTGTGTCTGTGGGGCGAGGTGAATATGGCCGTATATCAGGAACAGGAAAGGGTCGAAAAATTGTTGAAATTGGCAAAAAAAGCGGAGGAACAGGCTGCTCTCTGTCGCAAGTGGGCAGAGGCTGCGCAGCGATGTTCTTCCGTGCGGTTGAACCTCCTTTATTATGAGACAAGGTATTGGGCTCTCTCTCCTGCTGAACAGGAGCGTATACGTTCTATCCTGATGCATCGTACTCTGCCTTTGCCCATTCTTAATGACTATTGGGAGACGTGGGCATCTGCTTATCGAGTGCGTTGGAATAGTCTGGAATTACTGGATGAGTCGCAGAAGGTGATTCTCTCTATCGATGAAGATGAGCTGCAAAGTTGTCGCTCTCTGCACGAGTATGGAAGGTGTGATCATTTCGGTACGTATTTGAATGCCATCATACCGGAGGAAGATAAAGTGTTCCTGTCGGAATTATTCAACAGAGCAGAGAAAGCGTTTTCTTGGGATTGATATAACGGAATGGCATGATTTGCCTTTGGGCTCCTCCGGTTGGAGCGGTCATGGTTTGTTTATGCCGCTCCGTTTGGAGACTGCCGGGAAGAGGAGGAAGACCACGGGCAGGTAGGCAGCGGTGAAGAGAACCAGCTTGAGCAGCAGGGTTGACCAGGTTTCTGCTGCGGGTAACAGGAAGTTGAGCAGCAGGCAGATGGCGGATAACAGCAGGACGCAGGGAAGCGTGCCGCGGAAGGTTTCACGGTAGAAACGGCCGATTTGCAGCCCTAATCCGCGGTAGTGGATGAGGTTGATGAGCAGCAGCTGGAGCAGGATGGTGAAAGCGCCCCAGAGCGCCTGGGCGCGCAGGTTGAAATATGAGCAGACCACAAAGCTGCCTGCGATGAAGAGCAGGCTCACCAGCCCGGTGATGATGACCCGCTGACGCAGGGCATCGCGTGCTTGAGTAATCTGCCAGCCCAGAGATTGCACCAGCACAAAGGTGTGCGGCACCACAAGCGCCACGGTGATGAACCAGCTTAGCTCCGGGGCGGCACCGGGGATATGCCCCACCCAGAGCCGGAAAAACTCCTGCCCGAAGAAGAGGATACCGAAGAGGACTCCGCCCAGGATGCGCAGCTGGCTGCGCCCCAACAGAATCATGGCATCCGTCTGCCGGGTCGGGCTGCCGCCGCGTGCAACCATGTTGACCACGCGCGGCAGGAAGAGTGCCGTCAGCACGGCAGAGAGCATGAAATAGTGACCGTATATCTGCAAGCCGTTGGTGTAGATGCCGGTTTCTGCCGGGCCGCGGGTGATGGCGACGATGTAGTTACCCGTCCCGGCGTTCAGCAGGTTGATGAGCTGGTTGAGGAACATCCACCCGGAAAAAATCAGCAGCCCGCGGGTGAGCCGCAGACTCCACCCCCGCAGGTTGATGCGTGCTTTTAACCCGATGAAGCAATACGCCACATTGCAGAGCATGGCGATGAGGCCGCTGCTGATGGTGAACACCATGAGCGCCACGGAACGCCCCCCCAGCGCCAGAAGAACTACGGTGCCGACAGCGTTTGCCACGGCGGTAAGCACGGCCATGAGCGCGGGGATGGTGAACTTCTGCCGGGCATCTGCCACGCCGATGAGGCTGCGCGCCGGGAACATGAGCGCGGCATTCCCCAGCATCAGCAGGTATAGCACACGGTACAGCCTCAGTTCCTCCGGCGTGAACTTCGGGAAAAGCTCGCCCAGCCAGGGGTAAATGCACAGCCCCAGAAGCGGGATGAGCAGGCCGATTCCGGTGTAGAGCACCGTCAGATTTCCCAGAAAGGCAGCCGCCCCGGCGGCATCGCCGCGGCTGTGGTATTCACTCAGAAACCGGGTGGTGGTGGTGCGGCCCAAATCGCTCATATAGAGCCGCGCCATGACCGTGCCCGCCAGCATGTACACGCCGAACTCCGCCGTCCCCAGTTTATCCATGATGAGCGGCGTGAGCACAAGCGGCACGCCTATCTGCAGAAACACCAGCAGATAGTTCAACACGGCTCCTTTGCGGATTTCGCTCATTCCCTGTATTCGCGGAGATGTTATCACGCTTCTCCTCATTATTCAAGCTTATCCGTGTACGGTGGCTCCCCATGGAACGGGGTGGAAGGGGATTGCTCTTGACACGTTTGTTGCGAAGTGGTAGCCCTGGCAAGAATCATGAATCAATCCCCGCTAGTATATCGTTCGGTAAATGATTCCACAAGTTTGAAAAGGATAAATGGGGAATTGTCGGGGAGATGTTCGCTCTGAAGAGCAAAGTGAAATTCTCGCCTGCGGCTCGAACGAAATTCGGCTTTCGCCGAGCGAAATTAACAGCTTGCGCTGTCAGCGAAATTGCTGCCTGCGGCAGCAGTGATAGAGTTCCGCAGCCCTTCGGGCTGCCACTTTTTTTCACTACCGCCGGAACGGCGGTAATTTCGCTATCCACGTAGTGGATAATTTCGCTCATGGCTCCAGCCATGAATTTCGCTGCCCGTCAGGGCAATTTCGCGTGCGGACTTGCCCGCACATCTTCCCCTAAAACTTCGCATTTACCTACCGATGTGTCCATTCCTACTGTTTAGCTATTTATCGAACGCTATACTAGTATATCGTTCGGTAAATGATTCCACAAGTTTGGAAAGGATAAATGGAGAATTGTCGGGGAGAGGTTCGCTCTGAAGAGCGAAGTGAAATTCTCGCCTGCGGCTCGAACGAAATTCGGCTTTCGCCGAGCGAAATTAACAGCTTGCGCTGTCAGCGAAATTGCTGCCTGCTGCAGCAGAGAGGGAGTTCAGCAGCCCTTTGGGCTGCCAAAATCTTTCACTACCGCTGCTCTATATGCTGAAAGGTATAGAGGTGACCGCTGCCGAAACAATAGAATTGGTGCAGAAAATTGCGTGTCTGATGAAAGAGTATAAGCGGATTCTCAAGGAGCGGGCATCCAAGATGTATAGTCATGATTTACTGAATTGCCTGTTCTATTCGCCCTACACGAAAATCGAACATCTGGAATCCCATCTGGGGATTTCTCGTCCTACAGCGGCCAAGTATCTGGACGAAATGGTCAGATTGGAATTGCTGAAAAAGGAGAAAATCTGGCGTAGGAACTACTATATCAATGCCGGGTTGGTGGCTATTCTTGCTCACACGGATGTGGAGGAAATCGATTCAGCCGAGTTGGTGAGGACGGCGGAGAAGGGATAATTTGTCTTTGTCGAGTAAAGAAAATGGCGTTTTTTTTACATGATGGCGGTTCTCATGTAAAGAAAATGGCGTTTTTTTTACATGATGGTGGTTCTCATGTAAAGAAATGGCGTTTTTTTTACATGAGAAGGGAGGGAGATAACGAGGAAAGGGCGGATTGCCTCGGAACAAAATCAGCCGCCGGTGGCAATGGCTGACCCGGGAAACGGGATGAGCCGGCCGATGCCGGAGTAGAGCAATGGCTGATCGTTCTGCACGAAGCCTGAGCGGATGTTGCTCATTTTCATGATTTTTGGGGATATGCTATCATACCCTCGTGTTTATATTCGAGTAAGTATTCCGTGCAGATGATGTAAAATGCTTGCCTGAATTGCCATGAAAGGGTAGCATGAGGTGCATGAGACGGGATGCAGGATTTGAAACAGGATTGAAGTTGTGGTCGGTCAACTGCGGCACATGGCGAAGTGAAGCTCTGCGCCTGTATGAGCAGGGGGTGTATGATTATCTGGAGATTTATGCTGTGCCCGGCACGTCTGATACGATTTCTCTGTGGCGGGAACTTCGCATCCCAGTTGTCATACACGCGGCGCACTTTAAGCATGGCTTCAATCTGGCACGGCGCGAATGCGCCTCAGACAATCTCCGAATATATGACGAAATGAAGCGTTTTGCCGATGAGCTGGAGGCCCGCTACATCATTTTTCACGGCGGCACTTTCGGCCATATTGAGGAAACGGCGCGACAGCTGGCTGCACTGGGAGAACCGCGTGCCCTCATCGAGAATAAACCGGCCATCACCCGCAACGAAGGGCGAATCCTGGAATGCCGAGGCTCAACGCCGGAGGAAATACGTGTAGTGATGCAGGAAGTGGGCTGCGGCTTCTGTCTGGACATTCCGCATGCTCTCTGTGCGGCAAATTATCACGGAATTCCGCAGGAGGAAATGTTGAGGGAATTCCGTTCCCTCTGCCCGGCCATGTTTCACCTGGCGGATATGATGGATAAGACGCAGTTGATAGATGACCACACGCTGTTGGGCAGGGGAACGCTGGATTTTTCCCGCTTCATCCCCTCCATCCTCCCACCGGGTGCCATGGTGACCATAGAAACCAATCGCTCCCGGCAGGATTCGCTCGCTGAGTTTGAGGCTGAGCTGGAATGGCTGAGGCGGTGTACAAGTGACTTGGTTTAGTCGGTAAACGCGCTATCTCCGCACCCGGAGTCTATCAGAACTACAGAGGGAATGCTATTCCTGATTATATGGTCAGGGTAGCTGTGTATTTGCGGGGTGGTAGAATCATGAAATGATGGTAGAATGGCATCGTTGGCGGCCGCAGGGCTGCAACGGACGAACTTTTCTGCAAACTCACGAGAGATAAGCTATTGGTCCCCGGTTCGAATCCGGGAGGGAGGGCATGCAGCCGCCTTAGCTCAGTGGTAGAGCAGTAGACTCACCGCGTCCCCGAAGTTCAAGAAATCGCTTTCAGGGGAAGCACCCTCAACAGAGGGGTGGGAGTATATCATCATGGATTGACACAAGCTATGGAGACGAAGGAGCAAGCGCAAGTCGGAGTGTTCACCCGGACGGAGAATGGTGCCCTGCAACTGCGGAGCACGGGCAGCGCCTGTCTGGATTTGTTTGCGGAAATCGCGTCGGCTCGCAATATGGTGCAGGAGTCGCCGGAGACATTGGAGGGGCCCTTTCTGGAGGCCTATGCAGCGGATGCTGTCACGGCGGTGTCGATTTTGTTCTGGTGTCGCTCAATCCGCAGCGGGGCAGGGGAGAGAAGCGTGTTTCTGCACCTGCTGGAGCTGCTGTGGGAGCTGAGCCCGGAAACGGTGCGCGATAACCTGCCGCTGTTGGGTGAGCTGGGCTGCTACCGGGACTATGTGCAGGTGGCAGAGCGGATTCCGGCCTTGCGGGAGGATGTGGTGGCGATTTTTGCAGAGGGGGTTCATACGAGGAATTACTACGCCTGCAAGTGGTTGCCGCGCCGCTCAGCGCTGTGGGCGGCGGTGCGTGCCGCGCTCGGGATGCGTAACGGTGATTTCCGGCGGGCGGTGGCGGCGGCCTCTCCCACCGTGGAGCAGCTGCTGGCGGCCGGCAAACCCGAGGCGGTGGAATACGATAAGCTGCCCACGCAGGCTCTTAACCGCTATCGTTCTCTGTTTGCGCGGAGGGATAAGGAACGCTTCTTCCGCACGATGGCAGAAAAGAAACTGAACACAGCGGCGGGGTATCCGCACGAGTTGTTCCGCCCCTGGTTCGGCAGGCTGCCGCGAGGGCTCACTCGGGAGGAGCTGAAGCGCATTATCGATGCCCAGTGGCGCCATCTGGAAAATTTTTTGCCGTCAGCGGGTGGCGGGATTCTCCCGGTGCTGGACACCTCCGGCTCAATGTGGTGGGGCAGCGCGTTGACTCCGCATCAGGTGGCGTACCCGCTGGCGCTGTACTGTGCGGAGCGCCTGAGCGGGCCTTTCCGCAACCGCGTGTGCAGTTTCAGCTCGCAGGCGCGCTGGTTGGAGCTGCCGGAGGGCGGCTCCGTGACGGACAGAATGGAAGCCTTGCAGCAATACAACATCGTGGAAAGCACCAACGTGGCAGATGTATTCCGGCTCCTGCTGGAGACTGCCCGCCGCAGCGGGGTAGGGCAGGATACTATGCCCCGCTGCCTGCTCATCCTCTCCGATATGCAGTTCGATGTCGGCGCGGAGTATAGCGAGACTCTCCTGGATAGGTTGCGTCTGGATTTCAAGTATGCCGGATATGAGTTTCCCGCCATCGTCTACTGGAATCTGAATGCCACCAATACCGGTTCACCGGATTCTGTGCATGATAACGTCGCGATGGTGAGTGGGTTTTCCCCGCGCATCCTGCGCGCCGTGTTCAGCGGGGATGTTCAGACCGCCTCCCGGCGCATTCGACTGAATCCGCAGGAGGTGATGGAGAACGCCCTCGCCCCCATTCGCTCCGTCCTCAATTTGTCCCGTTTGACCTCCTTGCCTCGTGCTCTCGCGCACGCTGTTTCCAACAGAACACGCGGATTATCATACCGCTTGTCTGTCCGAAAAACAGTGTGAGACATCACCCCTCCTTCCAAGATGCCGTCCTCCGGGAATTCCGCGCCGTAGGCATAGACCTCCGTCGGGGAATTGGTTTCATCCGGCACGTCGGCGAGAGAGAGCGTCTTTTTGGAGACGTTGCCCATGGCATCGTACTCAAAGCGTGGGGCGGCGATATGGGAGAAGGGCAGGGAGGTGTTTCGGGTAATCGGGCGCCCCGCAGCATCGTAGGTATAGGTGCGGCTTGCCACGCCGGTGTTGCCGCGCTTGTAGGACATGCCGGTGAGCAGGTCGCGCTTGTCCTCATAGCTGAGCGTGAGCGACATGTTATTGGGTTTGGTGAGCGTTTGGAGCAGGTGTGTGCCGGAAAGGTACTCATAGCTGAACTGCTTTTCTTCGCTGCTGTGAAAGAAACCTGCGTGCTTTATCATCGCTGGATTTCGAGATGAGGTGGGGATGCTGTCATTTGCTAAAGAATTGCTTTCCTTTGAATCGGACAATTTGTTTTCTTATTGATTATGCTTGCAGTATGATATGCTTGATTGGTTTATTTGCCTTGTGTTGAAATATGCGAATTTGAAATTTCATAGTCTATTTTGAAAGGGATATTGTGTGCTGCTTTTAATAATTTTTTAAATGAAGCTTTGGATTGAATAACCGTTCTATATGGATATCCATTGTATGAAATTACAATTTCATCATTTACAGTATGAGCCAAATCAAAAGTTTCTTTTTCGTTGAAATAAAATGATACAATAGGCATGTAGTCTGTTGATGTGATTCCTTTTAATGGATCACTTAGTGTTTTGTTTTTTGTAGGTATGCTTTCACTATATACTTTTATTATTTTTTGTTTTAAGTTAGATGTATGGTAATGCGATGTGATGACTATGCCAACTTGATTTCTATAATCATATATGTAAAGCTGGGTGCAACTAGTCGAAAATATGGATATAAGTGTGATTGTTTTTATTTTTTTTGATAATTTCATGTTTCTTCTTTAGAGAAAAGGTATGGGCTCTTTTTTCATTTGTTGGTATGCTTTTTCTGCTTGTGCTGCGCAATCTTGATCTGTTATACAGCATGTATTCCACATAACCATTTGCTCTTTACTGTATTTTTTGTTCATGTCTGCAATTACACCTGTAACACTTCTTTTTGCTCCTTTGAATGCGCAAATTTTTCGAGATGATTCATTTTTGATTTGTGCACATTGACCATAGTAGCTTCCTCGAATCTCTCTGTACCACAGTTCTTCACAACTTAAAATAGGTCCTCGTTTACATTCATCGTATGCATGAAGAATCTCGTGGTTAATTGTATTAATTAATCCAATTTCTCCATCTCGTAGGCATTTTGGTATATAAATAGTTATATCTTGACCTTTTGTGACTGCGAAAGATGGAGGATTAGTTGTCCATTTGCATGTAATTGTTATAACGCATTTTCCATAATCTTTATTTTTCTTAATAGACGCAAGTCTGTTTTCCTTTATTCTATGGCAGAGTTGCATTGCATCCGTTCGGTTATTTGTTGTATTTCGTTCACCTAATATATCAATGCTCCACAGAGGACGGTTTGTTACATATATGTACTCATTCAATATGTCTATTCTATCCCTTCCCATCCAACGACCATCGGTTGGATTATAATGTCGGTAGTTGTAATAGACGAGGGCGAGTTCGTCATCATGGAATTCGCTGCTCCATTGGATGGGCTGGGTGACATCGCCACTGGTGGTTACTGCTCCATAGGGGGTGTAAGTGTAGTTTGTGCGGATGTAGCCGTTGATGCCATAGACCTCGCAGATGTTTTTGGGCAAATCCCAGCCGTATGTGTACCATGTGCCGTCCTTTTGGATGGCCAGCGGGCGGGTGGCTATCGGTTGGGTGGGATCCCAGGTGATGAGCCAGAGTGCCGGGTGGTTGCTGCGGGTGAGGTCACAGCAGGCGATTTGCAGGAATCCACAATAGAGGTAGCGATGATGGAGGGTAATGCTTCCGTTGACTGTTACCTTTTTGGTGGCACGGCGGCCCATGTGGTCGTAGGCGCATTCGATGACCGTGTTTGTCTCCGCATTGGTGAAGCTCACGGGGCGGTTTTCGGCATCGTAAGCTACAGTCCAGATACCCGTGGTGGTCTTCACGAGTGTCTGGTTACCGGCGGCATCGTAGGTGGGGGCGAAATCACCGATAGCCGTGTACTGGTTGAGGTTGTTGGCCGTGTAGTTGGTGATCTCTTCCGTTATTCCCTGTGCCGTGTTTCGGTTGCCGATGTTATCGTAGTTGTAGGAATAAGTCCCATTATTCACGGTGGCGGCAGTAAGCTCGCTGCGGGTGTTGTAGCCGAAGGAGTCGTTGACGGTTGTACCGTTTCTGGCGGTGTTTCGGGTAATCGGGCGCCCCGCAGCATCGTAGGTATAGGTGCGGCTTGCCACGCCGGTGTTGCCGCGCTTGTAGGACATGCCGGTGAGTAGGTCGCGCTTGTCCTCATAGCTGAGCGTGAGCGACATGTTATTGGGTTTGGTGAGCGTTTGGAGCAGGTGTGTGCCGGGCAGATAGGTATAGCCGAACATGTTTATCTCTTTAGTGTGGATTAGAATGGGAATTTTGAGGAGGGAGTTTTACGAATATTTCTTCGATAGTAGTTTCTTTCCATGTATAATAGATGTAGGATAAAGGTAGGGATGACATGGAGGAAAATACCATTTGCTTGCTGCCTCCTATACCGTAATCGGATACACGTTCCGGAAAAATAGTCTGCCCGTTTTTCATTTTAGCTGCCAAAAATGCGAATGCGTTGTCATAGTTGGCATGAATGGAAACAAATAGCCCATTGTCATATATGTGCTTGTCTGAGTTATCCGATTTGCTTTTTAGTCCTATGCCTTTTCTTAATGTAATTTTGGCATATTCAGGCGATGTTCGGGACGATTTTTTATAACTACCCCATACTCTAATGCTGTTGAAAGGAAAAGTTATGTCGCTTTTTTGTGGTTGAATATTGAATTGGCATTCTGCAGCTAATTCTTCTTCATCTTGTTCAGGAAAAAGCTTAATATCGCTTACAGTAAAGAAAATTTGAGCTGCTGGTTTCTTTTTATGTTTGAAGATATCAAATAACACAACATCAAACTGTATTTCAATTTCTTTTTGTTTATCGTTTGCATAAAACGAAATAGCATCATAACTAAATGTTGGCGATGTGATAAATATAATAGATAAAAAAATAATTTTATTCATTGTGTCGGCGCTATTTTATATCTCAGCGGCAAAGAAACTGCCGCTGAGATGAGGTAATATGATTTTTTTTTATACTTCAATGGTGCGATCTTCTACAAATGCATTCCATCTTTCTTCTTCTATGTATCGTTCTGTGCCTCTAATCCATACTCGAGTTGGAGCACATTTGCAATTTACTGTAAATTTGTGGTAATGATGAAATATGTATTTTTCCTCTGATGTAGAATAAAATCCTATTAATGATATCAAAAAAGAACCTAAAGTTGTCCAAATATTATTTATTTTAAATGAAACAAGCCCCGCACCTATGCCTCCATAACCAGTTATATTACCTATTAGAGATGTTTGCGTATAATATAAATTGATGGGTATGCTTACCTCAACTGAATGAGGTGAAGATGAAGGTGTCTGTCTATAACTAAGTACCGTGGATTCTTTATCGAAGGGAGGGTAAATGGCAACATGTATCAAATTTACTTTGGGTTTACCATCTGTTGAGCATGATGCTTCGATGTAGACTTGATAAGATGCGCTTATATCGTCATCAAAGTGATGCGTATGCCCTGAATACACTTTTGTTGTGCTGGATGTTTTTAATCCCCATATGTCGAAACTTTGCAAAGGGTCGTTATTCAAAAAGTTATAAATATTAAGTTCCTCGTTCATGGGGACAAAATCCCTTCCCAGCCATCGGCCATCGGTTGGGTTATAGTGTCGGTAGTTGTAGTAGACGAGGGCGAGTTCGTCATCATGGAATTCGCTGCTCCATTGGATGGGCTGAGTGACATCGCCTGAAATGGTTACCGCGCCATAGGGCGTGTAGGTGTAGGTGGTGCGGATGTAGCCGTTGATGCCGTAGAGCTCGCAGATGTTTTTGGTCAAATCCCAGCCGTATGTGTACCATGTGCCGTCCTTTTGGATGGCCAGCGGGCGGGTGGCTATCTGTTGGGTGGGATCCCAGGTGATGAGCCAGAGTGCCGGGTGGTTACTGCGGGTGAGGTCACAGCAGGCGATTTGCAGGAATCCACGGTAGAGGTAGCGATGATGGAGAGTGACGACTCCATTGACCGTTACTTTCTTGGTGGCGCGGCGGCCCATGTAGTCGTAGGCGCATTCGATGACCGTGTTCGTCTCTGCATTGGTGAAGCTCACGGGGCGGTTTTCGGCATCGTAAGCTACAGTCCAGATACCCGTGGTGGTCTTTACGAGTGTTTGGTTACCGGCGGCATCGTAGGTGGGAGCGAAATCACCGATAGCCGTGTACTGGTTGAGGTTGTTGGCCGTGTAGTTGGTGATCTCTTCCGTTATTTCCTGTGCCGTGTTTCGGTTGCCGATGTTATCGTAGTTGTAGGAATAAGCCCCATTATTCACGGTGGCGGCAGTAAGCTCGCTGCGGTTGTTGTAGCCGAAGGAGTCGTTGACGGTTGTACCGTTTCTGGCGGTGTTTCGGGTAATCGGGCGCCCCGCAGCATCGTAGGTATAGGTGCGGCTTGCCACCGTGGTGCTGCCGCGCTTGTAGGACATGCCGGTGAGCAGGTCGCGCTTGTCCTCATAGCTGAGCGTGAGCGACATGTTATTGGGTTTGGTGAGCGTTTGGAGCAGGTGTGTGCCGGGCAGATAGGTATAGCCGAACATCTTCTGCGCCCCACCGTGAATAAATCCGGCGGAGGAAATGCGTCCGTCTGAGCCGTAATCCGTGGTAACCGTCTGCTGCACCGAAGCGTTTTTGGCGTAGGTGTAGCCGGAGGAACGCCCCAGCTCATCGCGGTTTTCCGTGATGAGGTGGGTGACGCTGTCAGCCGCGAGCGAGTCGCTTTCCTGCTCACCGTAAGCGTTGTAGCCGAGCGTGCGTACCCCTGCGGCATCCGACACCTGCGTGAGTTGCCCGAGGTGGTTGTAGGAATAGGTGCGGGGCGTTGTATTATCCGAATAAGTTGTGCCCAGTAGCAGACCTCGGGCATGTTCATAGGTATGGGTTTTGACTTTGCCCCGGGCATCTGTTTCCGTCAGCACGCGGTTGTAGGCATCGTATGTCCTGGTGATGCTGCTGCCGTCCGCGTAGGACTTGCGGATTTTCATGCCGGAGGTATCGTGATAAGACCAGGTGGTAACATCGCCGTCCGTGCGGTTGACCGGGTCGGTTGAGACTGTTTCCGTGGAAGCGCGGAAGGTCGTCAGCGAGGTCATGCGGTCAGCGGAGTCGTAAGCGAAGAGGGCGGGTTGAATTCCCGTGCCCCATTCGGCAACCTTGCGCCCGCGTTCATCATAGCGGTAGCAGGAGGTGTTACCCTGTGCATCCGTGACCGTGGCGGGCAGGTCGTGCGCGGGGTCGTAGGTGGTTGAGGTGGTATTCCCGGCGGCATTCGTGACCGTGAGCGTGCGCCCGGCGATGTCCGTGACCGTGGTGGTGGTGTTGCCGCGGGCATCCGTGTGGGTGATGGTCATGCCGGCGGCGGTGTAGGCGCGCCCGGCGGTTGTGGTGACCCCGGCATTATCCGATTGCGAGATAACAAAACCATCCACGCTCACCGAGGCGGCGGTGATGTCGGAGGAGGGCAGGGAGGTGTAGCGGGTTCGTTTCGTAGCTGCATTATAGACAGACCATTGGGCAGAGGTCAAGTTTCTTTCGCTGACGGAAATTGATTTGCTTTCAATGGAGGAAGAAAGCGAGGAAATCAGTTGCTTTTGCAGCGAAATGAGCGGGGAGCCTGCGGCATTGAATCGGGTGCGGGTGAGGACGGAGTAGATACCGTCCTCCAGGGATTCCGCGCCGTAGGCATAGACCTCCGTGGGGGAATTGGTTTCATCCGGCGCTTCGGCGAGAGCGAGCGTCTTTTTGGAGACGTTGCCCATGGTATCGTACTCAAAGAGTGTGGCGGCGGTGGGTGTTGTGTTCCATCCTGCATCCTGATACTGTTTGGTGAGTTGCCCCTTGGCGTTGTACTCGCTGCGGGTATAGATGAAGCCGGAGACGGAGGCGACGGCTTCCGTAATCAGCTCATCGAATCCGTTGGTGATGGACTGTGACAAGGTAGTCTGATTATCCCCCAGTTTCACCGTCTCGCGGAGGTTGCTGCCGCTGACATCGTAGACATGATACAGCTCCCGCTGCCCGGTGCCTGAGACGTGTGCAACGCTGCCGTCCGTGTTGCGGGTGGTGATGAGCGTGGCGCCGGAGGGGGTGGTGACGGTGGTGGTCAGTCCGTCTGCGCTGTAAGCCGTGGTGGTGGTGCGCCCCAGTTCATCCGTGGTGGCGATGGTGCGTCCGGCGGCATCGTAGACCGTAGAGCGGGTGGCGGTCATGGCACCGGTGCGGGTGATGGTGGAGGTGACGCGGCCTGCGGCATCGCGAACAAACTCGGTGATGGTTTCCGGGGTGATGCAGGTGTCGCCATCATAGACGGCGGCGCGGGAGATTTCCGTGAGGCGGCGGGCAGAGTCATAGGTATAATCCGTGCGGATGCCGTCCTCATCAATTTCCCAGAGGACATCCCCCGTGCAGGAGAGAGCCTGCGAAGAGCTGCGGCCGTTATCGCGAACGCTGCCACAGAGGCGGTTCTGTGTGTCGTAGGAATGATTCACGCCGCTGAGCTTTGCCCATGTGCCGGAGGAGAGCAGGTGGTACACCTCCTCGCGCACGGTGTTGCCGGCGGCATTGATGAAGCGCACCGTTCGGCGGGACTGCCCCGGCACGGGGTTGCCCTCCACCTGCGTTTCCGTGGTGATGGAGTAGATAGAGCCGTGGTCGGAGGTGGCGGCGTAGGAATAAAGCGTCTGAATGCCGTCTTTGCTTTGGGTCATGTGCAGGCGGCCGCGATGGAGCGGAATGGGGGCGGCATCCGTCCAGGTTTCGGAGATTTCCGTGTGCGTGTGCGAGGAGCCCGTAGCCGTGGTGCGAATGGTCTCGCGGCGCAGCCCCTCGGAGGTGGAGTAGGTGTGAGACTCCGTGCTGAGCTTGAGGAGGGAGGACGCGCCGGGCTGCCGCAGCCAGCGGGTGACGGAGGCGAGCTCCGCAGAGTAGCGTGAGTCAGAGGAGTACGCATAACTGTATTCCGTGATGAGGGTGCAGCCACCGGCGCGCCAGGGTTCAATGGTGCGCTGAACACGCCCTGAGAGGTCGTACTGGTACTCCGTGCGGTGACCGTTGGGAGCGGTCTGAACGAGGAGATTGCCCACGCCGTCATATTCGTAGGCGGTGGTCTGTGCCTCCGGTGTGCCATAGCCCACCACGCGGGTGAGGAGCAGAGCGCCCATGGGGGAATTCTGGTATACTTCACAGATGCAGGAGGCGGTTACACCGCCGCGGCTGACGGTGGTGACCAGCTGCCAGACCTCCGTTTCCGGGTCGGGTTCCAGCGTGGTGCGAACGCGTGAGGTGGTAATGGCTTCCGCAGCTGCACCCCGCACCAGACTCCACGCACCGTCCTCGCCCATGCTCCAGGTGCAGGCGTAATCCTCTCGCCCGGGAGTCTTTTCCACGATGGTGAGGCTGTTTTCTGTGCCGGAGACGGTGAAGGTCTTGAACGCGGTGCCCGGTTCGGGGATGAAGAAGCCGGAAGCGTCCGTACCGGTGATATGTTCTGCCGTGTAGAGACGGATGGCGTAACCGGAATCGGAGATGTCCTCGATATTGAGCAGCCCGTCCCAGAGACTCCAGATCTGGCGGAGGGAGTCATCTTCCGGATGGCGGTTGACAATGAGATAGTCAGATACATCGGAGACAGAGACCTGTTCCGGGGAGGTGTAGGAGAGCAGGGCGCCAGAAGTACCGTCAAATACCCAGGCGGCACCGGAGTTGTCCTGCCATTTGAGGGCGGTAACGCTGCCCGCCGAATCCTGAGTGAGAGATACCAGCCCTTTGCCGGCAGAGTCTACGCCGATGGGGGCAATGGAGCCGTCCAGATAGTAACGCAGGGCAATGACGCGGTCGCCGATGCGGATTTCAGCCTTGGTGCCGGGTACCAGCCCGCCCTCCGGGAGAGAAAGAGCCGCCAGCATGGGGTGATTAAAGAAGAGGGCGGCAGGGGAGGTGAGGGAGGAATCGAAGGAATCCGCATAGAGCTGCACCTTGCCGGTGAGCAGAGCGCCCAACCCGCGCAGTGTACCCACATTGCAGGACCAGAGCATACTGTCCTCCGTCACCTCCGCTGTCACGGCTGAACCCGCAGAGGATGTGGCGGCGGAAGAATTGCCGGAGCTGCGGGTAACGGGTGGTTGTCCGCCCTCTGCCGTGCAGGAGGAACCGTTACAGGAAGAGCAGGGCTGCGGCTCCTTTTTGCCGCCCGGTTCCAACTCCACAGCCCGATAGGAGTAGACGCAGACAATTTGGTTCATGTCTGCATCCGGCATGGTGATGTTGGTGTAGGTGAAGCCGAGGCTGTGCATGCCGGATGAAACGGGAACGCAACGAGACCCGCCCCATGCTGTGTGCCCGCCGTAGGGGCCGGTCGGGGCGGCGGTGGCGGTGGTGAAGTTCATGACCATGTTTCCGTCCACGGAGGCAGTGCCCCAGTCTTCTACGGTGTAGGAGAGCTGCAGTTGGGCATGGATGGGGGTGGGCATGCCCTGCTCATTGACCCCCATGGGGATGAAGACCTGGGCCGACAGCGAAAAGGATTCGCCGTTGGTGGGCGGAGCCTGGCTGCGGTCATCACCGCCGAAGGTGATGATTTGGCCGGGTTGGACGGGCTCTTCCTCTGTGAGGGTGGAGGCAGCAACGGCAGGAACGATGCCGGAGGCATCGAACCACTTTTTATAGGGAGGGATGGCATTCATGGTCAGAAGCTTGGTTTGGTTGTTTCTGTCTGTTGAAAGAGGGGGTAGACGGGCAAATTGCCCTTGACCTGCATAAAAGTTAAGTCGATCCAAGGGGAATATCCGCCACTTTTTTGCATTTTTTTGAAAAAAACGATTTTTTTCTGACATTTTTCGATGGGAAGTGGCGGATTGGCGTTTGGGGACGATTAATAAGGGTGACGAAAGCATGTTGTCAGGATTTTTCCAGCGAAGGGAAAAACGGCTTCGGCGGGAAATCGAGGAATGGTTCCTGTCGATGCAGCACCGTTTGCTGGTGTATGCCCGGCAGCAGGCAGATGACGTGACGGATGTGGAATTGCTGCTGTCCGAAGTGATGAGCCGCGTGGCGGCAGCCTACTGTACAGGCCGACTGGAGAAGGATGGGTTGTTGCCGTATGCACTGCGCTCCCTGCGCAATGCTGCGATGCAGACACGGGGGCGCAACATGCGGCGACGGGAGGTGGAAAGCACTTTTTGCCGGGAGGAACAGGAACGCCGCCGTGAGGATGATGCAGCTGACGAGCGAATGCAGCAACTGGCACAGCTTGTGCAACAATTGCCGGAGGAGGAGGCCATGGTGGTGACTCTGCGCATCTGGGATGAACGGAGTTTTGCAGATATAGCACGAGAGCTTGGTGTGCCGGAATCTACTGTGCGCCGCCGCTATGCTTCGGCATTGGAACGAATCAAAACCAGAATGAATCAATCATGAACAGAAAAGAATACAGTACCCGGGAGGTGGAGGAGATGCTCCGCGAGCTTGCCCGGCAGAATGGGGGGCTGATGGATGATGCCATGAGCAAGCGTCTGCTGGCAGTGCTGCATGCGGAAGCTGACCGGGTGTTCCGCCGCCGGTACTTCCGCGCGGTGTTGCCGTGGGCGGCGGTGCTGGTGGGCTGTGCTGTGGCTGCCGGACTGCTGCTGCCGGGGGACGATGCACAGATGGTGCCCGGGGTAGCGGAGAGTTCTGCATCGGTGCGCCGATATACCGGGGAAATGAGGCTGGCCGAGCTGGAAAATCCGGAGAGCGGTGATTGCGGGCGCGTGCCGAATATGGTGTACCGAAGTCAGAGTGGAGGTGAATGCGGGATAGCTTGTCCGGCGGCATTTGATATCGAAGTGTATAATATACCATTGTAAAGGAAAAGGAAAGATGAAACGCCGGTTGACAATCGGGCTGCTGCTGACTCTGTGTTCCCTGTTCGGGGAGGACAGACCGCAGCCGCTTGCTCCGGCGGTTTCTGCGGTGGAAGTGGTGTCGGATATCTTTCTGGGCGTTGATGTCGTTGCCATGAATACTGCGGAACGGGTGTCAACCGGGAATGCGCTGCCGCCGCAGCAAGGATTGAAAGTGCGCGGGGTTGTGCAGGGTAGTCCGGCAGAGAAAGCAGGATTAAAAGCAGGAGATGTGCTGCTGCTGCTGAATGGATACCCGCTTGACAGCCGTGAAGATTTGCTGATCAGTATGCGGTACAGTCGTCCCGGGCATATAGTCCACCTGAGTGTGTTGCGGGGCGGGCAGCTGCTGGCGGTGCCGGTGGCGGTGGCAGCGCGTCCGCAGCCCGTCAGCATCGGTCGTGTGGTTCCGCATGAGCGACAAATGTCAGATGCAGTATCCCTGTCCCGACATCAGTCAGCGGTGGCCCGATTGTTGTCCCGGGAAAAAGTGGATTGGGCATCCGTTCACCGGGAGTTGGATGCACTTTGCCGTTTGCCGGATATCGCATCGCGCTCCGGTAATATCCGTCTGTTTTATCGCCTGAGCGATGCCTGCCTGACCGTATCGCGGACCCATGGCAATATCACGCTTGAGTTCCGGAAAGGCGGTAAGGTGGCAGATATACCATTTTCTCGCCCGGTCGATTCTTTGCCCGCAGAATATCGCTCGCACTTTGCCGAATTTGCCGGTCAATAGTGCACCCTGAGAGATGCAGGGCAGGGGAGGGGCGCTTCATTCGTTGCGGAAATCGGCACAAAAAGAGCTATCTCCTTATATATATAATAGGGGGAGAAGGCAACATATCGTGTCATTTAAGAAAAATTTAATAAAATTCGGTGAGTGAGGGGCATGGGAAAGCGGCGATGAGAAAAAAGGTGCAAAAAATTGCAGAAATTCGTTAAAAATGCAAAGAAAAGGCTTGCAATATAGGGGAAAATGGCTATACTCTGTGACCCGCTAAGTGTGTAGAACTACGCACCATAGAAGGATTTTATCGGGTCCGCCGCCGGAGAAATGGCAGGTTTCCTCAAGGGAGAGGGACTTGTGCATCTGCTACGCAAGGGCCTGAAAAACAACAAACTAAAAGGAAACATGCCGACCATTAATCAGCTCGTCCGCAAGGGACGTACCGTACCGGAAGAGAAGTCGAAGTCTCGCGCTCTTCATAGCTGCCCGCAGCGTCGTGGCGTCTGCCTTCAGGTGATGACCCGTACGCCGAAGAAGCCGAACTCCGCTATGCGTAAAGTTGCTAAGGTTCGCCTTACCAACGGTGAAGAAGTAATCGCCTACATCGGCGGTGAGGGTCACAACCTGCAGGAGCACTCCATCGTGCTTGTGCGTGGTGGCCGTGTGAAGGACTTGCCCGGTGTTCGCTATCACATCGTTCGTGGCGCCCTGGACTGCCTGGGTGTTGACAAGCGCCGTCGTGGCCGTTCGAAGTATGGTGCCAAGCGCCCGAAAGCCGGTGCTGCCGCCGCTCCCGCTAAGAAGCGCTAAGTAATTGAACCTGCAACGATAAGAAAATACAGATATGTCTCGCCGTAAACGTGTTTACAAGAAGATTGAGCGTCGCGACTCCCGCTACGATTCCGTGCTTGTGGGTCGCCTCATTGGCAAGGTGATGCTTGCCGGTAAGCGTGCTCTTGCAGAGCGCATCGTGTACAAGGCCATTGATCTGGCTAATGAAGGTACCGATACCGTGAGCCCGCTGGAGGTTCTGACGCGTGCTATCGAGAACGCCAAGCCCCGTGTGGAGGTGAAGAGCCGCCGCGTGGGTGGTGCTACCTACCAGGTGCCGCTGGAAGTGGCTCCGGATCGCTCCGAGGCTCTCGCTATGCGCTGGATCATCAATTTTGCCCGCAACCGCAAGGGTATCCCCATGGCCAAGGCTCTGGCCAACGAAATCAAGGAAGCTGCCGCCAACCAGGGCGCTGCAGTCCGCAAGCGCGACGATGTGCACAAGATGGCTCAGGCCAACCGTGCCTTCGCTCACTTCCGTTGGTAAGAAACGGCCGCGGAAGTTACTCGTAATCTCTGAACAATAACAACTTCATATTACTTTCAATTATGGCTAATGTAAGCAGCCCCAACCGCAAGGCCCCGCTGGAGCGCTACCGTAACTTCGGTATTGCCGCTCACATTGACGGTGGCAAAACCACGCTTTCTGAACGTATCCTGTTCTACACCGGCATGATCCATAAGCTCGGTGAGACGCACGATGGCTCTGCCACCACCGACTGGATGGAGCAGGAACAGGAGCGCGGTATTACCATCACCTCCGCCGCCGTTACTACCAACTGGAAACAGCTCCCTGCTGAGGGTTGCTACAAGATTTTCGAGAACGATAACTTCCAGCTCAACGTTATCGATACTCCCGGGCACGTGGACTTCACCGCAGAGGTGGAGCGCTCCCTGCGCGTGCTCGACGGCGCTATCGTGGTGTTCTGCGGTGTTGCCGGTGTGCAGCCCCAGACTCAGACCGTGTGGCGCCAGGCTTCCAAGTACAACGTGCCCCGTCTGTGCTTCGTGAACAAGATGGACCGCATCGGTGCCAACTTTGACAACGTGCTGTCCGACATCCGCACCAAGCTCGGTGCCAACGCCTCCCCCGTGCTCATCCCCATCGGCTCTGAGGATGCCCTCGCCGGCCAGATTGACGTGGTGAACCAGAAGGCCATCATGTACAACTCCTCCGACAAGCTGGGCTCCACCATCGAGGTGGTTGACATTCCCGCCGAGCTGAAGGAAGAGGCTGAGATGGCTCTGGAGGAGCTCAAGAGCCGTGTGGCTGACGTGGACGACGAGCTCGCTGAGCTCTTCCTCATGGAGGAACCCATCGATGCCCAGACGCTGAAGGCCGCTATCCGCCGCGCTACCATCGCCAACAAGTTCGTGCCCGTGGTCGGTGGCTCCGCATTCAAGAACAAGGGTGTGCAGGGGCTTCTGGACGCTGTGGTGGACTACCTGCCCTCTCCGCTGGAGGCCAAGCAGGCTACCGTGACCTCCACCATCTCCAACGGTCTTGACGAAAACGGCTATGAGACCTTCGAGGTGAAGGAAATCAACCCCTCTGATGATGACAAGCCCGTGGCTCTGGCATTCAAGCTCTGGGCTGACAAGTTCGTGGGCTCTCTGGTGTTCATCCGTGTGTACACTGGTGTGATTCGCAAGGGTGATACCGTGTACAACCCCCGTACCCGCAAGCGTGAGCGCGTGGGCCGTCTCCTCCAGATTCAGGCCAATGTTCACACCGATGTGGACGCTGTGTACTCCGGCGACATCGCCGCTATCGTGGGTCTGAAGAACGCTACCACGGGTGACACCCTCGCTTCCGACGACTTTGACTACACGCTCGAGCCCCCGACCTTCCCGGACACCGTGATTTCCATGGCCGTGGAACCCCTGACCAAGGGTGACCAGGAGAAGATGTCCAACGCTCTGCAGCGCCTTTCCGCTGAAGACCCCACCTTCCGCGTCAAGACCGACGAGGAGACCGGCCAGACCATCATTGCCGGTATGGGTGAGCTTCACCTCGACATTATCGTGGACCGCCTCAAGCGCGAGTTCAAG